>NCEM01000029.1 GCA_002280725.1 Alphaproteobacteria bacterium 32-64-14
TGGCGATCACCGATCACCTCGACGCGCTCGCCCCGCCCTCACGCCAATCACAGCTGGACTATACAGTCGCGCTGGTCGCGACCGGCAAGATACCCCGCGAATGCGGTGTGCAGATCGCGCTGATCGACGCCCTCATCGGCCGAGGCGCCCATCCGTCGGGCCTCGACTCCACCGTCGCGCACAGTGAGATGGACGCCGCCCGCCGCCTCACCCACCACGGAGCCGCCGTCACGCTGGCGGCCGCGCTTGCGCTTGGGATGGACGCCGACGCGCAACGCCTGCTTCCGCAATCAGATGCAGCGGCCAAAGCCGACGCGCTGGTTATCACGGCGAGCCTCGGCCTTGCCTCCGCGGTCTGCACCCTGCTGAACGCGGGCGCCGACCCAAACCTGCGCAGCATGCATCTGCACGCCCACTCCACCGCGCTGCATCAGGCGGCGCTGAACGGCCATGACGACGCTTGCGCTCTACTTGTGAAGGCGGGGGCATCGCTCACCGTACACGACAGCATGTGGAACGGCACGCCGTCCGGCTGGGCCGCCCATGCGGGACACGAAGCGCTCGCCCAGCGCCTCATTCCTGGCCGTTAACCACCCTGCCGGCGATTTCACGGCGATGAATGCAACGCGGTGCGCGCCTTGCAGTTAATGTCGCATGCGCGTCGAAGCCGCCCCACACGTGTACCATTTCGAGGACCGCCGCCAGCGGTACGAGGATCGTCGCGCGCCCGAGCAGGAGTTCCAACCCGCTTCCGAACAGCAGGCCAACCGCGCCCGCCACGAAGCACATCTCTGGTTCGCCCCGACATTTGGCGCCCATATCCTGGGCCAGTCCAAACCGCCGCGCGTCTCCGCGTCGGAAGCCCGCCGCGCCTATGAGCAGCCCGAGGCCCGCACGCCTCTCCGGCCGCAGACCGTCACGCGCGCTTAACTAACCCAACCCAATTAGCCTAGCCACGTCAGATGCCGCCCGTGCGGATCGACTTCGGCCAGTGTCACATCGCTTCGCCGGCCCGCATCCCACACGACCGCATGCAAGACATAGCGCGCAGAGCCATGCGGCCCGCCCACGATGCCTTCGGGCTCGAAGCGGAGCCAGGCCAGCCGCTTGCCCGGTGCGGTCCGGCTGCCTGCCTCGGCAATAGCATCCGTGATCGCCTCGCGCACATCGCGCGGCGGATACTGGAGGAACACGGAATGATAGATCACCGTCGTGCCGGGCGGCAGGTCTCCCGCTAGCTTCTGTCGCGTCCACGCAGCAGCATCGGCCTTGTCCACCTTAAAACCCGTTTGCCGCGCAAGATCCAGCGCCGCATTGAGGCGCTCAAGCCGCGCCGTCTGGTCCGCCCAGATGTAGGATCGCAACCGCAGCCGGTCGTCGGCATTTGCGGCATCCAGCGGGTTCTGGTCGCAGGCCGCACGCGAGGCGATGGTGATATCGCGCCACGCAGGCGGCTCTCCACCCCTCACCTCCGTCGGCATGAACGGTCCCGCCACCCCCGCTCGTCTCCACGGCGGATAGGCATAGGCAAAGCGATCCCAGTTGAGATTGAGCCCCGCGCTCGCACCAAGCTCGAGCAGATGGAACGGCTGCGGCGCACGTTCCGCCAGCCACATGAAGCCACACGCAAGCCCCGTTGACCGACCCGTCTCATTTGTCTGCGGCGGCGAGCGCATGAAGTCGCGCACCCACGCCGTCTCGCGCTGCAGAACCGCGCGTGCGTGCGGCCACACGCGATCCATCGACCAGTCGGAGCGTGAATCGGGATACTCTGCCGCCAGCGCGGCATCCCGCCCCGTCAGCACCGCCGCATGCAGCGCGCCTGCCCAACGCAGCGACACCGCATCCACGCGCGGATTGCCCGGCCAGCCATCAATCAGCCGGGCAGTTGCCCCGCCCACCTCGATGTCGTCAGCGCCTCGCGCCAGAAGCTCGGACATGAACGGCGATCCGAAGTCCGCGCAGAAGCGCGACTGCAACCGGAATTCCTCGAGCACCGTTGTCATGCAAGCCCCTAAGGCGTCATCACCACGCGGCCGACAATCTTGCCATCGCGCAGGTCGTTGAGCGCCGCATTCACCTGCTCCAGCGGCCGCGTCGCCACCGGCACGTCCGGCGCGCCCTTGCGGTTCAACAGGTCGAGCAGTTCGGCAATTTCGTTGAGGCTGCCGACATAGCTGCCCTGGATAGTCAGCGCCTTCATCGGGAAGAACGGCGTCGAGACCGTCACATCGCCGCCGAACAGGCCGACGACGATCACCTTGCCGCCCTTGATGGTCGCATCGACGCCAAGCTTCACCGTGCCGCCTGCGCCGACAAAATCGATCACCGCCCACGCGCCGCCGCCCGTCGCCGCGCGGATCTGATCGAGCACATCCTTGGCGGCGCCATCTATCACAACGCTCGCGCCCGCCTTCTTCGCGGCCTCGCGCTTCACCGGATCGATATCGACGACGATAGCGCTCTTGCCGCCCATCTTCCTGTGCAGCGCCAGCGCCATCAGGCCCACGCCGCCCGCGCCGATCATCACAACTGGCTCATCCGCCAGCGTATCGCTGACCTTCTTCAACGCGCCGTAAGCCGTCACGCCCGAACACGCCAGCGGGGCTGCACGCTCAGGCGACAGCGAGCCGATGTCGAACAGATAGCGCGGATGCGGCACGACAAGGTGCGTCGCAAATCCGCCGCCGCGGTGGATGCCCACACTGCAGGGCTTGGTGCAGAGGTTCTCTTCCCCACGCCGGCACACCACGCACACGCCGCATCCCATCCACGGATGGATCAGGCGCGTGTCGCCGATCTTGACGCCTTTTGCGTCCGGCCCGACCGCGACAACCTCGCCGACATTCTCGTGCCCCATCGTCAGCGGCAGTTTCACACCGCGATCCTGCAGCTTCAGCTTCTGCCCGCCGCCAATGTCGTAATACCCGTCCCAGATATGCAGGTCGGAGTGGCAAACGCCCGCCGCGATCACCCGCAGCACAACCTCCGCGCCGGTCGGCGTCGGCGTCGCGCGCTCCACGCGCTGCAGCGGCGATCCGCACTCGCAGACATCATAGCTATGCATGGAGACTCTCCCGGATTTTTCGGGACAGTATCAGACGCGCAGGACAGCGAAAGCCTTCCCGCAAGCGCGGGAAGAACCGTCAACCGCGCGAGACCACCGCATCGGCTTCCACTTCCACCAGCCAGCCCGGATTGATCAGGGCGTTGGTGCCGAGGAAAGACGTCGCCGGCTCGATCTCCTTGAAGACCTCGCCATGTGCCTCGCCTGCTTCCTTCCACCGGCTCATGTCGGTGAGGAACACGCGTGTGCGCACCACATGCTTGAGATCAGCTCCCGCCTGCACCAGCGCGCCTTCGATGATCTCGAGGCAGCGCTTCGTCTGCCCCTTCACATCGCCCGGCGCCGCCACCGAGCCATCCGGCGCTATGGGGGCGCAGCCCGACACAAACACCAGATCGCCCACACGCACAGCGCGTGAGAAACCCAGCCCGAGCTTTGATCCGCTCGGGACCTTCGTAACGCTACCGCCAGCCATGTGATCAGGCCCGCTCGATCGCCATGGCGATGCCTTCGCCGCCGCCGATGCAGAGCGCCGCCATGCCCTTTTTGGCGCCCTTCTGCTCCAGCGCGTTGATCAGCGTCACCAGCACGCGCGCGCCCGAAGCGCCGATCGGGTGGCCGAGGGCGCAGGCGCCGCCGTTCACGTTGACCTTGTCGTGCGTGATGCCAAGTTCCTTCATCGCGATCATCGGCACAACCGCGAAGGCTTCGTTGATCTCCCAGAGATCGACGTCGGAAGCTTTCCAGCCCGCCTTCTCCAGCGCCTTTTTCATCGCCGGCACCGGGGCCGTAGTGAAGTAGGCCGGCTCATGGCTGTGCGCGGCCGTCGCCACGATCCTGGCCAGCGGCTTGAGACCGCGCTTCTTGGCTTCGGACTCTTTCATCAGCACCAGCGCGGCGGCGCCATCGGAAATGCCCGAGGCGTTCGCGGCGGTGACCGTGCCATCCTTCGAGAAAGCGGGGCGCAGCGTCGGGATTTTCTCCGGCATGGCCTGACGCGGCAGCTCGTCGGTGTCGATCGTCACATCGCCCTTCTTGCCCTTCACGGTCACGGGCGTGATCTCGCGCTTGAAGCGACCTTCCTTGGTGGCCGACTGCGCACGGCTCAGCGTCTCGAGCGCATAGGCGTCCTGCTGCTCGCGCGTGAACTGGTATTCTTTCGCGATCATGTCGGCATAGTTGCCCATCGCGCCGCCGCCGTAGGCGTCTTCAAGGCCGTCCGTCGCCATGTGATCACGCAGCGCAGCCGCACCATACTTGTGACCCTTGCGGAGGTCGACCAGGTGCGGCGCGTTGGTCATGCTCTCCATGCCGCCCGCCACAACCACCTTGGCATCGCCCGCGAGAATGGCCGCGCGGCCCATCACGGCCGCCTGCATGCCCGATCCGCACATCTTGTTGACGGTCGTGGCCTCCGCGCCTTTGGGCAGTCCCGACTTGATGCCCGCCTGACGCGCCGGCGCCTGGCCTTGTCCGGCCGGCAGGCAGTTGCCCATGTAGACCAGTTCGACGTCTTCGCCCTTTATGCCTGCTTCCGCGACCGCGCCCTTGATGGCAAGCGCGCCGAGATCGTTGGCCGTGAACCCGGCCAGCTCGCCCAGCATCGCGCCCATCGGCGTGCGCGCCATGCCTACGATGACCACGGGATCAGAAGCGCTCATGGGGAAAGCCTTTCTATTGATTTGTGCGCGGCACAATCCTCCCCGCCTCCCATTCCGTCAAGCTGGCCGTAACCCCGGGAACGCCCCCCGCCCTTGACCGTTGGGTCAAGAGCAACCGCCCCGGAGAAGCAGATGACTGCCGTCAGAATCGACCACAACGCATGGGTAATGGTGGGGGATGGGGAAAAGGCCCTGTTCTTCCGCAATGAGGGCGACGCGACCTATCCGAATCTCGAAGTCGTCAACGTGATGCAACACGAGAACCCGCGCACCGGCGAACAGGGCACGGATCGCCCCGGCCGCGCCTTCTCCTCGATGGGCACACATCGTAGCGCCATGCAGGAAACCAACTGGCACAGGCTGGAGAAGCACCGCTTCGCCAAGGAGATTGCCGACGTTCTCTACACAGCCGCCCACCGCGGCGACTATTCGCAGCTCGTTATCGCCGCTCCGCCGATGATCATGGGCGACCTGCGCAAGGCGATGCACAAGGAAGTGTCCGACAAGGTCGTAGCCGAAGTCTCGAAAGACCTCACCAACATGCCCGCCGACGCCATCGAAAAGGCGTTGACGGCTAACGGACCGGAGGCACGCCAATGACCCGCCACACCCACGAGGGCGAAACCGTCCGCCCGGTCGATATAGCGCTTGGTGACGATGGCGACATGCCCGGCATCTCGCAGGAGCTAACGGTTGACGACATTGATGATCTGGCCTTCGACACCTCGATCAGCGTCAGCGACCGTCGCGAACAGCTAATGCTCGTGCTGCAGGAAACGGAAACCCGCAGCACGGCCGATCGCTTCAACACCAGCGACATGGAAGGTATCTCCTCCCACCTGCGCGACCGTATCGCCTCGCTCGGCAATCCGCTGGAAAGCCAGACGGTGCTGGAATCAACCGGCATGGATCCGGACGGCCGCAGCGATGACGACGATCCCGCCGATCACATCGACGATGAAGAGCCCGAGGAAGACGGCGGGCCGTAGGTGGTCAGCGCTTCTTTTTCTTCCCGTTCTTGCCCGCGCTGCCGATCTCTTCGACTTCGAATGTGATCTGCAGGTTGACGCGGTATGAGACGATTTTCCCGTTCTCGATCACGGTCGACATGTTGTTGACGTTCGCCGAACGCAGGCCGCGAACCGTCTTCGAGAAGCGCGCGACGGCGATCTGGATCGCGTCTTCGAACGATTTCGGCGACTCGCTTAGAATTTGTTCGGACTTCATGATGGCCATGACGTATCTCCCAACTGGCTGCGCAAAGGGACGGCATGCGCGAACCAATGGCAATGCGCCTCGCGCAGCGCGCGATTGTGACAATGCCGACGCGACGTCGCGCCTATGACTTCGGACGCAGCACCATGCACGTCGACGTTCCGTGCGCATACAGCTTGCCGTCGGGACCGATCACCTTCGCTTCCGACGTGATGATCTGCCGGCCCCGCGCCAGCAGCACGCCCTCGCAGCGATAAACGCCGGAGTTCGGCTGGATCGCGCGCACCATGTTCACCTTGGTCTCGAGCGTCGTGTAGCCGATGCCCGCCTCCAGAGCCGTCATCGTCGCGCAGCCGCAGGCCGAGTCGATGATCGTCAGCATCCAGCCGCCATGAATGATGCCAAGCGGATTGAGGCTCTCCTTCCCGGGTTCGCCCTCAAACACCACGCGGCCATCGTCCACCTCGGCCAGCCAGAAGTTCAGCGACCGGCCAATCCCTGGCCGGCCGCTCATATCCGCGCCGATGCCGCCTCGCATCAGTTCCAGCCCGGTCTTCCCCGCCGCGCCCGGCCCCGCCGTCGAGAACGCGCCACGTCCGTCATCCTTGGTCGGTCCAGTCTCAGACATCGCGAATCCTTTCGGCCATGGCCGCTTGATATAGGTACCTCCACTGGCGCCAACTACTCCTCCGCCGCATACTCCCACCACCAGGGGATACGCGCATGCCAGACACCTACATCAGCACCGAGATTCAAGACCGCATCGCCATCGTGCGCTTCGACCGCGGCAACAAGGCCAACGCCCTGTCGCTCGACGCCATCAGCCAGCTCACCGAAACCGCGCGCACCTTCCACGCCAACCCCGATGTCTCCGCCGTCATCCTCACCGGCAACGGCCAGAACTTCAGCCTCGGCGCAGACCTGAAAGACCCGGCCCGCTCGGCCCAGCGCGACCAGGGCCTCGCCCAGCGCCGCATATCCCTGCGCGGCGGCCCCGACATGTGCGAGGCGTGGGAAAAGATCGACGCCATCACCATCATGGCCATCGATGGCTGGTGCGTCGGCGGCGGCGCAGCGCTTGCCGTCTCGTGCGATCTTCGCGTCATGGCAAAGTCCGCCACGATCTACGTCCCTGAAGTCGCGCGCGGCATGAACATGAGCTGGGGCTCCATCCCGCGCATGACCGCACTCATCGGCCCCGCTCGCGCCAAGCGCCTCGCTGCCCTCTGCGAAATGGTCGGCGCCGATATCGCGCTCAGCTGGGGCCTTGCCGACGCCATCGCGGAAGATGGCGAAACACTCGCCCGCGCCGTCGCCTTTGCCCGCATGGCCTCCGCGTTGCCGCCCTCCGCCGTGAAGATGGTGAAGCGCGACGTGAACATCGCCGCTCTCACGCTCAGCCAGGCCACCAGCCACCGCGACCTCGAAGCCTTCGCCCTCATGCAACAGAGCGACGACTACGCCGAAGGCATCGCCTCCTTCCTCGAAGGCCGCGATCCCAAATTCACAGGTGACTGACGCGCGTCATTCCGTCCGGTTCAGGCTGTCCGCATTGCCGATGCCGTCGCGATCATTCTCCCGCCCACCCGACAGGATGTTGAACAGCCCGTAATTGCCCTCGTGGCACGCATACTCATACATCTGCTCGTCGAGCCGATTCAGCGCCGTTTCGCCGCGCCACACCCCCGCATACGTCACCGGATCATCAACCTCGAACTGATACAGCATCTGCCGGTCCGATATCCGCGTGAAGCGCTCGGTGATCCTGCTCGACGCGCTCAGCACGACACGATCCGCGCGCTGATCGGGATGCATGTTGCGCGTCTCGATCACCAGCGTGTCGCCCTCCCAGCGCGCCACCGGATCGCCCATCCATTGCTCCACGCCATCGCCGCGCCGCTCGCCGCCAATGCGCGCGACGCGCACATCGTGCACCATCTCCACCATCAGCATCACATGCTCCGGCGTCTGCACGATCTGCACATTGTTGTTGTAGAGCCCAGACCGCAGCGGAGGCCCGCCCGACATCAGCACACACCGCTCACCCAGCCCGCGCTCCTCCGGGTTGTCATATCCGGTCCCACGCTGACGGGGACTCGCATCGCGCAGCTTCACGCCCTCAGGCGTCAACGCCGGTATCCGCCCATCCACCGGAAACACCACCCACGACGACCGCAGCTCTCCGCCGATCGACGTCATGCGCGATCCCGGATCGGTGTAGGCCACATCGTAATTCCCAACCGGCGGCAAGGCGCGCCCCTTCTGCGGCGCGCCCTCATTGGGATCGACATAATTGGACTCGGTCTTCATCCGCTGGTTGAACAGCGTGCCGTCCTCGATCTGCGCAGCCTGCTCGCGCGAGAGCACGAGCGGATACCCTCTCGGCCGCTCCATCGGCGTCGCCGTCGCCGTGCTCCACACCCCCTGCAGGTCCGGCTTCCCCTCCGCCGTGCGTGGCGGCTCATACTTCGCCTGCGCAAAAGCGGGTGCGGTGCAGACTGCGATCATAAAGGCAAACGCAAAGCTTCGGCGGATCAGCGCCATGAAACCGTCTCCTCCCCTGCGGTCCTTGCCACGTGGCAGGCCGTTGTTTGGGAACGAGTGTCTCTCAACTGCGTGAGGATTCAACTCCCCCCTGTCGCGTGGGTCAGCTGGCCAAGCTCACGGTTGCGAAAACGAAGCCACCGGCATTCACGGCCCCGCCCGCCTACTTCAGCCGGCTCTTGAGAGCGGCACAATAAGCGTCGGATGTCTGCAAGTCCTCGTTGGTTGCCCATTCCGGTGAGGGCAGCTTGCAGCTTGCAAGTTGAAATTCGTCCAGCGTTGCGGGCTTTCTTTCCAGAATGCGCGCGACGGTCAATTCGCGCTCCCCACTACCCAAGTGCCCCCACAAGCCCTTGTCAGTAACAGTTCCGTCGACCGCAATTCGCATGACCAGTGCATCGCCCAATCCGGGTAGGCCCTTCCGCTCGCTTCCCGGCACGGGTGGGACATCGCCTGAAAGCCACCAATGTTCTGCGACGCCTTCCGGAAGGAATATGCTTGCCTCGAAACCTGAGAGATAAAGTCCCTCGTAAGTTTTGCGGTTGCCCGGTTCCGGCCGGTTGTCGCGTGCCGCGCAGGCGATCACGCCGCACGACAACAAGAGGCCGACTACCAACCTCATTGCGCAGCGCTCATCGTCGCGGAAATGAACCCGCCGCCGAGCACGGTCGCCCCATCCGGCGCGGCGTACAGCACGCACGCCTGTCCCGGCGCCACGCCTTCTTCAGGAGTATCGAACGCAAAGCCCGGTACGCCATCAATGAGCATCATCCGCCCCGGCACAGGCGCCCGCGTCGACCGCACGCGCGCCAGCGCCCGCACGCCTGCCACGCAAGCGTCGTTCAGCGATCCCTCGCCGAGCCAGTTGCTCTCGCCAATCGCCAGCGCAGACGTCAGCAGCGCCTCGCGTGGCCCCACGATCACGCGCCGGTTCGGCGCATCGATCTTCGTCACGAACAGCGGTTCGCCCGTCGCGACACCCAGCCCGCGCCGTTGCCCGATCGTGTAGCGGATCACGCCGTCATGCTGGCCCATCACGCGGCCATCCATATGCACGATCTCGCCCGGCGCCGATGCCCCGGGACGCAGCTTCATCACGATGTCCGAATACTTGCCCGTCGGCACGAAGCAGATGTCCTGGCTGTCGGGCTTGGCCGCAACCTGCAGGCCAAGCGCCGCCGCCGCCCGGCGCACATCCGGCTTCTTCATCCCGCCCAGCGGGAAGCGCAGGAAGTCCAGCTGCGCGCGCGTCGTCGCGAACAGGAAGTACGATTGATCGCGATCCGGGTCCGCCGCCCGCGACAGCTCGGCCTGGCCGCGCTCGTCCAGCGTCCGCCGGATGTAATGCCCCGTCGTCTGGTTACACCGCACGCACGGGATCGGCGTCGAACCTTTGAGATACGTGTCCGCGAAGTCTTCCATGACTTGCTGACGGAAGCGGTTTTCGTAATCGAGTACGTAATGCGGAATGCCCAGCGCTTCCGCCACACGACGCGCATCGTGAATGTCCTGCCCCGCGCAGCACGCGCCCTGCTTCTTCAGCGCCGCACCGTGATCGTAGAGCTGCAGCGTCACGCCGATCACATCGTACCCGGCATACTTCAGCAGCGCCGCGACAACGGAGGAATCCACCCCACCCGACATCGCCGCCACCACGCGGATCTCCCCACGCGGCCGCGGATCGCCCGGAAACAGGTCAAGGTCCGCCCCCGACAGGTCAACGTTCTTCAGCTTCGAGAAATCGCAAAGCCCGTCCGCGACTGGCCAATCTGAACCCGGCAAGTCAGTATCGACAGGCGCAACAGGCCCGCCACGGGGCCCGATCAAGGTGGTCATGTTCGTGTCTCCAGCGGGTTCAAGGCCCGCAGCAAACTGATGTTGGAGCGGCTTCTACCCCAACCCCGTGGCAAAAGGTAGGCGCCGGCTTTCCCCACAAATCCGGCCCTTCGCAGGCCCGCCTCCCGGCGCTAGCCTCGCCCCATGACCAACCCGCCCTCCGAACACCACTTCCAGACCAACCAGCCGCGCGAACTTCTCGCCTGCATCGAGTTCGCCGCTGAACAGGCTGCGAAGGCCGCCGAAGATCACGGCGCCTGGCGCTGGCTCATCATCTCCACCACGCTGGCCGTGCAGAACGCCTGCCTCTGCGCGCTCGATTTCGGCGACGAGTACGGCACCAAGGGCATGTCGCGCCTGGACGCCCGCGACGTCACACGCTGGACCAAGAACGGCCGCCGCGGGCCGCAGCCGCTGGCCGTGCGCGAGCCTCGCATCGTCTCCCCGCTCGAACTCCTGCGCCGCGTCGGCGATCCGTTCTTCCTGCGCCCGCCATTCCAGTTGCCGCTACAGCGCCAGATGACAGAGTCGTTCGACGATCTTGTCGACCTCCGCAACACCTTTCTCCATTTCAGTGAAGACGGCTGGACCACCGACCTGCGCGAGATCCCACCGCTGATCCTCAACGCCTGCGGCGTCATCCGCCACCTCGCCGTCACCCAGCCCATCTACCTCCGCCACGCCGGCGCCAACCACAAGGCTCGCGTCGCCGCAGCGCTCGACGCCATCGAAGCCGCCATGGAGCACTATCCGGTAGAACCGGCGGCCTGACGCAGCCTCACTTGCCCACGCCGCTCACACGCCAGATCGCGTTACCGACATCGTCCGCCACCAGCAGCGATCCATCCTTCCCGATCTCGACGCCCACCGGCCGCCCGAACGCGACCTCCTTCTCGGCATCGATGAACCCTGTCAGCACGTCTACCGCATCGCCCGAAGGCTTGCCTCCGGCGAAGGGCACGAAAATCACCTTGTAGCCGGAATAGGGATCGCGATTCCACGATCCATGCTGCCCAATGAATGCGCCGCTCGCATACTGCGGTCCCAGCTTCTGCCCCGCCGCAAACGTCAGGCCGAGCGAAGCCGTGTGCGCGCCCACCGCATAGTCAGGCGCAATCGCCTTGGCCACCATGTCAGGCCGCGCAGGCTTCACCCGCCCATCAACCTTTTGCCCGAAATAGCTCCACGGCCAGCCGTAGAACGCGCCATCCTTCACCGATGTGATGTAGTCAGGCACAAGATTGTGCCCCAACTCGTCGCGCTCGTTCACCGCCGTCCACAGCGCGCCGCTTTCGGGCTCCCAATCCATGCCGTTGGGATTGCGCAGGCCCGTCGCAAACAGGCGCTTCGCGCCGCTCACCCGGTCGATCTCCCAGATCGCCGCGCGGCCTTCTTCCTTCTCGATCCCGTTCTCGCCCACATTCGAGTTCGAGCCGACCGTCGCATAAAGCTTCGCCCCATCGCGCGAGGCGATCAGCGACTTGGTCCAGTGGCGGTTCAGTCGTCCTGCGGGGAGATCCGTCAATGGAACGGGAGTAGCGCCGATCATCGTGTCGCCCTCCGTATAGGGCACGCTCACCACCCCGTCCGTGTTCGCGATGTAGAGCCGGCCGCCGGCTAGCGCCATGCCGAACGGAGACTTCAGTCCCTGAAGCAGAACCGAGCGCGTTTCGGCGACGCCGTCTCCATCACCGTCGCGCAGCAATGTGATGCGGTTCGCCGACACCGTAATCGCGCCAGCCCGCGTCATCACATCCTTCTGCACGGCGCCGACAATGCCTCCGGCTTCATCCGGCCGATCCGGCGCGTTGGTCTCAGCCACCAGCACATCGCCGTTAGGCAAGACGTATAGCCAGCGCGGATGATCGAGCCCGGTAGCAAACGCCGCGACTGCCAGCCCTTCTACGGTCACCGGCTTCTCTCCCGCTGACCAGCGCACCGCCTCTGCGATTTTCAGCGTCGGAAACAGTGAGGTCTGCGGCGCCGGCAGCGTGGGATTGATGCCCATCGCAACGCTCACCGGCTCGCGCGAGGGTTCCGCGCAAGCCGTGATGGCCAGCACGGCCGCCACCGCCGGAAGAGACAGCATATCGCGCATGGTCATGGGTTCACCTCCGCCCCCGACCGCCAGGAAGAATGGACCACAAGCATCCGCGTTCCAAGCCTTGTATAGAAAAGCCGCTTAGCTGCGCCCCATCGCTTTGAGCACAGCCTCCGGATCGCCGCCCGCGTCCCGCACGGCGATCTCCCAGCGCGCCAGCGCCTCGCGGTAGTAGTCCTTGATGCACGGGCTGCAGTGCCGGTGGCAGCAGAGGTATTCCTCCGGCTCGTTCGGCGGCGCCGGAAATGAATCGGAAGGCGAGGTCATCGCCCTCCGCTACATCAATTCATATGCCAAGTGTAGGCGCGGCTAAGGCGCCTTGCAGATGAAATGCTCGGGACTCTTCCCATCGCCTGTGCCGGTATAGATCTGCTGCGTGGGATACGCGCACAGCTTGCGTCCACCGCCCGCCGCAAAGTTCGCCGTCAACTCGTCCGGCGCGGCCTTGGTGCTCACCCACTTGTCGAGCGCATCGAGATAATCCACCCGATCCGGTCCCGGCCCGCCCGCGCAATGGCCGACAGCTGGCAGCATGAACATGCGCACATCGTTGCGCGCCGTTGCATCGAACGCATAGACGCTGTCGACATAGCGCGTGCTCATCAGCGGCGAGAGCGCCGCATCCGACCAGCCATGATACATCAGCAGCTTGCCGCCATGCGCGCGGAAAGCCGACAGGTCCGGGTTGGTCGGCGACAGCGTCATCTGCACCGACTTCATCTCGGACCCAAGCGTCGCAAGGTTGGTGCGCGAATGATCCCATGTCGGATCGACCTTCACGAAATAGCGCATGAACTCGGCGGAGAACCCGTAGGCCAGGCTCGGCTGTCCCGCGCCCACACGATCCTTGCTCCCCGCCAGCCACGTGCCCCAGTCGCCCTCGGTCTGCTCGCCGCCATACGGGAAGGCCACATGGAACGGCTTACCGTTCAGCATCGGCCCTTTCACGATCGCCTCGACCGCGCCAACCTGCGCCGGCGTCAGGCAGCCATCCTTCTTGCCGCTTTTGCACTGGATGGTCTTCACGTCGAACGTGCACGAACGCGGATCGTTCATGATCCCGTCCTTCAGACCGTCAAGTGAATCGCACTTGTCCATCACCGCCTTGGCGAGAATATCGCGCGCCGGCTTGTCGAGCACAGGCGTTTCGATCCGCTTGGGGTCGGGATACATCTTCGCCGTGATGGTGGAGAACGCCGCCGTGATGCCCTGGAAGTCGACCGCCGGCGCGCCCGCGATGATGCCATCGAAATCCGTGGGATAGCGCTGCGCCATCTGCAGCGCCTGCCGCCCGCCATTGGAGCAGCCGGCAAAGTACGAACGCTCGCTTGCACGGCCATAGCGCGCATTCACCAGCGCCTTGGCGGCTTCAGACGTGCGGTGCGTCGCGGCATGAGCGTAGTTGGCGACGCGCTCATAATCGCCTGCTGCCCACGATCCATCGATGCCGCGCGCGGGCGATGAGTGCCCTGTATCCGTCGCCGCCGTCGCATAGCCTTTCTGCAGCGCCTGCAGGCTCAGCGCCTGATTGTCGACCCGCCCGGCAAAACCGCCCTGTCCACCCATCACGAACTTGCCGTTCCACGCTTCGGGCAACCAGACCGAGAAGTTGATCTCCTTGCCGATGACGCCATCCACCTTGCAGACCGGCACGGGCGTCGTCAGCGGCGCGGCCTTGGTGATCTTCACATCCGGCGCACGAAACCCCTGCAGCGACTCGCACGCGATCTGCGCCTGCGCCGATCCCGCCATGGCAATTGCCAGCAGCGACGCTGCGATTGTCCGGACAGTCACACCATGAAAGGCCATGTCGTCTCTCCCGCGTTTCTATTGTTTGCCCAAGCGTGCCACGCGCCCACGCCCACGCAAGCCCTACGCTAGGCACTGTCGCGCACGATTTGTCGTGTGCTATTGCAGACCAATGACGGAGTTAACGCAGCGTCCAGAAGAAGTCCCGCCGCTCGCGCCCGGCCGTTCGTGCGATGGCTGCACGGCGTGCTGCAAGCTGCTCAGCATTCCAGCGCTCAAGAAACCCGCGCAGACGTGGTGCGAGCATTGCAACATCGGCAAGGGGTGCAGAACCTACGACACCCGCCCCACCGATTGCCGCACTTTCTTCTGCGGCTGGGTGCTCGATCAGGCGCTTGGGCCCGCATGGGATCCGCGCCACAGCTGCATGATCTTGAAGTTCGAGGCCAACCGCATCGTCATCCACGTCGACAAGGATCGCCGCGATGCCTGGCGCAAGGAGCCATACCTCGCCCAGATACGCAGCTGGGCGGCGCAAGCCATCGCCGCGCGCGGCGAAGTGCTGGTGTGGGAGGGCTTGGACGGCATCCGCGTCCTACCAAACGGCGAACAACGCATCGGCCGCTCTATGTGAGATAGCGCCTAGTCGAGCATGTTCAGCAGAGACATGTTGCGCAGTACGTTGAACACGCTGGCGGATGACTCATAAGCGAACTGCGCCTGGTTCAGCCGCACCGCGACCTCGGCGAGATCGACGTTCACGATGCCGCCAATGGCCTCGTCCAGCGCGTTAGTGCGCGAGGTGAGCCGCTTGTCGGCCGACTCGACTTCCTTCATCAACCGGCCATTCTCCGCCTGACGGCTGAGGATGTTGTCGAACGCGCTGTTGAGCGCCGTCAGCTCGTCCTGGATCGCCGCACGCTGCGTCGCCGTCAGGTCGCCGCTAAACGGGCCATCCGGGCCTTCATCCATCTCGGCCAACCGCTTCAAAGAAGCAAACGCGCCGCTGATCACGTCGTCCGCCACAAGCCCGGCGGAAACAACGCGGCTTTCCTCAACACGCATCACCTGCGATTGCGCGCCCTGCTCGATCGAATCCGTCAGCGGATCGGCGGCCAGCGTGCTCAGCGTATCTGCGGTCACCGGCGGCCGATCGTTCATCACCCCGCCAAACAGGTAACGCCCGCCAAGGTTGGTGTTCATCGTGTCCTTCATCACGGCGAACGCTTCTTCAAGCTGGGCGCGCACGCCCTCGCCGCTGTCGAGGCCGATATTCTGGAACAGCGCATCCTTCAGCTTGTTCACCGCCTCGGCCGCACGGCCAAGCGTCACGTCCTGGATCTGCATCCGTGTCGTAAGTTCGCGCGTCGTCTCCTGGAAGCCCGTCAGCCGCGCCGCCAGCCGCTCGGCCGACACCAGCGTCTGCGCTTCGCGACCATAGCCCTTGAGGTCAGACGCGCGCGTCTGCGCCGAGCTCTGCCGTGCAGCCTCGACCAGTTCGCGCTGCGCGCGCTGGAGATCAACAAGCGAGCCGGCGGGGATTTGTGCGGTTGAAATGCGGTTCATGCCGTGAGCCCTCAGACCATATTCAGCGTAATGTCGTACAGGTCGCGCGCCGCCTGGATCATGCGGGAAGCGGCGGCATAGGCCTGCTGGTAGGTGGTCATCTTCACCAACTCCTCATCGAGGTTGACGCCCTCTTCGCCCATCCGGCGCGCACGCACTTCGTCGCGCACAGACTGCGCCGCCAGCTTGGACGCTTCCAGCGCTTCCGCGCGCACGCCCGCATGCCCGGCAAGGCGCGCGGCGTAGTCCGAGATCGACGTCACCTGTCCCGTCAGCCCGCCGGCGTCGGCGAACCGGCGCGAAGCCGTGCTCGCCGCCTCGACGGCGAGCGCGCCGCGTCCATCGCCCGGCGACAGCACGCGCTGTCCCGCCGCCGCGCCCGAGAGATCGGCCAGCGCCGTCGCGAGCAACGCCGGGTTGCTGTCGATCGCGTCGCGGATATCGAGCGAGCGGGCACGCTGCAGCGGCAACGACTCGCCAAAACCGAACAGCTGCGACATCGACATATTTGTGTCGCCCCGCGCGGTGGCGTCCTGGAGAACATCGACACGCGCGACGTTGGCGCCAGTCGGCACAAGCGTAAGCCGTCCGTCCGCGCTCAGCGCGGTCTGCGCATAGCCTTGCAGCGCCGCATCAAGATCAGCGCGCAGCGTGGCCACCGTCGCACCCGCGCCAACCGTGAATTCGATGCGGCGGAGAATCGTTCCATCGGTGTCGCGCATCGCGAACGTCGCGGTCTGTCCGGCGGTGAAGCCATGCAGGTCCGTGCCCGAAAGCCCGGTCGCGTAGCTCAGCGGGCTGCTCTGCGTGACGAGATCGTTGAGCCCGAACGTGTGCGAGAACCCGCGTCCCGCGCGCGATGAAGGGGTCGCCGTATCCTCGCGGATCGCGATGCCGTTTCCGGGAACGGAGGCCTCGATGCTGAGTTGACCGTTGGCGAACGAAACCTGGCCATCCCCGCCCATGGCGCTGTCCAGCGCCGTCTGGAGATCGCCGATCGAGTTCGCAAAGGTCGTGACATTTGCCTGGTCGTCGAGGATCTGCTGCGCGCCAAAATCGATACGCAAATTGCGCACTACCATCCCCTGCGCATCGACGATGGCGACGTTGGTGACGCCGGTGAAGTTCAACTGGTCCGTCGCCAGCAGGCCGGTATTGCGTCCGGTCAGCGAGGTCGGCGCGGGAACGGATGTGCCTGTGTTGTGCGCGGCGTTCAGCGCTTCGGCCGCGCCGGCTGCAAATTCCCCGAAGGCGAGCTGCAGGTTCACCAGCTCCTTGTCGCGAGCGCGCAGCAGCCCCTTCAGTTCGCCACCCGTGAGGTGTGAATCAATCGCCGCTTCCGTGGTCGAGCGCGGCGGCATCATCACTACACCGGCATAGGCCTCGCCATTAGAGATGGAGCTCAGGCCAAGCGTTGCGGCGTCGATGTCGACAAGCAGCATGCCATCCGACGTGCGCACTTCGACACCGCCCAGCTGGCGCGGCTGCACGCGGATATCGAGGATCTCCGACAGGCGATCCAGCATGCGCTGCTGTTCCGTCTCGGCTTCCGTCGCCGAAACGCCGCCAATCGTCGCGCGCTGGATAGAGGTGTTGAGCCGAGCGATCCCGCTCATTAGCGAGTTGGCCTCCTCGATGCCGGAAATGATCCGCGCATGGGATTCATCGCGCAACGCCGCGATCTCCTGCGCGGTGGTGTCCAACTGCGTCAGCAGGGTCTTGAGATCGGACAGCGCCGACGACTGGCGCAGCGCCGATGCCGGATCGACCGCCAGTGCACCAAAGCTCGAGAACACCGGATCGAGCGTTGCGAAGACGGAGGACGAATCCGAAGGATCGCCCAGCAGGCCCTGCGCCCGGTCCATGAACTGCGCAAGAATGTCGGCCGCGGAGACATCCGCCGCCCCGCGCATCTCGGCCGCCGCCAGATACGTGTTGGCGACGCGCGTCACCTCGACCGAGACGCCCGACAGGCCGCCCGTCGCCTGCCGCGAGACGAAGTTCACATCAAGGCGCGAGTATCCAACCGTGTTCACGTTCGCGACGTTGGTCGAAACAGCCTTCAGCGCCTGCTGGTTGGCAAACAGCGCGGACAGGCCGGTTCCCATGATCGACTGAATGGACAAGGCGCGGCTCCGTGGTCGATCGGCCCGGCAGGAATTGCCCAATGGGCGTATCCTGCCTAACCGCTGCAATACGGTCAGCCTTCACCGGCATCGTTCCATCTTACTGAATACACTCGCGAAACTTTCGCGGCGGGAGCTTCTGCCCCGGAACGTCCCGGCAAGCTGGCCGCAACGTTGCCGTTAACCACGCAAGTTGCGGGCCAGCCGGGCTTTCACCGCCCTGCCTGCGCGAAAGCGCTACCGACCGTACACCAAGCGTCTGCACACGGCAGAATCTGCAGCGTTGCCCAGCCAGACTTGCCGCACGGGCCTCCATCACAGGCGGGGTATTAACGACGTAAGGCCCGATTTTCCGGCGCTTTCTGCGGCAAACGTTAATGGCTCGTCCGTTGCAGGCCTCTTACACGCTCGTCGCGCCAACAGCGTGGACGAGCCCGAGTTTCGTGATTGAGGCGCCGCGTGATTTCGACCAACGACATTCTTTCTTCCAAGGCCGCCGCACCCGCGGCTGGCGCCGCCGCGAGCAAGCAGGCGGCGACGAAGAACGAAGGCGCATCCGACACCACGTTCGCCACCATGCTCGCCGAGACGACCAACGCAGACGGCCAGGCGACGCAGCCCGCAACCAACGCCGCATCGAACGCCGCCATCAACGCCGCAACGACACAAGTCGCTGTCAAAGCCGCCGGCCTCGACACGTCCACGACCGGCGAGACGGCGACGAGCGATATCACCGACGCCACGATCGCCGCCGATCCGGCCGCGATCCTCACCGGCATTATCACCCCTGCTCAAACGGCTGCCACGGGTGCGCTCGGCATGCCCGCCACCGGCTTAGTTGCTGAAGCCGATGGCGCGGAAACGCCCGTCGATGGCGCCACCGTGGACGGCGCGGACATCATCGCCCCTGGCCTTCCGCAAGGCGCAACGCCCGCCGCCTCCGCCACGGCAACCGCCACCGCCGCAACGCCCATCGCCGCCACCGCGCCCGCGACCACACCGGCGACCGATCCTGCGCTGCAGGCCGAAACCGCCGAAACGCCAGCGATCGATGGCGAGACCGCGTCGGCGCACGCGCCCGCCGATGGCGACAAGCCCTCCAAGGCTTCCGCCTCGACCACGAACACATCCGCCGCCAGCGCGACCGCCACGGCCACGCAGGCCAATGCCGCTGCCCAGGTGCAGGCCGACATTCCTGTCGATGCAGCCGCCACACAGCAGAAAGCCGCCGCCGTCGAAACCGCTACGGCCGCCGCCACGACCACCAGCACGCACGAAGCAGCGCGCGCGCCCGCGACCATCACGCCGGCGCAGGCCGCTGCGCCCGCCACGACCGTGCAGGTCTACACGCGCATGATCGAGCGCTTCGATGGCCGCGCCCAGCGTTTCGAAGTCCGCCTCGATCCGGCGGAACTCGGCCGCGTCGATGTCCGCATCGAAGTCGGCGCTGACAAGAAAGTCCACGCCGTTCTCGCCGCGCATGACAGCGCAGCACTCACCGATCTCATGCGCGGCCAGCGCGCGCTCGAACGTGCCCTCACCGATGCTGGCTTCGATCTCGCCGATGGCGGCGTGAAGTTCCAGCTCGCCTCGGACTCCAATCACAACGCCCAGACCGGCAAGGGCGACGCGCGCTCGCCGTCTTCGCCCAACGTCTGGCGCAGCTTCAATTCGATCGACCTGCCGGCAGAAGCCGCTTCATCCCAGGCCGCGACGCCATGGCGTCACACGCGGCTTGATCTGGTGGCCTGAAGGAATCCCGCATGGCTGGCGCTATCTCATTCGTCCCGGTTTCGCAGACCCCGGCCAACACGGCCGCGAACGCACAGGCCAGCCTGTCGGATAACTTCGACACGTTCCTCACCATCCTCACCGCGCAGATCCAGAACCAGGATCCGCTCGAGCCGATGGACTCCAACCAGTTCACCGACCAGCTGGTGCAGTTCTCCGGCGTCGAACAGCAGATCCGCGTCAACAGCCAGCTCGAAACGCTGATCTCCGCCACAAACTCCAACGCCGGCGCATCGCTGTCTGGCTATCTGGGCCAGCAGGCCGAGATCGACTCGGCCGGCGCGCAATACACGGGCGACCCCGTCAACTGGCGCTACACGCTGCCCTCCGACGCCGCCAAGGTGTCAGTCACGGTCACCGATGCTGCGGGTAAGGTGCTCTACACCAAGGCCGGCGAACTGAAGGCCGGCCAACACGACTTTACCTGGGATGGCGAACTCAATTCCGGCGGCCAGGCCGCTGAGGGCGAGCCCTACTGGATCAACGTCGTCGCCACCGACGCCAACGGCGCCAAGGTGACGCCCGCCCACTCGCTGGTCACCACCATCACCGGCGTCGACCTCACTTATGGCGAGCCGGCGCTCACCACGCCTTCGGGCGTCTTCGCCTACGCCGACATCAAGCGGCTGATGCGCCAGTAGGCGCACCACCTGCCCTGAACTCCCGGCGCAGAAGCGCGCCGTCCGGCCGCAAAGCGGCCAACCAACCCGCCACTGTTCATGCCCCGACCGGGCATCCTGGGAGCTTCGACCATGAGTATCAATTCCGCCATGCTCGCCGGTGCGTCCGGCATGCGCGCCAACGCCAGCGCCCTTGCCGCGATCTCGGACAACATCGCCAACGTCAACACGGTCGGCTTCAAGCGTCTCCGAAACGACTTCACGGCGTTGCTGACCTCTCAGAACCGCTCGACCACCTACGCCGCAGGCGGCACCGCCGCCCGCTCGAGCGCGATCATGACGGAACAGGGCTCCACGGTCGCCTCCTCGGTCGCCACACACCTTGCGGTCTCGGGCGGCGGCATGTTCGTCGTCCGCTCGCGCAGCGACGACGCGACGGTTCGTGATCCCTACTATTACACCCGCGCCGGACAATTCACGCCCGACGCCGATGGCTATCTGCAGAACGCAGCTGGCTATTATCTGCAGGGCTGGCCGGTCAACGAAGGCGTCGTCGACGCCAACCCAACCGACCTCAACGCGCTTGAGCCGATCCGTGTCTCCGGCATCGCCGGCGGCGCCGAGGCCACTAACAGCCTGTCCCTTTCGGCCAACCTGCAGTCCTCGCATGAAGTCTCGACGGCCGCCGCCACGTACGATGCGACCGACCCGGCCAACAACATGGCCTCAGGCGCCGTCACGCCTGACTTCCAGGTTCCGATCCAAGTCTATGACAGCCAGGGCGGCCTTCACACGCTGACCTTCTCGTTCCTGAAACAGGGTCCGAACGCCTGGTACGCGGAAGTTAGCCTGCCGGCAGGCCAGGTTGTCGACGGCACGCCGTTCGTGAACGGCCAGCTCGCGACGGGCGTCGTCTCCTTCACGCCGTTTGGCCAGCTCGACGCCACCAACTCCACGCTGCCGACCTCGGTCACCATCGGCGCGACCGGTGCGGGCGGATCGGAATGGGATCCCTCGATGGGCCTCGCCACGCAAACCATCTCGCTCGATCTCGGCGGACCGGGCGCGCCGGGCGGCCTCACGAACTACGACGCGGATTCCGTGCTCGGCACGTCGCAGATCAACGGCACGCCGTTCGGTTCGCTGGCTTCGGTCGATGTGGACGATGACGGCTTCGTCACCGCGATCTTCACCAACGGCCTCACACGCCGCATCTACCAGATCCCGCTCGCGACCTTCGGCAATACCGATGGCCTCGTTGCAGAACAGGGCGGCGTCTATCGTCTCGGCCCCAACGCCGGCGCGCTCTCCATGCGCGGCGCGGGCATCAGCGGCGCGGGCAACATCAAGGCGCGCGCGCTGGAAAGCTCTACCGTCGATCTCGCTGAAGAGTTTTCCAACCTCATCATGACCCAGCGCGCCTACTCGGCCTCATCGAAAATCATCACGACCGCCGACGAAATGCTCGACGAACTGATCAGGCTGAAGCGCTAATCGCGCGCAGCCAAGCGTGAAGAGTAAACGCATGGAACCTGCAGGCTTGAAGCAAAACGCCATGCCTGCGGGCGCCACGCGCACTTTCCGCTCCGTCCTTCACATCAATCGTGGTTTCTGCGTGCGCGTCACTTCCATGAAATTTTGCCGAAAAGCGTACGGCCGACTCGAGGCCCACCTTAAGTCGCGACCCGTATGGTCCCTGGAAAGAACGAGCATAACAGGGAGCAATCCATGCTGAGCCATGCCGAACTGGGCCCGGCGGTCGTGGGGCCGGACGGACGCCATATTACCATCGCCGACCTCCCCGCTCCGGGGATTCAGCGCTGGGTCACCCGCCGCAAGGCGGAAGTGGTCGCTGCTGTCCATGGCGGTCTCCTGACCGCGGACGACGCCTGCGCTCGCTACGAGATTTCTCGCGAAGAGTTCAGCGGCTGGGAGCGCCTGTACGAGCGCCACGGCGTGAAGGGCCTTCGCACCACGCGCCTGCAGAACTACCGTTAGACCGAACGAGCTGAGCGAACACGAGCGCCGCTGCCGGGCCTGAGGGGGTCAGGCGGCGGCGCATCGCTTTAAGGTTTCGCTAACACTCTCGTACCCGGTCCTTAATGACCCATTTACCACGTACCCGGAAATTCCTGCCTAGCTGCTTCGCGCGAAGCAGGCAGTTTTTCCGGGGTATTCGTGGCAGAACCTGAGTCCGCTGAAACCAAGGGGCTGATCGCACAGCTGGCCCGCTCGGGCCGCATGCGCATCGCCGCAGCGCTTGTCGTCGTCGCCCTCGTCGGCGGCGGCCTTGGCGTCATCATGCTCCAGGGCGGCGAGACCGGTAAGAAGCTTCTGTTCTCGGGCCTCGATCTCGAGGAAGCCGCCGAAATCAGCGGAAAACTCGATACGGCGGGCGTTGCCTACTCGCTCGAAGGCGGCGGCTCCGCGATCTTCGTGGACGCTTCCAAGGTCGAAGACGCCCGGATGATGCTGTCCGAACAGGGCCTGCCCACGCGCGGGTCGGTCGGTTGGGAAATTTTCGACAAGTCGGATGCCCTGGGCGAGACCCAGTTCGTCCTCAACATCAAGAAACTCCGCGCCATGGAGGGCGAGCTCGAGCGCTCGATCTCGTCCTACGACATGGTCCAGTCGGCCAAGGTCCATCTCTCGATCCCCGACAAGCCGCTTTTTCAACAGAATGCTGACCGGCCCAAGGCCGGCGTGGTCCTGAAACTTAGCGGCAACGCCATGTCGGCGGAAAAAGTGCGCGCCATCCGCAACCTGATCGCCTCGCAGGTGCCCGGCCTTGCCGTGGAAGCTGTCACCATCACCGACCATAACGGCCGGCTGCTCGCCGCCGCTTCGGACGAAAGTGGTTCAGGCGTAGGCGGCGGCTCAGGCGCCGATGAGCGCCGCGCTGCCATGGAAGAAGGCTATCGCCGCAAGGTTCTCGACGTGATCGAGAACATCGCCGGCCCGGGCGCTGCCAAGGTCACCGTCTCGATCGACGCAGACTTCAACCGCGTCACGCAAAGCTCGGAAACGTTCGACCCGGACAGCCGCGTTGCGCGCTCCGAGACCACCACGGAAGATTCCGAGAACGATACCTCCATGGCGCCCGGCGACGAAACCACCGTCGCTAACAACGTTCCCACCGGCGCCCAGCCGGTCGCCGCGCCCCAGCCGCAGAGCCAGCGCTCGGCGAACCGGACCTCGGCCACCACCAACTATGAAATGAACAAGACCGTCCGCACCGAAGTCATCGAAGGTGGCGCCATCAAGCGCCTGTCGGTGGCTGTTGCACTCGACCAGGTCCGCGTTCCCGGCGCCGAGGGCGCAGCCGCCACCTGGCAGGACCGGTCGCCGGAAGAAATTGCGCGTATCTCCGCGCTGGTGAAGTCGGCAGTTCTCTTCAACGAACCGCGCGGCGACGTTGTCACGGTTGAAAGCACCGCCTTCGCGCGCCCCGACACAGCGCTTGACGGCGGCACGGCGCCCGGCCCGTTCGATCTCGACAAGTTCGACCTTGTCCGCATCGGCGAGATCCTCGCCCTCGTCCTCACCGCGCTGGCGCTGGTCTTCTTCGTGCTGCGTCCGCTGGTCGGCGGCCTGATGTCGAAGCCGGAAGCCGAAGACCTGCCGCCGGAAATCGCCAAGCTGAAAGGCGCCAAGCGCGCCAAGGCCATCGCCGCGCACCAGGCAGCCCAGGCCCAGATCGCAACACAGAACACCGAATATCGCATCACGCATTCCGTCGCCCTGCCCGAAGGCCGGACGGTCTCTTTCGACATTCCCCAGCCGGAGCGCCTCGACGCGGGCATCGACGTCGCGCGCATTTCCGGTCAGGTCAAAGTCTCGTCGATCAAGAAAATCTCTGAAGTCGTCGCCAGCCACCCGGATGAATCGATCTCGATCATCCGCTCATGGATGGCTGAAGACCCGTCGGATCGCGCCGCATGAGCAAGGCCGCCGCCCTTCCCAAGCCCAGCGACACGCCGGACGCCGCGCCGGCTGAGGCCCCTCAGGCAGGGGGTGGCGGACTCACGCGCGAAGACACGCACAACGACACCAACCGGCGCATTCAGGAGACGATCGTCGCGGTCAAGGCGCTGAACGGCGCCGAGAAGTCGGCCATTCTCCTCCTGGCGCTAGGCGAGGACGCAAAGCCCGTCTGGGACCGTCTCGACGACGATGAACTGCGCGAGATTTCCGGGGCCATGTCGAACCTCGGCCCGGTCAAGGCCGAGACGGTCGAGTACCTGATCAAGGATTTCGTGAACCGTCTGTCCGGCTCCGGCGCCGTCACGGGCTCGTATGACCAGACGCATCGCCTGCTCACCCAGTTCCTGCCGCAGGACAAGGTCGATGCGCTGATGGAAGAACTGCGCGGCCCCGCCGGCCGCACAATGTGGGACAAGCTCGCCAACGTGAACGAGCAGGTCCTCGCCAACTACCTCAAGAATGAATACCCGCAGACGGTCTCGGTCATCCTCTCGAAGATCAAGACCGATCACTCCGCCCGCGTGCTAACGGCGCTGCCACCCGAGTTCGCACTCGAAGTCATCCAGCGCATGCTGCGCATGGAGCCGGTGCAACGCGACATTCTGGAAAAGATCGAATCCACGCTGCGCACCGAATTCATGACCAACCTCGCGCGCACGTCCAAGCGCGACAGCCACGAACAGATGGCCGCCATCTTCAACAATTTCGACCGGCAGACCGAAGGCCGGTTCATGTCGCTGCTGGAAGACAAGAACAGGGACGCAGCCGATCGCATCCGCTCGCTGATGTTCGTGTTCGAGGATCTCTCCAAGCTCGATCCGGGCGGCGTGCAGACGCTCCTGCGCAGCATCGACAAGGACAAGCTCGGCCTCGCCTTGAAGGGCGCGAACGACGAGATGCGCAACCTGTTCATGTCCAACATGTCCGAGCGCGCCGCCAAGCTCATGCGCGACGACATGGCCGCCATGGGCCCAGTCAAGCTCAAGGACGTCGAAGCCGCCCAACAGGAAATGGTCGTCGTCGCGAAGGCGCTCGCCGATCGCGGCGAGATCATGCTCGCCGAAGGCGGCGGTGAAGAGGAGCTGATCTACTGATGACCTTCTCCCCCACCCCCTTCGCGTTCGAGACCGAATTCGCAGCCACCGGCGAGGTGCTCAAGGCGCCTGAACCGAAATATCTGTCGCGTGAAGACGCCGACAAGCTGGCCGCCAAGGCCCGCTCAGAAGGCGAAGTGCGCGCACGCCAGGCCGTCGAGGCCAAGGGCTTCGCCTCAGTCGACAAGGTCGCCGCGCATCTCTCGCCCGTTAACGTCCAGCTCGCGGCCATCGCTGACACGCTCCGCCGCGAAGCCGCCGAACTCGCGATGATCGTCGCCCGCAAGATCGCCGGCGCCGCTCTCGACAAGGACGGCGAGGCAATCGCCGCCGACGCCATCGCCAACGCCGTCCGCCAGCTCAAGGGTAGCCCGATGGTCATCATCAGCGTCGCGCCCGACTCCGTTCCGCAGATCGAACGCCGGCTCGAACAGCTTCGCCGCCACGGCATAGGCGCGACGCTGCAGTTCGTGGGCGATGCGAAAGCCCGGCCCGGCGACTGGACTGTGAGCTGGGGTGAAGGCTCTACCGGCTTCAGTCGCGACGCCGTCGAGGCCGCCATCGAGAAAGCCCTCAACGCCCGCCTCGACGATCCAATCGAACCGCAACTCGAACTCTTCTCCGCCGCGTAGGTATCGAACATGAGCACCAACGACCTCAATCTTCCAGACCTAGCCGGCGGCGGTGATCCCGGCCGCGCCATGCTCACGCAGCACGCAGGCCAGTCCGAAGTCGGCGACATGCGCGACAAGGTCGCCGCCGACCTCAAGCCCGTGTTCGATGTCCCCGTCTCGGTGCAGGCCGTCATCGGCCGCACCACGATCGAAGTCTCCGACCTGCTGCGCCTCGGTCCGGGTTCCGTGCTCGAACTCGATCGCCGCGTCGGCGAAGCCATCGACATCTACGTGAACTCACGCCTCGTGGCGCGCGGAGAGGTCGTCGTCGTCGATGACCGTCTCGGCGTGACCATGACGGAAATCATCAAGAATTCGGACGCCTAGAGGAAACCCCATGCGTGTTCTGATCATCGGAAATCTCGCGGGCCAGCTCTCGGCCGCCACCAAGATCGCCTTCGACAAGGGCGCCAAGGTGCTACACGCTCACGATGCCCGCGCGGCGATGGAGCTGCTGCGCACGGGCCGCGGCGCCGACATCGTCATGATCGACGTCCACGAGGACATCGCCAGCCTCGTCAACGCGATGAAGCAGGAGCGCATCGTCGCTCCCGTCGTCGCCTGCGGCATCGGCGCGAACCCTGAAACCGCCGCGAACGCCATCCGTTCCGGCGCGCGCGAGTTCATCCCCCTGCCGCCCGATCCGGAACTGATCGCCGCGGTCCTCGCCGCCGTTGCGGACGATGATCGCCCGCTTATCGCGCACGACCCCGCGATGATGGAACTGCGTCGCGTGGCCGACCAGATCGCCCCGTCCGACGCCTCCGTGCTCATCACAGGCGAAAGCGGCGTCGGAAAAGAGGTCATGGCGCGCTATCTCCACAAGCGCTCGAAACGCGCCGAGAAGCCTTACATCTCGGTCAACTGCGCCGCGATCCCGGAGAACCTCCTCGAGTCCGAACTCTTCGGCCACGAGAAAGGCGCCTTCACCGGCGCTGTCGCGCGCCGCATCGGCAAGTTCGAGGAAGCTGACGGCGGCACGCTGCTGCTCGACGAGATCAGCGAGATGGACATCCGCCTGCAGGCCAAGCTCCTGCGCGCCATCCAGGAACGCGAGATCGACCGCGTCGGCGGCTCGAAGCCCGTGCCCGTCAACATCCGCATAATCGCAACATCCAACCGCATCCTGCAGGAAGCGGTCATGCGCGGCGAGTTCCGCAAGGATCTGCTTTACCGCCTCAACGTGATGAACCTCCACATCCCGCCGCTGCGCGAGCGCCCACAGGACCTGCTGGCGCTGGCCGAGTTCTTCATCGAGAAGTACGCCACCGCCAACGGCTTCACCCGCCACCTGTCGCAAGGTGCGCGTGAGCGCGTGCAGTCCGCTGCATGGCTCGGCAACGTCCGCGAACTCGAAAACGCGATGCACCGCGCCGTCATCCTGGCGCGCTCGGACGAAATCCAGGTCGACGACCTGCGCACGCCCGATGGCCGCCCGGTTGCGCAGTCGAACGCCCTCGACGCAACGGCCGAGCGCGCGGTCAACGCCGCCGAAGCCGCCATCAACGGCGCCACCTACCGCGTCGGCCAGACGGTCGCTGAAGTCGAGCAGGATCTGATCCTGCACACGCTCGACCATTGCCTCGGCAACCGCACGCACGCCGCCAACATTCTCGGCATCTCGATCCGCACCCTGCGCAACAAGCTGCGCGCCTACCAGGATGCCGGCATCGAAGTCGCAGCACCGGGCGAAGCCCGGGCGGCAGGATAATCCTAGATGGCGCAGGCAGGCACAGCCACATTCAGCGGTGGCGGATTCGACTGGAATTCGCTGACCAAGCTGTTTGCCCGGGGCGAATACGCCCTGGGTCTTGGCGTCATGGCGCTGGTGATGATGCTCATCATCCCCATCCCGCCCTTCCTGCTCGACTTCCTTCTGGCGGTGTCGATCACGCTCTCCGTCCTCATCCTGATGACGGCGCTGCTGATCCAGAAGCCGCTCGAATTCTCTGCCTTCCCGACAGTGCTGCTGCTCGCAACGCTGCTGCGTCTCGCGCTCAACATCGCCACCACCCGCCTCATCCTCGCCCACGGCCACGAAGGGCCCGAAGCCGCTGGCAGCATCATCCAGGCTTTCGGCAACTTCGTGATGAGCGGCAACTTCGTCATCGGCGTCGTCGTCTTCATCATCCTGATCATCGTGAACTTTGTGGTCGTCACGAAGGGTTCGGGCCGCATCGCCGAAGTCGCCGCCCGCTTCACTCTCGACGCCATGCCCGGCAAGCAGATGGCGATCGACGCCGACCTGTCCGCCGGCATGATCAACGAGGAAGAAGCCCGCCGCCGCCGCAAGGAGCTGGAAGGTGAAAGCAACTTCTACGGCGCCATGGACGGCGCCTCGAAATTCGTGCGTGGCGACGCCATGGCCGGTATCCTGATCACGTTCATCAACGTGATCGGCGGCATGATCATTGGCGTCGCGCAGGAAGGCCTGCCCTTCGAAAAGGCTGCAGAATTCTACACGCTCCTGACCATCGGCGACGGTATCGTCTCGCAGATTCCCGCCCTGATCGTGTCGGTCGCGGCGGGCATGCTGGTGTCCAAGGCTGGCGTCGAAGGCGCCGCCGACAAGGCCATCGGCATCCAGCTCTTCACCAACCCGCAGAGCCTCTCGATGGCCGCCGTCATGGCGCTGTTCGCCGGGCTTCTGCCGGGCATGCCGATCATACCGTTCTTCGGCCTTGCTGGCGCTGCTGGCTACTTCGCCTGGCGCGGTTTCCAGAAACAGGGCGCCCGCGAAGACGAGAAGGCTGCCGAAGTCGCCGCAGCCCAGCGCGCCAAGCCGATCCCCGAAGCCCCGATCCAGGAATCGCTCGCCGTCGACGAGATCAAGATCGAGCTGGGCTTTGGCCTGCTCGGCTTCATCAACGAGACCTCGGGCCGCAAGCTCACCGACCAGGTCAAGGCGGTTCGCCGCCAGATCGCATCGGAATTCGGCTTCGTCGTTCCGCAGGTCCGCATCATCGACAACCTCGAACTCGGCTCGGAAGACTACCGCATCCTCATCAAGGAAGTGGTGGCCGGCCGCGGCCGCCTGCGCCCGCAACTCCATCTCGCGATGGATTCTTCCGGCACGGCGCCCGCTATCCCCGGCGAGAAGGTCAACGAACCCGTGTTCGGCCTGCCCGCCGTCTGGGTGGACGACATGGCGAAAGAGAACGCCGCGCTCCAGGGCTACACCGTCGTCGACGCCGCCACCGTTCTCACGACGCACTTCACTGAACTCGTGAAAGAGAACATGGCCGAACTGCTCACCTTCGGTTCGGTGAAACAGCTCATCGAAGACCTGCCCAAGCCGCAAGGCGCGCTCGTCAACGACATCACCCCCGGACAGATCACCGTCTCCGGCATCCAGCGCATCCTGCAGAACCTGCTGCGCGAGCGCATCTCGATCCGCGACTTCGGCACCATCCTCGAAGCCATCGCGGAAGCGACCTCCGCCTCCACCGACCTGCTCTCCGTCACCGAGCATGTCCGCACGCGCCTTGGCCGCCAGCTCTGCAACGCCAACCTCGACGCCTCCGGCGCCCTGCCCATCGTCGCGCTTTCGCCGAACTGGGAACAGGCCTTCGCAGAAGCGCTCGTCGGCGTCGGCGCGGATCGTCAGCTCGCGCTCGAACCATCCCGCCTGCACCAGTTCGTCAGCGACCTCCGCGCCGCCTTTGAGCGCGCAGGCCAGACGGGCGATACGCCGGTCCTGCTCACCTCCGCCGCCGTGCGCCCCTATGTGCGCTCGCTGGTCGAACGGTTTAGGCCGCAGACCATCGTGATGTCGCAGAACGAAATCCATCCCAAGTCCCGGCTGCGTTCAGCCGGAACCGTTTAGTCGCGTACAGAAAGGGAGCCCCACCATGAAAATGAAGATGTTCGTGGGCCGAACCGAAGAAGAGACCATGGCCATGGTCCGGGCCGAAATGGGTCCGGATGCCGTGATCCTCTCAACTCGCGAGCGCGAAGACGACGGATACTTCGAAATCCGCGCCGCGATCGAGCGATCGTTCAGCCCGAAGTTCGCGACGCCGAAATTCGCTGAAGTCCGGCCGATGTTCGACGAGACGCGCTCGCAGCTCTCCTCCAGCCTGCGCTGGCACGGCGCGCCGGACGGTTTCGTCCACATGGTCTCCGAAGCCAGCGCGCGTCTTGGCGCCGGCATGGAGCCGCACGCCGCCCTCGCCGCCGGGATCGAAGGCATCCTCACCTTCAACGCCCTGCGACCGCAGCCGGAGAAGTCGCTCCTGCTCGTCGGTCCGCACGGCTCGGGCAAGACAACGGCCACCGCCAAGATCGCGCGCTTCCTGTCGGACCGAAAACATCCGATCGAACCCGTCGCCGCAGACTTCGATTCGTCGGGCCAGGTGGCCCGGCTCGCCGCTCTAATGCTTAAGCCCTCGGTAACCTTTGCGCTCTCGCCGGATCACCTGATGAAGCTGGTTCGTGATGCAGACGATCGCGGACAAAAACTTGTCATCGACTGCCCCTCCTTCAATCCGCTCGACGAGGCGGACATGAAGCGATGCAGCGACTTGATTTCCTACATGAATGTCGAGCCCGTGCTGGTCCTGGCCGCCGATGGCCATCCGATGGAACTCGAGGACAACGCCCGCGCCTTTGCGCAGGCGGGTTGCCGCCGTGTCATCCTTACCCGGATCGATGCGGTCCGGCGTCGCGGGGGTGCAATCGCAGCAATTTCTTCCGCACGGTTAAGCATCGCTTCACTAGGTTTGACGTCAAATGCACGGTGTGGGCTGACGCCTGCTTCGTCCGAACGAATCGCCCGACTGTTCCTGTCCGGTGTCGACGTCCCCGAAGCGGACCAGCTCAAAGGAGCCGCGTGATGATGAACTTCGGTTCGAGAAAATCGGAAGGCAAAGGCGTCCAGCGCTCGCGCGTGACGCCCGCCTCCGTCATCGCTGTCGCCTCCGGAAAAGGCGGCGTCGGCAAGACATGGCTTTCCACGACGCTTGCGGCCTGCTTCGCAAAAATGGGCCGCCGCACACTTCTTGTGGACGGTGATCTTGGCCTGGCCAACGTCGACGTCCAGCTCGGCATCGCGCCTGAAACAGATCTCGCCGCGGTCATCGCCGGCTGGGTCGAACTCGAGGATGCGGTCTGCAAGGTCAATGGCGGCGCCGGTTCGGAAATCGGCTTCGACGTTCTCCCCGGCCGCTCCGGCTCGGGCGCCCTCGCCGGCCTCCCCGCCGAGGAAGCCTCACGCCTTGCCGCCTCGCTCACGGCCTTGGCCCTCCAATACGATACCGTGCTCGTCGATCTCGGCGCCGGCATTGAAGACAATGTCATGCGCCTTGCCCGCGCGTGCGACCGTTGCGTGATCGTCGCCAACGACGAGCCGACCTCGATGACGGACGCCTATGCCTTCATCAAGGTGCTGCGTGGCTACGCCCCCAGCGTGCAGCCGTGGATCGCCATCAATATGGCCGACACCCGCGTCGCCGGCCGCCGCACCTACGAAGCGCTCGCGCGCGCCTCGCAGACCTTCCTCGGCTTCCGTCCGCCGCTTGCCGGCATCGTTCTCCGCGACCTCAAGGTCCGCGAGGCGATCCGCCAGCAGAAGACGATCGTGAGCATCGACCCGCAGGCCCAGGCCGCGCTCGACGCACAGCAGATCGCCGAAGCCCTGGTCCGCGGCGGCGCCGAAGGCATCGCTCAATCCGCCTAGGAACGCTGGCGCGCTTAGGCCACACTTTCCTGAACCCATGCCAATTGGCGTCCGCACACGCGGGCGCCAATTGCTATTGGAGTGTGGCGCAGCCCCGTCTACACAGGCGCAAAGCCGTGTGCGTCTGGCGCGCGGCACAAGGGGACTCATCGTGAAAGCCTTCTTTCTGGCCGGCATTTCCGCGCTAGCTCTGTGCGCCTGCACCACGACGCCGGGCGCGGCGACTGCCTTCGCGCCCCTTTCGGTTGCGACCGCTCCCTCCGACTTCCGCATCGTTCCTGACGCCGAAATCCTCGCGAGCCGTCCAGCCCTTGCACCCAGCGGCGACGTCAAGGCGTTCGTCGGCGCCTATCTCGACTGGATCTTCACGCCGGGCCATCTGGTCGAGCGCTCCGTGTTGTCCGACATGGAGCCGCAGGGCCTGCCCGCCGATGCTGACTTCTACGCCGTCATCGCCGAGCTTGCCGAGGAAGGACATCCCGCCGCGCTGCTGATGAACGCGGGCGATGATCCCGATACGCCACAGAAGCTTGCCGACAGCGGCAACTACGTCGCGAGGCTCATCCTCGAACTCGACAAGCTTTCGGCCGGCTCGGTCCAGCAGAAAGTCGACGCGCTCGGCTGGTTCCGCGCCGAGGCGCCGAAGAACTCCGACGCGGCTTTCGCCTTCGGCACATTCCTGCTCACGCAGGGCGGCGGCGATTTCATGGGCATGTCCGGACTCGGCGCGCCAACCCCCGGTGAAGTCCGCGAAGCTGCGGCCCTTCTCTTCCGCTCCGCAGAGGCCGCCCCGCTCGATGTCTCGCTGCAGGTCGCATCCTCCTTCGCCACGCACGCCGGCGTCGACGCCGAGATCGACACGCGCCTGCGCAAGCTTCTCGAAACCGTCGTGGCCGCCACCAGCCTCGCCCCCCTCCCCGAGCCGAACATCGAGGGCATGACGGACGAACAGGCCATGGACGCCTACGCGACATACGAAGCACAGATGATGGAGGTGGCCAGCGCCAGCGGCGCACACGTGTCTCTCGCCGGCATGCTGCACAAGGGCCAGGGCGGCCCCGCCGACATTGAGCGCGCCAAGGTGCTCTATCGCGGCGCGCTCGACGCAACGCAGGACTACACCGCCTATACGGCGCTCACCGAACTTGGCGTCGATGTCAGCGAGTACGACGCGCTCTTTGCCGAGCCTGCAGGAGACGACTTGTGGGGCGAGGATCCCGAGTCCGTCCCCGCGCCGGACTTTGCGCCCGAACCTGCCCCGGCTCCGCACCAGCACTGACGCGCGCGCAAGCGCTGGATACTTGGCCAAACATGGTAAAGGCCCGCCATTCGGCGTGCGGATGCCAGTCAAAACTCGGCTTGTGCTAGAATTCGTTGCACATAGCCGAAGAAATGGGCCAGTTTCGCAATTGTACCTGCCCGCCTGCGGCGTTAGTCTTGGGGCTGCTGCAGGGGCGGCGTGTGGCGTGGGACCTGGAAAATGCTTGAGATCGTCGCGATTATCGTCGCGGTCCTCGTGGGGCTGCTTCTCGCATTCCTCGTTTACCGTTCCGCCCGCACCTACGACGCCGGGGCGCACGCCACCTTCATCACCACCAAGGGCGGTGACTTCTACGGCGCCCTGCGCGCGCCGATGACGATCTGGAACCCCTCCATCAAGGTTCTGCGCGACAAGCACGCCCCCGACATCAAGATCATGACGGCCGACACCAGCGGAGGCTATTTCGAGAAGTCGCTGGTCAACCGCCGCACCGGCGAGATTTCGCTGCGCGTTCACACCTGCGCGCCGCGTCCGTTCATGTCGACCACGACGGACAAGCGCCAGCTGCTGATCAAGCCGAAGGTCGCCTTCCACCTCGACATCGATCGCATCCAGATTCCGACCCAGATGGAATCGTTCGGCACCACGCTGACGAGCCGGATTGAAAACCTCTTCGACAACGCGATCAGCGAATACGAGGACCAGGACGTCTTCAAGCACCAGCGCGAGATCGAACAGCGCGTGCTGCGCGAGCTGCAGGACATCGAGGAGCCGCCAGAGGGCGAGCGCCCGACCGGCATGCCGCTGGGCATCAAGGTCTATGAGGCGATGTTCTCGTTCGAGCGGCCGCAGAAGCCGATCAACAAGGATCTCGCCAACGGGCCGATGGCCTACGACAACGAGCATCTGGATGACCTCGTCGACATGCTCGAGAAGGCCAACCCGGCCACGGTCGAAGTGCTGATGCGCATGCTGGAGCTGCAGACGCGGCAGAACATCGTGCAGATGCTGTGCAAGTCCGGCGGCCTCGTCGCCTTCACGGCGTCCGAGCTTGGCCTGTCGGAGCGGACGGTGGAGCGCGCGCACAATGGCGCGAACATCATGAAGCCGGCGGAAGCCACGATCATCGCCGCAACCCCGGCGGCTACACCGGCGCCGGGTGAATCGCCCGTCGCGAGGCCGGTCGATCCGGCCACGGCCTATTACAGCCTCGGCGCGCCGAAGGGCCAGCCGAAGGCGGCCGAGCCGGCCAAGGACTCCTGACCGCATGACAATCGAGCGCGAGGACCAGCTGGACGGGCTGAAACGCATCGGCCTGATCGTGGCGCGCACGCTTGAAATCATGCGGGCGGCGGCCGAGCCGGGCATGACCACCGCCGAACTTGACGCCATAGGCGCAGCGGCGATGGAGCAGGAAGGCGCGAAATCCGCGCCGAAGACCACTTACAACTTTCCCGGCGCGACGTGCATCAGCGTGTTCCCCGCGATCGCGCATGGCATTCCGGGCAGCCAAATTCTTCGCAAGGGCCAGCTGGTGAACATCGATGTTTCCGCCGAGAAGGACGGATACTTCGCCGACACCGGCGCGAGCTTCGTGCTGCGGGCGCAGGATGCGAAACTCGATGCGCTGTGCCGCGACGGCCGCCGCGCGCTGCAGATCGGCATCGACGCGGTGAAAGTGGGCGGCGCGCTCAACGCGCCGGGCATTGCGATCGAGAAGTTCGCGCGCAAGCATCGCTACACGCTGATCCGCAATCTCGCGAGCCATGGCGTGGGCGGCGCCCTGCATGAGGAGCCGGGCGAAATCCCGACCTGGCGCGACATGAGTGAACGCCGCCGCATCAACGAGGGCCTCGTCTTCACGCTCGAGCCCTTCCTCTCGCTTGGCGCTGGATGGGCCGTCGACAGCAAGGACGGCTGGACGCTGTTTGCCGACAAGCCTGCACCCACCGTTCAATACGAGCACACGCTGGTGGCGACGCGGCGCGGGACTGTCATCACGACGCTGGCGGCGTAGATATCTGGACCGCCGGGCGGGGGCCCGGCGGTCCAGATATGCCCGCGACCCCGCAGCGAGCTGCGAGGCGCTTCAATCGCGGTGATGCGCGATCAGCTGCTGTCGGGCTCTGTGTAACTCGCCGCAAATTGCATCAGGGCGTGCGAATGGGTCCGGTGCAGCGGGATCAGGGTGCTGGTGTATTGGTCGATGCAGGCGTG
>NCEM01000030.1 GCA_002280725.1 Alphaproteobacteria bacterium 32-64-14
GGATTGCGGCGGGAGTTTGCTACGAATTCCGGGGCAAAGGCCCTGTTGTTGTGGGAGTTGCGGCAGAGTTTTCCGACGGATTGGGGAGAGGGTTTCCGCGGGTTTTGGGCTGCGGTGAGCACGGCCTCGTGCTTCGACAGGCTCAGCATGAGGCCTTTCCGAGATAGCGCTTGCTGCAGCGCCTCATCCTGAGCCTGTCGAAGGACGAGGCGCGGGCTTGGGGTGTTCGCTGCTTTTCGGAGGCTAGAGCACCCGCCCCGGGTTCATGCGGCCATCAGGGTCCAGCGCGCGTTTCACAGCGCGCATCATCTCCATCTCGACGGGGGATTTGCGCCAGGCAAGTTCGTCGCGCTTCAGGCGGCCGATGCCGTGTTCGGCGGAGATGGAGCCGTTGAGACTTGCGATCAGGTCATGCACCGCCTTCGACAACGGCAGGCCTTCCTGCTCGACGAAGCGATCCTGATCGGTTCCGGGGGGCGGGGTGATGTTGAAGTGGATGTTGCCATCGCCGACGTGGCCGAAGGCGATCAGTTCGGCGCCTGGGTTCATGCGGCGCATCAGCTCAGCGCCGCGCTCCATGAATTCGGCTACGCGCGAGACGGGGACGGAGACATCGTGCTTCAGCGCCTTGCCATGCGCGCGTTCGGCGACCGCGATGTTCTCGCGGATCTTCCAGACGAGGGCTTTCTGCGCTTCGGTTTCGCAGATCACGGCGTCGGCGACGATTTCCTTTTCGATCGCGTCGGCCAGAAGCGTTTCGAGCAGGTCGCGTCCGCCCTCCTCGCGCGGGAGCGACAGCTCCATCAGCACGCGCCACGGCAGCGCGGTCGGCAACGGATCGCGCGTGTCGGGGATGTGCTTCAGCACGAGCTTGAGGCCGAGGTCCGGCACGATCTCGAAGCCGGTGACGGCGCCGCCGCTGGCCTGTTTGGCGAGCATCAGGAGTTCGACCGCCTTGGCGGGCGAGGCCACCGTGACCCACGCGGTTTCCTTCACGGCGGGCCGCGGGAAGAGTTTGAGCGTTGCCGCCGTCACGACGCCGAGCGTGCCTTCGGCGCCGATGAAGAGGTGTTTTAGATCGTAGCCCGTGTTGTCCTTGCGCAGGCCGCGCAGGCCGTTCCAGATCTTGCCATCCGGCAGCACGGCTTCGATGCCGAGGACCAGATCGCGCATCATGCCGTAGCGCAGCACCTGCACGCCGCCGGCGTTGGTGGAGATGAGGCCGCCGATCATGGCGACGCCCTGCGCGCCGAGCGAGAGCGGGAACAGGCGGTTGTTCTCTGACGCGATCTCCTGCGCGCGCGTGAGGATGACGCCGGCTTCCAGCGTCATCGCATCATTGAGGACATCGACCTCACGAACCTTGTTCATGCGCTTGAGCGAGATCAGCACCTCGCCCTGCGGGACGGAGCCGTTGACCATGCCGGAATTGCCGCCCTGCGGATTCACGGCGAGGCCGTATTCGGCGCAGAGCGTCATCGCGGCGGAGACTTCCCCGGTGGAGGCCGGTTTCACCAGCACGGGCGTCGAGCCCTTCCAGCGGCCGCGCCAGTCGCTGATGTGGGGATCGATCTCGTGCGCATCCGTCGAGACGCCCTTGGGGCCGAGCGCGTCTGTCAGCCGCGCGATGAATGCGGACATGCGGTCGCCGGAATCGTCAGCCATGGGGAGCATCCTTGCCTGCCCCGACATATAACCCGCCAAGGCCGCGGGGCCAAACGGCGGCGATCACTGCTGGTTTGGCGGCGCTTGGCGGATGATCCACATCTGTTCCGGCTTACCGGCGCAGACCGTGGTGCGCAGGACATCGCGGCCGGCTTCGTTGACCACTTCGATGCAGTCGGCCAGCTCGTTGGCGATGGCGCCATCGGGAAACGGCACCCAGCGCTGGGCCGGCATGTCGTAGCAATCGCCCAGGCTGAGCGAGCCGAAGGCATAACCGCCGGAGAAGCAGCTGCTCTTCAGCCGCATCTGGCCGAGGTGTTTGGCGTCGAAGCTGATGACCTGGCCGTATCGATCCGAGCAGGGATAGAGGCCGACGCCGGTGTCGTGGCCGATGCACATGCCGGGGCGGACGCCGGATTCGAGCGAGGCTTCGACAACGTTCCGGAAGTCGACGTATCTGATCTGCCACTGGTGGGCCGAGCCGACCTTGGGGCATTCGCCGGCGAAGATCGGCGTGCCGGAGCGACTGGCGGCGCCCATCACAGAGAGGCAGCGGCCTGACCCGCTGCGCAGTTCGCGCGCCTCGTTCATGGTCCAGGTCTGTTCGGGCGAGCCGTCGCAGGGCACGGCGAAGACGGGCGGGTAGTAGCCCGTGCCGCGCGGGGCGAGGCATTTGTCGCCTTGCCGGATCGGGCCGCCTAAAGGACTGGGGAGAATGAAGTTCTGTTTCTCCGATCCGGTGCACGGCATGCTGATCGAGGCGCCGCCCTGCTCGGCCGGCGTGAGGCACATGCCCGGGAGGCGATCGGGCTGGATGGTGAGGGGGCGGCTTTGTGCGAGCGCGGGCGTGGCCAGCAGGCTGGCGGCGATCAGAAGAATCCCAGCTATCCGCATCAATCGCCCCGTTGCGCCCACAGCACTGCACCGTGGCATGAGACCCTATCAATTCCCAACCCCGGATGAACAGCGCGGCCTTGACGCCATACCTGCCCGGCGTCCTACAACAGACGCGCAATCGGAGATCACGCCATGGCCTACACCCCGTTCAATCTCGCCGGCAAGGTTGCGCTGATCACGGGCGGCAATCGCGGTATCGGGTTCGGCTTTGCGGAAGCGATCACGCAGGCGGGCGGGAGCGTGGCGATCTGGGGAACGAACGCGACCAACAATGCCGAGGCGGTGAAGAAGCTGGGTGGGACGACGAAGGCGTGGACGGTGAACGTCGCGGACGAGACGCAGGTGGCCGCAGCCATGACGGACGTGGCGAAGCATTTCGGCCGGATTGATAGCGTGTTCGCCAATGCGGGGATTGGCGGCGGGGCGAAATCGTTCGCGGAGTTTCCGACGGATGTTTATCGGCGGGTGCTGTCGGTGAACCTCGATGGCGTGTTCTTCACGCTGCGCGAGGCGGCGAAGCACATGGTGGAGCGCGCGAAGGCGGGCGATCCCGGCGGGTCGCTGGTGGGGATCGCGTCGCTGGCCGCAATCGAAGGCGCGGCGCGGAACGAGGCGTATGCCGCGACCAAGGGGGCGGTGGTGTCGATGATCAAGTCGATCGCGGTGGAGCATGCGCGCTATGGCGTGCGGGCGAACTCCGTCCTGCCCGGCTGGATCGCGACGGACATGACTCAGGGCGCGCAGGACAATCCGGCGTTTGCCGACAAGGTCATCCCGCGCGTGCCGATGCGGCGCTGGGGCGAGCCGAAGGATTTCGGCGGCGTCGCGGTTTATCTCACGTCGGACGCCTCAAGCTATCACTCGGGCGATTCATTCGTGATCGACGGGGCGTATTCGATTTTCTAGCGGTAGGTCCGTTGTAATGGGCAAGCACAACTCCAACGGCTTTCCGGACGGCGATGATGCGCACTCGATTACGCTGACGCACGACGAAGTGCTGATCCTGTTCGAGTTCTTCGAGCGGCTTCACGAGAAGGACGAACTCCGCTTCGCACATCCGGCTGAGTGCCTCGCACTTGGCCGCTTCACAGGGCAGTTGGAGTCCATCCCGTGGGAATTGTTCGACAGCAAGTATGAAGCGCTGCTGGCTGCGGCGAGAACCCGGCGCGCGCAAGGGTTCGAGGGCAACGTCCCCGGTCTTGGACATGTCGCGGTGCGCGAAGACGGCAGCGTGGTGGAAACGCCCGATCCCGACGCGGGTTGACGAGGCTTTCGGCTACCGGGCTGTGTCACGCCGCTGACGCGGCGCGTTGCCGGGCCCTTCGAGACGCCGCCTGCGGCGGCTCCTCAGGGTAAACTGCCCGGCGGTCCAGAGATCAGAAGCTCGCCCTCACCCCGACCCTGAAACTGCGGCCCATCATGGGGGCGCGGTCTTTGAGGGGGGAGGCGTGGTAGCGGACGTCTTCGCCGGTGAGGTTTGTGCCTTCGACGATGAGGTCGATGTCGGGGGCGACGTTCCACGTGGTGCGCAGGTCGATGACGGTCCAGCCATCGGTGGGGAGTTCGAAACTAGCGACGCGATCCTGATCGCCGGCCCAGCGGGCTTCGAGGCGGGCGTTGACGAGGGGCGTGTCGGCTTCGAGACCGAGCATTGCGGACCTGGGCGGTATGCGCGGGAGATTGCCGCCGCCGTCGAGTTCGCCGCGCACGATGTCGAGAGCGCCGTCGATTTTCCACGCTGCGCCAAAGCTGTCGCCCAGATCGTAGGCGGCTGTCATCTCGGCGCCGGTGAAGGTGGCGCCGGCTTGGGTGGACTGGAATTCGGGGAGGTCGTCCTGATCGAGGCCTGTGGGCGTCAGGTAGATGAAGCGGTCGAAGGCGAAGCGATAGAGGCTGGCGCCGATTTCGAGCGGGCCGGATTCCCAGCGCGCGCTGGCTTCCATGCTGATGCCGCGCTCGGTGTCGAGCGTCGGGTCGCCGATCTCGAACTGTTGCGTGGCGAGGTGGGGGCCGTTGGCGAACAGTTCGACGTCAGTGGGTGCGCGCCCGGTGCGGTTGACGGTTGCGCCGAGGAACAGGTTTTCAGTGACGTGACCGTGCACGCCAAAGGAAGCGTTGAGCATGTCGAAGGAGATTGAGCCAGCCGTGGCGTTGTCGACGCGCACGCGATCGACGCGCAGGCCGCCTTCGAGGCCCCACTCGTCCTGCTCCCACGTTTCGAAGAGGAACAGGGCGGCCTGATCAGTCGTGGTGGGCGTGATGAAGGCTTCATCGCCCACGGCGCGGAAGTCGCGGCTGGAGGCCTGCCAGCCGACGCTGCCTTCGAGGCCCATGAATTCGGCGTGCTGCGCCTCGATGCGGGCTTCGTAGCCTTCGTTGGTGAAGACGGCGCCGGGAATGCCGGGGCCTTCGAATTCGGTGTGCTGGTAATCGACCGCGGAGATCGATCCGGTGACGCGCCTCCACGGACCATCGGCAAAGCGCCAGCCGCCGCGCAGATCGACGCGCGTTTGTTCCATGTCGATGAAGGGCTGGTCGGGCGCTTCGCCAACGGCGGTGATGCCGATGGCGAGCGGGGCTGCGCCGGACACGGAGACACTAGAGGTGGAGACGGGGGCCGCTTCTTCCTCGTGGCCGCCGACGATGCCATATTTGCTTTCCTGACGGCGGACGGCGACGCCGATGAAGCCATCGTCGCCGATCAGCGACAGGCCGCCGCTGAGCGACTGGGACTCGACGCCGGAGTTGAGCAGCGTGCCGGCGACTTCTTCGTGATCCTCGTGCGCCTCTCCTTCTGCCGCACGGAGGCGGGCGGATTCGGCCAGGCCGGGAATGTCGATGTCACTGCTTTCCCGGCCGGTCCAGGAGAGGACGCCGACCAGCGGGCCGGAGACGCCAGTGACGCGGGCGGCGGCTGTCTTGCCTTCGTCGGCGCTGGTGTAGCCGGCATAGCCGGTGGCGCTGAACGGATCGTCTGGCGTTTCCTCCACGATGAGGCCGTCGATGACGTTGACGACGCCGCCGGCGGCGCCGCCGCCGTAAGCGAGCGTTGCGGGGCCGCGCAGTATTTCGATGCGTTGTGCGCCGAGCGGATCGCCGGTGACGGCGTGGTCGGGGCTGGCGGCGGAGGCGTCGATCACGCCGATGCCGTTGGTGAGAACCTGCACGCGCTCTGCGCCGAGGCCACGGATGACCGGGCGGCTGGCGCCGGGACCGAAGGCGGTGGAGGAAATACCGGGAAGGCCCTGCAGCGTATCGCCCAGCCCGCCGGAGAGGCGCCGGGTGATGTCATCGCTGCCGAGCACGGTGGTGAAGGCGATCAGTTCGTCGCTGATGCGGGCGGGGCCGATGCCGGTGACGACGACGACATCGCGGCCGGTCTCGTCGTCGGCGGCGGGATCTTCAGCGGTGACCGCGTCGGCAGGCGGCTGGGACATAACGGGCTGGGAAAAGGAGGGGGGGGCCAGCAGGGTTGCGGCGGCAACACCAAATGCAAACCGCTGGGCGAGGCGGTTACCTGCGATCATCACGCTCTCCGTGTGTTATAATGTATCGATATGATATATTATAACACAGCGCAAGAAGGAGGTCGGCTGAAGGGGGGCTACGGTCTGCATTTGACGGCGTGGTGCGGGATTTTCGGGCGGGCGTGATGCGGAAGGGGGCGTGGCTTCCCCTGCCCGGTTTCAGCCTCTAAGGCTCTTGCCGAACGGACAATGTGGCCGGACGGCTTGCGAGGGATTCACGTGATCAAGCACCTGCCCAATGCGCTGACGCTGCTGCGCCTCGTGCTGGCGCCGCTGGTCGCGTTGGCGGTGTGGCAATCGTATGCGATCCCCGCAGCGGCGGCGGCGAATGCGCCGGAGGCATTCGTGCCGCTGAAGGCCGATGCGCAGGGATGGGCGCTGGCGGCGGCGCTCATGTTTGTGCTCGCGGCGTTGACCGATCTGTTCGACGGCATGGCGGCGCGGGCGTTCGATGCGCATTCCAAACTTGGACGGATCATCGACCCCATCGCGGACAAGGCGCTGGTGGGCCTGCCGCTGATCGTGCTGTCGATCATCTCGCTGATGCAGGCGTGGCCGCTGGCGATTGTGATTTCGATTGCTTCGGCGGTGATCGTGGGGCGTGACCTGCTCATCACCTGGCTGCGCTTTGCGGCGCCGGATGGCGAGGGCGTGCGCGTGTCGCAACTGGCAAAGTGGAAGACTGCGCTGGAGCTGATCGCGGTGGGGATTCCGATCCTTATCTCGGCAGCGCCTTCCATTGTCGTGGCGCTGGGCGCGGGCGAAGGCTTTGCGGTGTCGGATACGCTGACGCTGGGATGGATCGCGGTCTTGTCGCTTGCGGCGGCGCTGTCGGCCTATACGGCGGCGCAGTACCTGCTAGCGCGATCCTGATTTCTGCTTGTCCCTGGACGTGATGGGCCGCGCCTGCGGGGGAACAGGCGCGGCCGCTTCACGACAAACGGCGCGGGAGGGGACGTCGCGGCGTTCGCATTGGCGAGTGGGACGGCAGGAGAAGCAGCAAGCCCATCGCTCATGTGCTAATAAAACATATCGTGTTGAACAAACGGTTAACGGCGGGCGGCTTTCCGTAAACACTTTTGGCATGAAGGCTTTCGGCTAGTCCTTCTTGCGCCTGGCTTCCAGCTCGCGCTCCTGCGCCTGCAGGCGTTCGCGCATCGAGAGCCGGGCATCGTCGACGCGCTTTTCGAGATCCTGCCGGATGTCCTGGCCGAGCGCTCTCATCGCCGCGGCGACATCGCGTTCGCCATTGCGCCGGGCGTCGGCGACGGCGTCCGAGGTCGAGCCTTCGAGGCGTGCGTTGTCGAGCGCTTCGAGTTCGCCGATCACCCACAGATCCTCGTGCCAGACGTGCCTCTCCAGCACGCCGTAGGGAATGTGGAGATAGCCCTTGTCGCCGTGGCGCTCGCCCCAGCTGTTCTTCACAAGCCAGGATTGCGCGTCATCGTCATAGCCGACTGCGAGCATGATGTGAGCGACTGACTGGCCGCCATCGATGGCGCCGTATTGCGGCATACGGCCATCGCCTGCGGCGGCGTCGTAATAGCCCTTGCCGATGTTGCAGCCGAAGATCACGGGCAAGCCCTTGTTGATCGTGACCTTTGCTTCTTCGGCTGAGCCGAGGCGCGCGTATTGGATGGCGTCGAACCCCTGTGCGTTGTCGTAGGCGGCTTTGGGCGGCTCGTGCGTGGCTTTGGCGATGTCGTAGGGCCACTCATCCTCCGCACAGACGCCCCAGGCCATGACGCCCGCCGTGACGTGGCAGACCATGAGGCCGCCAGTGGTGTTGGTGTGACGGCCGGAAATGCGGCGTGCGTTGAAGTAGACGAACATCGGCGAGCGCCGTCTCAGCGGCTCGCCCTTCTTGAGCACCAGATGTTCGAGCGCGCTGACGCCGGCGCACGCCGCGCAGCTGGCGAGCTTCTGCTGGTCGATGATGGGGGAGCTGTAGCGGCGCAGGTCCACCTTGCGCTCGCGGCCTGCGCCGCGGAAGGACAGCGTCGGCGCACGCGCGGGCGCGGCGCCGCGCAGGGCGCCGTAGTTATATTCGTCGTCGATCGGCATGGTTGTCCCCAGTCTACGTCCGTGTGCGCGCGCTGTTCGCGGCGTCAGTCTTTCTTGCGCTTGGCTTCCAGCTCGCGCTCCTGTGCTTGCAGGCGCTCGCGCACGGAGAGCTTGGCGTCGCCGACGCGCTTCTCCAGCTCCTCGCGGATTTCCTCACCGAGTTTCTTCATGGCTTCGTTGACCTGAGCGACCGCGTTCTGCTGCGTGTCCTGCACGGCCTGCGCGACGCTGGGGCCGACGAGCCGCGCGTGATCCATCTTTTCAAGCGCGCCGATGGCCCAGAGTTCGTCGTTCCAGGTGTATTTCGCGGCGAGTTCGTAGGGGATGCGGCAGAAGCCGCGCTCGCCCCATTTCTCGCCCCAGCTGTTCTGGGCGAGCCAGGTTCTGCTCGCATCGTCAAAACCGACGACCAGCACGGTGTGGCCGTCCATCGGGAGGTGGTCGTAGGCGCCGACATCCGGCAGAAGGCCCGTCGTCGCGGCGGCGTCGTAGTATGCGCCGGGAATGTCGAGGCCGAACAGCACGGGCACGCCTTCGCTGAGCGAGACCTTCGCCTCATCGGAGGAAGACAGGCGCGCGTACTGGACTGCATCGAAGCGCTGGGACGAGCGCATCGCCTGTGCGGGCGGCTCATCATCCCACTTGTCGAGCTTGTAGGGCCACGCCTTGTCCTCGCAGACGCCGTAGGCCATCACCGCGGCGGTCGCGTGGTGGCACAGCAGGCCCATCTTCTTCTTTTCGTTGCCGGCGAGTTTGCGCGCGTACCAGTAGACGTACAGCACGGAGAGATCGACGTGCGGCTTGCCGCTCTTGATCATCAGGAATTCGAGGGCGCTGACCACCGCGCAGGCGTTGCACGCGGGAAGCGTCTGCTGGTTCTCGACCGGGGAGCTGAAGCGGCGGAGGTCCACGGTGGTTTCGCGGCCGCGGGCGGAGAATTCGAGCCGTGGGGCCAGCACGCTGGAGCCGCTGCGCAGGGCGCCGAAGCGGCTTGATCCGTCCCCTGATTTCTTGCCGCCGAACATTGTGCGCCTCCCCTGCCCAATCCGTGCGCCTCAGCTACGCATCAGAAACACTGCACGTCTGATGTGTGGTTCACATGGAAACTGATCATCTGCCCTGTAGCCTGTCCGTAGGCGTTCACGTCCGGATAGACGACGTGGCAGATATCGACCCACTCGGCCAAACCCTGCACGATGACGCCCTGCTGATCGTTGCCGATGATGTAGTTGAGCAGCGTGCCGGAAAACTCGCCGTAGAAGCCCTGGCCGGCGAAGCCGCCCGCGGTGACTTGTCCTTCGACTTCACCCGCTGAGGACACCGACACCGAGATCTGGTTGCCCTTCGTGTCCGTCCAGAAGCCAGTGAGCACGCCGTAGCGCGAGACATCTGGCGGAGGATTCTGGGCGAGCTGTTGCGGTGGCGGTGGGGGCGGAGGCGTGTTGTTGGGCGGGATGTAGCTGGGCTGATTGTAGGCTGGCTGGTTGTTGTTGCCCGGCTGGTTGTTGGCCTGATTGAAGTCGTCGCCGGCGTTGGTCTGCGGGGGAGGCCCGTCCTCGCCCATCATTGAGGCGGCGATGCCGCCGCCGATCAGCACGACGGCGGCGCCGCCGATGATCGCCATCTTCGCGGGCGTCATGTTGCTGAAGAACGTAGCGAACGGGTTGGGACCTGGCGGCTTGGGCGCGGGTTGCGGCGATGGGCCCGGTTGCGGCGCGGGGCCGGGCTGGAAGATGGGCGCGGGCTGGGGCGCGTGGCCTGCAAGCGCGGCTTCGAGGTCGGCGCGGTATTGCTGCGCGCTTTGCGGACGCTGGCGCGGATTGTTGGAGAGGCCGCGCTCGATCAGCTTGTCGACGGCAGGGGGAACATCGCTGCGCCCGCCGCTGGGCGGTTGCCAGTGGCCTTTGGGCACGACGCCGATGAGGAGTTCGTAGAACATCACCGAGAGCGAATAGAAGTCGGCCGACGCCTGCGCGGCTTCCGGCGCGGTGACCTGCTCGGGCGACATGTACTCCAGCGTACCGAGGCTGGTGACGCCGGTTTCGGAGACGCCGCCGGCGCGGGCGATGCCGAAATCGAGAATCTTGAGGCGCACGCCGCTGTCGGACGGCTCGCTGAGCAGGACGATGTTTTCGGGCTTGAGATCGCGGTGGATGACGTTCTGGGCGTGGGCAGCGCCAAGACCGTCGAGCAGTTCGCGCATGACATGCGCGGCGGTCGTCATGCTGGCTTCCGCGCCCTGGCGCATCTGCTTCTGCATCCACGCGCGCAGGCTGCCGCCTTCGAGCAGTTCCATCGTGAGGAAGGGCAGACCCTTCACCTCGCCGACATCGTAAACGGCAACGACGTTGTTGTGGCGGATGTCGCGCGCCAGCACGCCTTCGCGCACCAGACGCTTGACGGCGTCCTTGCCGGCGAGCCGGTCGCCGCGGATCAGCTTGAGCACAACATCGCGCTGCGTGACCGGATCGTGGACGCGGTAGACGACGCCCATGCCGCCACGGCCGATTTCGGCGACGATGTGGTAACGATCGGCGAAGATATCGCCGGGCTTGAGATCGAGCGGGGATTTGCTGGCGGGATCCGGTCTGGGCTCGAGCGAGGGATCAATCGTGTGGAGGCCGGCGAGGCCGGTCTCTTCGGGCTTCATCACCGGCTTGCCACAAGCTTCGCAGAAGCGCGCCGCATCGATATTGTTTGCGCCGCAGTTTCCGCAAGCGATCATCGCGCGCCCCCTTGTATCGGGCCCGGATCGAGCGGGTCCGGCCCATACTGATTTGGACCGGGCGTGCCCCGGCTTGACATCAGCTGGCCGGAAAGCGCGAACGCCTTGGCGACATCGGCCTTGTGCCCAAGATCGTGAATGCGCCGCGCCATGACCGCCAGTGAAGGGACGATCATAGCCAACAGGAAGATCACGGAGAACAGCGGAACGAACTGCGTGGCGTAGCCCTCGTCATCGACCGCCATGCTGGCGTCGAGGCCGATGCCAATGAAGAACAGGATGACCGCGCCGATATTGACGGCCCAGTATTCCTGCACCGAGGCGCGGCCTGCGCCGCTGCCGTATTTGCGGGAGATCGCGTCCCAGAACAGCCTGAAGACATTCTGGCTTGCGCCGCCGGGCCGAGGTTGGGTGGACGGATAAGCGGGCTGCGGTTGTTGCGGCTGATGCGGCGCGGGCGCCAGACCCACGGCAGGCCGGATGTCGACGCCGATTGGCTTGAACAGCGTGTCGTTGAGCTTCTGCAGCCATGGCGGCATGGCGGTCTGCCCATAGGTCGCGTTCATCGCATCGGCGAGCGCGCGGCTGTATTCGGCGACGCTTTGCGGACGCTGTTTCGGATTGTTGGAGAGGCCGCGCTCGATCAGCTTGTCGATGGCGGGCGGGACATCGCTGCGCCCGCCGCTGGGCGGCTGCCAATGGCCCTGCGGGACGACGCCGACGAGCAGTTCGTAGAACATGATCGACAGCGAATAGAGATCGGCCGACGGCAGCGCCGCATCGGGGGCGGTGATCTGCTCGGGCGCCATGTAGCCGCGCGTGCCGAGGCTGGTTGCGCCGGTGTCGCCTGCGCCGGCGGCGCGGGCCACGCCGAAATCGAGAATCTTGAGTGAGGCGCCGCGCTCGGTGGGCTCGCTCACCAGCATGACGTTTTCGGGCTTGAGGTCGCGGTGGACGACGCCGGACTTGTGGGCAGCGTCCAGGCCGGAGAGGATTTCAGCGATGATGTTGCTCGCGGCCATCATCGAGCAATCCTGCGAGGACGCCAGACGCTTGCGGTTCCAGGCGCGCAGGCTTTGCCCGGCGAGGAACTCCATCGACATGTAGGGATCGCCGCCGACTTCGCCGACATCGTACACGGCGACGACGTTGGGATGGCGGATATCGCGCGAGGTGACGCCTTCGCGGATGAGGCGGCTGACCGCGTCCTTGCCGGCGAGGCGATCGGCGCGGATGAGTTTTAGAGCTACCTCTTTCTCGGTGAGCTTGTCGGAAGCGCGGTAGACGACGCCCATGCCGCCTTCGCCGATGACCTTCTTGATCTCGTAGCGGCCCGCAAACGTGTCGCCCGGCGCCAGCGTGCGCACGGAGGCGGGCTTGGGCGTCTTGGTGTCCATGCCATCGATGGTGTGCAAGGCCGACAGATCCGGTCCCGGCGAATTGTCATTCTCGGAAGTCGTGGCGCTGGCGGGCTTGGCCGCAGGTTCGACGAGGCTTTTGCCGAGTTGGCGCAGCGACTGGCCGCACTCTCCGCAGAAGCGCGCATCGGCGCTGACGGCGCTGCCGCAGTTCGGGCAGTTCATCGCTGCGCTCCTTCGGGTATGGCGGGGACGCGCGTGATCGTGATTTCCTCGATGTGGCCGTAGTTGGCGCGCATGCGGACCTGGAGCGCGAGGGCATCGGGGAATTTCGGGAGGATGCGGATGACATCGCCATTGCCGATCACGGCCAGCGCATCGTCCGCGCCGTGCTTGTTCTCGCCGATGAACACGCCGGACTGGCCCGTGACGCGCGCGCAGAGGCGGCCGCCCTGGATGAACAGTTCGAGATGGCGGCGGGAGATGGCCTGGCTCAGCTGTTCGTCGACCACGCCGTTGGAATCGAGCGTGAGGAGCTGGACGAAGTTGTCGCCGCCGGCGCGGATGCTTTTGCCGCGGCCGATGGCGATGATGCTGTCGCGCGTGGTGATGGCGCCGGGGACGGGCTCGTCGGCGCCGAAGCCCTTCCAGACGATGCGGGCGCCGCGATTGACGACCGACCCCTTGAGCGGGCCATCGGTATAGCCACGCACGCCGTGGGCGGCCTCGAAATTATCGGCGCGCTGGAGGCCGAGTTCGGCGGCCTGTCCGCCGACGGCGGCCTTGCGCGTTTCGCCCTGTGTCTCGAGGCGGATGGGCGCATAGACCGTGTCGCTGCCGGCGCCGACGCCGGAGGCGTTGATGGTCTGGTTGATGACGAGGCTGCCGCCCTGCTCCACTTCGAGGCTGAGCGAGGAGGTGAAGGCGAAGCGTTCCTCACGCATGAAGTAGTTGGTGGCGGCGGCGAAGGTGATCTCGATGCCATGCCGGCCCTGACGCTCCATCGCGCCCGTTTGCACGTTGAGGCGGTTGGAGCCGCCCGCGTCGAGGCGTTTCCACGGCAGCTCGATCCTGCGGCGGGGGGATTCGCCCTCGCGGATCCAGACATCGGTGATGAACAGCGGACGGCCGATGCCGGAGGCGTTGTAGAACACCAGCGGCAGCACGAGCACGCCGCCGGTCTTCACCTCGGTGACGGCGTCCTTGTCGAGATAGAGCTGCGGGCGGACGCAGACATTGCAGCAGCCATCGTCGCTGACGAGGCCGCCGCATTCCTCGAACGCCATGCAGCGCAGGATCGGCTTACCGCATTCGCCGCAGAACACTGCGTCAGCCGCGAGTGCGTGCTGATAACAGCATGGCTGAATGCCGCCGGGGTTAGCGACCGGTAGAGTCATCGGCTGCTCCTCCTAGCGGCGGAGCTGTTCGCCGCATCCGACGCAGAACTTGGCCTTGGCCGGATTGACGCGCGTGCATTTGGGGCACTCCACGTTGGCCTCGCCGGGGGCGGCAGCGCCACCGGCGCCGGCCTTGCCGCCGGCGCCGGCCGCGACGCCGACAGCACCCGTCATGCCCGAGTTGAACATGGCGCGCGCCTGTTCCTCGGAGCTGACCCGCGAGCGGTTCGCCTGTTCGACCATCTGGCGCATGAGGTCCATCTGGGCGTTCTTGTCGATGGCCTGCGCCTTGACCTGCTCCTCGAGGATCTTGGCGACCGCGGGGCTGAGGCCTGCGTTCACGGCAAGGATCTGCTCGGGCGACATCTTGGCGCCTAGGACGAGGCGATCGGCTTCGCGCTGGGCTTCCAGCTTGCGCTGGTCCATGTCGCGATCGTGCGCGGCGTCGGCTTCGCGGATCCGGCGCGTGAGGCGCTCGCGCTCCTGCTCTGCTTCGAGGCCGGCGAGGCCTTTCAGGTTGTCGAGCGTGACCTTGTCGGTTTCACGCTGGCGCGCGAGCCGGGCGTATTCTTCCTTGTCGACGACATCGACTTCCTTTTTGCGGCCGTCGAGCCCGAAGTCGCGCTCCTTGTCGCGGGTACGGAGTTCCTTCTCGCGCGTTTCGTGATCGTAGTCGCGATCTTCGCGGCGGACGACTTTCTGGTCTTCACGATCCTCGAGACGGTTGCCGCGTTGCTCGACGCGATCGAGGCGGCGGCCTTCGCGGTCGAACTCGCGATCATCGCCACGTTCGCTGCGGGCGAGTTCGCGGGTTTCGCGGTCATAATCACGCTCGAGGGCGCGGAGGGCCAGCTGGTGCGAGCGGTCGAGCGTTTCGGTGTTGCGCTCCAGCGTGCGCTTGCGCTCGTGGACGACTTTCAGGTCGACGCCATCGTGGGTGGCGGTCTGCAACTCGCCTTCAAACTTCGCGAGGCGCTCGGTCTTGAGCGTGTTGATCTCGTGCTCGAGGACCTTCATTTCCGCGATGCGGGCGCCGGTTTCGCGCGCGTCGTTGAACTCGATCTCGTTGCTGAGAACGAGGCGCTTCAGATCATCCTCGTTGTTGAGGTTGAGCTTCTCGATGTCGACCGTGTTGTTGAGCTTGATGACGGTTGTTTCGTGCTCGCGCTCAAGATCGCGCTTCAGGGTCTCGAACTGGAATTCGAGGCGATCGGTCTCGCGGATAGCGGCGGCGCGCGTGGCTTCCTGTTTCTCGACTTCGTTGATCGCCCAGTTGACGGAGGAGGCGCGGACCATGAGGCCGAGGTCGCCCGCGATGCGCTCGCACTCTTTCATCAGGTCGGCCTGGATGAGATCCTGCAGGCCCTTGTTGCCGCGGATCTCGTTGGCGTTCACGCGCGACAGGGCGGCCTCAAAGACGCGCTCCCAGGCATGGCTGCGAATGCGGCCGGCGGCGTCGGATTTCGACAGCGAGCGGCGCTGTTCCATCATGCCGAGGACGTTCTGCGGCTTTTCCGGATTGACCTGAAGGTCGAGGACGACCGTGCCGATGACGTCGACCTTGTCTTTCGTGCGGGCCGTGACTTCGTAGATGTTCTGGAACGTCTTCAGGTCCGCGATCATCAGGCTGATCGAGGTGGAGCCGCCGATCACGCCCTTGATCTGATGGAAGAGGCCGCCGACGGAGAAGTGGGCGCCCTTGTAGGCCTCCACGAACTGGCCATTGCGCATCAGCAGGCCGAGATAATCCGGCGGCACTTCAAAGCGCTTCTCGAAGAAGCCCTTGAACGTGGCCGGACCGATAAATTCGGCAAGCAGTTGGGGTTCGCTGACAATCAGTTGTTCGGTCTTCATCGTGGCGGCTCCAGAAGGAGGAGAATGCGGTGTGGCGGGAGGCGATCAGATGCGGGGCGGATCGGCCCACTTCTTCTGGGAAATCCAGATGAAGATGGTGTAGCCGATCACGAACAGGCAGATGATCGCGGGGATAGGATGCTTGGCGATGATGGCGCCGATCTGATCGACCTTGGTCATCTGGGCGCCGGCCTGATCGAGCGTGCGGAATGTGCCGAGCACGGCGCCAAGCAGGGTGAACAGCGAGAACAGGAAAGCGGCGACGCCCGAGATCATCTTGACCAGGTTCGCGGGTTCTCTCTTCACAGCGATCTTGCCGGCGGCTTCGGCCTTCTCGCGCTCGACGAGTTCCTTTTCATAGGTCTCGCCGCGCTTCATGGCTTCTTCGCGGGCCTTGTGATCGACCTTCATGAAATCGGGCGAGGCGCTTTTCTTGACGCCGGCTTGTTGTGCCGAGGTGAGGTTGGTGGCGCGGCGGCGCATGTGGATGAACACGGTGGCGACGAGCCAGATGCCGGCCAGGGCGACCGCCCCGTACATGAGCAGCATCATCCATTCCGGCAGGACGATATCCGTCGTCGGCGCTCCGGCCAGCACTGGCGGTTCAATTGGCATTTGAAACTCCCCGTTCGTCCCTTGATCCGTACGTTCGATAGATCAGTGCGATCGTCACAGACTCGCGCAGCAAGCGACCGCCGCGCGCATTGGCCCGTCCCCTGCGCCGGAGTCCGGCCGAGCGATCAACTGTGAATAACAAACGTCCCGGCCCCACCCTGTGGATAACATGGACAGACTGTTAAGTCACGATGGAGCGTTGATAACCTGACCTTCTCCGGGCCCACCCCATCGCGCGCGATCACGGGAAACATGCGTTTCCGGTGCGTCGTCCGCGACAAGGCCCCTCTGCAAAGGTAAGCGCGATCCCGCCGGGAAACGGGTCACGCAATCGGGGCAAAAAATGATGGCGTGTTAGCGACCTAGCCCGTCGAGGTTCCCGCGCAGCATTTGCAGGACGCCGGAGAAGTCCTTGCCGCCGAAGCCGAGGCGGTCGAACAGCTGGTAGATCGCCTCGGCATTGTTGCCGAGCGGGGTCGATGCGCCGGCGCGGGCTGCGGCTTCCTGCGCGAGTTTCAGGTCCTTCAGCATCATCGCGGCGGCGAAACCGCCCTCGTAATTGCGATCCGACGCCGTGACGGGCCCAACGCCCGGCCAGGGGGCGTAGGTGGAGAGTGACCAGCAATTGCCGGACGATTTAGAGGCGATGTCGGCGAAACGATCCGGGGCGAGGCCCAGCTTCTCGGCCAGGGCGAACGCCTCGCACGTGCCGATCATGGAAATGGCGAGCAGCATGTTGTTGCAGATCTTGGCGGCCTGCCCTGCGCCATGGTCGCCGGCGCGGATGACGACGCGCGACATCGGCTTCAGCGCTTCTTCCACATCGGCAAAGTGGGGCTCGTTGCAGCCCACCATGAAAGCGAGCGTTCCGGCATCGGCCGCGGCAGTTCCGCCGGACACGGGGGCGTCGGCGAAGCGGAAGCCGGCAGCGGTCGCTTGTGTTGCGACGGCGCGGGCCGAGTCCACGTCGATTGTAGAGCAGTCGATCAGGAGCGCGGATTTGGGCGCGTGTGGGAGAATGTGCTCGTCATAAACCTTCCGCACATGCGGGCCGGCGGGGAGCATGGTGATGACAGCGTCGGCTGTCTCGACAGCCTTGGCGATGCTGCCCGCGGGGTGCGCGCCCGCGGCGACGACCTTTTTCACGGCGGCTTCCGACAGATCGAACGCATGAACGTCGCGGCCGCCGACGACCTGACGCGCAGCCATGCCGCCGCCCATATTGCCGAGGCCGATGAATGCGATGCGGGTCATGCTGAAAAACTCCGTGAACTTCGTCCCGCACTAGACCCGCATTGCAGACGGGATCAAGCCGCGCCGAAGCGCATGAGGATGGCGGGGCCCCAGCCGAACAGGGTGAAGAAGAAGGTGGCGGAGGCGATGAAGGCTGCGCCGAGGCCGAGCGTGAGGGTGGCGCCCATGCGGCCGGCGGTGCTGGCCTGGCTGCGGCGGGCGCGGATGAATAACTCGGCGACGATGAGCGGGGGCACGAAGAAGGCCCAGTCCATCACATAGTCGAACCAGCCGGAGAAGTCGGCCGTGTGTCCGGGGTCGTCGCTGCCGTTGATGGCGAAGAACAGCCCGTAGCCGATGCGATAGAGCCACGAGCCGATGGCGAGCGCGAACAGGCGAATGGCCCAGGCGCGGTGAATGTCGATGCGCCGGGCCATGGCGTGGCGCACGGTCTGCACCGAGGCGAGCACCATGAGCGCGCCATAGGCGGCGAAGGCGGCGGTCATCATCACGCCGCCGACTGTGCCCTTGAGTGCGATGAAGAGGAGGCCGCCGACGCCGGCGGCGAACGCGGCGAAGGCATAGACGCGGCCGATCCAGCGGTGAACGGCGGGGGCCTGTCGCCTCACCTGCGCGATGAGCTGCACCGGGCCGAGCAGCAGCAGCGTTGCGCCGGCGAAGAAGTGGAGGCCCATGCCGAAGGACGCGACGGGCGTGTGCGCCTCATACAGCGCGGGGAGTGTGGCGTTCCATTGTTCCAGCGTGCCGGCGGGGATGGCGCCGCCGTAGTAAGCGAGAATGTAGGCGCCGAAGATGGCGGAGCTGATCCAGACCGCGCCGACGAGCGCGATGGCGGCGATGCGCAGGGCGGCTTCGGTCCATCGGGGCGGTTGCATGGATTGGGCGAGAGCGGTCATGGGTGCGGTCCCTGCTTTACGTGGAGGATAACCGAACGCCCGGCCGCATGGAAACCGTGCCGTTGGGTCATCCGACGTCACGTCCCGCCGATGACACCACCAACCAGGCCGCCATGATCCCGCAACGCAACGCTCATAGCTTTCATGAGTCCCGCCATGCGCTGCACGTCGCTCGCTTTGAGCGGGAGTTGAGGCTTGATGACTGAAAGCTTGCCATCAATGACCTCGATGCCCGCGCCAGATTCCACGCCACACCAGGCCTCAAGTTCACGTGCGAGTTGGTCGATTGTCTTCGTCGCAGGATCGAAGGTCGGCAGGCCGGGCATGCTCTCGGCCAGCACCATCAGGTGACGCTGGTATCGGCGCGACTGGACCTCTTTATAGGCAGCCGCATTGTCCTTGTCAGTGAACTGCAGATAGCCTTCCGGATAGAGCATGGCGTCTATGCGTTCGATCAGCGTTGGCGAAAGCGGACCGCTGCTGATGACAATGTCGTAGTCGCGGATGACGTCTTCGTACCGCACGGTGATCGCGGAGGCTGGCACGCCACACGCGAGGAGCCTGCTTGCAAGCTCTGCGCTGTAGCGTTCGTGTGCCTCGTCATGCGAAGACATCGCCGCTGTTTGCCGCCCCTATCGCATCGTCGGGATGATGAAGCTCGAATCCGCCACGTCGCCTTCGGGCCAGCGGGCGGTGACGGTTTTGACCTTGGTCCAGAACTTCAGGCCTTCCATGCCGTGCTGGTTGGTGTCGCCGAAGGCGGAGCGCTTCCAGCCGCCGAAGGTGTGGTAGGCGACGGGCACGGGGATGGGCACGTTGATGCCGACCATGCCCACGTTGACTTTCGCTGCAAATTCCCGCGCCGCGCGCCCGTTGCGGGTGAAGATGGCGACGCCGTTGCCGTACTGGTGCTTGCTGGGCAGGTCGATGGCTTCTTCAAGCGTTTCGGCGCGGACGATCTGCAGCACGGGGCCGAAGATTTCCTCGTGATAGGTCTTCATGCCGGGCTTCACATTGTCGAACAGGCTCGGGCCGATGAAGAAGCCGTTCTCGTAGCCCTGCAGCCTGAAGCCGCGTCCATCGACGACGAGTTCTGCGCCCTCGTCCTTGCCGGTCTGGATGTAGTTGGCGATCTTGTCGCGGTGGGCCTTGTTGACCACGGGGCCGTACTGGGCGGCCGGGTCGCTGGAGATGCCGACCTTCATGGTTTCGATTTCGGCGATCATGCGCTCGCGCAATTCGTCGGCGGTCTTCTTGCCCACGGGCACGACGACCGGCAGCGCCATGCAGCGCTCGCCTGCTGAGCCGAAGGCGGCGCCGGAGAGGTCTTTGACGACCTGGTCCATGTCCGCGTCGGGGAGGACGATGCCGTGGTTCTTGGCGCCGCCCATGGCCTGCACGCGCTTACCGTTCGCGGCGCCTACCTGATAGATGTAGTGCGCGATGTCGGACGAGCCGACGAACGAGACGGCGCGGACTTCCGGGTGATGGAGGATGGCGTCGACCGCGACCTTGTCGCCATGCACGACGTTGAGCACGCCAGTGACATCGAGACCGGCAGCAGCGCCGGCTTCGAGGAAGAGTTCGCCGAGGCGGACGGGGACGGAGGGATCACGCTCGGACGGCTTCAGCACGAAGGTGTTGCCGACCGCGATGGCGACGCCGAACATCCACATCGGAATCATGGCGGGGAAGTTGAACGGCGTGATGCCGGCGACGACGCCGAGGGGCTGGCGCATCGAATAGACATCGATGCCGGGGCCGGCGCCTTCGGTGTATTCGCCTTTCAGCGCGTGCGGGATGCCGCAGGCGAATTCGATGACTTCGAGGCCGCGCTGGATGTCGCCCTTCGAGTCGGCGACGACCTTGCCGTGTTCGCTGGAGAGCAGTTCAGCGAGCTGCTGCATGTTGGCTTCGACGAGGCGCTTGAACTCGAACATCACGCGGGCGCGGCGTTGCGGGTTGGTGCCGGCCCAGCCCGGCAGGGCCTTCGCGGCGGCCTGAACAGCGGCGTCGACATCCTCGGTCGTCGCGAGACCGACCCTGGCCTGGACCTCGCCGGTGTTCGGGTTGAAAACATCGCCCTCGCGGCCCGAGGTCGCCTTGACCGATTTGCCGCCGATGAAGCCTTCGATACGCCGCATGTGCGCAACTCCCAGTAGATGTCGTGTTCTTGGCCGTTCCCTACCCCTATCCGCTTGACCCGGCCAGCCGAAACACCGATCTCCCGGACAAATGAAAACACCTCCCCGTCCTGACGTCGCGACCAACGCTTTCCGCCTGCCCCGCCGCCCCAAAGCGGTGGTTTTCGACCTTGATGGCACGCTGATCGACTCGGAAGCGCTGGTGCTGGAGGCGTATATGGCGGCGGCGGACAGCCACCGGGTTCCATTCACGCATGAGCAGTTTCTGTCCCTCGTGGGCCGCCACAGGCAGCACAGCGAAATGAAAATGCGCGAATACTTCGGGGAGGCGTTCCCGATGCAGGATTTTTACGCCAGCGTGGGCGCGCATATCGGCGACAAGCATGCGCCGCTGAAGCCGGGCGTTGCGGCGTTGCTGGACCGGCTGGACGCCTCGGCCACGCCCTACGCGCTGGCGACATCGTCAGGGCCGGGGTGGGTGGAGAAGCATTTTCTGGCGCACAGCTTCAACGGCCGGTTCCGGGGCGTGGTGACGCGCGAGGACGTGGAACACGGCAAACCGCATCCTGAGCCCTATCTGAAAGCCTCGACGATCCTCGGGCATCATCCGGCGGATATCCTGGCGATCGAGGACAGCCCGACGGGCGTTGCCTCGGCGCATGCGGCGGGATTGATGACGCTGATGATCCCCGACCTGATCCAGCCGGACGATGAGACGCGCGGCCGCGTGCTGCATGTCGGCAAGTCGCTGGAGGATGTGCTGGCCTTGCTTGCGTAGGCGGAGGCCTATTGCCCCGGCCAGCCCTTGTCGATCGGCAGGGCGGGATTGGCGGTGATTTTCAGGTCGGCGCAGTGGTGGTAGCTGAAGTCGCCTTCCTTGTTCAGGCCGTGCTCTTCCATGAACTGCATCACCTGAAGCGTGCACTTCTCGCAATTGATGTTGGGAAGCTTGATGCCGGTTTCCCAGAACGTGCCCTGCGCGGGGCGTTCGCGATGCTCGAACAGGCCATCGGCCAGGACGGGCGGCTTGGGCGCGGGGTCGATCTTGGCTGAAACCGAGATCGGGCCACGCGGCGAATCACGGGTTTCGGCGACCGGGTCGGCCGGGAGTTCGGCGCGGTCGAGGACCGAGAGTGCGACGCGGTAATAGCCGGGGTGGTAGATCGTTTCCTTGATCTTGATGTGCAGCGTCTCACCGCCGGTCATCGGCGTGACCTTGCCGGTGGGCGTGCCTGCGGTGATCGCAGACGTGCCGCACGGGGCCGCCTTCTGCGGATCGCCGAGGACGTTCACCTCAACCCACGCATCGGGGGCGACGAGGATGAAGTGGGCGGAAGCGGGCGCTGCAACGAGCAGCGCAGCCGTGGCGCAAAGGGCGAGCGGGAGACGGAGTTTCATGGCGCATGCCTCGACGGTTTGACGTGTAAGACTGATTACGCGAGCCGCGGTCACGCACAAGCCCCGCTGTGAACACGCTCGCGCGATTGTGGGAAGGCTTGCTCCGCGCGGGGACAAGTCATCTCATCGCGGGAGTTGCGCTGGAGTTTGCCGATGCTCGCCTGTCCTTTGTGTTTCTGACGGCTTGCGTGCTTGGGATTTCTGCGTGCGCGGCGGGGCCGGATCAGGCGGAGTTGCGCGCGCGGCATGGGTCACCGCTTTACACCTATGTCTGCGATGACGGGAAAAGCTTCCAGCAGCGCCAGATCATCTCCGGCGAAGTGGAGGTGACGGCGGGCGGCGTCACGCGCGACGTGACAACGGCGGATGGTGAGCTTGTGGCGGGCGGGCCTCGGATCGAGCCGGTGGATGAAGCGACGCGGCTGACTGGCATGCCGGGCGGGCCATATGAGGCGTGCTTTCAAGCGGACACCGAGTAGCGCTTACAGCCCCATCTGGCGGCTGGCGAGATCCTTCATGATCTCTTCCGCGCCGCCGCCGATGGCGTTGACCTTCACCTCGCGATAGATGCGCTCGACCTTGGCGCCGCGCATGAAGCCGGCGCCGCCGAAGATCTGGACGGCTTCGGAGGCGCAGTGCGCCATGGTCTGCGTGGCCTGGTTCTTCAGCATGCAGATTTCGGCGACCGGGCTTTCGCCTTGTGTCAGTCGCCATGCGAGCAGCATCAGCATGGATTCGGTGGCGACCACTTTCTGCATCATGTCGACCAGCTTGTGGCGGATCACCTGATGCTGGGTAAGCGGCTTGCCGAATGTCTCGCGCTGTTGGGCGTAGGCGATGGCTTCCTCGACGCACACGCGGGCGTAGGCGGCGCAAGAGGCGGACATGCCCATGCGTTCGGAATTGAAGTTGCGCATGATGAGCGGGAAGCCGCCGCCTTCCTCGCCCAGCAGGTATTCGGCGGGGACGCGGCAGTTGTCAAAATGCAACGTCGCCGTATCCGACGCCCACCACCCCATCTTCTTCAGCTTGGTGCGCGAGAGGCCGGGCGTGTCGCCGGGGATCAGCAGCAGGCTGACGCCGCCTGGCCCTGCCCCGCCTGTGCGGACGGCGACGGTGAGATAGTCGGCGCGCATGCCGGATGTGATGAAGGTCTTCTCGCCGTTGACGACGTAGTGGCCGCCCTCGCGCCGCGCCGTAGTGCGCAGGTTGGCGACATCGGAGCCGGCGTTGGGTTCGGTGATAGCCAGAGCGGAGATTTTCTCGCCGGCGATGATCTGGGGCAGGACGCGGGCCTGAACCTCGGGCTTGCCGGCGAAGGCGATGGGCGGGGCGCCGATGCCGTGGCTCATCAGGCTGGCGTTGACGCCCCCTGCTCCGTGGCGCGCGAGTTCCTGGCTGACGACGATGCGCATGAACTGATCGGCTGGCGCGCCGCCGAAGGCTTCAGGGAAGCCGAGACCCAGCAGGCCGATGGCGGCGGCCTTGCGATAGAGGTCGCGCGGGAATTCTCCGGCCTCGTCCCAATCGCTGGCGAAAGGCTCGATCTCCTTTGCCACGAAGCGGCGCACCACGGTGCGGAAGGCTTCGTGGTCTTCGGTGAAGAAGGGAGACTTGCCGGGCTTGATCATGCCTGCAGTCTAAGCAGAGCGGCCGCGTGCGCGTCGATTCCCTCCGTCGCGGAAGCTGTCACGATTTCAGCCTTGACCTCGCGGCGGGATGCTGGCCCGTTGCCCGGCAGATTTCCGGAGCCTGTGACCCATGAAAACCCGCGCCGCTGTCGCTTTCGAAGCCAAGAAGCCGCTCGAGATTGTCGAGCTTGATCTTGAGGGGCCGAAGGCGGGCGAGGTTCTGGTCGAGATCATGGCGACGGGCATCTGCCACACGGACGCCTATACGCTGGACGGGTTTGATAGCGAGGGGTTGTTCCCGTCGATCCTCGGTCATGAAGGCGCGGGGATCGTGCGCGAGGTGGGCGCGGGCGTGACCAGCCTGAAGCCGGGCGACCATGTGATCCCCCTCTACACGCCGGAATGCCGGCAGTGCAAAAGCTGTCTCAGCCAGAAGACGAACCTCTGCACGTCGATCCGCGCGACGCAGGGCAAGGGCGTGATGCCGGATGGCACCAGCCGGTTCAGCCACAAAGGGCAGACGATCTATCACTACATGGGATGTTCGACGTTTTCGAACTTCACCGTGCTGCCCGAAATTGCGCTCGCGAAGATCCGCGAGGACGCGCCGTTCGACAAGGCTTGCTACATTGGCTGTGGCGTGACGACGGGCGTGGGCGCGGTCGTGAAGACGGCGAAGGTGGAGCCGGGATCGAACTGCATCGTGTTCGGTCTTGGCGGCATCGGGCTCAACGTTATCCAGGGTCTCAAGATGGTGGGCGCCGACAAGATCATCGGCGTCGACATCAACCCGACCAAGCGCGAATGGGGCGAGCGGTTCGGGATGACGCACTTCGTCAACCCCGCGCATGTGACGACCGATCTGGTGCAGCACCTTGTGGCGCTGACGGATGGCGGGGCGGACTACACGTTCGACTGCACGGGCAACACCAAGGTGATGCGTCAGGCGCTGGAAGCCTGCCATCGCGGCTGGGGCACCAGCATCGTGATCGGCGTGGCCGAGTCCGGCAAGGAAATCGCGACGCGGCCGTTCCAGCTTGTGACCGGGCGCGTGTGGAAGGGCTCGGCCTTTGGCGGCGCGCGGGGGCGCACGGACGTTCCGAAGATCGTGGACTGGTACATGGACGGGAAGATCGAGATCGACCCGATGATCACCCACACGCTGAAGCTCGAAGACATCAACAAGGGTTTTGACCTGATGCACGCAGGCGAGAGCATCCGGAGTGTGGTGGTGTTCTAGGCCCTGCGGCAGCCGGTCGCGTTAATTGCAGCGACCTGTTTCCGGAAGCCTTAACGAAGCCGTGGTTTCAGTAAGGGTTCGAGGCGGGCGCTGTGGTGCGTGGCCGGCAACTGCACCTTACGCCAATCCATCACGGATCGATCGCCTTGGCTTACGACCTCTATGCATTCGATCTGTTCGCGGCTCCGCGCGACAGATACGATTTTCTCGACTGGGTGAGCCGCGCGTTCCGCGATGCGGATGGCGGGTCCGGCGGCGATGTTTCGCGCACGACTGCGCCGCTGCGCGCGTGGCATCGCGATATGTCACAAGGGTTTCCGGGGCGCCGCGATCCGCACGGGATGGATGAAGACGACGCAGTCGCGCAGCGGACGGCGACTTACCGCTTCACACAAGGCATCCTGCAGGCGAGCTTTCACTGGGAAGCATCCGGCCAAGCGCTGTTCCGCGCGCGCAAGTTCGCGCAGGTTCACGGCGTCGGACTGTTCGAGGCCAGTGGAAACGATGGCGCGGTGTGGATGATATCCCAGCGCGGGCGCTTTGAAGTGGTTCACCGCTCGGACGATGCGCGCCGGGCTTGAGGCTAAGGCGCGCGCTTGAGTTCCATCGGCATGTCGAGCTGCCGGCCGCCATGGCGACATCGAATGTGAGTGTCGTGCCGTCGCTGGTGACGTTCTGCGTCGGGATCGCCATGCCGGGCGCCTGTGTGGGGCTTTCGGCGGTGGCGGTCAGCGCACCTGCTGCGTCTTTCGTGACGCTGAGGTTGAGGGGAATGTCGGCTTCAGGGGCCTTCACAAACCCCGTCCATTTGCCGACGGCGTCTTCGGCCCAGGCGGCGCTGGAGCCGAACAGCGCGACAGCCATACCCGCCGCGGCGAATATTCCCTTGGGCAGATTCATGTTTGCACTCCCCTGTGCGATGGCGGAACCTAAGCCCGACAGTATGCCCGGCACACAACCGCCGCCAGCCCCGGAGACAATGTGACAGTCGAAACCGTGAAAACCCATCGGGTCTGCGAGGGCGAGCTTCGCTATTGCAAGCATCAGAGCGCGGTGACGGGGACGCCGATGACGTTCAGCGTGTTCACGCCGGAAGGGCCGGGCCCCTTCCCTGTGCTTCTCTGGCTGTCGGGGCTCACCTGCACAGAAGACAATTTCACGACGAAGGCCGGCGCCTATCCGGCGGCGGCGCAGCATGGCGTGATGATCGTGGCGCCCGACACATCTCCCCGCGGGCCGGATGTCGCGGATGATCCTGCCTATGATCTCGGCCAAGGCGCCGGTTTCTATGTCGATGCCACGGAGGCGCCGTGGGCGAAACATTTCCGGATGGAATCCTACGTCGTGGATGAACTCATCCCGCTGATCCGCGCGGGCTTCCCGGCTGATCCGGTGCGCATCGGCATATCGGGGCACTCGATGGGCGGGCATGGCGCGCTGACGCTGGCGCTTCGTCACACGGATATCTTCCGGTCTGTTTCAGCCTTTGCGCCGATCGCGTCGCCGATGAATTGTCCGTGGGGCGAGAAGGCTTTCACCACCTATCTGGGGCCGGACCGCGCGGCGTGGCGCGCGCATGATGCGTGCGAGCTTCTGCGCGAGGGGCTGGCGCATGGATACTTCGACGACATTCTGGTCGACCAGGGCCTTGGCGATCAGTTCCTGACCCAGCAGCTGAAACCGGACCTTCTCGAACAGGCCTGCCGCGAGGCCGGGCAGAAGCTGACGCTCCGCCGGCAGGATGGCTATGACCATTCCTATTTCTTCATGGCGAGCTTCATCGCCGATCACATCGCGTGGCACGCGCGGCGGCTCGCCTGACGCACGTATGCGCGCAACACTTCATTGAACGATATTTATTTAGACATCAGCATCCCGGCCGTATATCTCGGACGCGGGTTGGAAGACTTCGGCTTAAAGTTCGCAAGCACCAAAATCCCACTCAGAAGGGCTGGCCATGGCGTCCAAACTTCCCAACATCGACAATCTGTCCCTGCCCGACCTCAACGAGCTTGCGGCCCGCGTGCAGAAGGCGATTGCCGCGCGCAAGGACGAGGCGAAGGCGGAGGCGCTTAACAAGCTGAAGGCGCTGGCGAGCGCCGAGGGCTTCAGCCTCGATGAGCTGATGGGCAAGGGACCCGGCGGCCGCCGGCAGCGCTCGGACAAGGGCATGAAGCTGAAGGCCAAGTATGTCGGCCCCAATGGCGAGACCTATACCGGCCGCGGCCCCACGCCGAAATGGCTGCGGACGCTGGAGCGCAGGGGCGAGAAACGCGACAAGTTTCTGGTCAAATAGCCAGCAAACCCGGCTGTTGAGGCGGCCCGGAACGCCCGTTTCGGGCCGTTTTCGCTTTGCGTTCAAGCCGCCTTGCGCTGGCCGAAGTCGCCGCGTATACCGCGCCCCTCGACTGCGGTGGGATAGCTCAGCCGGTTAGAGCGCAGGACTCATAATCCTGAGGTCCCCGGTTCGATTCCGGGTCCCACTACCAGCCTTCGCCCTGCGGGCTACGGCCCGGCAAGCCCAGCGCAACAAGCGAAGACTGCCGCGTCGAAGCCGCAAGCGCAGACAGGCGTCAAACGCTCCGCAGATACAAAGAAAGGCGCCGGTTGCCCGACGCCTTTCCCTGTTCGGGCCCTGGGTTGGGGGACGGGCCTTCACGTGTGCTGGATACACCCATTGGCTTTACACGCAACCAACATCGCCAACTCAATTTCTTATCTTAGCCACCTAACTTCCTGAGGCAGATTTCAGGTTGAAATCTCTGCCACAAGCTCTCCGATCGCGAGCGAACTTGTGAGGCCGGGGCTTTCGATTGCGATGAGATTGACGAGACCCGCGACGCTGTGATTCTCCGGACCGTCGATGACGAAGTCGGCGCTGGGCTGGCCCTTCGCCACGATCTTCGGGCGCACGCCGGAATAGTCGGGCGAGAGAGCGCCGTCCTTGAGGCCGGGCCAGTAGCGGCGCACTTCGCGATAGAAATGTTCGGCGCGCGCGGGATCGACTTCGTAGTCGAAGGGCAGGGACGCATCCTCGGGCAGCCATTCTGCGTCTGGGCCAAGGCGTGTGCGGCCGCCGAGATCGATGGCGAGGTGCAGGCCCTGCGTGGCGGAGTTGTGCATCGGGTAGATCAGGCGCGCGAAGGCGGCGCGGCCGCTGGCGACGAAGTAGGAGCCCTTCACCCAGCGCATGCGCATGCCGCCGTAGCGCGGGCCGCCTTCGATGCTGCGGGCGATGTTCAGGGCCTGATGACCGGCGGCATTCACGACAGTGCGTGCGCGGATGCGCGAGGGGGCTGCCCCGCCCGTCTCGATCTCGATCCCGCTGGAGGTGACGGCGCCGCGCACGACGGGGGTGTCCAGCACGAGCGATCCGCCGCGATCTTCGAACTCGCCTTGCAGCGCGAGGAAGTAGGCGTGGCTGTCGAACAGGCCGCTGGCTTCGGAATGGATCGCGACGCGCACGTCGGGGCTGAGAGCGGGCTCAAGCCGGCGGGCTTCGGCGCCATCGACGAGGCGGCAGCCTTCGACGCCGTTTGCGAGTGCGCGTTTCAGAAGGGCGGGCGTGGCCGCTGCTTCTTCATCATCGACGGCGACGACAAGCTTGCCGCAACGATGCGCCTCGACGCCGTGGCGGGCGCAGTAGTCGTAAAGCTTCCGCCTGCCCTCGACGCAGAGCCGGGCCTTCAGCGAGCCGGTTGCGTAGTAGAGGCCGGCGTGGATGACTTCGGAATTGCGGGACGAGGTTTCCGTCGCGATGGCGCTGGCGGCTTCGAGCACCAGCACTTCGCGGCCCTTCAGGGCGAGCGCGCGGGCGCACGCAAGGCCCACTGCGCCGGCGCCGATCACGACTGCATCTGCCTCGAACGTATCCATCGCCGATGTGCTTAGCGCAGGCGGGTGAAGGAGTCGTCGCACAGCAAAAACGAGACCGAAAAAAGTAGTTGCGAGCTATTCGCAACTGGATCAGGCTACGCGCATGACAGACACCATCGCCACGCTCGACCAGCTTGAAGCCACGATCGGTTCGGCGCCGCTGGGCGTGAAGATGAAGATCATCGACCATCTCGATGACGCCGCAGCAGATTGGGTCGCGCAATCGACGCTCGCCTTCGTGGGGATCGGCACGCCGGACGGGCCGCGCGTGACACTGGGCGGAGGCAAGCCCGGGTTTGCGCGCGTGAAGGATGCGAACACGCTGGTGCTGCCGCTGGATGCGCTGGACGATGCGGCGCTTGCCGAACCGGGGCGCGGCGCGGGTGTGCTGTGTCTCGTGCCGGGGCTTGGCGAAACACTGCGCGCCAATGGCCGGGTGAAATCGCGCAGCGGCGCCGAGATCGAGATTGCCGTTGAAGAGTGCTTCATCCACTGCGCCAAGGCGTTGATCCGGTCGGACTTCTGGAATGCCAAGGTTGCGGCGTCGCCAGATACGGTGGCGGACTTCGGCAATGGCGCGCGTTTCCTTGCGCTGGCGACGATGGACAAGCGGGGGCTGATCGACATCAGCCCGAAGGGCGATCCGGCGGGGCTGCTGATCCGCATGGATGGCGGGACGGCGACGCTGGCCGAGCGGCCGGGGAACAGGCTGGCGTTCGGGTATCGCAACATTATCGAGGACGCGCGCGTGGCGGCGATGGCGATCATTCCGGGCGCATCATCGGTGGCGATCCTTGAAGGCCGCGCGTATCTCACGACGAACGAGTCGACGCGGGGCGCGTTCACCGTCGAAGAGAAGACGCCGAAGCTGGCGACTGTGATTGGCGGTGCGCAGGCATCGCTGCGGACGAGCCCTGCGCTTGCGCGCGCCGCGCCATGGTCCTCGCCTATCGCGGAGCCGACGATCGATCCGGCCGAAGCGCTCGTTGGGCATGTGAAGCTCAACAAGGAAGCCGGCGTTGCGGCGACGATGCTGCGCCTCGCGGTCAATCGCGGCATTGTCGCGAGCGGCCTCAAGACGAGCTACAAGAACGACCTTTACTAGGCGCCCTACTCCGCCGCCTGCATGCGGGGCGCTGGGCCTGCGTTCCAGCGCGCCATCAGCGTTGCGAGCTTGGCTTCGGCGGCGTGGACGGATTTCTCCTTCACGTGGCCGTAGCCGCGGATGTCATCCGGGAGCGAGGCGATCTCGACGGCGAGCGCGTGGTTCTCGGGCTTGAGGCCGGCGGCTAGAAGTTCGAGGCGCGCGAGGTATTCGTCGCGCAGGCGACGCTCCATGCGGCGCTCGTCGGTCTTGCCGAAAAAGTCGAACGCGCCGCCACGGAGCCCCTTGAGGCGCTTCAGCACCTTGAAGCCGGTCATCATCCACGGGCCGAATGGCTGCTTGATGAGTTCGCCCTTGTGATTCTTCTTCGCGATCATCGGCGGGGCCATGAGGAAGGTGAGCTTTGTGCCCTTGCCGAACGTGTCTTCCACGGCCTGCTTGTATTCCGGGCGCGTGTAGAGGCGGGCGACTTCGTACTCGTCCTTGTAGGCCATCAGCTTGGCAAGATAGGTCGCGGCGGCCGTGGAGAGTTTCTCGCCGAGGCCGAGATTGGCTTCGGCCGCGCGGATGCGGGCGATGCGGGCTTCGTACATGTCGGCGTAGGCGGGGTTCTGATAGTCCTTCAGCATCTCGGCGCGGCGCGCGATGAGTTCGTCGAGCTTGAGCGGCTCGATCTCCGGGCGTTTCGGCGCGGCGGCCTGCACGACATCCGGGTTCACGGCGGCGATGCGGCCGAGGTCGAACGCGGCGGCGTTTTCCTTGACCTTCACCTTGTTGAGACGGTTGGCTTCGTAGATCGCCGTATCCGTGATCGGGATCAGGCCGTGCTGCCAGGCCATGCCGAGCATGATCATGTTGGTGTAGATCGCGTCGCCGAAGTGGTGCTCGGCCAGTGCTTCGGCATTGGTCGCGGCGAACGATTTGGCGCGCGAGCGCACGCGGGCCGACAGCAGGTCGGGATCGAAGCGAACGTTGCGGTTCTCGATGATCTCTTTCGTCGGTGTCACGTCGTGGTTGGCCACAACAGACGTGCGCGCCTTGTCGAACATCACCAGCGCATCGCCGGAGGATGCGACGACGAGATCGCACGCGATGATCACGTCGGCCGAGGCCGGCGGCGTCTTGCCGGCCTTGATGTCGTCGGGGTTGAGCGCGAAGCGGACGTGGCTGAGCACCGGGCCGCCCTTCTGGGCAAGGCCGGTCATGTCGAGCGTTTGCGAGGCCTTGCCATCGACGTGGGCAGCCATGGCGAGCACGGCGGCGACCGTGGTGACGCCCGTACCGCCGACGCCGGTGAACACCACGTTCCAGGCTTCATGGCCCAGTTGCGGGAGCGTGGGCTGCGGCAGGCCTGTGACGTCGAACTTCGGCGCACCGCGCTCGCTGTCGGATTTGCGGTCGCCGCCGGTGACGGTGACGAAGGACGGGCAGAAGCCCTCGATGCAGGAATAATCCGTGTTGCAGGTCGACTGGTTGATCTGGCGCTTGCGGCCAAGCTCGGTCTCGACCGGCTCGACCGAGAGGCAGTTGGATTTCACCGAGCAGTCGCCGCAGCCTTCGCAGACGGACTGGTTGATGAAGACGCGCTTGGTGGGCGCTTCCATTTTCTTGCGCTTGATGCGGCGGCGTTTCTCGGTGGCGCAGACCTGATCATAGATGAGAACGCTGACGCCCGGCGTTTCGCGCAGCTCGATCTGCACTTCTTCCAGCTTCTTGCGATCGAAAATGCGGGTGCCTTCTGGGAGGTCCGACACAGAGGCGTAGCGGGTGGGATCGTCGGCGACGATGACGATGGTCTTCACGCCTTCGGCTTCGACCTGACGCGCGATCTGCGGAACGGTCTGGCCGGATTCAACCTGCTGGCCGCCCGTCATGGCGACGGCGTCGTTGTAGAGGATCTTGTAGGTGGCGTTGACCTTGCCCGAGATCGCCGCGCGGATGGCGAGCGAGCCCGAGTGCGAATAGGTGCCGTCGCCGAGGTTCACGAAGACATGCTTTTCGTCGGTGAAGGGCGACTGGCCGATCCACGGCGTGCCCTCGCCGCCCATCTGGGTGTGCATGTCGGTGCGGCGTTCGGGGGTGAAAGTCGCCATGTAGTGGCAGCCGATTCCGGCGAGCGCGCGTGAGCCTTCGGGCAGCGTGGTCGACGTGTTGTGCGGGCAGCCCGAGCAGAAGTGCGGCTTGCGGGTGTTGATCTGGTTCATGCCGGCAACAGCCTGCTGCGCGCCGCGAACCTTGGCGAAATAGGCGTCAGCCTTGGCGCGGTGCGGACCGTCGGGCAAGCGGCCTACGAGGGCGAGCGCGATATCGGCCGTCGAGAGCGACGCGATATCCGACAGGAGGCGGCCGCCATCGCGATCGAGCTTGCCTTCGATGATCGGGCGCTCGGCGTCTGGCAGATGATAGAGGATGTCTTTCAGTTGCGGCTCGATGATCGAACGCTTGTGCTCGATCACCAGCACGCGCTCGAAGCCGCGGCAGAATTTCGTGATAGCAGTGGGCTCGAGCGGCCAGGGCATGGCGACCTTGAAGATCGATACCCCAAGGTTTGCAGCCTCTTCGGGCGACAGGCCCATGGCGGCGAGCGCCTCATAGACATCGCGCGAGGCTTGACCCGCCACGATGACGCCGAGCTTCTTCTGCTTGCTGGTGAGGAGTGCGTGGTCGAGACCGTTGGCGCGCACGAAAGCCTGGGCGGCGGGGATCTTCAGCGTGCGGAGGCGCTGTTCCTTGCCGAGCGGCGTGTCGCCCATGCGAGGCCCAAGGCCGCCTTCGGGGATCACGAAATCCGTGGGGCGGACGGTGTTGTAGCGATGCAGGCCGACTTCGACGACGGCGCCGCTGTCCATCGTGTCGGCGAGGCAGATCATCGAGATCCAGAGGCCCGAATAGCGCGACAGCTCGAGGCCGATCAGACCGTAGTCGAGCACTTCCTGGATCGTCGCCGGCGCCAGCACCGGCATCTCCGCGTCGATCATCGCGAATTCGGATTGCGAGGCGAGCGTGGAGGATTTCGAGTTGGGATCATCGCCACAGAGCGCGAGAACGCCGCCCTTGGGGTCGGTGCCGGCCATGTTGGCGTGCTTGAAGACGTCGCCGGTGCGGTCGACGCCGGGCGCCTTGCCGTACCAGATGCCGAACACGCCATCGAACTTCGCGCCCTCGAACAGGTGCGTCTGCTGCGAGCCCCAGACGGCGGTGGCGCCGAGATCTTCGTTGAGACCTTCCCACAGCTTCACGTCGTGGGCGTCCATCAGCTTTTTCGAGGCGTTGATCTGCTGGTCGTAGCCGCCGAGCGGCGAGCCGCGATAGCCGGAGATAAACCCCGCCGTATTCAAGCCCGATTTGAGGTCCAGCCTTTTTCGATCGAGCGGCAGGCGCACGAGCGCCTGAACGCCCGTCATGAACGCGCGACCGCTCTCGAGCAGATACTTGTCGTCGAGGGATATTCCACCGGATACAGGGCTACCGTTCTTCAAGTCGTGCGCCTCCAGGTGGTTCTATATATGGCCACGGCAAATATATTGCTCAATATCGCAGGAAGTATTTGCCATTCGATGCACGATCTGGCATGACATCGGCAATATTTCACTAAAAACGCGACTAGGGACAGCAAAACATGGCCGCCGAGCTCGACGCCATCGACGCGAAAATCCTCGACCTCATTCAGCGTGACGCGGCCCTCTCCGTGGCCGAGATCGCGGAAAAGGTCGGTTTGTCCTCCAGCCCCTGCTGGCGCCGCATCAAGCGCATGGAAGAACAAGGCATCATTGCCCGTCGCGTGACGCTCCTCAACTACGACAAGCTCGGATTGAACTTCGAAGTTGTTGCAAACGTAAAGCTGCAACTCCCCTCGCGCGAAAACCTCGAGAAATTCGAGCAGGCCGTGCGCAAATGGCCGGAGTGCATCGAGTGCATGACCGTGACCGGCGCGGTCGACTATGTGATGCGCATCGTGACGACGGACATGCACGCCTACGACAACTTCCTGCGCGACAAGATCCTGGCGCTGGGCCTTGTGTCCGACATCCAGTCGCGAATCATCGTGAATGTCGCCAAGCGCACGACGGCTGCCCCGCTTGGCCTGATCTCGCCCTACGTGCCGACGCAGGACCGCTAGTTTAGCGGCGATCGAGCTTCTGGATCACCATTTCGAGCATGCGCTCAAGCCGGTCGAGGCGTTCGTGGATGCCCGCGATCACCTCGCGCGTGACGGCATAGCCCGGCTGCGCCGACTGCGACCCGCCCCGGTCGAAACGCGGGGCGGACGACGGAGCGGCATCGCCGAGATCAGCAAGGCCTGAACGGCTGGCGATTTCGCGGGGGTCTGCGGACAGCGCCCGCGCGATTGCATGGACTTCGGCTGCTTCCAGCTCGCGCCGGTCAGCAAACACCATTTCCACCTCGTCGATGGTCATGCCTGCAGCCTGCGCCATGGAACCACGGGTCAGGCCCGCAGCCTTCAGGCGCGCGTCGAACCAGTCCTGGTCGAAGAAAATGCCCATGCGTCCGCTCCCGGCGTGAACCGACACAGCCTATCCCGGCAGTCTCGCAGCGCTAGCCCTGGTTGTCGCCAACCATGAAGTCGCGGCGGGCCGAAACGATCGTCACCACAACACCGGCCAGCACATCGAGCAGGCACATGAAGGTGAGGATGAAGAACACCGAGGTCTGGAAGTTCGGCAGCAGCAGGAACTCGACCAGGCAGACGATGAAAACCAGCATCGAGATGGCGTGGTTCGCGATGGTGGAGGAGCCCGTCGCCGTCGATTTGATGATCTCCACGAAGAAGAAGACCATCGACAGGATAACGAGAATATCGCCGCTGGTGATCCGCCAGCCCCCGAAAACCGGGGTTCCCGTTGCCGGGTTGGCAAGCTGCATGGCGATTGCCGATGCGCCGCTGGCGTCAGCAACGCCGCCGGCCGTGAGCGCCATCATATTGTAGATGACGATTGGAATGGCGAGCAGCGGGAAAATCCCGAAAATGACGCGCATAGGTGATCCCCTCTGTGGCCCGCCCTTCTTGCCGCGCTGGTTTGCGCGCTTTTCCATGGCGTCTACACGTAATCCGGTAGCCAGTTTGTCGACCAATTGAAAGCCCTCCGCCCTTCCCGCCTAGCCCCGTCCCGGGGGCCGCCTAACCCCGTGCCCGGGGCTAAACCTCGTCCACGCCGCCCGGCGACCTGCGGCGCTTCCGCAACCACATGACGCCGCGCATGTCGGACATGGCCACCGCGAGGCGGCCGAAATTCGTGTAATTCGAGCGGCCATGCTGCCGGGCCCGGTGGCCGACAGGGCGGTCTTCCACCATCAGCCCCTCGGACATCATCAATGCGGGCAGATAGCGGTGCATGTGATCGAAATAGGGGATCTGCAGGAACGCATCCCTGCGGAAAGCCCTGACGCCACAGCCGGAATCGGAGTTTCCGTCCTTCAGGATCGAGCGGCGGACGCGGTTGGCGAGGCCCGACCCGAACTTCTTCCAGCCTGAATCCACGCGCTTCTGGCGGCGGCCCTGGACCAGCGCGAGCTGTTCGGGCGCGCCGGCCCGGGTAAGCTGCGACAGCAGGCCGGCAAGGTCGGCAGGATCGTTCTGGCCGTCGCCGTCCAGCGTCAGGATGATGTTGGAGCGCGCGGACATGACACCTGTCCGGACTGCGCGGCTTTGCCCTGCGTTCTTGCGGTGGCCCAGCACGCGCAACTGGGGAACCCGCTTCTTAAGCGCGAAAAGGCGGGCGCGCGTATCATCGGTCGAGGCATCATCGACGAAAACGATCTCGAAGGCCCGGCCCGAAAGCGCGTGCGCGATCTCGAGCACGAGAGACTCGACGTTTTCCGCCTCGTTCCGCACGGGCGAGACAACGCTGAATTCGGGGCGGCCGTGTGAGCCAACCATCATGCTGTCCGTCTGTACGCGCGCATCCATGGGGTGATCCTATAGCCGCCCCCGTCCAAGGTTGCGAGAGGCGGCCTGTAGGGACGTGCAGAGGGTTCCCGCCCAGGGCGAACAAACCCGGCGACGGGGCCTGAAAAGGCCGGTAATGTCCGGGCGCTTCCGGCGGCGGGACACGAATCGCCGGGCGGGGCATGCAGATTTCCCGAACATGACACCGGGGCGTGATGAGCCAGTTCGACCAACGATTTGACCGTTTGACCGAGAGCCGGTGGGTCTATGCCGTGCTTGCGGGGCTGGTGTTCCTGCTGTCCCTGCCGGGGCTGTTCGCCCTGCCCGTGCTCGACCGGGACGAAGGCCGGTTCACCGAGGCCTCGTCTGAAATGATGGAGACGGGCGACCTGGTGGTCATCCGCTATCACGAGGAACTCCGGAACAAGAAGCCGGTGGCGATCCACTGGCTGCAGGCGGCGGCGGTGTCGGTCACCTCAGGCGCGCACGAGCGCAATATCTGGGACTACCGGATCCCCTCGATGCTCGGCGCCATCATGGCGACGCTGGCGACCTTCTGGGGTGGGACGGCGCTGTTCAATCGCCGCGCGGCTTTCGTCGCGGCGACCGTGCTTGGCACCTGCCTGCTGCTGACGACGGAGGCCAACATCGGGAAGACCGATGCGGCGCAATGCGGGTTCCTCGCGCTTGGCATGGCGGCGCTGGCCCACATACGCGCGGGCGTGACCTCGAAGAAGCTGAGCGTGCTGTTCTGGGCGTGCCTGTCGATCGGCGTGCTGCTGAAGGGGCCCATTGCGCCGCTAGTTGTATTCTCGTGCATCGGCGCGCTGTTCATCTGGGAGCGGAAGTATGCGTGGGCAAAGCCCCTGCTCTACTGGTTCGGGATCAGCCTGTTCTTCGTGATGACCGTGCCCTGGTACATCGCGGTGCAGATCGCGACCGATGGCGAGTTCCTTTCGGAGGCTGTGCGCGTCGATCTTGGCCAGAAGCTGGTCGATGCGGCTGAAGGCCATGACGGTCCGCCCGGCATGCACACGGCGGCGTTGCCGATCCTTTTCTGGCCCGGCACGCTCCTTCTGGTTCCAGGACTCTGGCTGGCGATCACCACGGCGATGTCAGGGCGTCGCAAGACCGCGGGCGGCGACATGGCTGCCGTGCGGGCGGCCTCTGCTGCAGCCGCAGACGATCGGGAAGCCGGCGCGTGGCGGTTCCTGCTGTGCTGGCTTGTTCCGTCCTGGATCGTGTTCGAGATCGCGCCGACCAAGCTCGTCCACTACACGCTGCCGATGTATCCAGCGCTTGCGCTAATGGCGGGCGCTGCGGCGGATCGCTGGTTCTCGACCAACACGTGGGATCGCGGGCGCTGGCTGTCTGCGGGCCTGTTCGGCGCCGTCGCGCTGGTGCTGGCGATCGTGCCGACGCCGTGGATTCTCGACCAGATCCGCGCCGAGGCCGCCTCAGATTTCGGCGCGAATTCGGAAAGGGTTGCGGGCATCTGGGAAGACGCGTGGAACACCACGGGCATTGGCCTGTGGCCCACGATCCTGATCGTGCTGGCCACGGCAGGCACGCTGTATGCGCTCTACAAGAAGCACACGGTGGGACTGCTGGCCGGCCTCATCGCGTGTTCGGCTGTTGCTGGCATCGGCTATCGCGCCGCCATTCTGCCAAACCAGTCGTGGATGCTGTCGACGGGCGCATCTTTGTCTGCCCTGAAGGAGCTTTGCGCGCTGCCGGAAGGATCTTCCGCGTGGAGGGATTCAGGGTGTCAGGGCCGCGCACCGAAGACGATCCGCGCCATTGCGTTTGCCGAGCCCAGCCTGGTGTTTGAACTCGGCAACCAGATCATCCTGCCGCCGGAGTCGACTGCCGACATTCCGGCCATCGCGGAGGACAACCGCCCGGCCTGGCTCATCAATATCGGCGAGGAAGCAGGACGTGAGGCGCTGGACAAGGTGATCGATGCAGCCGTGGCGGCTGATCGCTGCGTGCGCCTCGCGCGGCGCTATGCGTTCAACTATTCCAACGGCGATCCATCGATCCTCGTGGCAGCTGTGGTCGAGCCTGCGGGCTGCCCGGACTCCGGTCCGCCGCCGAGCCTGCGAGAGGGCACGGAGGAAGAAGAAGCGCCGCCGGTTCTCGACCAGTAAGGCGGACTAGGTCCAATCGACATTCAGGATTCCATTTGTTGGTTTGCTGTGATTCATGAGTTTCCAGAATTGATTCTGGAGCTTGTGGGATGGCGAAGCGGTACG
>NCEM01000003.1 GCA_002280725.1 Alphaproteobacteria bacterium 32-64-14
GCCTGCCCCAGCTTCTCAAACGTATCCACGCCCTGGTCGCCCTGTGCGACGACATCGAGCGCCTCGCGCAATTGCGCGCCGTGCAGCTCAAGCGCGCACGCGACGCTGATCCGCTCGGGCTTGCAGCGCATGGTTCGACAGACGCATGGCTCCGCCATGCTGCTCACCATGAGCTGGTGGGCGTTGCTGGAATCCTCAGAACGCAGATAGCGCTCATCCTGAGCAGCACGCGAAGCGTGCGTCCGTCGAAGGACGAGCGCGTGCTCACCGGCGCACGCCACGCGGAGACCGCCAGAGCCCCACCCGTCTTCGATGTCTACCTGAATCAAGCAACCCGCCTCAGAAGCCCGGCTTCTGAGGTCGCGACCCGTGCGGCCTAAGCCTTCGCCCGCTTCGCGAACACCAGCCGCTCACCATGCAACGTGCACTCCGGCGAGAGATATTGCGGAATCGTCGCCGCCACTTCCTGCGGAGTCGGCAGCGTCAGCGGGTCTTCACCCGGCATCGCCTTGAAGCGCATTTCGGTGCGCACCGTGCCCGGATCAAACAGGTTCACCCGGATCGGCGTCTTCTCGATCTCGTCGGCATAGCACGCGATCATCGTCTCGAGCGCCGCCTTGCTGGCTCCATAGACGCCCCAGAACGCGCGCGGCCGCGGCACGATGCCGGTGGTCACAAACAGCGCACGCCCCGCCTCACTCATCCGCAGCAGCGGATGCGTCGCCCGGATCAGCCGCCAGTTCGCGGTGAAGTTGATCTCCAGCGTCTCGCTGAACGCCGCCGGCGAAATCGTCTCCAGCGGGCCAAGCGTTCCCAGCACGCCGGCATTGCCCAGCAGTCCATCCAGCCGCCCGAACCGCTCCAGCAACGCGCCCGCCAGCCGGTCGATCGCCGCCATGTCCCGCAGGTCCATCGGGATCAGCGTCGCATTGCGGTTAGTCGCGGCCAGGATCTCATCGTCCAGCGCCGTCAGCGCCTTCTCGGATCGCGCCACCGCGATCACATGATGCCCCGCCTTCGCCAGCTCCAGCGCAGCTGCGCGGCCAATACCCTTGGAGGCGCCCGTGACGAGTGTGATGCGGCGATCCATCGTGGGCCTCAATCGTCCAGCAGCGACAGCTGCTGTTCCTTCGACGCCATGTCGTGGTCGCGATCAACCAGGCGCGTGGGATAATCGCCGGTGAAGCAATGGTCCGCAAACTGCGGCGCCGCATCGTTGCGTTTGCCCTGACCCAGCGCTTCATAGAAGCCGGGCAGGGAGATGAACGACAGCGAGTCGACCTTCAGATAGCGCTTCATCTGGTCGATCGTCATCGAGGAGGCGATCAGCTCTTCCTTCGACGGCATGTCGATGCCGTAGAAGTCCGGGTGCTTGATCGGCGGGCTCGCCACGCGGAAGTGAACCTCGGCGGCGCCCGCATCGCGGATCATCTGCACGATGCGCTGCGAAGTGTTGCCCCGCACGATGCTATCATCCACCAGAACCACGCGCTTGCCTTCAAGGATCGGTTTGTTCGGCGCATGCTTGCGCGAGATCGAACGCTGCCGCCCGCTCTGCGTCGGCTGGATAAAGGTGCGGCCGACATAGTGGTTGCGGATGATGCCGAAGCCGAACGGAATGCCAGACGCCTCCGCATAGCCCAGCGCCGCCGGATTGCCGCCATCGGGCACCGGACAGATCAGATCAGCGTCGACATGCGTTTCCCGCGCCAGGATGCGACCGAAATTCTGCCGCGTCTCGTAAACGCTCTGGCCATGCATGATCGAGTCAGGCCGCGCGAAGTAGACATACTCGAACACGCAGGGGCTCGCGCGCCCGGCCGGAAAAGGTGTCAGGCTCTCGACGCCTTCGGACGTGATCACCACCACTTCGCCCGCCTCGATATTGCGCACGAAGCTCGCCCCGATCGCGTCCAGCGCGCATGTCTCCGAGCACAGCACCGGCGCGCCATCGATCTCGCCCAGCACCAACGGACGCAGGCCCCACGGGTCCCGCGCGCCGATCATCTTGTCGTTGGTCAGCGCCACGAAAGCGTAGCCGCCATCCAGCTGCTTCAGCGCATCGATGAACCGGTCCTCGATCCGGTTGCGCATCGAGCGCGCCGTCAGCTGCAGCACGACTTCGGTATCCATTGTTGACTGGAAGATCGCGCCATTCATCACCAGCTCGCGATGGATCGCGCGGGCGTTGGTGAGGTTGCCGTTGTGCGCCACGGCAAGGCCGCCATGCGCCAGGTCAGCATAGATCGGCTGGATGTTGCGCAGCACGACGCGGCCCGACGTCGAATAGCGGTTGTGCCCGATCGCCATCTTGCCGGGCAGGTTGTTGATCGCGCCGCTGTCGTGGGCAAAGTTGTCGCCGACGAGGCCCATGTGCCGCTCGGAGCGGAACGCGCCGCCCTTGGCGTCGAAGGTCACAATGCCGCAGGCTTCCTGTCCCCGGTGCTGCAAGGCATGCAGCCCCAGCGCGGTCAGCACGGCGGCGTCATCGCGCCCGAAGACGCCGAACACCCCGCATTTATGCCCCATCCCATCTTTCCGGCCGGGATGAAAATCGTCATCCCCGTCGCCGTCGAAGAAAGTAGGACTGGCCAATGCGGCCTCCCGGTTGGGTTACTGCGCCGCCTGAGCCGGTTGCGCTGTCGTGGCCGGACCAGTGAAGAAGTCGATGACCGTGGTCAAGCCATCTCCGACAAACCCTGCAGCGCCATTCAGCAGCGGATAGGCCTGGCTCTTGGCGATCTCGGGTGGTTCCTCGCCTTCCTTCACCATCTGATGCATCAGAAGCACGAAAAGAACCGACGCCAGTATCCCCCGCACAACGCCGAATCCCGCCCCGGCAATGCGGTCCAGCGCGCCGATCTCGGGGGCGGCGTGGATCAGCTTGGACAGGCGCTGGCCGATGAACGCTGCAAGGCCATAGGCCGCCAGAAAGCCCACCGCGAACAGGATCAGGCCCGGGACCATGGATTTGGGATCGTCCGGCGCAATCGCCTGCGCCAGCGGCTCCTGGAACAGCTTGATGCACAGCCACGCCGAAAGGCCGCCAATGAGGAAGGAGATGACCGAAAACGCCTCGCGAATCAGCCCGCGGCCAATCGACATGACGGCCGAAAGGATGATCACCGCGATCACCACGACGTCGAACACCCAGGGTGGCATGCCGGTCGCCCCTCTACTCAGAATCCCCGCCTAGCACATCGACCAGGTCTTGCAGCCTCGTTAGCGCATGCACGGCCATCCCGTCGACCGTATCTGGCGCCCCAGGGGGTACAAAAGCCCTTGTAAACCCCAGCCTTGCTGCTTCCCGCAGGCGCGGCTCGATCCGCCCGACAGTCCGGATGGCTCCAGACAGCGCCACTTCCCCGAAAAACACCGATCCCGCAGGGAAGGGCCGGTCCAGCAGGGCGGAGGCGAGGGCCGCCGCCGCCGCAAGGTCGCCCGCCGGCTCCGTGATGCGATAGCCGCCCGTCACGCTGAGATAGACGTCCCGCGATCCGAATCGCAGACCGCATCGCGCATCGAAGACCGCCAGCAGCATCGCGAGCCGCGAGCCATCCCATCCCACGATCGATCTGCGCGGACTTCCCGCCGATTCATTCCCCGCCAGCGCCTGCACTTCAGACAGCACAGGCCGCGATCCCTCCATCGCCGCGAACACCGCGCGGCCAGATGTCTGCGCCTCTGCGCCCGCGAGGAACAGCGACGACGGATCGCGCGAGGGCGCGAGCCCCGCTTCGCCCATCTCGAACACACCGATCTCGTCCGTGGGTCCAAAGCGGTTCTTCACCGAGCGGAGGATACGGAACTGGTGTCCGCGCTCGCCCTCGAAATAGAACACCGCATCCACCATGTGCTCCAGCACGCGCGGGCCTGCGATCTGTCCGTCCTTCGTCACGTGGCCGACGAGGACCACCGCCGCGCCGGTCTTCTTGGCAAACCGCGTCAGCTCCTGCGCGCACGCCCGCACCTGTCCCACCGATCCCGGCGCTGCCTCCAGGCTGTCGGACCACAGCGTCTGCACACTGTCGATCACCACGACTTCAGGCGCAGCGGATTTCAGCGCCTTCAGGATCGAGCGCAAATCAGTCTCGGCAGCCAGCTGAACATTCGCAGCGGAAACGCCCAGCCGCCGCGCGCGCCCCTGGATCTGCGAGATCGCCTCCTCGCCGGAAATGTAGATCACCTTCGTCCCGGCCTTCGCCATCGCCGCTGCCGCCTGAAGTAGCAGGGTGGATTTGCCGATGCCCGGATCCCCGCCCACCAGCACGGCGGACGAGCGCGCAATGCCGCCGCCGAAGACGCGGTCCAACTCGTCGATGCCTGTGGACAATCTGGGCGGCGGGGGCTCGTTGCTGTCCAGCGGGGCAAACTCCACCGTGCCCGCGCGCGTCTTCGTGCCGCTCGTCGGCGCGGCAAGGCCACCGGGCGTGCCCACGGCTTCCTCAACCAGCGTGTTCCATGCGCCGCAGCCCTCGCACCGGCCGCCCCATTTCGCATGGGCTGTGCCGCAGGACTGGCAGATATAAGCTGTGGTTGATTTGGCCATGCGGGGATTCAATCAGGTCTGGCGATTCAGCGCCAGCACCCCAGATGCGCCTGGCCAGCCGTTGATTGGCCCGATTCCGGGTTTGAAACGCGATTTGCGTGGATTGGACTTTCCCACCCCTGCGCAATCCGGGCTATAACGGTTCCAAGCCAGTCAGAGGACGTCTCCATGGCACGTTACAACAGCATCATCGAAACCGTCGGCCGCACGCCTGTGGTGCGCGTCAACCGCCTCGCGCCAGAAGGCGTCAACATCTGGGTCAAGGTCGAGGCGTTCAACCCGCTCGGCTCCGTGAAGGATCGTCTCGCACTCGGCGTCATCGAGGCGGCGGAAAAATCCGGCGAACTGAAACCCGGCCAGACCGTGGTGGAGATGACGTCCGGCAACACCGGCATCGGCCTCGCCATGGTGTGCGCCGCCAAGGGCTATCCGCTCGTCATCGTCATGCCGGAAAGCTTCTCGGTCGAGCGCCGCAAGCTGATGCGCTTCCTCGGCGCCAAGGTTCTGCTCACGCCGGCCGCCCAACGTGCAACGGGCGCCATCAACAAGGCGGTGGAACTTGCCAAGGCCCATGGCTGGTTCCTGACGCGCCAGTTCGAGAACCCCGCCAACCCGGAGTATCACGAAAAGACGACAGGCCCCGAGATCATCGCCGACTTCAAGGACATCGGCCTCGACTATTTCGTCACCGGCTTCGGCACCGGCGGCACGCTCAACGGCGTCGCCCGCGTGCTCGCGAAGGAAAGCCCGCGCACCAAGATCGTCGTATGCGAACCCGCCGACGCACCGATGATCACCAGCGGACAGTCACAGCCGCGCAATCCCGATGGCACGCCGTCTGCCGGTCACCCCGCCTGGAAGCCGCACCCGATGCAGGGCTGGTCGCCCGACTTCATTCCGAAGATCACTGGCGAGGTGGACTTCAGCCGCGTGCACAAGGTGCTCACCATCACCAACGCAGAAGCCATGAAGTCCAGCCAGGAACTCGCCGCGAAGGAGGGCATCTTCGTTGGCATCACATCGGGCGCCAACCTCGCCGGTGCGCTGGAAGTTGCCAAGATGGCGCCGAAGGGCTCCAACATCCTGACCATGCTGGCCGACACGGGTGAGCGCTATCTCTCAACGCCGCTGTTCGCCAACATCCCCGCCGAGATGACGGACGAGGAGATGTCCATCGTCAAGTCGACGCCTTCCGCCCATCCGGTTCCGGCAGCCTGATCGCGCAAGGCCGCTGTCGCTATTGCGGCGGCGGCTGCCAGCGATCTGACATACTCAGGCGCGGGAGGGGCGTCATGCACCGCTACGAACTCGAAGCCTTCTTTACGCAGATCGCCGCCTACGCCGCGAAGCGCCGACTGGGCGACAAGGACCGCAAGCATCGCCCCAACGCGAGCTATGCCGACATGCTCGAGCGCATGCGGCTACCGCTCTCGAACGATGGCATGCCGGTGCTCGAAATGCTCTCGCGCCTGACCCAGCAGGCCGAACCGGGCCTCGGAGCCATGACGGGCCCGCGCTTTTTCGGCTGGGTGATTGGCGGCAGCAATCCCGTCGGCGTGGCGGCTGACTGGCTCACGTCCGTCTGGGGCCAGAACGTCGCCAACCATCTCGCCAGCCCGGCCGCTGCGGCTGCGGAAGAAGTCTCCGGCAAGGCGCTGCTCGATCTGATGGAGCTCCCACGCGAGTCATCCGTCGGCTTCGTCACGGGCGCGACGATGGCGAGCTTCACCTGCCTCGCCGCCGCGCGCAGCGAAGTCCTGCTCTGCGTCGGATGGGATATCGAGACCAAGGGCATCTTCGGCGCCCCGCCCATCACCATCGTGCTCGGCGAGGAGGCGCACTCCACCATCTTCGCTGGCCTCAAATATCTCGGCTTCGGCGACGCCAACATCGTGAAGGTCGCCGTGGATGGCAACGGGGCGATGTATGCGGCAGCCTTCGCGGAGGCGATGGAGAAGGCGACAGGCCCGATCATCGCCATCGCGCAGGCGGGCCACATAAACAGCGGCGCTTTCGATCCCTTCACCGACATCGCCCGCATCGCGAAGGCAAAAGGCGCGTGGCTGCATATCGACGGCGCCTTCGGCCTCTGGGCGCGGGCGACGCCAACGCACCGCCATCTCGGCGAAGGGGCTGACCTTGCCGATTCATGGTCGGTCGACGGCCACAAATGGCTGCAGACGCCCTACGATTGCGCCTACGCCATCGTCCGCCATCGTGAAGCCCACGCCCGCGCCATGCGCATCCCCGCCAGCTATCTGCCCGGCGCAGGCGATGGCGCGCGGAACCCCTCCGACTACGTGCCCGAACTCTCCCGCCGCGCCCGTGGCTTTGCCACCTGGGCGATGATCGCGCATCTCGGCCGCAAGGGCATTGCCGACATGATCACCCGCCACTGCGCACTCGCCCGCCGCTTCGCCCAGCGCCTCGGCGCGGAGCCTGGCGTCGAGATCCTGAATGATGTCGTTCTCAATCAGCTGGCCGTCGCCTTCGGCGATGACCGCCAGACCCAGGCCACCATCGCGCGCGTGCAGCAGGATGGCGTGTGCTTCGTCGGCGGCGCCCAGTGGCGCGGCCGCCAGATCATGCGCATTTCCGTCTGCAACGAAAACACGACCGAAGCCGACGTCGATATCTCGGCAGAGGCGATGCTGAAGGCATGGGCTGCCGTGAGGTCCGCCTAAAGCGGCGCGTAGCACCACAGGCCGGTGCAGATGCCGAAGACCAGCTGCACCACGAGGTCGAGCAGGCCCCCCGCGACAAGGATCGGCAGGCCAACCCACAGGAAGCCCAGCCAGATCGCCATCGGCGTGATCCGGGGCTCTGGCAGGCGATGCCCTGCGACGGTTTGAATCTTGGCGCGCGCCATGTCTGGTCCCGTAGTCTCGTTCACCATTTGAGAGCGGGAATCGCTAACACTTGGCAAATGACTGCGAACCGGCCCGCCATCCGTATCGATTGGAACAGTGTTCCCTGGGAAATCTATGACCAGGAAATGTCCACGCGCACGCCTGCCTACCAGCAGGACTGGGCCTACGCCGCCACGCTGGTAACGCCGAACAAGTCCGTCGACATGGTGACGGCCTATATCCACCGCGATGACGGGTCGTATGTCGGGCAGGCGCTCTTCATGGTGCGCCGCTTCGCGATGATCGTGCGCGTTGCGGTGTGTTCCTACGGCCCCGTCTGGGGCGACAACGTCACGCCCGCCGATAAGATCGAAACCTATGGCCGTCTGCGGAAAGACATTCCGCTAAAATGGCCGCGCCTTGTGATCTTCACGCCGGATGAAGCCGCGGGCGAGGCGGCCGGTCTCAAGGGCATGAGCCGCGTGATGACGGGCGACGCCACTGTCCTCATCGATCTCAATAAGTCTGAGGAAGATCTGCGCGCCACCATGGATCAGGGTTGGCGCAACCGCTTGTCGAAAGCCGAACGCGCAGGCCTTGTCGTGCAGAGGACCGGCGCGAAGCCGGCGCAGTATCGTTGGTTGCTCGATGCCGAAGCCAGGCAGCGACAGAAGCGCGGCTATCGCGCCATGCCACTCGAACTGACGGAACTATGGCAGAGCCACAAGGTCTACATCGCCAAGGGTGACAAGAGCGCGGGCCTTGTCGTCTATCGCATCGATAGCGGCCGCGACCCCGCCGCCGCCATGCTGTTCCTCATCCACGGCCGCCGCGCCACCTATCACGTCGGCTGGACCAGCGAGGACGGCCGCAAGCTCTCTGCCCACAACCTGATCCTCTGGCACGCGATGAAGGATCTGAAAGCGCGCGGCATCGAGCTGCTCGACCTCGGCGGCGTGAACACGCAATCCGGCGCCGGCATCGCCCGCTTCAAGCTGGAAACGGGCGGCACAGTGCTGAAGCGCGCCGGGTCTTACGTCTAAGCGACGTTCTTGCCGAACATCATGCCGATGAACGCGCCCAGCTTCGGTGGCTGGCCCGTGCGTAGCAGCGTGGCCTGGAACAGGCGGCCGAGCAGGATCATCTCGATCACCACAAACACTGTCAGCATCGCACCCGTGCCCAGAACCTCCATCATCGAGACGCCAGCCCCCATCCGCGCCAGCATGGCGAACGGCGTGTAGAGCGGTATCCAAGAGAGCACGACGGGAAATATCCCATTCGGCTGCTGCGCCACCGACACCATCATGAACACCACGGGAAGCATGATGATCATGATCACCGGCATCAGATAGGACTGCGCATCTTGCAGTGAATTGGAGAGCGCGCCGATGGCGAGATACAGCATCGATATAATGAGATAGCCCGCCACGAAGTAGAACAGCATGGCGAAGATCATCCACGGCTGGTCGAACGCCGCCAGCGATGGCTTCACGATATCCGCCACCACACCCTGCACCGAAAGGGCCGCGCCTACGGCTGCGCCAACCCACACGCCAAGGATGGTGAGCCCAATGGCGCCAAGGCCAATCAGCTTGCCGTGCATGAGTTGGGACGGGTGAACCGTCGCGAGGATCGATTCCAGCAGCTTGTTCGACCGCTCCTCGATCACGCCCTGCAGCATCATCGACCCCGTGGTCATCACGGTCACCAGCAGCAGGTACACCATCGCCAGCGGCAGCACGGAGCGGATCACCATCTGCTCGCGCCCCGCGCCCTGCGGCGGCGCACTCAGCGTCAGGGGAACGGAAATGTTCGTGATGGCGGCCGCCTGTTCCGGCGCCAGTCCGCTCGCCTGCAGAGCCTTTGAGCGCACGACGCGCGTGATCTCGTTGCGCACATTGTCCACCAGCGTCGGGTTCGGCGCGCCATTGGTCCACATGCGCACGGGCGAGTTCGCGCCCACGTCGGCAGGGATGTAGACGGCAAGCGACAAGGGCCGCTCGCCCTCGCTGGTCGCGATCTCGTCCTTCAGGAACGGCGCAAGCCCTTCCGCCAGCGCGTCCGGCCCGTTCGCCGCGCTAACGCCGGGCGGCAGCGCGGCCCGCGTGTAGCCCGGCTTGTCGATCTCGTACGCTGGCGCATCCTTCGGCGCGTGCGGCTTCACCATCGCAGCGGCGGCATCGATGCCGCCATCATCCATGAACTGCTCGACCTGATCGTCCGAGAACCAGCGCTCACCCTTCGCCCACGCGGCGTCGGGATCGACCTTGCCCAGCTCCCACCGCTGCACATAGGCCGAGAAGGCCGACAGCTCCATGCGCTGGTAGTTCAGCTTCAGCCGGCGTTCGATCGCCTGCTCATACTCGCCCGATGCATCGACTATGACATAGGCGGACTCCAGCTGCGGCCTGAAAAATCGTCCGGCCACCTGCGAGATCCCGATCACCACCGGCAGAACCAGAAGCATGACCCAGAAGCCACGCGTGGACGCGATGGATTTGTACTCGCGCGCCGCGACCAGCAGGATGTTTCTCATTGCACCGTCTCCTGCCCAGGTCCGACAAGGTGGATGAACACATCGTGCAGACTTGGCCTGTGGCTCTCGAAGCTGCGCAGCGCGAAGCCCTGCGCGGTGCACGCCTGCAGCAGATCGCCCGGCGCCACGCCCGGCTTCAGCGACACGTCCCACGCTGTCCATCCGACATTGGTTTCCCCGCGCTTAGCCGTCAGCACGCCGGGCAGGCTCGTGGGGTCGCCCTGCGCATCTATCCGCAGCCGGCCGGGCAGGGTGGCCCGCGCCTGTTCCTGCGTGCCCTCGAACACCTTGCGCCCGCGCGACAGCAACACGATGCGATCCGTCAACCTCTCGGCGTGCTGCATGATGTGGGTGGAGAACACGACGGTCGATCCCGCCTCAGCCATCTCAAGCACCAGATCTTCCAGCACCTGCTGGTTCACCGGATCAAGGCCCGAGAACGGTTCGTCGAGGATAAGCAAGCGCGGCGCGTTCACCATCGCGGCGGCAACCTGCACTTTCTGCGACATGCCCTTCGACAGTTTCTCGACCATCGACTTGGTCCATTCCGAAAGGCCAAAGCGCTCGATCAGCCGCTCGGCTTCCTTCTTCGCCGATCCCGGCTCCATGCCCTTCAGGCGGCCAAAATAGACAATGGTGTCCAGCACGGTCATGCGCCGGTAGAGCCCGCGCTCTTCCGGCAGGAAGCCGATCTGCGAGGCGTTCTCCCGCCCCGGCTTGCGGCCCAGGATTTCGATGGCGCCCGATGTCGGACGAATGATGTCCAGCGCCATGCGCAGGCTCGTGGTCTTGCCCGCGCCATTGCCGCCGAGAAATCCGAAGATGCCGCCTTCGGGCACTTCGAACGAGAGATCATTGACCGCCGTGAACTCGCCAAAGCGCTTCACGACATGGTCGAGTTTGAGGATCGCCATCTCTGCCCCGTCCGCCCGACCGTCTCTGCGGCCTTTGCTGCCGTATCAAAGCGGGTTGTGGCAGGCGAAAGGCGAGGGAGCAACTGGTGTGGCCTTTGCGGCCATTCAGGTAGGCGAGCGAGTTGCTTCAATCGCCTTAAGCCAGTCTTCCCACATTGCCGGATCTAAAGGTGACCCATCGGCCCAGATTCCCGGTTCAATCCAGCTCAACAGCTTGACCATTGAGTCATACGGCTTGCCGTCGCGTTCCCAGAATGCATTCAGGAAGTGCCTGAGCGCCGCAAAGCCGTGATCAATCGAGATCGCCTCTTTGCCGCTTGAAGGATACTCGGAATCCGAACTCATTCACGCCCCCTGCAAAATTCAGATCGCCGGCTGGATCGGCCCCTCGGCGCGACCGTTCACGAACTGATCGATATGAGCGTTGCCGGAATTGTCGAGCGCCGACACAGGTCCGCGCCAGATGATGCGGCCTTCGTGGAGCATGGCGACTTCATCCGCGATCTTCCGCACGCTGGCCATGTCGTGCGTGATGGTGATGGCGGCTGCCCCCAGCGCCTTCACCTGTTCGACGATCAGATTGTTCACCGCGTCCGCCGTGATCGGGTCGAGGCCCGTTGTTGGCTCGTCAAAGAAGATCAGCTCGGGCGAGGCGATAATTGCACGGGCCAGCGCCACGCGCTTCTGCATGCCGCCGGAAAGCTCCGCCGGGCGCAGGTCTGCGGCGGAGGCAGGCAGGCGAACTTTGGCCAGGGTTTCGATGGCGCGCTTCTTCGCGTCGCTGCGGCCCACGCCATCGCGATAGAGGAGCACGAACGCGACATTCTCCCAGACAGTCAGGCTATCGAACAGCGCGCCGCCCTGGAACAGCATGCCTGTGCGCCGACGCATCGCCTCGATCGCCTTGCGTGAGTGTGCCGGTTCGCCATCGAAAAGGATCTCGCCCTTGTCAGGCGTCATCAGGCCAAGCGCACATTTGATGCTGACGGACTTGCCCGTGCCCGAGCCGCCGATGATGACCAGCGATTGGCCGGGCGCCACGGCGAGATCAAAGCCACGCAGAACCTGCTTGGGTCCAAACGCCTTGTGGACGCCGATCATCTCGATGATGGGTGCGGATTTCACGATCACAGCCCGATCCTCACGAAGATGGAGGTGAGCACATAGTTGCTGGCGAGAATGAGCACCGCAGCGCCGACCACGGCCAGCGTCGCCGCGCGGCCAACGCCGCCCGCGCCGCCCTGCGAGCGGTCGCCCTGATAGCAGCCCATCAGCGTGATGATGCCGCCAAACACCGCCGCCTTGATCAGGCCCGACAGGATGTCGCCATCGGTCACGAACGACCACGAGTTGCGCAGGTAGAGCGAGCCATTGAAGTCAAGCGCGCCGACGGCCACCAGCCAACCGCCCATCACGCCGATGATGTCAGCGACCAGAACCAGCAGCGGCAGCATCAGCACGCCCGCAATCACGCGCGGCGCGTAGAGAAAGCGCTCCGGCTTTCCCGACAGCGTCAGCAGCGCATCAATCTGTTCGGTCACACGCATGGCGCCGATCTCGGCCGCGATGCCCGCGCTGACCCGCCCCGCCAGCATCAGGCCGGCGAGCACCGGCCCAAGCTCGCGCGTGATGCCCAGCACCACGATGTTGGGTACGAACTGCTCCGCGTTGAATCGCGACCCGCCCTGATAGATGTTGAGCGCGAGCGCTGCGCCGATGAACACGGCGGTAAGGCCGACGACGGGCAGGGAGTAATAGCCGATCTTCAGGCACTGGCGCAGAAGCTCGCGCAGATAGATCACGGGCGTCACGCAAGCGACCAGCACGCGCGCCGAGAATGTCGAAATGCGGCCGATCTCGCGGAACCCGCCGATCACCGTCCGCCCGATCAGGCGAAAGGGGCGCAACAGCGCGATATCCCGGGCCGGAGCGGGTGAGGTCACAGGGGAACTTGTCATTCGCCCCCCGAATAGCGGCGGTCGAGCCGGGCGCCCAGACCGGTCAGGACTTCGTAATCGATGGTGCCCATCTGGTTCGCTGCCTCTCCAGGCGGGATATTGGGTCCAAGGAACTCCACGTCATCCCCGGGGGACACGGAAAGTCCGGTCACGTCGATCACGATCAGGTCCATGGAGACGCGCCCGACGATGGGGCGGGTCTCCCCTTGGACATGCGCCTTGCCCCGGTTCGAGGCCGCACGCAAGAAACCATCGGCATAGCCCAGACCCACGGTGGCAAGCTGGGTATTGGCCTTTGCCGTCCAGCTCTGGCCATAGCCCACGGTCTCGCCCTTTTTGATGTCGCGGACCTGAAGCACTGGGGCAGTCAGCGTGACGACGTTATGCGGGGGCGAGCCCTCGGTCGGCTTCGGTCCGCCGCCATAAAGGCCGATGCCCGGCCTGATCTCGTCGAAATGGAAGTCCGCGCCGAGGTATGCGCCGCCCGTCGCCGACAAGCTGCGCGGCACGCCGGGCCACAGGGCCGATGAGCGCTGGAAGGCCTCAAGCTGCTCCTTGTTGCGCGGGCTGTCTTCGTCGCCGCAGGCCAGATGGCTGACCAGCTTGTGCGGCTTCGGCAGCATCTTCGCCGCCGCCGCCCAGTGCGCCTCAGACAGGCCGAGCCGGTTCATGCCGGTATCGACGTGCAGCGACGCTGGGCGTGGGTTGATGTTGCCGCTCAGCCACATATCGATCTGTTCGAGATGGTTCAGCACCGGCACGAGCTGGTACATCGCAAACGCATCCATCGTGTCGCGTGTCGGTCCGTGAAACACATTGATCTCGGGCGTCGCGCCCAGGATGCGGCGCAGGGCCGATCCCTCCTGCGGCCAGGCCACGTAAAAGCGCGAACATCCCGCCTTGGCCAGCGCCTTGGCCACAGGCTCCGCGCCCAGGCCATAGGCATCGGCCTTCACAACGGCGGCGGCATACGCATGGCCGGCGCGCCGCTGGAACATGCGCCAGTTGGCGACCAAGGCGTCGAGATCGATTTGAAGTCTGGGTCCAGCCATCACCACTGGCTAGTCCGGATTCTGGGCAAGGTGAAGGCGCAAGGCCTATTCCTCGCCGTCCGGCAGGAAGGGTTTGTTCGCGCCCGAACCACCGCCTCCGCTTCCGACGCCAGAACCCCCGCCGCCACCCTGCCAGCCGGACTGGGCGCGGCCGGGCGTGTGGTCGAGGTTGGAGAACTTCACGCGCGCCGGGTTGAAGCCGACTTCCACCTTGCCGATGGGCCCGTGACGTTGCTTGGAGATGATGATCTCGGCGACGTTGAACTTCTGGGCCATCGCGTCCTTCCATTCCGCATGGCGCGGATCGGAAATATCGGGCTCCAGACGCTCGAGGTAATAGGCCTCGCGATAGATGAACATGACGACGTCGGCGTCCTGCTCGATCGAGCCGGATTCCCGCAGATCCGAAAGCTGAGGGCGCTTGTCTTCGCGTTGCTCCACGGCTCGCGACAACTGCGATAGCGCGATGATCGGAATGGCCAGTTCCTTGGCAAGTGCTTTCAGCGACTTGGTGATCTCGGTCACTTCCTGCACACGGCCATCGGACTTGCGGCCTCCGCTCGACGTGATGAGCTGGAGGTAGTCGATGATCAGCAGGTCGAGACCCGATGTCCGCTGCAGCCTGCGCGCACGCGCGGCGAGTTGCGAGATCGAGATGCCGCCGGTGTCATCAATATAGAGCGGGATGCCCTCCATCTCTTCGGCGGCGTTGCGGATGCTTTCATAATCCTGGTGCGACAGCTCGCCGCGGCGCATCTTGTCGGAAGGTACGCCCGATACGTCGGCGAGAATACGACTCGCCAGCTGGTCTGACGACATCTCGAGCGAGAAGAAGCCAACGACGGCGCCTTCATCCGTCTTCATCTGGCCGTTGGAGCCCTGCGAGCGGCGGATGTTCTTGGCGGCGTAGTAGGCGATGTTGGTCGCGAGCGCCGTCTTGCCCATCGAGGGACGCGCCGCGAGGATCACCAGATCCGACTTGTGCAGGCCCCCAAGCTTGCGGTCGAGTTCGGTAAGGCCCGAAGGCACGCCCGCGATCTTGCCATCGCGCTTGAACGCGGCGGTCGCAGTTTCGATCGATGTCGTCAGCGCCGAGTTGAACGTCTTGAAGCCCTGCGCCCCCGCGCCGCGTTCAGCGAGCGAGAACAGCTTGCGCTCGGCGTCCTGGATCTGGATTTCGCCGGGCTCTTCCAGTTCGCCCCGGGCAGCCTTGGAGACCATTCCGGCGCCGATATCGATCAGCTCGCGGCGCAGTGACAGATCATGCACCAGACGGGCGTAATCGATGATCTCGGGACCGAAGGCGGCCGAGTCCAGCAGGTCGGCCAGATAGCGGGCGCCGCCGATATCCACGAGCTTGCCGTCGCGCTCGAAGTGCTCCTTCAGGGTCACGCCGTCGGCCACGCGGCCATTGGAGATCATCCGGTCCAGCACTTCAAAAATGGTCTGGTTGGCGGGGGCATAGAAATCCCGCGGCTTCACAACGTCGGAGACACGCTGGTGAGCGTTGTTATCAAACAGGATAGCGCCCAGCACAGCCATTTCGGCCTGCAGGTTGTGCGGTGGGGCGATCTGCTGTGTGCTCTCGTGGTCCTTGGGCATGGGGGTTCAATAGGCCAAACAGCTCCCGGAATCGCGACTTGATTGTAGATATCTACAGCTAGCTTGTCGCTGTGCATGGACAGCCCGGTTCAGGGGGAACCCCCAGTGCTTGACCCTTGTTTCTGCGACGCCTAGGCGATCTGACAGGAGTTTCATCATGTCCGTCGCCGATATCGCGCAAGCCGCAAAAGCCTGGCCGTTCGAGCAGGCCCGCGAACTCAAGGCGCGCATCGAGAAGCTGGAGAAGGCGGGCCGCGCCAAGGACGCGCCGGTGATCTTCGAAACTGGATATGGTCCCTCCGGCCTGCCGCATATAGGTACGTTTGGCGAAGTCGTGCGCACCACCATGGTGCGCCGTGCGTTCGAAGCGCTGACCGCGGGCGCCTACAAGACGCGGCTGATCTGCGTGTCCGATGACATGGACGGCATGCGCAAGGTTCCGGATACGGTGCCGAACCCCGAGAAGCTGCACGCCTTCATGCAAAAGACGCTCACGACAGTGCCCGATCCCTTCGGCACGCACGAGAGTTATGGCGCTCACATGAACGCCCGCCTGCGCGCCTTCCTCGACAGCTTCGGCTTCGAGTACGAGTTTGCTTCGGCCACCGCGCTCTACAAATCAGGCCGGTTCGACGCAATGCTGCTGCGCGCCGCCGAGAAGTACGATGACATCATGAAGGTGATGCTGCCCACGCTGGGCGACGAACGCCGCGAAACCTACTCGCCCTTCCTGCCGATCTCTCCAACCACGGGGCGCGTGCTCTACGTGCCGATGAAGGCCGTCGATGCGAAGGCGGGTACGGTCACATTCGTCGATGAAAATGGCGAGGACACAACTCTGCCGGTCACGGGCGGAAATGTGAAGCTGCAGTGGAAGCCGGACTTCGGCATGCGCTGGGCGGCCCTCGGCGTCGACTTCGAGATGTTCGGCAAGGACCACCAGGCCAACGCGCCGATCTATTCCAAGATCTGCAAGATCCTGGGTGCAGAACCGCCGCAGCAATTCGTCTACGAGCTCTTCCTCGACGAAAAAGGCGAGAAGATTTCCAAGACCAAGGGCAATGGCATCTCGGTTGAGCAGTGGCTGGCCTACGCACCGGCGGAGAGCCTGTCGCTGTATCAGTGGCAAAAGCCGAAGACGGCCAAGAAGCTGTTCTTCGATGTGATCCCGAAGGCCGTGGACGAGTACCTCACCTTCCTCGACGCCTATCCCAAGCAGACGCCGGAACAGCAGCTCGAAAATCCTGCCTGGCACATCCATGGCGGCAAGCCGCCGGCGAAGTCATCGCCCGTGTCGTTCGCCATGCTGCTGAATCTCGTGTCCGCCGCCAACGCATCGAACAAGGACGTGCTCTGGGGCTTCATCCGCCGCGAAGCGCCGAATGCTTCGCCTGAAACCGATCCGCTGCTAGATCAGATGGTTGGCTATGCGCTGAAATACTACGCCGACTTCGTGAAGCCCACGAAGCAGTACCGCGCCCCTGACGAAAAGGAGCGCGCCGCGCTGGAAGACCTCGCGACCCGTCTCGAAAACTGGTATGGCGCACTCGATGGCGAGAGCCTGCAGACCATGGTGTTCGCTGTAGGGACCGAACACCAGTTCGAGCCGCTGCGTGCATGGTTCACCGCGATCTACGAGGTCTGCCTCGGCCAGAGCCAAGGCCCGCGCTTTGGCGGCTTCGTTGCGCTGTATGGCGTGAAGGAAAGCGCGCAGCTGATCCGGGACTCGCTGGCGCGGGGATAGAGCGGGGCGCGCCGCATCCTTCGACAGGCTCAGGATGAGGCGATCTTCCGCCGGCGCTGCCCGATAGGCCTCATGGTGAGCCTGTCGAACCACGAGGCCGTGCTCACCATCGCCTAATCAAGCGCCAGCACCGAAAACACCAGCACCAGTCCGTGACACAGCACGGCTAGCGGCCCGAGCGTCAGCAGCAAGCGCGCCACTTTCGGCGCGCCACGGCGCGCGCGCTCGTACACCATCTCGATGCTGATCGCGGCAAAGGTCAGCAGCGCTGCAAAGCCGACCTTCATCCAGAACATGGTCGTGAACGCGATGCCGGGCAGGGTGATGGCCATCACGAAGCCGGATGGCCACAGCAACACAAGCCCCACGATCGACAGCCGCGCGAACAGCGGACCAACGCCGCGCACCGGGCCGCCCTTCTGCTTCTGGGCCGGCGGAGCCGCCACGAGCAGCGTGAGCCCGCCAAGGCTGCCGGTGGCGGCGAGCATCAGGCCGAGAAAATGGAAGATGGTGAGCGCCGCGGTCATTCGTTTCAGTGAATGCCAGCGCGCGGTTACCCGAAGGTTTCCGGCCTCACGTCCGTGACGGGCAGCGCACCAGCTCGATCGAGCGCTGGTCGTTGATTGTCACGCGCATCTGCGACTGGTTCGGCTGGATGCGGAAAAACAGGAAATCCCGCGAGGCGCGCCCCTCGGCATGGCAGCGGGCCGTCGCCGACCAGCCCTGTCCGTCATCGGTGGTCGATTGCAGCATCGGGTCGAACACGCAGAAGCGCTCCCGCTTCATGCCGATCCGGCGCGTCTCGATCGTCCAGATCTCGCCCTTGTTGCTGCACAGCTCGGAGGCGGGTGCCCATTCGCCGGTGTAGGCCGGCTCGGATCCGGCGCGGAAGGTATTGGGATCGACAGGCAGCTCAGCGGCAGGGTCGCTTGCGCCATCGTCGCTCGCCGGGGCTCCGCAGCCCACGAGCAGCGCCGCAAGGAAAGCCGTCGCAATGAACTGGCCGTGACGCACGTCCGCAGCTCCTCAATCACCGCACTAAGCGCCCAAATTTGGCTTGTTGCGCAAGAGGAAAGGTTCGCGATGCTGAAGAATTCCGCCGCGATGCTGTGGCGCAGGCGGGTTTCGTATGGCTTTTTCGCCGTCAGCCGCTGGCCCCAGCGCAACGGAGACCGCGCCCGTGGTCGACAGGTGGAAGTCAGACACAGTCGCCATCCGCGCGATCCTGCATCAGGACTGGAACCCGATCAGCTGCCCCGTTCCACCCGAGCGCCTCGCCATGGTACTGGACAAGCTGATGGCGCTGGCAATCCGCGACAGAAAAACTTTCCCGGGGCTGAGCCCGGGGGAGCGAGAGGCGTCAGAGCCTGAGAGAGATCAGGCTGTTGCAGTTTCGCGGCGTTGGCCCCGGCGTAGGCCGATGACCTGCAGCTCCGCCAGGGCGAACACCACCGCCGCCTGGACGCAGGCGGGGAGGGCTGGCGATTACGCCGGAGGTAATGGAAGCGCGGACGGCCAGCGGCTATCACTGTGGCCATGGCACAGCAGATCGTATCCAGCCCCACCCCGCGCGTCGGCGACCTCATCAAGGACTGGCGCACCCGCCGCCGCATGAGCCAGCTCGATCTCGCGCTCGAAGCCGGGATTTCCCAGCGCCACCTCAGCTTCGTCGAGAGCGGCCGGTCTTCGCCCTCGCGCGACATGGTTGAGATGCTGTGCGAGCATCTCGATCTCCCGCTGCGTGAGCGGAATGTCGTGCTGCTGACAGCGGGATACGCGCCTGCGTTTTCCGAGCGCAAGCTTTCCGATCCCTCGATGGCCGTTGCGCGCAAGGCCGTGGAGCTTGTGCTGAAGGGCCACGAGCCGAACCCGGCGCTGGCGGTCGATCGCTGGTGGAATCTCGTGATGTCGAATGCCGCTGTTTCGCCCTTGTTGGGGCTGGTGGAAGACAAGTCGCTGCTCGAAGGGGTGCCCAACGTGCTGCGCCTGTCGCTGCATCCCGGCGGTCTGGCGAAGAACATCGTGAACCTCGGCTTTTGGAAGGCGCATGTGCTCTGGCGCCTTGGGCAGCAGATTCACGCCACGCATGACCAGAAACTGATCGCGCTGGAGAAAGAGCTGGCGGCCTATCCCGCTCCACCTGCGCCGCGCCGCGAGCGCAACGAAGCCGACGCCATCGCGCTCACACTTGAGCTGAACATCGGCAGCCAGATCCTGTCATTCATCACGACGACCACGATCTTCGGCACGCCTGCGGATGTGACGCTGTCGGAGTTGGCGGTGGAGGCGTTCTTCCCGGCGAATGCAGAGACCGCCGCGATCGTGCAGGCGATGACTGCGGCGGGCTGACTACTGGCTCGCCCACAGGATGCGCGCCATCCACGCCAGGTTAGCGCGCGGCAGTTCACGCGGTGCATAGGCTGGGTTCAGCGAGATCAGCTCCACTGACCGTTCGGTCTGCCGGCCCAGTACTTTGGCCAGAACTTCGCCATCGCGTGTGCGCGCCACGATGCGATCGCCCCGCCGCACAGGGGCGCCGGGCGAAATCACGATGCGGTCGCCATTGCGATAGACCGGCTCCATCGAGTCGCCTGTCACTTCCAGCGCATAGACCGCCTCGTTGCCAAGGTCGGGGAAGCGCACTTCCTCCCAGCCGTCGCCCACGGGAAAACCAGCATCGTCGAAATAGCCGTCATTGCCTGCCTTCGCGAAGCCGAGCAGCCGCGCGGTATGTCCCTGCCGCCCTTCCGCCAGCGCAGCGAAATCCTCCAGCGAGACGCCGACCGCGCCCAGCGCCTTCATCAGGCTTTCGGTCGACAGCCAGCGGGGCGACCCGTCGGCGCCCGCCCGCTTCGACTTGTTGAATGCCGTGGCATCCAGACCCGCACGCTTGGCCAGCCCCGATGGCGACAGGCCATGGCGCTCAGCCAGAAGGTCGATGGCTTTCCAGAGTTCGGTATGTCGCATCGTTTGATCCCGCCGGGATAGGACTTTCGACCTATTTATAGGAAAATCTTCTCAGCAACAACTCGAAATCGCCAGCCAAATTGCCCCTGGGGCAACAAATTGCGTGGAGTTCAGTCCATCTGGCGTCGCCATGGCCGTCCGGACGTTGAACAGGGCGAGCAAGTATCGCAGAAGTGTCCCCGCCGGGGGCCCCGGCCTGAATCACACGGCCGACCGGGCCGCGGAGTCGATGGAACTTCTTATCCTTGTACTGCTGATCCTGCTCAACGGCGTGTTCGCGCTGTCAGAGATGGCGATCGTTTCTTCCCGCAAGCCGCGCCTCAAGGCCATGGCCGACAAGGGCAATGTCGGCGCGCGCACCGCGCTGCGGCTGCTGGACGATCCCTCCAAGCTCCTGTCCACGGTGCAGATCGGCATCACCGCGATCGGCGTCATCGCCGGCGCTTACGGCGCCACATCGCTTGCCGACGACATGACCCCCTGGGTCGTCTCGCTCCATCCCAGTCTGGCGCCTCACGCTCCCGCCATTGCGTTTGGCTTCGTGATCGTGTTCACGACCTTCCTGTCGCTCGTGCTGGGCGAACTCGTCCCCAAGCGCATCGCGCTCGCAGCGCCCGAGCCAATGGCCGCGATGATGGCTCCGCTGATGGCCTTGATCGCCGTGGCGGCGTCTCCGCTGGTGTGGCTGCTGCGCCTCGTGACCGAGGCCATCCTCGCCCTGTTCGGTCTCAACAAGACCCGCGAAGAGGATGTGACCGAGGAAGAACTCCACTCCCTCATTGTCGAAGGCGAGAAGGCCGGCGTTATCGAGGAAGAAGAACGCGAGATGATCCAGAGCGTGATGCGCCTCGGCGACCGCTCCGTGAAGACGATCATGACGCCGCGCACCGACATGGTGTGGCTCGATCCGGGCGAAACGCGCGCGGAAATCCTCAAGGAGATCGCCGACAGCGGCCATTCGCGCTTCCCCGTGGCGAAAGGCAATCCCGACCAGATCGTCGGCGTCGTGCAGACCAAGGAGCTGCTGTCCCATCTTGCACGTACGGGCGAGGTCAACATCACGGCCGTGATGCACAAGCCGGCCTTCGTTCCCGAAACCATGCCGGTGCTGAACCTTCTGGAATCGATGCGCGGCAACCCCGTGCGAATGGTCGTGGTGTCGGATGAATACGGCGGCGTGCTCGGCCTCGTCACGGCGGCGGACCTGCTGGAAGCCATCGCGGGCGATGCTGCGCTGGCCGAAGACGAAGCCCTGTCGCCGCCCGTCAAGCGCGACGATGGCAGCTGGCTGATCGATGGGATGACGCCAGTCGACGAGTTCGAGGAAATCGTCGGCGTGCGCGATCTTGAGAAGGACGAAGGCTATTCAACCGTCGGCGGCCTGGTGATGCACCTGATCCGCGAACTGCCCAAGGAGGGCGACAAGGCCGAATGGCCACCGTTGACCTTCGAAGTCGTCGATATGGACGGCCGCCGCATCGACAAGGTGCTGGTGCGCAAGGCCGAACCGGTGGACGACGATCCGAGTGGTTGATCCTCTGGACCGCCGGGCGCCTGCCGGCAGTCGCTGCGACGCAGCTAGATATTGCCCATTCAGAAGCTCTGACCGCCTCGCTTCGCGACGCGCTGCCGGGCAGGCGCCCGGCGGTCCAGAGACTAAACCTCAACCCCGGCCCGTTTGAGGCCTAGCGCCACGATCCGGTTCAGCAGGTCGCCATAGCTGACGCCTGCATGCAGGGCGGCCTGCGCGTATTCTTGGCTCGCCGCGATTTCGGGGTTCGGATTCGCCTCGATAAAATAGGGCACGTTGTCCTTCGACAGCCGGAAGTCGATCCGGCAATAACCGTCCAGCTCCAGCGTGTGGCAGATGCGCTTGGCCAGCGTGCGGATTTTGGTGACGACGCTCGGCGGCAGATTTTCCGCAGGCCCCTGCAGGATGCCGCGCTTCTCCTGATAGATTGGGTCGTGTTTCACCTTCTCGGTGGCGATGGCGTGAGAGCCTTCGGCAAGGTTCGAGAAGCTCAGCTCCCAAACGGGGAGCACCTGCAGCCGCTCATTGCCAAGGCAACCGACATAGATCTCGCGTCCGTCGATGAACTCCTCGGCGATCGCTGGCGTGTTCAGGCGCTTGTGGATGAAGGCCACCCGCGCCGCCAGCGTCTCGTCGGAGTCCACGATAGAAGCCTGCGCGATGCCCAGCGAGGCGTCTTCCCACAGGCTCTTCACGATCAGCGGGAATTTGAGGCGGCCCGGACGGCGCACCTTCATGCCCATCGGGAACACCGCAAACGCCGGCACCGGCACGCGGTGATACTTCAGCAGCTTTTTCGACAGGTCCTTGCCGCGCGCCAGCATCAGGCCGCGCGGATTGCAGCCCGTGTAAGGCACGCGAAGAAGCTCAAGAAGGCCAACCACGTTCTGCGCATACAGCGTCTCGCCGTGGAATTCCTCGAGCAGGTTGAAGACGATGTCCGGCTTCCAGTTCTCGACCGCATCGCGGATCGGCGCCAGCTCGGTCTGCACGCCCAGCATGCTGACCTCGTGGCCGGCGGTGCGAAGCGTCTTCATGACGTCGTATTCGGTCTTCCAGACGTAGGCTTCCTCTTCCGGCAATTCTTCCATGTTATCGGGCGGCACCAGGTCCGGGTGCGCCAGGATCAGAATGCGTAGGGGTGTCATAGTGCGAACCACTGCCGCCGCGATGTGTGGAGCTGGTGCGCCACCTTGTTGTTCAGCAGGCGAACCATTGCGCGGCGAAGCTCATGTTCACGCCCGTAAGCCCGCAGTTTCAGCGTGCGCGCGCGGCTGATCAGCTGGTCGATCCGGTTGTCGAGCGCAAGCTGATAGGCGCCGGACACACGCCAGGCGGCTTCGCGGATCGTCGTGCGGTTGGCGCGCAGGAAGGACGAGGCAGTCGGCCGGTGCGCGTGGCGCGGATCGTTCGAGAAGATGCGCTGCAGGTCCTTGTCGTAGCGCGTGTCGACTTCGCCATCGACCGTGTACCAGGCCAGCTTCTGTTCATAGTGATCAGCCAGCGTGCGGTTGAGGCGGCCAACGGGATCAACTTCCATCCGGCGCGTGAGGCCAGCTTTCGAGCCCGCTATCTCGGTCATCAGCGCATCGACATACTCGAGCTTGGCGAGCGCGCCCGGCCATTCCGCATACTTCCGGCGCCAGTTGGAGCGCGGCGTCAGCCACACGGCGAATGTCTCGGCGAAATCCTCGTCCGGGTGGCTCTGCGCATACCAGCGCGGCAGGTGATGGACGAAGTTGCGGCTGTTGGGATTGGGCCGATAGCTCTCGGGGTAGGGCGTCGAGGAGCGGCCGAATGTTTCCTGCCATTTGCGGCGGCGATGCAGGGCGTAGGCGTGTTGAACGATGTGGCCGGCCTCGTGCCGCAGGATCTGCATGCACTGGCGGCTCGTGCCGCCTTCCACGTCCTTGAACATCTTGCGCTCGAGGCGGGCGAGGCGCGGATGGGCGAGATAGAAGGGAATGGCGATGCCCGGCGTCGTATCGGGACTGAACCACTCGTCCGAAATCCAGGCATGCGCCTGCACAAGGCCGCGGCGCTTCAGCTCGCTGTTCAGCTCTTTCATCGAGCCCTGAAGCCAGGTGCCCTCGATCGAAATGTTGAGATCCTTGAGCCGCAGCTGAAGCAGTTCGTCATCCGCGAGGTATGACCACCAGGGCTGACGCGCCTTCGCGCGCATGGACCAGAGCGTGCCGCCGGAATCCCCCATTGTCAGGCGGCTCCCCAAAAGCATGAGGCAGTCTGGCAGCTTGGGCCGGAATGCTGGCGGATCACGGAAAAACCTCTCACCCGTGATGTCTCGGGCGGAACACTTTCTAAAGCATAAATCTTGGCAGGCGCATGGGGGAAATGATGGCCCAGCGGAGGTTTTTCCAGTGTCCTCGCCTAAACGGGATCGTAGGGAAATACGTCTGCGGAGGCGTCCAGGGCGAAGAAATCGGGCGCCATGGCGGGCAGGCAGGTATCGATGATTTTCTGGGGATTCCAGCCTGTCAGGTCCGCCATGGAGCGGATCGGGCGGGGCTGATCGAACAGCACGATCTCATTCCCCCGGACCCCGAAAATCTGGCTGGTGACGTGTTTTGCGCCGTCGGCGCACAGGGCGGCCGCAAGCTGGGCCACCTGGTCGGCTCGCATGGCGTCCCGCATCCGGCCCACTCGCTGGGCGCTGGCTTCGTCTTTCACGGGAATTGAGGCGATCATCCGGGTCCATGCAAAAGGGGCAATGACGTTGGAGCGGACATTGTTCCGCGCACCCTCCATCGCCACGATCCGGGACAGGCCCACAATGCCCATCTTGGCCGCCGCATAGTTCGCCTGGCCGATATTCCCGATCAGGCCCGAAGTGGACGTGAAGAGCACATAGGCCCCGTCCTTCTGCTCCCGGAACAGTTCGATCGACGCTCGCGTCACGTTGAACGAGCCCCGCAGGTGAACCTGGATGACCTTGTCCCAGTCCTCCTCGGTCATCTTGTGGAACATCGTGTCCCGCAGGATGCCGGCCGGGTTCACGATGGCGTGCAGCCCGCCGAACGTGTCTTTCGCCTGCTCGATCATCCGCTGCACCGCCTTGAAGTCCGCCACGCTGTCCGAGTTGGAGGCGGCCTGTCCGCCAGCGGTGCGGATTTCCTGGGCGACCAACTCCGCCGGCCCCGCCGATCCCTCGTCCCCGCCGGTCAGCCCGCCGCCGAGATCGTTGACCACGACCTTCGCGCCCTCGCGCGCGAGGAGAAGCGCGGTCTCCTTCCCGATCCCGTTGCCGCCGCCCGTGATGAGAACGACCTTGCCGTCGAGCACGCCCATGGGACTTCCTCCTGATTTTGGAGCCAAATCCATCACACGGTTCGTGCGAGGGGAAGCTCTCTGGACCGCCAGGCGCCCGCCCGGCACTTCGACCTCGCGACGCGCCTCGTCCTTCGACAGGCTCAGGACGAGGCGCTCAACAACCACCGTTACCTAGCAGGCCTCATCCTTGCCTGTCGAAGGACGAGGCCGTGCTTGCCGGCCCCAACCGGCTGTCACACAAAACTTCTTGCGAAGAGGGGCAAACGTCCCTATCTGCACGCTCCAATAACCGGCTGCGCGAAGGGCCCCCGATTCCTTAAATGGGTTTGGGGGGAAGACGGCGACCAGCGGTGATGCACTGACCTGGGCTGAGGCAAGAATGCCGAAGCTGCGGTCGTTGGTTCGTCATCCTCGTCTTCGGAGCCTGCGCCTCTTGCACAACCCTGCCGCCATCCCCGCCTATATCATTGTGCAAGACGCGCCGGAGCATTCCGCCGCCATTGAGGACCTGTACGACGACGTCTTCGGCCCCGGCCGCTTCGCCAAGACGGCCGAGCGTCTGCGCGAAGGCAACGCGAAGATCGCCGACGCCAGCCTCGTCGCCATCGACAGCGAGGGCGTCACCGGCGTCGTGCGCGTCTGGCCGGTCACAGTCGGAGAAAAGGGACGCGCCGCCTTCCTGGGCCCCATCGCCGTCGCCGAACGCCGCCGTGGCAACGGCGTCGCCTTCAAGCTCATGGAACGCGCCATCGGCGTCTGCCGCGAGCAGGGCTATGCGGCCGTCATCCTGGTGGGCGACCTGGAGTATTACGACCGCTTCGGCTTCAAGCAGTCCGGCGACCGCTTCCAGCTCCCCGGCCCGGTCGACCAGCACCGCGTCCTGATCCGCGACCTCTCGGATCGCGCCCCCGCGCTCCAAGGTGCGCTGGCTGTTCCGCGCTGATCTCTGGACCGCTGGGCGAGGCCCGGGCGGTCCAGATTGCGCCCATCTCGCCACGCGCTTCCATTGGGACTATGTTCTCGGGGAGTTGGGGAGAGCGAATGACGAACAATCCCGATTTTCAACCGGAGTTTGGCCCGAACGGCGCTGTAATCAACGCTCCGTCGATGACCCCCGAAATGCGCGAGAAGATCAAGCGGTCAGCCAGTCTGCCATCCGCCCAAGAGGCGCTGACGCATCTGCGTCCATTCTTCCTTGTGATCGTGCTTAGCTCCCTGCTCGTGGTATTTGCACGGCCGCTGAGGGAATGCTTGACCGGGTCTCCGTGGTGGGCCGGCGCTTTCACAGGCGCACTCGCAATGTTTGCTATCGTGGTGTTCTGGCGGTTCGGCCACTCGATCCTTGAACGGTGGGAGATCTTACCGGGCCAGAAGAGACTTTTGAGCGTACCCACGTGGGCGCGCATCATGATCGCCGTTTCCGACATCGCAATGGGACTTTGCTTCGGCCTTGGGCAGCTGAATTTCGTGACGGATTTCAATTCCGAGCGTGTCCTGCTCAGCCTGGCTGCTTTTGCAGCCGCAATTGTCGCTGCGTTCGTCGCTTGGAGCATGAGATGGTTGGCAGATGAAACGAAATGGGCGTGGCGGACCGACCGCCTAGCGGCCCTCGCGCCGCCAGGCGAGCATCATGAACAAGGCCGCCAGCAGCATGCCGACAACGCCCGGTAGCAGCGTGGTCGACTCCGTCGCCCGCACCGCATAGGCGCCGCGTTCGCGCAGGCCGAACCAGTCATTGCCCGATGCGTTGCCGCGCTCGCCCACGCGCTGCAGGCGCGGCATGGTCGGCGTGCCATCGGCGCCAAGGCGGAACACCCCGCCCAGCGTCGCCGTGGCAAGCGGCTGCACCTTGTCGCTCGTCGCCCGCAGGTCGAGATACTCGCGCGGATGCGTCGGGCCGCGCAGGGTCACAGCGCTCAGCTTTCCGCTGACGGCGCGATAGAGGCCGAGTTGCTGCGCGGGTAGGCTGGTCTGATAGTGGCCGGGCGAGGTCATCGCCCAGTCGTACTCGGTCTTGATCCCATCGGGCGCCTGTACCGACAGTTTCGCCGGGTTGTCAGACATGGTCTGCAGCGTCGCTTTCAGTTCGGGCGATGCGCCGGCTTCGATCTTCAGCAGCTCTTCCTCGAGCTCCGGCTCCTTCATCAGCCAGTGCGCCGTGCGGCGGATCAGCTCCGCATACGGCCCGCCGCCCTCATAGCCGCGCGCCCACAGCCAGAGCTGATCGGACATCACGCTCGCGACCCGGCCCTGTCCCACACGATTGAGCAGCAGCAGCGGGGCGCCATCCGGCGTCTGCATCAGGGATTCAGACTCGCCACGCTCCATCTTCATGTAGCGCATCCACGGACCCCAGCCTTCGGTCGGCAGCGTCGCCGTCACCGAGTGGCGTTTGCCGAGAGTGGTTAGCTGCGGCGTGAACTTGCCATCCACCATCTCGCCCGTCGCGCGGCCCGGCAGAACGCCGCCCAGCGGCGTGTTGTAGAGGATGTACGCCCCCGGATAGGGCGGACCCGATGCGATCAGCAGCGCGCCGCCGCGCTCGACATAGCGGGCCACGCGGTCGAGATAGGCTTCCTCCAGCACCGCAGGGCGAAGCTCGTGGTCGAAGATAACAAGGTCGAACTCGTCCAGCTTCTCGCGGAACAGCTGGGCCTTCGGGAACGCGATCAGCGCCAACTCGTCATTGCGCAGGTTCTCGCCTTTTTCCGGCGGGCGCAGAATGGTGAAGTGGACAAGGTCGACCGCCGGGTCGGACTTCAGCAGGTCGCGCCACACACGTGCGCCCGCATGCGGCTCACCCGTCACCAGCAGCACGCGCAGCCGATCCTGTACGCCCGAAATACGCGCGGAAGCGAGGTTGTTCGCCAGCGTCAGCTCGTTCGGAATGCCATCGACTGACAGTACGACAAGGTTCTCGCCGCGCCGCGTCAGGGTGAACCCGATCATCGTAGGCTCGCCCACCGGCACGGTCTGATCCGGCCGCGCCTCGCCATTGATGGTCACGCCGACGTTCACGCGCTCGGCGGCCGGATCGTTCACCTGGATGCGCATCTCGACGCGCTGGTCGATGATGGAGAAGGAGGGCGCCTGCTGGATTTCGATGTTGCGGTCGATCTCGTCCTCGCCGCCCACGATCATCGCGTGGATCGGGCCGAACTGGCCGGAGTCCTTGGTGTCTTCCGGAATGTCGTGGATCTGGCCATCGGTGATCATCACAACGCCAGCGATGCGGTCGCGCGGCGCATCCGACATGGCGGATTGCAGCGCGATATACATGTCCGTGCCATCGGCGCCTGGGTCGGTCTCCGCGACGCGCAGCTCAAGGTTCTCGTCGTCCTCGATCGCACGGCGAAGCTGGCCGTAAGCTGCTTCAGCTGTTTCCGTGCGGCCCCGGAAGTTCATGCTTTCCGAGCGATCCATCACCACCGCAACGATGTCCTTCAGCGGCTCGCGCTGCTCCTCGATCCACAGCGGGTTCGACAGCGCGACCGCGAGGATGGTCAGCGCCAGCGCGCGGAACAGCCACGACTTGCCGCGATAGTGGACATAGACGCCCCACAGCACGACCGCGACCGCAACCAGCGCCCATAGCGCGGCCCAGGGGATCAGCGGATCAAAGCCAAGGCGTGCGGCATTCTCCATGGCTCAATCGCCCCTGTCGCGCGAGGTGCCGAGGCGGTCGAGCAGTTCGGGCACGTGAACCTGGTCTTCCTTGTAGTTGCCGGTGAGGATGTACATCACGAGATTGATGCCGAAGCGGTAGGTCATCTCGCGGGCGCGGTCGCCGCCTTCCATCGTCAGCAGCGGTTTGCCTGTGCGCTTGTCGATCGCCCACGCGCCTGCCCAGTCCGATCCGCCGATGAACAGTCCGGAGACGCCATCGCCCCGGCGGCTATCACGGCTCGCCGCGCCGCTCTCGATCCAGAGCCGGCCATTGAGGCGTCCGGGATAGGAGCGGATCAGGTAGTAGCTCTTGGTCAGCACATGGTCGGGCGGAGCTGGCTGAAGCAGAGGCGCATCGATGCCCGCCAGCAGCTGCTGCAGGTTGGCCGAGACATCGCGCCCGGGCGTCGCATCGCGCGTATCCACCACAAACGCCCCGCCCGCGCGCAGATAGGTATTCACCTTCGCCGCCGCCGCCGCAGACAGGGGCCGGGCGTCGCGCGGCACGGAGTAGTAGATCATCGGATAAAGTTCGAGACTGTCGCGCGCGAGATCGACGCCATGCGGCTCCTCGGGCTCGACCGACGTGCGCAGACCCAGCTGGTAAGACAGGCCCCACAGGCCCGCCGCCGTTGTATCGTCGAGGCGTCTGTCGCCGGTCTTCACATACGCAAAGCGCAGGTGCGCGGCGGCCTCGCGCGCGAGCTGATCGCTCGTCTGCGCCTGTGCCGATGGCGCGCTCGCAACCATGGCCGCGGCCATGACGAACATGGCAAGAGCGCCAGCGGCTTCCCTGCGCCGGAAGATGTTCGGGAGGCGGCCCGCGAAGGCCAGCGCGATGAGCAGATCGAGCGCCACGATGCTCATCGCCAGCGCGATCATCGAGCCACCGAGTCCTGTGCGCTCGGCGATTGCGGCTTGTTCGGTCACGGTCACCTCCAGCGGCCAGTCGTTGAACGCGAGCGGGGCTAGGCTGCCCGCATTTAGCGCGCGCTCCCCGCCCGGCCCGAGATAGAGCCCCGGCGGCGTGGTCGGTCCCGGGCGCGTGTTCGCGAATTCTGCCGCTGCAATCGGCATGGCGGTGGAGGCGGGCGGCGTCAGCACGCCAAATCCGTCGAGTACCCGAGACGGTGCCAGCGTTCCCTCGCCGCCAAGCGCGGGCGCGCGCGAACGCTGCCCGCCCGAGACCACCGACCGGCGCAGCATTTCGACAAAGGCCCCCGTGAAGGGGAGGTCGGACCAGTCGGGATCGGCGGTGACGTGGAAGAGGATGATCTGCCCCTGGCCCACGCGGCGTGCGGTGACCAGCGGGGTGCCATCTTCAAGCCGCGCCCAGGTCAGGCTGTCGAGCTCGGCCGAGGGCTGCGCCAGAACCTGCTGGCGCACGGCGACGTCAGCGGGCCGTGGAATGCCGAAGAAGGGCGAGTTGGACGGGAACTCCGCAATGCGCTGCGGCGTTTCCCACGACATCGCCGAGCCAAGCGCGCGCGATGTGGGCCGCAGCGTGACGGGCGACAACGGGCCTTCCTGCGCGGCGAGGCGCGGGCCGGCAAAGCGGATCAGCACGCCGCCCTTTTCCATCCAGTCAGTCAGGCGTTTCGCGGTCGCCTCGTCGATGTTGCCCCGATCGCCCATGACGATGGCGTCGATCGGTGAATCGAGCAGGTCCGACAGCTTCTTCTCGGTCAGCTGCGCATAGGGCTGCAGCGCCTTGCGGGCGTAGTAGTGTTCCGAGAGCAGCGGCTGCGCCTCGTCGCGTGTGTCGGCAAGGCCCACATGCGGACGCCGCGCCGTATCATCCCACAGCCAGACAGCTCCAGCCGATGGCGATCCGGCGATGCGGAAGCGCGCAACACGGTTGAGCGCCGCAGCCGGAATGGCGAACAGCGCATCGGCGGTCGTCGAATTGCCCTCGAAAGCAATGCGCGTCGATGCAATGGAGGCGCCCTCAGCCGTCTCGGCGATGATGTCAGCCGTTGCGCCGGGCAGGCTGTCAGCACGCACGACAGAAACGCGCGCGCCTTCCGCTGAGCTGTCCGCCGCCGTGATCGCAAATGCCGTGCGCGGCCGCGTGATGCGCACATCGGTCGCAGCCTTGGCCGCAAGCGCGCGGGCAAACGATCCCGCCGTGTCGAAGTCGAAGCCATCCGTGGCCCAGATGATCCGTCCTGGCTTAAGTTGCGTTGCATCCAGCGCCTTGAGCGCCGCCTCGCGATCCGGCAACCACGCCGCCGGCCGCTGGTTGCGCAACAGCTGACGCGCGGACTCCGCGTCAAGCGCTTCCGAAGGATCGCGATCCACCTCGCGCGGCGCCGTGAACATCACATGGATCGAGCCGCCGTCCTGCGATGTCTCATCAACTGCAGCAGTGGCTGTCCGCACTATGTCGCGCCAGCGTTCCGCGCTGCTCCAGCCATCGTCCACCACGATCAGCGTGCCGCCATCCGTCGGCGCCTGCGCGTTCGGCGCCCAGGTCGGCCGGGCAAAGCCGAGGATGGCCAGCGCCAGTGCGATCATGCGCAACAGCAGCAGCCACCAGGGCGTGCGCGCCGGTGTCTCTTCCTCGGGCTTCAGGTCGTCGAGCAGCGCGAGCGAGGGCAGCGCAAACCGCTTCGGCTCCGGCGGCGTCGCGCGCAGCAGGAACCACAGCACCGGAAGCGCCAGAAGGCCCAGCAGCGCCAGAGGCTGCAGGAACAGGAACGGACCAATGCTCACGCCATGGCCCCGCTGACCGAAAAGCCATGCGCCAGATTGCCAAGCGGCGTGCGCGGCTCCTCGTTCGTTACATGGCTCACGAAGCGCCAGCCGAGTTCACCGGCCAGATCCGTCATGTCCTTGCGGCGCTGGGCGAACTTGTCGAGATAGCCATCGCGGATCGATTCAGCGCGGCCGACCAGCCGCTCGCGGTCCTGTCCCGGGCGGAAGAAGCGCACGCGGCCATTGAACGGATAGGCTTCCTCGATCGGATCGCAGATCTGCAGCAGAACACCATCGCGGCACTTGCCGGCAATCGGCGTCAAGCGTGCGCGCCATTCCGCCAGCGGGGAGTAGAAGTCGCTGCAGATCACGATAGCCGCCCGGTCGCGCGGCGGCGGCGGGAAGGGCAGGTCGGCGGAAAAATCACGAATGTCCTCGCCGACGCGGGCAGGCGCACGTGCGCCCGAGACGGGACCGCGACCGCCGCCAAGCGCGCCGCAACGCTCGCCCGAGCGCGACAGCGCGCCGGCCAGCGCCATGGACAGCAGCAATGCGCGATCGGCCTTGTGCGGCAGCGTCGTTGAGCTTGACCAGTGAAAGCCAGCGCTGGGGTCCGCCCAGAACAGGAATGTGCGCGCCGTCTCCAGCTCCGTCTCGCGAACGAACAGGTGTTCCTCGCGCGCGGACCTGCGCCAGTCGACGCGGTCGGCGCCATCTTCCTGCGTGTGTCTGCGATACTGCCAGAAGTTTTCGCCCATACCCGACTTGCGCCGCCCGGCCGAGCCGAGATGCGCTGCGCTCGCGGCGCGAGCGTGCGTCGTCAAGGTTCCGAGGTCGCTAGCGAGAGCAGCGGCCTCTGCCTTGAGTTGCGATAGCGGCGCCTGGGGCAAGTCGTATCCTTATGGTCTAGGCGCGGCGCCGGATTCATCCGTCGCATATTCCTGGGGACGCGACCAACCCAGCGCTTTGAGGATCAGAAGGCCACCGAGTCCGAAGAGCCAACCTGCCCAGAACATCCCGATTTCGCGATAAGTGAAAGCGGCAGGCAAGACTATCAGGGTTCCGAGAAGGATGTCGTTTATCCGCTTTCGGTTCCAGAATGGTCGACTCATCTCAGGCGGCCTTGGCTGCGAGTTCCTGGATCAGTTCGGACAGCGATCCACCCTGACCCGTGGGGTCGTAGGCCAGCGCCATGCGGTGGCCGAGCGCCGGTTCAGCCAGCGCCTCGATATCGTCGAGCGAGGGCGCAAGGCGGCCGCGCAGCAGCGCGCGCGAACGCGCCGCAAGCATCAGCGCCTGACCAGCGCGCGGAGACGGGCCCCAGTCCACGCGCTTCTTCACTTGCGGATTGTCCGACTGTTCCGGACGTGCTGAACGCACAAGGCGCAGGATCGCCTCGAGAACCTTCTCCGGCACCGGCATGCGGCGCACGAGCGACTGCAACGCGAGCAAACGTTCTGCGTCGATCACAGGGCGAACCGTCTGGTCGCCCAGTCCGGTCGTCTCGACAAGAATGCGGCGCTCGGTCTCGTTGTCGGGATAGGTCACGTCGACCTTCAGCAGGAAGCGGTCCAGCTGCGCTTCCGGCAGCGGATAGGTGCCCTCCTGTTCGATCGGGTTCTGCGTCGCGAGAACGTGGAACGGCTTGGGCAGGTCGTAGCTCGCACCCGCTACCGTCACATGCCGCTCCTGCATCGCCTGCAGAAGTGCGGATTGTGTGCGCGGCGATGCGCGGTTGATCTCGTCGGCCATCAGCAGGCTGGTGAAGATCGGGCCCTTCACAAAGCGGAACGCCCGGCCGCCTCCGCCGCTCTCGTCCAGGATCTCCGAGCCCAGAATGTCGGACGGCATCAGGTCGGGCGTGAACTGCACCCGGCCCCAGTCGAGGCCCAGCGCCTTGGCGGTGGTTTCCACCAGCTTGGTCTTGGCAAGGCCGGGTGCGCCGATCAGCAGGGCGTGGCCGCCGGCGAGGATCGTGGAAATCACCAGTTCGACGACGCGCTCCTGGCCGAAAACGACCTTTCCGATCTCGGCGCGCACCTGCGCGAGGACCTGTACGGCGGCGTCCGCATCCTTGACGATGTCGGCGGGGGCGGTGGCGGCTTCACTCATGTCGCTCTTTTACCTATTCCTGAGGCCAGCCCGGAGCCGAGCCGCCATGTCGAACGCGAAATTCCCGAATGTCCCAGACGTCGCGCCCGGGTCGCTCGCAGACCTGATTGCAACCTTGCAGACCGAAACGGGTTTGGGAACGCCTCGTCCCCTGCCGCCGGTACATTTGTGGAATCCTGCCAACTGCGGGGACATCGGCCTGGAGATACGGCGGGACGGCTCCTGGTGGCAGAATGGCGTACGGTTCAGCCGAGAAAAGCTCGTCCGTCTGTTTTCCACGATCCTGAGACGGGATTCCGACGGGTACTACCTCGTTACCCCTCACGAAAAAGTGGTGGTTAAGGTGGAGGATGCGCCCTTCGTGGGCATCCGCGCTGACCGTCATGAGTCGGGTGGGCATCAGGTGATAGTGGTCACAACCAATGTGGGCGATGTCGTGGCGGTCGATTCCGAACATCCGATCCGCGTCGTTTCAGATCGCCAGACAGGCGAGCCCTCCACCTACGTCCTGATCCGGGGCGGCCTGGAGGCCCGGATGGCCCGGCCGCCCTATTACGAGCTGGTCGATTGGTCGGAACCTGATCCGGCGGATGACGGCGCGATGAGCCTCGCCTCGTCAGGGCAGAAGTTCCAGATCGGCCGGGTCGCCTGACAGCATGCCATTCACCACCAAGACCGATTTTGAAGCACGCGCGGCCACCCGTCTAGCCGCCGCTGACGCCGTTTTCGATACGCCGCTGCGCACTGATTATGATCTCAACCCGAGCTGGCCCGCGCCGGAACAACCGGTGATCCGGCGCGCCGCGGTGCTGGTCGGTCTTATCGACCGCGTCGATGATTTCGGCGTCCTGCTGACGCTCCGGCCCGAGACCATGGCCTCGCATGCCGGGCAGGTGGCGTTCCCCGGCGGGCGGATCGAGCCGGGCGAAACCGCGCTGCAGGCGGCGTTGCGCGAAGCGCACGAGGAGGTCGGCGTCACGCCGGAAACCGTCCGCATACTGGGGCAGGGCGATACCTATCTCACGGGAACCGGTTTTGCCGTCGCGCCCTTCGTCGGCATCCTGCCAGCCGACTTCGTGCCAGTTCCCCATGTGCGCGAGGTCGCTGACGTTTTCGAGACGCCGCTGTCATTCCTCATGGATTCAGCCAATCATGAGCGCCACGAACGGGAGTTCCGGGGGGCCTTGCGCGCCTATTATGCAATGCCCCACAACGGCCGTTACATCTGGGGCGCCACGGCGGGCATGATCAAAGCCTTGTACGATCGGCTCTATGGCGCGTAGGACTGGAGTTGATGGCGCAACGCATTCTACTCGAACTCCTGTTGTTTCTGGTCCCGTTCGCGGTGTTCCTGATCTATCGCGCTGCCTCGCGTGATCTGCGTATTCGTGATCGCTGGCCAATAGTCCCGCTTGTCGTAATTGGCGCGGCTATCGCGGTTCTTGCCCTGATACTCGACCCGCTGCTCAAGCCGCGTGAAACGGATAAGTGCTACACGTCAACGCGCCTCAACGCCGAGGGCATAGTGGAGCCGCCGCGCGAAATTCCGTGCACCGAGGTGACCATGCCCGGCAGCAACACGGCAGCGCCCCCGGCTGGCCAGGCGCCCGTCGCCCCGCGCGACCGGGGCAACTAATCCCATGCCGAGGCTGGACAACCAGCCCTGGATGCTCGCCGCGCGAAAGGTGATCGACGCGCTCGAGATGGTTCGGCCGGGGTGCGCTCGGCTGGTTGGCGGCTGCGTGCGCAACGCGCTGCTGGGCGAGCCTGTCGCGGACATCGACATCGCCACACAGCTGACGCCTGATCTGGTCGAGAAGACCGCGCGCAATGCCGGCATGGCCGTGCACCCAACCGGGGTCGAGCACGGCACGCTGACCGTTGTCTCGAAGGGCGTGCCCTACGAAGTCACCACGCTGCGGCGCGACGTCGAAACTGACGGCCGCCGCGCCACGGTGTCGTTCACGCACGACTGGGCCGAGGATGCCCAGCGCCGCGATTTCCGCATGAACGCGCTCTACGCTGATGGCGATGGCGAGGTCTACGATCCAACTGGCGGCGGGCTCGATGATATCGCCAGCCGCCGCATCGTGTTCGTCGGCGACGCCGAAACGCGCATCCGCGAGGACTATCTCCGCGTCCTGCGCTTCTTCCGCTTCCAGGCCTGGTACGGCACCGCCGCGCCGGACCCGCAGGGCCTCGCGGCGTGCGGCAAGCTTCGCGCAGGCCTCGCGGGAATTTCCGTCGAGCGCATCTGGATGGAAATGAAGAAGCTGATGGCCGCTCCCCAACCGCTCGCTGCATTGGAAGCGATGGAAGCCGTTGGCGTACTCGACCAGCTTTTCGTTGACGCCAAAGGCCTGAAGCTTCTCTCGAAACTGGTCGGGCTTGAGATGGATCGCGGCTTCAAACCCGATCCGATGCTGCGCTTCCTGGCCCTGTTCTGGAAAGACGCCGCTGCTATCCGTGAAGCCGCGAACCGGCTGAAAATGTCCAACGACGAGCGTTACCGGCTCAACTGGCCCGCGCAGGACGAAACGCCCTTGTGGGGCGGCGTCACCGATGCGGAGGTCCGCGCCGCCATCTATCGCGTCGGGGCGCAGACGGTCATCGACCGCGCCATGCTTGGATGGGCGTCCACGGGCGCTGCGGATTGGGACGGCGTAGTCGCCATCGCCAGCTCATGGCCACGCCCCACCTTGCCCGTGACCGGCGAAGACCTGCTCACGCGCGGCATCTCCGAAGGTCCAGCGATTGGCGCAGCGCTCAAGCAGTTGGAAACAGCGTGGATCGAAAGCGACTTCACGCTCGGCAAGGATGCGTTGCTGGCCTTGCTCTGAGCGTTCAGTTCGCGAAGACGACCCACGCATTCAGATACGCCGCAAAACTCAGCCAGAGAATGTAGGGAACCTGCAGCATCGCTGCGAGCGGGCTGTGCGCGTGAAAGCCGGCGATCATCCACGCGACCAACCCCCAAAGCACCAGAAGGTCGATCAGGGCCGGCAGGGGAAGGCGCAGGTCAAAGAACAGGTAGCTCCACGCAAGGTTGAGAGCGAGCTGCAACATGAAGACGCCCAGCTTCGCCCCGGCGCGCCATGCGATGAAGGCGCTTGTCGCCATCAGCGCATAGAGAACGGGCCAGACAATCCCGAACAGGAAGCCCGGCGGATTGCCCGGCGCCTTGTTGAGCGCCGCGTACCACGGATCCGCCTCGCCGCCTGAGACCAGCGCGCCAAGACCCGCCGCAAGGCTCGTGGCGAGCAGGATCGCGCCGAGGGCCAGAAGGGTCGTCTCAGGCGATCTCCGCCTGCGTTCAGCGACAGCTTGCGTCATGTCGGCGCCTCCTCCGCCGGCTCTTGGCGGATCACATTCCAACTGGCTCGCGCCCACGCCTCGTCTAGCCCCGACAATTCAGAAGCTCAATTTCACAGGCTCTTAAGTTAACAATGCTATTAGCACATATAAGGCGGCGCGAAGAAGCGCTGGTTGGGCAGAAAGGTTGCGCGTATGCGTAGATTTTTCAAGAATAAACAAGGCGCTTCGGCGGTGGAATTTGCGTTGATTGCGCCGTTCATGCTGCTCCTGGTGGCGGCCATCCTCGCCTATGGGTCGATTTTCGCGACCTCGCTCAGCCTCCAGCAGATCGCGGCCGAGACGGCCCGCGCCACCATTGGCGGCCTTTCGGATGCCGAACGCAAGACGCTGGCCCAGGGCAAGCTGGCGGCGATTTCAGCCAACTATCCGATGCTGGATCCCGCCAAGGTCACGTTCGTCTTCAATGCCGCGGCCGGCTCGGAGCTCAGCCGGGTCACGCTGACCTACGACCTGTCCAGCCACCCCGCCTACGCGCTCGACAAGCTGCTTCCGCTGCCGGCATCGCCCCTCAGCTACAGCCTTATCATCACTGACGGCAACGGGATCGACTCGTGATCCGTTCGTTCCTCAACGACCGCCGCGGTTCCGCGGTCACCATCTTTGCGTTCAGCGCAATGCTGCTGTCGGTGATGACGGCGATCGTCATGACCCAGGTGTCCTTCTACATGGACAAGCGAAAGCTTCAGTCCGCCGTCGACATGACGGCCCTGATGATCATGCAGTCCGGCAACATCACGGTCGCGCGGGCGACAACGCTGATCGAAGAGCAGATGGGCCAGACTGTCACCGGCGTCACCGTGGTGCGCGGAAACTACACGCCCGACTCGACCCTCGGCACAGGCGGGCGGTTTCTGGCGAACGTCACTCCGTACAATGCCGTGCAGGTCGACGCCAGCATGCCCGCCGAGAAGGTGATGCTCGGCGGAATGCTGGAGGAAAACATCAGCATCAAGGCAACCGCACGTGCGGCGCGCCGCACCAGCGTGACGCTCACAGTTGGCTCGCGTCTCGTTCGCCTTGATGGGGGCCTCAGCGAGGCGCTGCTGGATGCGACGCTGGGGTATCAGGGCAAGCTGACGGTCATGGACTACAACTCGCTGGCCAGCGCCCAGGTTGACGCCCTTCCCTTCCTGCAGGCGCTGAACACCGAGGCAAACATCAACGCGCTCACATTTGACGACGTGCTCTCCGCGCCCGTGTCGGTTGGTGACATCGTTGACGCGATGATCGCGACAACCCCGAGCGGCGACATCGTCACGATCCTCAACAAGGCATCTCCCGCCACCGGGCAAAACAAGGTCATCCTGTCCGAGATGGTCGATCTTGGCAGCATTACCAAGCTGCCGATCGACACACTGCTGTCGGGCGAGTCTGTCCCGCTCGGCGTGGGTGAAGTGCTGTCGGGCTCAGCCGCGCTTGCGGATGGAAACCATCAGGTCAGCCTCAACCTGGCCGGCAAAGTGGGAAGTCTTTCGGTCGCCAACGTTTCACTCGACGTCGGCGAGAAGCCGCAATTGCTGACCTTCCTTGGGCGCGCACGTGAGGGAGCGGAGGTTTCCACCTCGCAGTTCAAACTGGATATCGGCGCGCTGGGCGGCAACCCGATCACTGCCGTGAAGCTCGATGTGATCCTGGCAGCCGCAGAAATCGAGGTCGAAGACATCAAATGCAATGCCGATGGAACAGCTGACGTCACGCTTCTCGCCATGACCGAGGCCGCATCCGTCGGACTCAAGGCATCGCTGCTGCCCAAGATCACGGTCGCGCTGGGTAACAAGCAGCAGAAGGAAATCATCTTCACCGACGCAGACATAAAGGCGCAGACATACAAGCCGGTGCGCTCTGGCCTTGGCTTGCAGCTTGGCGGCCTGTCGGTTGCGCAGAAGCTGCTATTCAACCCCGTGGATCAGCTCCTGGTGGCGCTGGGCCTCAACGTCGCCGAAGCCGATGTGAAGGTGATCGAGGCGACCTGCGGGTCGGTCGGTCTCGTCCACTAAACCCTAAGGCCACTTCACCACGGGCGGCATGGACGAGAGGATGCTCGCGACATTGCCGCCGGTCTTGAGGCCGAACGTCGTCCCGCGATCGTAGAGCAGGTTGAACTCCACATACCGCCCGCGGCGCACGAGCTGTTCCTCGCGCTGCTCCGGCGACCAGCTTTCCGCCATCCGGCGCGTCACGATTTTCGGATACACGTCCGCAAAATGCCGGCCGACATCCTGCGTGAACGCGAAGTCGGCCTCCCAGTCGCCGGTGTTGTAGCGGTCGTAGAAGATGCCGCCGATGCCGCGGGGCTCATTACGGTGGGGTAGGTGGAAGTACTCTTCGCAGTGTTTCTTCATCGCGGCGTAGTCCGCGCCTGCGTGGCCATCGCACGCCACGCGCATCGCATCGTGGAACTCCACCGCATCGGGAAACTCCTGCTCCCGCTGATAGGCGAGAAGCGGCGTGAGATCCGCGCCGCCGCCGAACCAGGCTTCGGACGTCACCAGCATGCGCGTGTTCATGTGAACCGCCGGCGCGCGCGGGTTCACCAGGTGCGCGATGAGCGAAATGCCCGCAGCCCAGAACCGCCCGCCAGACTTGTCGGCGCCGGGAATGGTCGTCGCGAACTCCGGCGCAAAGGCGCCGTAGACGCACGAGACATGCACGCCGACTTTCTCGAACAGCCGCCCGCGCATCACGGCCATCGTGCCGCCGCCCAGGTCTTCCGAGCCATCGCCGCGCTTCCACGGAGTCTTCTCAAACCGGCCAGCCGCGCCCGGATAGAGCGGAGGGGCGGCGGCGTCTTCCAGCGCCTCGAGACGGGCGATGATGTCACCCTGCAGGTGTGAGAACCACGCAACCGCCCGCGCCTTGCGGGCTTCAAGCGTTGCGGTTGCGTCGGGTGCGGGATGTGCTGCCATGGCCGGGTAACTAGCGCTGCGGGAACGCTTGCGTCCAGCCGCCGGGCCGGGTCACCTTCGCCGCAGGCTCGCGGAGGAGGACGGCATGGCGACGAAACCCGGCAAGACGCCAGCGAAGAAAGCGCCGGCAAAAAGGGCGGCGGGCAGCAAGCCAGAGATCGTTCAGACCCTCAACGTCAACGCGCCGGGAAAGACCTATCCGCGCAACGCCGCCAAGTACGAGGCGGCGCGCAAGGTGTTCCTGAAGGTGATCCCGAAGTCCGGCGCCGGGGTCACCCAGTCGGAAATGATTGCGCTGATGAAGAAGGCGCTTGCCGGAAGCGACTTTGGGTCGGCCGTCGGCTGGTGGACCAAGACCGTGCAGCTGGATGCCGAAGCGCGCGGCGAAGTCGTCCGCGACAGCGGCAAGCCCTTGCGCTGGAAGCGGAAATACCCCGCGCCCTACTGTGTAACGGGAAGCGCCAACTGGTCGAGCGAGGCCGCCGAAGGGGCAACGCCAGCGGGAACTTCGCTGGTTACGATGATCGCGGTCTCGGCCGGGGCAAGAGCGGCTGGAGCCGGCGTCGAGGCGACCGCATTCGGGTCAAACGCCGCAGGATCGGCTCTGTCGGTCGTTCCGATCAGGTCGCCGATCGGATCGCTTTCGCTGTCGCCTTCGGCAACGACTTCAAAGCCGGCCTCGTCTTCCTCCGTCGACTCGCCTTCCGCAAACGCGCCGGCATCGTCGAATTCAGCGATCAGCGCCGGGTCGCGGGCCGAAACCAGCGCCGCGTCTGGATCCTGCAGCTTACGCAACTGGGCGAGGGCAAGGTCGTCAGCCGAAGCATTGCCGCGGGCGCCAAAGGCGATGCGCACGCGCAGGTCGCCGTCGGTGGCCGGGGCGCCTGACATTTCCAGGAAGGCAGCATCGATCAGGTCGGCCACGTGGCGGTCACGCGATTTGCCGGTCGAGCCTCCCATCATCACCGCCATCACGCGACGTCCATCGCGCTCGGCCGAGGCCAGGAGGTTGTAGCCGGAGGCGTTCGTGAAGCCGGTCTTGATGCCGTCCACGCCCTCAACGGACTTCAGAAGTTCATTGTGATTCAGATGCTTACGATTGTTCCAGGTGAACGACGACAGCGAGAAATAGTTATACCGGTCCTTGTGATCCATGTAGATCGCCTCGCCGAGGCGGGCCATGTCACGTGCCGTGGTCAGCTGTTTGCGGTCCGGCAGGCCCGAGGCATTGCGGAACGTGGTGTGCAGCATGCCAAGCTCCTTGGCCTTGGCGTTCATCCGGACCACGAATTTGGCTTCGGTGCCAGCTAGCTTCTCGGCGATCACCATGGCGACATCGTTGGCGGACTTGGTCACGAGGGCGCGGATCGCGTCCTCGACCTTGATGGTCGTTCCCGATTTGAGACCAAGCTTGGACGGCTGGGCGCGGGAGGCGGCTTTCGACACCGTCATGCGGTCGGAAAGCTTGAGTTTGCCCTGATCGATGGCGTCAAACACCATATACAGGGTCATCACCTTGGTCAGCGAGGCAGGGTGCCGGGGTTCATCGGCGGCGCGGTCGTGCAGCACCTGTCCGGTTTCCATGTCGATTACGATCGAGGCATATTTGTCGGCCCAGGCGGGGGCGGCGGACATGACAAGCGCAGCCAAGGCAAGAAGCCCGGCGCGAACCCAGCCAATCGGGAATAGCGTCTTCATACGCGACGGAATCCTCATTTCAGAAACACATACAAAGACGAGAGTGAGGGTCCACTTGCGAGCTTACCCAATCTTTAATCGGCGTCACTCCAATTCTGCAGGACATGCAGTTTTCCTCCCTCAACGCCCGTTTTTCGGGTCTGTTCGCCTCCTGGTGGAACACTTACGCCACCGGGCGGGTCAGACCGTGCATAAACCATGCGAGGCGGGGAGGACCCTGCCAGCATTTCCCATAGTGCCGGACGACCATGGGCAAACCAAGGCAGCCCACGGTTTTGTGCAGCTGCAGGCCTGATTGGGGGATAAGGCGGGAAGCCCCTTTCACTTGGGCTCCGGATCAATATCTAATGGGGGACGGACAAGCCGCTATTTACCAACCCCAGACGGCACGTTCGCGACTCAAGCGACCCCGACGATTTCTGAATCAGGTTCCACGCCCAGGCTCCCGTTTTATGGCTGACAAACGCCCACCATCACGTCCGGAAAGGGAAGTCGGGATCCAGACCCGGACCAAGCCGAAGACCAAGAAGCCGTCGCTGTATCGCGTGCTGATATTGAACGATGACTACACGCCGATGGAATTCGTCGTGCTCGTGCTCGAACATTTTTTCAACAAGTCGCGTGAGGAGGCGACCCGCATCATGCTCCACGTCCATAATCATGGCGTTGGCGTGTGTGGAGTTTTCCCGCTCGATGTTGCGGAAACGAAGGTCCAGCAGGTGATGGACCTTGCGCGGCGCAGCGAACACCCACTTCAATGTACCAAGGAACGCGAGGATTAGGCGCCTTTAATGCCCTCATTGACCCCCAGTCTCGAACGCGCTCTCGAACGCGCCATGAATCTCGCCCAGGAGCGTAAGCATGAGTACGCGACCCTGGAGCATCTTCTTCTCGCGCTGACCGAGGATGAGGATGCCGCCGAGGTCATGACTGCGTGCAAGCTCGATCTCGACAAGCTGCGCCGCGACCTCACCAACTATCTCGACAACGACTGCGCCTCGTTCGTCGTGGAGGATGGCGGCGCTGTTCACCCGACCGCCGCGTTCCAACGTGTCGTGCAGCGCGCCGTGCTCCACGTTGAATCGTCCTCGAAGGACGAAGTGACCGGCGCCAATGTGCTGGTCTCGATTTTCGCTGAGCGCGAAAGCCACGCCGCCTATTTCCTGCAGGAGCAGGACATGACGCGGTATGACGCGGTCAATTACATCAGCCACGGCGTCGCCAAGAAGCCGGGCATGTCCAAGTCGAAGCCTGTCGAAGGCGCGGCTGAGAAGGAGGACGATACGGCCAAGCCCGCAGGTGAAGCGCTGAGCGCCTATTGCGTCGATCTCAACCAGAAGGCGCGCGAGGGAAAAACCGATCCGCTGATCGGCCGCCACGCGGAAGTCGAGCGTGCGATCCAGGTCCTGTGCCGCCGCCGCAAGAACAACCCGCTTCTCGTGGGCGATCCCGGTGTTGGCAAGACGGCCATCGCCGAAGGCATGGCCAAGAAGATCGTGGATGGCGATGCGCCGAGCATTCTCGCCGACGCGGTCATCTACTCGCTCGACATGGGCGCGCTCCTTGCGGGCACGCGCTATCGCGGCGACTTCGAGGAGCGCCTCAAGGCCGTCGTGAAAGAACTTGAGGAACAGCCCAAGGCCGTTCTCTTCATCGACGAGATCCACACCGTCATCGGCGCCGGCGCCACGTCAGGCGGCGCGATGGATGCCTCGAACCTGCTGAAGCCCGCGCTCCAGTCGGGTACGCTGCGCTGCATGGGCTCCACGACCTACAAGGAGTACCGCCAGCACTTCGAGAAGGACCGGGCGCTCGCCCGCCGCTTCCAGAAGATCGACGTGGTCGAGCCCTCGATCGAAGACACGATCAAGATCGTGATGGGCCTCAAGCCCTACTTCGAGGAATTCCACGGCCTCAAATACACCAACGAAGCCATCCGCACGGCGGTGGACCTGTCGGCCAAATACATCACCGACCGCAAGCTGCCCGACAAGGCGATCGACGTGATCGACGAAGCGGGCGCTGCCCAATGGCTCGTGCCCGAGAACAAGCGCCGCAAACAGATCGGCGCACGTGAGGTCGAGGTCGTCATCTCCAAGATGGCCCGCATCCCGGCCAAGCAGGTCTCCAAGTCCGACGCTGAACAACTCCGCACGCTCGAGACGGATCTCAGGCGCGTGGTCTTCGGGCAGGATAAAGCGATCACCGCGCTGGCTGCTGCGATCAAGCTCGCCCGCGCGGGCCTGCGTGAGCCGAACAAGCCGATCGGCTGCTACCTGTTCTCCGGCCCCACCGGCGTCGGCAAGACGGAAGTGGCGAAACAGCTGGGCTCCATTCTCGGCGTCGAGATGCTGCGCTTCGACATGTCGGAATACATGGAGCGCCACACGGTCTCGCGTCTCATCGGCGCGCCTCCGGGCTATGTCGGCTTCGACCAGGGCGGCCTGCTGACCGACGGTGTCGACCAGCATCCGCATTGCGTCCTGCTGCTCGACGAGATCGAAAAGGCTCACCCCGATCTGTTCAACATCCTCCTGCAGGTGATGGACAACGGCACGCTGACGGACTCGAACGGCAAGAAGGTCGATTTCAGGAACGTGATCCTCATCATGACCACGAACGCTGGCGCATCCGATGCTGCGAAAGAGTCGATCGGCTTCGGCCGCGGCAAGCGCGAAGACGAGAACGAAGAGGCGATCAAACGCCTGTTCACTCCTGAATTCCGCAACCGTCTGGACGCGACCATCCCGTTCGCCGGTCTCTCGCCGGAGATCATCGAGATGGTGGTCGACAAGTTCATCCTGCAGCTGGAATCCCAACTGGCGGATCGCAACGTCACCATCGCGCTCACCGTGAAGGCACGGAAGTGGCTCGCCACGCGCGGCTACGACGAAGCCTTCGGCGCGCGTCCGCTCGGCAGGCTCATCCAGGAGCACATCAAGAAACCGATGGCGGACGAACTGCTGTTCGGATCGCTCCAGAAGGGCGGCGGCGTGAAGATCGACGTGGACAAGAACGACCCCGAGAAGCTGTCGTTCAAGTTCATCGCCGATCCCAAGCCCACGGCGAAAGAGAAGAACGAGCCCGAGGCGGTCTAGCGTCAGGGCGCAATCCGGAATGCAGAAGGGCGGCTCTTGCGGGCCGCCCGTCTCGTTTTAGGGGAGGCCCTCATGGTCAAATACATCGCCAAGGCAAACAACGACGTGCTGTCGAATTGCGATTGCGGGGATGCGCTCGCCGCCGGCCCTGCGCAACTGGACTGCCCGTGGTGCGGCTGCGGCTGGCTGCTGAGCTGCACCAAATGCCGTAAGGCATTCACCTACGGCCGCATCGTCGAGGTCGATCGTTCCTACGAAGACTTCGTGCGTGAGGATTTCCAGACCCACGGCGGCGGCAGCACGCCGGAAGACATCAGTGACGGCGCCGAATGGATGGCCGAGGCGTTGTCCGCATTCGCGGTCGGCGATGTCGTGGTCTATCTCGATGGCGTCTACCTGCCGCTCGAAGCCACCAATTTTGCGTTTGATGGCTGGTTCGCGCAGCACGACTTCGATCGCCTGCCGCACGCGGTCGCGCTCACGCAGCCCGAGGCGCTGAGAAACACGCTAGGCGATCAGGCGTACTGGCTCGAGCGCGAACTGGTGGACGGCGATCCTGAAGACGGCGATGACGAAGGCGATGAAGACTAGTCGTCCGCGTTAGGGCGCAGGCGTCGCCGTGTCGGCGTCGGTCGAGGAGCCCTGTTGCGTGGGCCAGATCACCGGGAAGGGCGGCGGTCCGTTGTCTGTCGAGCATTCCTGCCAACGCAGTTCCTGCAGAACGAAGCGGATGCCATCCCACTGATAGGAGCCTTCAGAGCCGCAGCCGCCATGTCCTGCGCTCTTGCGGAATGTCGTCAGCACGCCTGTGCCCGCGTCAATCTCCGCCATGCTGGCCTGATCGCTCGCGAACCAGCCGCCCGTATCGTAGTCAGGGAAGGAGAGAAGCTCGGGCTGCTCGCCCGTACGCGCCGAGAACACGCGATGGGTCTGCGAGTAAGCGCCCTGGCTGCAGCCGAGCATCACGATCGCGCCGTTCTCCAGCCCCACCACCTTGGACTCGATCTGGGCGTCGTCCGGCTTCACGCATCCGCCAATCGCGTCACTGATTGTCTGAGCCGCAGCGATCAGTGCGGCGTCGCCCTCGAGCGTTCCCGTCGTTGCCGCGGCTGCTGGCCCGCCGGCCGCATCCGGACCGCCACAGGCGGACAGGACGAACGCCATCGCTGGCGCTGCAACAGCTAGGAGATATCCCCGGCGCATCACGTCCTCCTTCAGGCGTGGCCAGTCATGACGAAACATTACTGCAAATCAATGGCTAGACCGCGCTCAAACCGGGGATAAAGCAGGCCCAAATGTCGCTACCAGCGGTCCGAAACCGGTTGTCCGCCAAACAGTTCGCCCAGCCGGCGCCGCGTGCCGGCGCTGACGCCCTCAGGGGGGACAAGCGGGTCAAAGAGGCCCGTTTCGGCGATTTCGCCCCTCTGGGTTGGCGTGCCCGGTGTCCAGCGGTCGATCCGGTAGACCAGCACGTGATCGTTGGGAAAGAAGCCGTGATTGGCGTGGGCTGAGACCAGCCGGAGGTCAGCGGCGGAGGTTTCGACGCCCGCCTCCTCGCTCAGCTCGCGAAGCAGGGCGAGCGGGCAGGTTTCGCCCTTTTCGACCCCGCCGCCGGGAAAGTGCCAGCCGGGGGTATAAGTGTGGCGCAGCAGCAGAACCCGCCCCTCGCCGTTCACGACGACCCCGCGAACGCCCAGCGTCATGGGCCGGCGCATGCGCCACCAGGCCTGGAACGCCCTGTCGCGAAGGGTCCGCTTTCTCAAGAGAATGCCTTGTTCTTTCCGGGTTTCGGACCCGCTGGAAATCCGCTAGGACAGCCTGATACCAGACTCAAGGCGAGATCGCCGGAAGGAGACTATCGTGGCTGCTGTATACGCAATCCTTGCCGTCGTCGTGACTTTCGGTCTGCTCAACCTCATCGAATATCGCCGTCTGGACTAGATCCTTCCGGCAGGCCAGCGTCGGGGGGAAGTTAGAAAGCGTAGGGGGTATCCGTCGTGCTCACGGGCGCCATTGTTATCCTGATCGCTGGTTTTGCGGTTCTCATCTATTCAGCTGACTGCCTCGTCCGCGGCGCGCTGTCTGCGGCCTACAAGGCGAACGTTTCGCCCCTGCTCGTCGGCATCGTCATTGTCGGCTTCGGCACGTCGCTTCCCGAATTCATCATCTCCGCACAGGCCGCGGCCAATGGCAGCGCAGGCCTCGCGCACGGCAACATCATTGGCTCCAACATCGCCAACATCCTGCTGGTGCTGGCGCTGCCCGCGCTGATCTTCCCGATCGCGACCGACGCCCCGCGCATGCGCATCACGGCCTTCTTCATGCTGCTCTGCACGGCAGCCTGGATCGGCGTGTCGATGTTCTTCGGCCTGACGGAACTGATCGGCATTGGCTTCATCGTGACGCTCGTCGTCTACCTCTTCATCTCCTGGTCCGTCGCCCGCAAGGACATGACGGAAGACACCAAGGAAGAGCTGGAGATGATGCGCAAGCCGATGTGGCGCATGGTCATGCTGATCCTTATCGGCCTGGTCGGCATGCCGCTTGGCTCACGCATGCTGCTCGACGGAGGCATCTCCCTGGGTCAGGAACTCAACGCCAGCGAGACCATCGTGGGCCTCACCGTCCTGGCGCTTGGCTCATCCCTGCCGGAACTGGCCGCCTGTATCGCGGCCGCCGTGCGCAGGCAGAGCGACGTGGCCATGGGCAACGTCATCGGCTCGAACATCTTCAACATTCTCGGCGCAGGCGGCGTTGTCGCCGTTCTCGCGCCGCGCGGCGTGCTGAGCCCCGAGTTTACGGCCTTCAGCAACTGGGCGATGGCGGGCGCCGCCGTGCTGGTCACCATCGTGATCTTCCTGCACCGCCGCGTGGGCATTGCCACCGGCCTGCTGTTCCTCGCGCTGTACGTGGCCTACCTCGCCGGCCTCTACAACAACTGGTCGTTCGAGGGCATCGGCGACCTGATCATCGAGCCGGCCGCACATAGCCCAACCTGATCATCAATCCGAAATCAGCTTCGGCGTGACGTAAGCCTGCAGCCGCCAGGCCGCGCTCTCGTCGGCGCGTGTGAACACCGCGCCGGCGGCTGTTGGAAACTTGGCGCGCACCGCGGCTTCCAGCGGGTTGTTGCGATGGGCGAGGCGGCTGGCGAGTTCATGCAGGCCCGGATTGTGCGCCACGATCATCACACGCTGCAGGCCGGTTTCCTCCGCTGCGCGCACAAGCGTGTCCGTGTCGGCCAGGTAGAGCTTGTCGAGGAAGCGGACCTCGGCGCCGGGAAACCAGCTGTCGATCAGCCCCCATGTCTGGCGCGTGCGCCGGGCGGCTGACACCAGCACGATCTCCGGATCAGCCCCGGCCCCTGCCAGCGCCTCGCCAATGGTGGGCGCATCCTCCAGCCCGCGTGCGGCGAGCGCGCGGTCGAAGTCCTCTCCCGTGTCGGAGTTCGCCGCCGCCTTGGCGTGGCGCAGGAGGATCAGTTGGCGCATGCGGACCCTGAAATCTGTTCGCGCTAGCTCTGCCGCAAACTCGCGTGGATTGCCAAGGGGATAGCGTCCAAAGGCGACGGCACGATGGCGGCCACCCCTTCGATTTAATCCCCGACCCCTCTTGTGCGCTGCAATATGATGACCATCATATATAACGACCGGACAAAGGGAGCCGGAAGAAGGAAAAGTGTCATGACCCGGGCTGTCATTGCAGGCTATGCGCGCACGCCATTCCATTTCGCCAACAAGGGAAAGCTCGTGGGGGTGCGGCCCGATGATCTCGCCGCCATCGCCATCAAGGGGCTGGTCGAGCGGACCGGCGTCGATCCGAAAACGTTGGAAGATGTCGTGCTCGGCACGGCGTACCCCGAAGCCGAGCAGGGCTCCAACATAGCGCGGTTGGCCGCCCTTCTGGCGGGCCTGCCCATCGAACTTGGCGGCATCACGATGAACCGCTTCTGCGGCTCTTCGATGTCGGCCATCCACTATGCCGTGGGCCAGATCGCCATCGGCGCGGGCGAAGCTTTCATCGCAGGCGGCATCGAGAGCATGACGCGCGTGCCGCAAGGCGGCTTCAACCATTCGCCAAACCCGCGCTTCCCAAATGCCAAGCTTGGGGGCAAGGCCCAGAACGATCCCGGTATCCTTCTCGATGCCTACATATCTATGGGCGAGACGGCGGAGAACGTCGCGCGGCAGTTCAACATCTCGCGCGCCGATCAGGAAAAGCTTGCCTATGTCTCGCAGATGAAGGCCGCCGAAGCGCAACGCGAAGGCCGCCTGCGCGATGAGATCGTGCCGGTGAAAACCGCTGACGGCATCGTCGACCAGGACGGCACGCTGCGCCCCGGCACCACGCTGGAAGGTCTTGCGGGCTTGAAGCCTGCGTTCCGCGCCGACGGATCGGTGACGGCCGGCACATCGTCCCCGCTGACGGATGGCGCCGCGATGACGCTGATCACGTCGGAGGAGTATGCGAAACGTCACGGCCTTGACATTCTCGGCCGCATCCGCTCGGTCGCCATCGCGGGCGTGCCGCCGGAGATCATGGGCATGGGGCCTGTGCCGGCCTCGCAGAAGGCGCTTGCCCGCGCGGGTCTCACCATCAAGGATATCGATGTGGTCGAGATCAACGAAGCCTTCGGGTCGCAGGCCGTCGCCTCGATCCGCGAACTCGCCATCCCGATGGAGAAGATCAACATCGACGGCGGCGGCATCTCCATCGGCCACCCGCTCGGCGCGACCGGCGCGCGCATCACGGCGAAAGCGGCCCAGATCATGAAGCGTGAAGGCAAGCGCTTCGCCCTCGCCACACAATGCATCGGCGGCGGGCAGGGCATCGCCACGGTGATCGAAGCGGTTTGAAGTTTGTGAGCCCGGCCCCTCGTGGTTCGACGGACGCAAGGACATGCTTCGCATGGCCTTGCTGCTCACCATGAGGGATCTCTCTCTATCAGCTTGAATGAATCTGCGGCCCTCATGGTGAGCAGTTCGCATGACGCAGTCGTGCGAACGCCCGTCGAACCACGAGGGCGGCCGAGGGGACTTCCGCCACATCTAAACAACAAACCGCGTGATCGGCCCGGTCCACGCCTTGCCGTCTCCCTGCAGCGTCTCGATATCGCGGACGCCCGCCGCCGCGATCACGCGCGGCCAGAAGGCGAGTGCGGGTGGATTGCGCGCGCTGACGGCGATCTCCCACTGGCCGGGATGCATCTGGATCAGGTCGATCGCCGCGCGGGCGCCGACGCCATCGCGGCGGAATGTGCGCATCACAAAGAACTCTCCCATGTTGAAATCGAGCGGGCGGTCGCAGTGCGAGTTCCTGTTGAGCAGCGCGAAGCCTGCGAGCTGCCCGCCAGCGCGGATGAACCAGACGGAGCGATCCGGCTCGCGCCAGTAATCTTCCAGACGCAGCAGGTCTGCGAAGCGGCCGTCCTCTTCGACCGCGAGCTTCCGCTGCGCCGTGAGGAATTCGCTGAAGTCGTGGATGTAGAGCTGGACGAGATTCGCCAGCGTCTCGCGCTGTGAAGGTTCGGCGCGTTCGAGGTGGATGCGGTTTGTCATGCTATATCGCGCTCAACGTCACGGCTTGTCGCGTGCTGCCATTCGATCTCGTGCAAGTTGCGCTAGGTGTGGAACGGTGAACAATTGAATCAAAAGCGCTTGCACAAGGTCGCGCGCGGTTTGGACATCATCTTCGTCAAGCTCATCATCTGTATGCGCCCCTTCGTTCGGTATGAGCTTGCCCGCGTGGAGAAGGTCGGCCAAATCCTTGTCCAGCTTGCCTTCTGAAACTAGGCGAACGATCCGTTTGCCGAGCATCTCTTTTGAATCCGGGCTCGAGTCTCTGAGGCGAACGGCGCGCTCCAGTACACGGCGATATGCTGCAGCAGCATTTTCTGCGCCCACCGCAGGATTGGCTATCGCGGCTTCAGCCTGCAACCATCTCTGAGTGAGCTTTTCGTCCTCGATACCATCTGGCGCACCTTCGATCAGGGGAGGAAAGTGTTCGTCTACCGGCGGTGTCAGCACGACGCCAGGGTAGGAGCGTGGTTGAGTAAACCGTGCTATCCAGTATGCCGTGTCTGCGGGGTCGTCTCTGGTGTTCCAGTTGCGACGCTGAAAGCTAAGTATTGAGGGCATGGCGCATGCGGCGCAGCTAACTGCCACATAGGTGCGGGTGTTATTATCTGTGACGCAGCAGTACCCCGGTGCCGACCCGGTTTGCATTTTGCACCAACTGCAGGTGAACGCGATTGTAGTCATGTCTATTGCTCCCCAATCCAAGCGGCCCAGCCGCCGCACGTTGCTGCCATCTCAAAGTAGAAGCAGAGACGATCGCGTGATCGCCTCTGCTTCCGCTACCCCTTCACACACACCACCTGCTTCAACGTGTGAACCACGTCGATCAGGTCGGACTGCGCGGCGATGACGGCGTCGATGTCCTTGTAGGCCATCGGCGTTTCGTCGATCACGCCCTGGTCCTTGCGGCATTCGACGCCTTCGGTCGCCTCGCGGTGATCCTTCAGCGTGAATGACGCCTTCGCCTGGGTGCGTGACATCTTCCGGCCTGCGCCGTGCGAGCACGAGCAGAACGAGTCCGGGTTGCCTTTGCCGCGCACGATGAACGATTTCGCGCCCATCGAGCCCGGTATGATGCCAAGCTCTCCATCGCCCGCGCGCACGGCGCCCTTGCGGGTCACCCACACGTCGGCGCCGAAGTGGTGTTCCTTCTCCACATAGTTGTGGTGGCAGTTCACCGCGTGCTTGCCGAGCTTGAACTTCGGCATCTGCTCGCGCAGCGCCTGCAGCGTTCGCTCCATCATCGCTTCGCGGTTGGCGCGGGCATAGTCCTGCGCCCAGCCGACCGCTTCGATGTAGTCGTCGAAGATCGGTTCGCCCTCGACGAAGAAGGCGAGATCCTGATCCGGCACGTGATAGCCGAGCACGCGCTTCTCGAGCGCCTTGCGGGCGGCCTCGATGAAGTGCTGCCCGATCTGGTTGCCCGTGCCGCGCGAGCCCGCGTGCAGCATCACCCACACGAACCCACGCTCATCGATGCAGACCTCGATGAAGTGGTTGCCCGAGCCCAGCGTGCCGAGCTGCGAGCCGATCTTGTGGTTCGGAATCTTCCGGTGCTTGTCGCGGATGCGATCAAGCCGCTCGTTCAGATCCGAGTTGCGCAGGCGCGAGGCCACGGAGTCCGGGATCATGCCCCATTCCCCGTTGCGGCCGAAGCCAGCCGGCGCCTTGCGCTCGATTTCCGAGCGCAGTTTCGCCAGCGAGTCCGGCAGGTGCTCTGCGCGCAGCGTGGTTTCCACCGCCATCATTCCGCAGCCGATGTCGACGCCGACAGCGGCCGGGATGATCGCGCCTTTGGTCGGGATCACCGAGCCAACGGTTGCGCCGCGCCCGAAGTGGACGTCGGGCATGACGGCGAGGTGGGAGTGCACAAACGGCAATCCCGCCACGTTTTCCAGCTGTTCGCGCGCCGACTCCTCGACGGGAACGCCTTTCACCCAGGCCTTGATGCGGCCGCCGGCCGCCGTTTCGAATACTTCAAACGTGCTCATCACACGTCACTCCTTGTTGCGCTTCGCCTCCGCGCACTCGGGGAGAGTATCACTGTCCTGAGTCCCTGGGGAAAACTGGACAACAAAAAACCCTCCGGCGTGTGCGCGGAGGGTTCGGTTTAGATCAGCGTATCGCTGAACCCTTGACCTTATCCCTCCGTGCGCATGCAATCGGCCAGCACTGGCTGGGCGAGCATCGCGATCTGATCTTCGTAACGCCGTTTCATCGTGGGCATCCGAAAGGAGGTTGATCCAAGGCCGCGGTGTTTGATCGAAGAATGCGGCGGCGTCAAGGCGCCGCAGGCGTGAGCGCTCTGGCGTTTCTGCGCGTGTGCGGCCATTCTCGGGCCTAGGGAGCAAGCCGCCGATGATGGTCGTCGCATCGATGTGGGACTGGATGCGGCGTCATCCGTGGCGGGCTGCAGCCTGGCTGCTTGTCGTGGTGCTGGCGTTGGCCTCGCTGCGCGTCTGCGCGGCGCAACCGCGGCTGGATCGCGACTGGGTCGACAATCTCGCGGTGATGCCGAAGGTGCAGACGACCGAGGCGGGGTTCGCGCTCGATGGCGTCGTTGACTGGTCGTACACGAAGGACGGCCCGGCGACGAAGACGGTTGGCGATTTCGCCGCTGCCTATGCCGATCTTCGCAATGTCTGGTTCATGGTCGAGCCGCAGCCGGGCGGTGACTATGCGGCGCACACGCTGGTCCTGTTCGAGTTCGCGGGCGACCGCATCGTCGGCCTCACCGTAGAGGCGCGGCTGGAGAAGGGCGAGACGTATGACGCCGTCGCCGGCGTGTTCAACAAGTTCGAGCTTGCCTATGTGTGGGCCTCGGCGCGTGACCTGCTCACGCGGCGCGTCACCTTCCTCGACAAGGACGTGTATGTTTATCCGCTCAGGCTGGATGCGCAGCAGAAGGTCGATTTCCTGAAGGCGTTGATTGACCAGACGGTGGACGTGTCTACGCAACCTCGCTTCTACAATACCTTCACATCGAACTGCACGAACGAGCTTGCGAAGGTGGCGAAGCTCGACTGGCATTACTCCTGGGTGCTGACGGGATATTCCCCGCAGCGGCTTTTCGAGCTGACGCTTATTCCCGGCGAGACGTTCGAGGCGGCGAAGGCGGGTGCCCTGATGAAGCGGGAGATCGCGAGTTGGAACGATCTTCCCCGCGAGGACTTCGACAGGGCGCTGATGACCGAACTGCGTAAGCGCTATGGCGATTAACGCGCCCCAGAGCTTTGCGGCCGACACGCTGGCGCATCGCGTCGCCTCGCTGATGCCCGGTGTCGATCTGCTGCTGCCGCAAGGCGAGGGGCCGTTCCCCGTCGCAATCCAGATGCATGGTTGCGGCGGCAAGAAGAAGCTGCAAGGGCGTTGGGCGGCGGTTGCGCGCGCGGCGGGCTGGGCGGTTGTGGTCGTCGACAGCTACGCGCATCGCGGCATCTCGCGGCTTGAAGCCTACGCCACGGTCTGCACCGGGCTCCAGCTGTGGGGGCGTGAGCGCGCGGGCGATCTCTACGCGATGCTGCACTGGGCGCGTGAGCAGCCGTGGGCCGACCCGAAGCGCATCGTGATTGCCGGATGGAGTCATGGTGCGTGGACGACGCTGGACGCGATGTCGATGCAGCCGGGGAAGGCGATGGCGAATGCGGCGCGGCTGACGGGAATTCCCGACGAGCCTTTCGCGGGTCTTGTCGGCGTCTTCCTGCTTTATCCGTGGCAGGGCGTGGGCGCGATTGCGCCGCGTGCGGGTCTGCGTGTCGATGTGCCCATCTCTGCGATCGTGGGTACGGCGGACAGCGTGGTCGGCGGCAAGGGCGTGATCCGTACGCTGCAGAAGATGAAGACGCCCGCGTCGCCAATCGTGGTCGAAGTGTTTGAAGGCGCGACGCACGCCTTCGACGAACTGGAAGCGCAGGATTGGCGCAACCGCTATGATCCGGTTCTGACCGAGAAGGCGCACGGGCTCTATGCCGGCTTCCTCAGGTCCGCGGCGGAGCGGATATCCGGTCTGGGCTGATCCGTTGGCGGATGATGTCCCAGGCGATGAGCGCCGCGGCGCCAAATCCGAAGCCGGCAAATGCGCCGATGCCGCTTGCGAACAGATCGCTGACCGACGCATTTCGGCCCACGATCGGAATCTGTATCGCCTCAACTGCAAAGGCAAAGGCGATGACTGTGCCCAGTCCGATCAGGCGCCAGAGCGATGAGGGCATGAAGCCTGCGCAGAGACCGATGGCGCCGAAGGCGAGGATGTGTCGCATCTTGTCGGTGTGGATGTAGCGCGAGAGCGGATCATCTGCCTGCATCGCGCCCCACAGGATTGCGGCGGCCATCACCATGGCGATTGCGGTGCAGGCCAACACGAGCCTGCGCTGCGTTGAGCTGCTGAATGTAGAAGGAGTCATGATTATTGGTCGCCAGCTTGGTGATAGGCATAGCACCGGATCAACATGGCGGGCGTGTGTCCGATGCGACGGGAAATCGTCTGTCTACGGCGTTAGTTTCGTCTCAACTGCATCTGAGCCTGTCAAAATCGTCCGCGTTCGGAACAACTCCGAACTTGCCACGTTACGATCGGGCGCAAACCGTCTTGCACACCAGCGCAAGCGCTGGCCTGCGGTGCGCACATTACAGCTGGTTTAGCGACGATCCATTTCGAGTCGTCACAGAAAAAGGAATGCCCAGGATGTCTTGGCTCAAGAACCACACGACGACCGCTCGCGCCGCCGTCATCATCGCGATGGGCGGCCTTGCCCTTAGCGCCTGCGCCACCAATGGTTATGTCGACGAGCAGATCGCCGCCGTGAACAGCCGCATCGCTCAGACCGATCAGCGCGTGGCGAGCGCCGCCTCGCGCGCCGAAGCCGCCAACACGGCCGCCCAGGCCGCTGCCACGGAAGCCCGCGCCGCCAACACCGCCGCTCAAGGCGCCGCGACCGAAGCGCGTTCGGCCAACCAGCGTCTCGACCAGACCAACGGCCGCATCGACGCGATGGAGAAGGCGCCGGCCCGCACGCCGCGGGGTTGATCCGGTAGCGTATTGAAGGTCATATTCTGGCCATGGGGCCGGGCTTCCCTTGCGAAGGTCCGGTCCCTCCAGATGTGAGGCTTCCACATTCGTATCATTTTGAAGACATTCCCATGAATCTGCAGAGATCATTGCGTGTGGCCGCGGTCTCCATGGGGCTGGCGTTCAGCAGTGCGGCGGCGCTGACCGCTGTAGCGCAACCGCGCGATGAGGTTGATCCAGGTCAAGCCGTCTCCGAAACGGTCGTCGATATTGCTGGATGGGTGATCGCGTCGGGCGATAATCGCGGACTGCCTTTCGCGATCGTGGACAAGGGCGCGGCGCAGGTTCTGGTGTTCGGCGCCGATGGTAAACTGAAGGGGCTCGCGCCTGCGTTGATCGGCTCGGCCAAGGGCGACGACTCGGCGCCCGGCGTTGGCGACCGCGAGCTCAAGGATATTCCGATGAAGGACCGCACCACGCCGGCGGGCCGCTTCCTTGCGGCTTATGGCCCGGCGACGGGCGGACAGCGTGTGCTGTGGGTGGACTATGCAACGGCGGTGTCGATCCATCCGCTGGCGTCGTCCAACCGCGCGGAGAAGCGCGAGGAGCGGCTGGCTTCGCCCAAGCCGGACGACAACCGCATCACGCATGGCTGCATCAACGTGTCGGCCGAGTTCTACGACAAGATCGTGAAGGCGACCTTCGCCAAGGGCGGGGTGTTTTACGTCCTGCCGGATGAGATGACGCTGGCTGAAGCCTTTCCGGGGTATGCGACTCCCTCCTTGCTGGCGTCTCTCGCGCAGGTTGCGAAGATCGTGTCGTACAATGCGGCGACCACCCCCCCGGTGAAGTCGCCGGCCAAAGCGCCGGCGCGCGAAGCCAGCAGGTAGCGCCGCGCTATTCGGCAGCCTGCCGCGTGATCGCCGGGCGATATTGCGTTCCATCACTCGTGTGCGCGGGGTGGCCGTAGCTTTCGAGCATGCGTTCGATCTTCTTCACCAGCATCCGGTCTGTCGCCTTGCGCAAACCGGGGATGGCGCCGCCGAGGGCGTAGAAGCCTTTGCGGGCGCCGATGAAGAGGCTGCAGCCGATGAAGGTCGCCCAATCGGCCGCGCCGATCTTCACGCCCATCTCTGTCGCCTTCTTCTTGTCGCCGCCGAGGAAGGACAGCAGGAAGAAGATCTTCGAGAAGCGGCGTTCGATGCGGTCGAAGATTTTCGATCCGAGTTTTTCGTCGGGCGGAAGATAAGCCGCGAGCGTTGCGCGCGTGAGTTCGCCGCAGGTGGCGTCATCGAAGCCTTTGCGGAGCGTCTGCTCGTAGAGGACCATCATGTCGACCATGTCCTTCGGCGTCGCGGGCGCGAGCTCTTCGGGCAGGCCGAGCAGGAAGCAGCGATAGCGCGACAGCTCGACGCGAGCGCGTTCTACGGCGGTGTATTCAAAGCGTCCCTTGGCGGTAATCTTGAAGGCCAGCAGGAATGTGCCGATCAGCCCGGCGGGCATCTGGTCGACCTGCGGGATCGGGATGCCGAACGTGTCGACGTTCCAGATGTTCGAGCGCTTCAGCGCGTTGAAGCGGACCATGGAATGCATCAGACGAACCATCGCGGCTGACCTGAAGCCGGGGCCGAAGCGTTCGAGGGCGCCGGGCAGGGTGGAGGTCATGAAGAAGCTGGCCGTGTCCTTCACGCGGCGTGCGGCGGTGTCGCCCGAGAGCGTGCCGGTAAGCGCCATCGGGAGGGCCGAGTACTTGTTCATGAAGGTGGCGATGAAGGCGCCGCGGATGACGAAGGGCGAATAGTTGGCCGCGTCCTCGCGCGATTGCCGCGCGCCTTCCTCGACGAGTTTCATGTCGACCCAATCGGGCGTGGCTTCCATCGCGCGGATGAAATTCACGAGTTCGGGCGGGGCGTCGGGGACCGACTCGAGGCCATGGTCGCAAGCCTGTTTCAGCATGCCGATGAGGCCGCGGAATCCATAGGTGGGCATCAGGGCGGCGTAGGCGTCGGCAACATTATCGCCGAGCATGGTGTAGGCGCGCATGCGGGCGACTTTTTCGGTGTCGGCCAGGAGGGCCGGCCGCATGTGATCGAACTTGCTCTGCGAGGGGCTTTCGAGGACGGGCTCGTCGGCGAAGCGCTCGGGCTTGGCCGCGAAATCGACGTCGCCGTAGAGCTCGGGAAGATTGGTCTTCTGCGCGGCGACCTTGGCCTGAAGCTGGTCCAGCGTGAGCATTGGCGGCTTCTCCTGATCGGATGACGCGAACGGCAGGGTGGAGTAATTTCGAGTTTCCGCAAGTGTGTCGTGGCGGAAGGGCTGTGCGGTGACCCGGCTGCATCGAGAGACCCCCTTGTCTCGGTGCTTCGCGCCGATCTCCCCAGTTGCCTGGCAAATTGAGGAGGCAGGAGGCGCCGGTGTTTTGCCTCCCTCGATCGCACCGCGATTGGGGTTGATGGCGCGCGAAGCGCGACAGACCGAGGGGGCTATCGGTGTTGCGCACACGCCCGCGATCTCGCAGGTGGCTGCGAGGCGCGTGTGCTGCGGTGAGACGCGCTTAGCTGGTGTTGGCATGGGCGTAGCTGAACAGGATATCCGAGAGCGCATCGTTGAGTGGGGCGAGGATGTCGGCGATGAGGCGGGGCATTGTGCGCAGGACGCCTCTGGCGCGCGGTGGCCGGTGATAGGCGAGGCGTGCGGCGATCTCGCGGTTGCGCGCGAAGGCGCGGGCGGCGCGGGCGATGAGCTGGTTGGGCGCGGCGATCAGCTGCGCGAGATGGGCGATGCGCGCGATGAGCGGCTTTGCGGCGTAGATGGCGGCGTGTTTGGGCGCGGGTGGTTGGGGCGGTGGCGTGTCATCTTGCGCGGGGCTTTCGGCGCGGTCGGGCAGGTCGTGCCGTCCGGTGCGGAGGAGCGCGTCGACCGGCAGGGGATAGCGTGGCGTGGGCGGGTGATGTGGGCGCGCGCTGGTGCGGATGGTTTGGGGTCGCGCGATTACGTGCGCGGCGTGCGCCGGCGGTCTCCGAGTGTGTGCATAGAGGCGGAAGGCGGTGGCGGTCGCGCGCGCTGTCGTGACGGCGCGGCGTGAGAGCGTGGGGGTGGCGCGCGTGGATTTTTGCGGCAGGCGGATCGTGAGCGCGGCGGCGGCGATGAGGACGAGGCGGCGCAGGATGAATTCGAGGACGAAGATCCAGCGCAGCATCGGCTCGACTTGCGCGCGCGAAAGGTGTTCGGGCGTTTGGCCCGCCGCCTTGAGGGCGAGGCCGCGCCAGACGCGCAGGCGTTCCCACACGGGGGCGTATCGGTCTTGCGTGGCGTTGGCCGGGGTCATGGGGGGAGTATTGAGTCAGCTTTTTGCCCGGCTGGATTGAACAGGCTGTATCCTACAAATCTGCGGGCTTGGGGTTTGAAATGGCGTGAGAAGTTTTTTGAGTTTCCCACGGATTGGGGAATGCGGTTTCCCCCAAATCCGGCCGCGTTGCGGCCAGCCCCCTCCGTCACGCCGCTCTGCGGCGCGCCACCTCCACCGGCGAAGCCGGGGGGTGGATTGATGCGAAGCATCAAGACGGCGGTGAGCGCCTATTCCAGCGCCTGGCTGGCGTTGGGTTTGGACTGGAGCTGGATGTAGTTCTGGATGCCGATCTGGCTGATCAGCTCCATCTGCGTCTCGATGTAGTCGACGTGCTCCTCCTCGTTGTGGAGGATCTTGTAGAAAAGATCGCGTGAGCCGTAGTCGCGGACCTTCTCGCAATGCTCGATCGCGTCGCGGAGGACGGGGATGGCCATCTGCTCCGTCTTCATGTCGCACTCGAGGATCTCTTTGACGTTCTCGCCGATGAAGAGTTTTCCGAGGTCCTGCAGGTTGGGCAGGCCTTCGAGGAAGAGGATGCGCTCGATCAGCCAGTCGGCGTGATGCATCTCCTCGATCGACTCATCGTGCTCCTTCTTGGCCAGTTCCGAGACGCCCCAGTCGCGCAGCATGCGGGAGTGGAGGAAGTACTGGTTGATGGCCGTGAGCTCGTTCTTGAGCGCCTGGTTCAGGAACGCGATGACCTGGGGATCGCCTTTCATGGGCGGACTCCTTGATGATTCTGGGCGGCCGCGCAGCGGAAGAGGGCGGCCGGCACGTGCTCAACGCGCGACAGGGCCCAAAGAGCCCGAGTCACGAAGATTTTCAACTTGTTTTTATTGAGAATTTTTGAGAATGCGAGGACGTGGCATTCGCAGGAAACGCTGGTTTCGCGCGTGAATTACTCGGCGGCGACCAGCTGGCGCGTGTCGCCACAGCCGTTGGCCGAGGCGGTCTCGCGGATCATGCCGCAGACAGTTTCGCAGCATTTTCCGCAGTTTATCGTCGTGTCGTGGTGGCGATGAACCTGCGCGGGGGAGCGAGCGCCCGCCGCGATGGCGTCGTTCACTTTCGCTGTATTGAGGCCCCGGCAGACACAGATGATCATGCGAACCATTTGCAGGTGATTGCGAGTGATTGTCAATCGCCTGTTGCAAGGGATGGGCCGGGGCGCGGTGTCGCAGGTTTTGGGGGGCTGCGGGGAGTTTGCGACCTGACCCCGCTCATCCCGACGAAAGTCGGGATCCAGGAACGGTTTTGCTCCTTGCACAGGCTTGAAGCTTCAAGTCGGGACAAGCCTTGCCGTCAGCCCTGGATCCCGACTTTCGTCGGGATGAGCGGTGGTGTGATGGCGGGCTGCTACCGCCCCGTCGCTGGACCCGGCCGGTCTACGCGGGGGAGGGTTGTGGGGTGGTTGGCGGCTGTCAGCGCGAAATGGGCCATGATGACGGCGTTGCGGCGCATGTCTTCAGGCTGGAGGGCTTCGTAATAGTCCATGTTGGTGTGGTGGGTCTTGGGCTCGTACTCCAGAGGGTCCTGGATGAACTGGAAGCCGGGAAGGCCGGCGGCGTTGAAGGAGGCGTGGTCGGTTGAGCCGGTTGAACGCATCGAGGCGTGCGTGGCGCCGAGGTCGCGGATGGGCTCCATCCACTCACGGAAGATTGGCGCGATCTCGCGATTGCCCTGGCAGTGGACGCCGCGGATCGACCCGGCGCCGTTGTCGAGGTTGAAGTAGACCTGGAAGCGGGAGTGGTCGCGCTTCACGGGCACGATGTCGCCGCGCGGTTCGGTGGGCGTGGGGACGCCGCGCACGCCGCCGAAATGTTGCGCGACATAGAGACGTGAGCCGATGAGCCCCTGCTCCTCGCCATTCCAGAGACAGACGCGGATCGTGCGATCCGGTTTTGCGCCGCTGGCCTTGATGAGGCGCATGGCTTCGAGCGCGACGGCGCAGGCGCCGCCATTGTCGGTGGCGCCGGTGGCGGAATGGAAACTGTCGAAGTGGCCGCCGATGATGACGATCTCGTTCGGGCGCGTGGCGCCGCGGATTTCGCCGACGACGTTGAACATGTCCGGGTTGTCGTACCAGACATTGCGGATGTCGGCCTCGATGGTGACGGGCTGGCCCTGCATCAGCGAGCGGGCGATGCGGCCGTAGTGTTCGGCCTCGATGTTGATGCGGGGGAGCTGGCGCTCGGGCGCATCGAAGCGCGAGCCGCCGAGGATGTTGACGACGCCGTGGCCCTTGTTGGTCGCAAGGACGCCGAGCGCGCCTTCGGCCTTGAAGAAGGGGTTGCGGTCTGCCGGCGGCTGGCTGCGGGGTGGGGGAGATGTAGGCGGTGAGGCGGGGGCGGCGCCCGGGGCGCTTGCGCCCTGTTCCGGCGGGCGCGCGGGCGTTTCGAGCGCGTCGAGCTGTTCGAGCGTGAGGCGGCGGGCGACGGGATCCCACTGCGCGCGCATGTCGATGGGCGGTTGGGCGAGGATCCACTTGCCGCGCAGCTTGCCGGCGTATTTGGCGCGCAGTTCGGAGAGGTCGGTTTCTGTCACCAGAATGGCTTCGCCGCTGACGAGGCCTTCGGTGCCGGGCGTCCAGGCGATGGACATGCCGGAGATGGGGAAGGCGTTGGGCATGGTGGCGTGGAGGTAGAATTTCTCGTTCGACCAGCCGCGCGGGAAGCCGTTGTTGGCGCCGGTGGGGTCAGTGGGCCAGGGCTCGAGCGCGGCGCGGTCAAGGCCCCATTCCGTCATCTTCTCCACGACCCAGCCGGCGGACTTCTTGAAGCCGGGGGAGCCCGAAAGGCGGGGGCCGAGGACGTCCATCATGTAGCTGGCGGTTTTCATCACCTGCGACTGGGCTTCGTTGAGGCCCATGGCGCGGATGGCGTTGAGGGCGTCGTAGTTGATGCCCTCGGCAGCGGCGCGGCTGGCGAAGAAGGCCGGGGCCAGCGCGGAGGCCGCGGCGGCCGTCATGAAGGACCGGCGGTTCATGAATGCCCCCTCGTTCGCGACTCTTTTGTGACGGCGACTATAGGGAGGAATGGGCGGGCGTCGATTGGGGCAACGGATTGGTGATCCGGTAGCGCCGGGGGATGGGCGTGCTAGGCTTCGCCCATGGACATGTTTCTTGGCGCCGTGATCGTGGCCTTGGTGGGACTGGCGATTGCGCCGTTCTTCATCATGGCGGGGTCGTTCGGGAAGAAGACGGCGCCGGCGAAGCCGGATGGCTCGGATGGATCGGCCACGCTGCCGCTGATGTTCGGGGCGGATGGCGGCGGCAAGGACAAGGGCCACGGACACGACACTGACGGCGGCGGGGGCGATAGTGGCTCCGGCGGCGGGGGTGATGGCGGCGGCGGCAGTGGCGGCGAGTAGGAGGAGGCGAGCGTGGACTGGATCAACGTTCTGCTGATCATTGGCGGCATCTTCGGGGTGACCGGGATCATCTCGATGCTGATCCCGAAGGACCGCGATCCCGAGATCGGCTCCACCAACGACGACGTGACGGTGATCCCGACGCCGGGGCTGGATGGCTCCGTCATGGGCGTGGGCGGGGATGACGAGGATTATGAGGTGGGCGGGGATGATGGCGACGGGGATGGGGATCCTTCGACGCTTGTGAATTGAGGAGTATCCGAGAGCTGCGCAGCGCATGCGCCAAGCGCCGCTCTACGTCCTGTGGCCTTGCATGAGCCGCGGAAAGCGCTGGAATGCGAGCGTCCTTAGCTCCTTTGAGCTAGAATCGAACACACCATATTCTATGCGCGCCCGCCCAACCCGGTAACGCACTGCTTTGAAAACACGCAAAAAGTGAATGAATCTAGGCGATTACGGCACGGCGTGTTACGTTTTTCACAAGGCTCGGCATGGGCATCAGGTCCGGCAAAAATGGGAAGTGTCCCTGTGGCTAACGAAGCACTACAGCGTCTCGCTGCTGCTGCGCATTTTGTAATCGCAAATGCTGGCGATGATCTTGGTAAGACCAAGCTCAACAAGATCCTCTGGTTCGCGGATTGCGCAGCGTGGCGGCGTACCGGGAGAACAATTACGGGGCTGACCCACTATGCGAAGCTTCAGTACGGGCCGGTTCCGCCAAAGTTGGATGCGGCCTTGATGCTGCTTGCGGCAGATGGTGCCGTGGAGTCTGACAAGCACTATGTTGGGACTTATGTCCGGCACGGATTTTTTTCAAAGAAGAGTCCGGCGACGGGAAACATCCTTGGCCCGGATGAACAAGCAATCCTCTCCGAGATCATCGATGCGGTTCGCAACATGACTGCATTTGAGGTCTCCGAATTGAGCCACGACGCGCTCTGGCACGAGACCGCGCATGGCGGGAAAATCTCGGTCGAAGCGGCGTCTGTAAAAATGTTTGAGACGCCGGATCCGCGCATTCTAGATTGGGCGCGAAGCCGCCGAGCCTAGCGCGATGGCGGGCGTTTATATCAATCGGCCAGATGACGGCTTTCACATCAGGTGGACGGCGGAAGCGGCGGCGCAGCGCGACGAAATTTGTATTGAAAGCGTGGACGACTGCAGGCGGCTAAGCGGGCTGGTCAATCTGGCCGCGATGGTTGGGCATATCCAGGGCATTCCGATCAACGAGGATGACCCAATGTCCCATAAGGTCATGAGTGACGTTGAGAATACGCACGTTGTCTCGCTGACGTACGGTCTACTAGGCGACTCGATGACGATCTATGGAGCCAAGTGCTTTGAATTTGGAGACGGGTAGGGACACGCGGGGGCGCTTCTCTACGAACAACGCCCACGTGAGGCGCCGCCCTTCCATTTTCTTCGCTCCCAACCAAGCATGGCCGCCGATCCGCCGGTGAGTTTTACGCCTCCCCCCGATCGGCGGAGGAGGGTGCCGGGGGCGGGGGGGATTCCCCGGATTGGCCGCTGTTCACCCGGTCGCGGGGCTGTTTCCGGGTCTCCGCACCCCCTCCCGAAAGCCCAATAAAGCGGTATAGTTACCGTTGCGGCGCGGGGGTGGGGCGATACGGGGCCGGAATACCGGTCCGGAGTGTTGACAAGGCACGGGGGCGACTGTAGCTGCCTGCGTTCGAATTTCAGACCTTACTCTGACTGAGAAAGGCTCCGCGAGGGAGCATGACAACCGTTTCCGTTAAACCGGCTGATGCCGTGAACAAGTGGGTGGTCATCGACGCTGAAGGCGTCGTTGTGGGCCGCCTTGCCTCCTACATCGCCCTGCGCCTGCGCGGTAAACACCGCGCGGATTACACCCCGCACGTCGATCTGGGCGACCACATCGTGGTCATCAATGCGGACAAGGTCGCGATGACCGGCCGCAAGATGGTGCGCAAGAAGTATCACCGCCACACGGGTCACCCCGGCGGGATCAAGACCACCACGCCTGCGAAGATCCTCGCTTCGAAATTCCCGGAGCGCGTGGTCGAGCTGGCCGTGAAGCGCATGATGCCGGGCGAGAGCCCGCTGGCGCGCAAGCAGTTCTCGAAACTGCGCGTGTATGCCGGCACCGAGCATCCGCACACCGCGCAGAACCCGGAAGTCGTCGACTTCAAATCCAAGAACTCCAAGAACGTGAAAGTCGCCTGATCATGGTTGAGACCGTCGGATCGCTCGACAGCATCAAGGACCTCAACGTCAAAGCTGCGGCCGCGAAAGCCCCGGCCGTTGCCAAGGTCGACAAGCTGGGCCGCTCGTACGGCACCGGCCGCCGCAAGACCGCCACCGCCCGCGTCTGGGTCAAGCGCGGCACCGGCAAGATCACGGTCAATGGCAAGGCGATCGAAGAGTATTTCGCGCGTCCCGTGCTGCGCCTGATGATCCGCCAGCCGCTGGAAGCCGCCAAGCGCGAAACTGAAGTCGATATCGTCTGCACCGTCAAAGGCTCGGGCCATACCGGCCAGGCCGGCGCTGTGCGTCACGGTATTGCGCGCGCGCTCGTCGAGTTCGAGCCGGACCTGCGCGTTGCGATGCGCCCGGGCAAGTTCCTCACGCGCGACCCGCGCGCTGTCGAACGCAAGAAATACGGCAAGGCCGGCGCTCGCCGCTCCTTCCAGTTCTCGAAGCGCTAGTTCGCTCGATATCTGTTCATCGAGAGGGCGCTTCGGGAAACCGGAGCGCCCTTTGTGTTTTGCTCTGTAGGGTGCATTGAGCGCAGCGATATGCACCGCCCCACCGGCCCGGTGGATTTCGCTTCGCTCTATCCACCCTACGGATTACGCGCATGACCGCTAAAGTCTTCATCGATGGCGAGGCCGGGACGACGGGACTGCAGATCCGGCAGCGGCTGGAGCGTCGTCGCGATCTGCAGGTGATCTCGATCGATCATGAGCGGCGGAAGGACCCGTCCGCGCGGGCGGCGATGCTGAACGAGGCGGATGCCGTCGTGCTGTGCCTGCCGGATGATGCGGCGAAGGAGGCGGTGCGGCTGGTCACCAACGATCGCACGGTGATCATCGATGCCTCGACCGCGCATCGCGTCGATCCGCACTGGGTCTATGGCTTTGCCGAGATGGAAGACGGGCATCGCGTGATGCTGCAGCGCTCGAAGCGGATTTCAAATCCGGGCTGCTATCCGACGGGCTTCATCGGGCTGATGGCGCCGCTGGTGGGCGCGGGACTCGTGCCGAAGGATTTTCCAGTCACGGTGAATGCGGTGTCGGGCTATACGGGCGGCGGCAAGGGGTTGATCGAGGAATTCCAGGCGATGCCGCCGGAGATGACGCACGACGCCTTCCGTGCGTATGGCTATTCGCTCGCGCACAAGCATGTGCCGGAGATGACGCGGTATTCGGGGCTTTCACATGCGCCGGTGTTTGCGCCGGCGGTGGGGCGTTATGCGCAGGGCATGCTGGTGGAAGTTCCGCTGCAGCTGTGGGCGATGCCGGGCGCGGTGACGCCGAAGATGCTGCGCGAGGCGCTGGCCGATTTCTATCAGGGCGAGCGTTTCGTGAAGGTGGTAAGCGAGGAACAGACCGCCGTGATGCAGAAGGTGCGCAGCGGTGCGGGCGGGTATGTCGACGATCTCGATCCCGAGACGCTGAACAATACAAACAACATGGAGCTGTTCGTGTTCGGCAACGACGCGGCGCGGCAGGTGCGGCTCGTGGCGCTGCTCGACAATCTGGGCAAGGGCGCGTCGGGGGCTGCGGTGCAGAACCTCAACATTGCGCTGGGTCTGGATGAAGGGGCGGGGTTGTAGGAGCGGCTTTGTAGGGGCGGCTGGGAGCACGGCCTCGTGCTTCGACAGGCTCAGCATGAGGCCTATCCTGCAGCTGTGTCTGAGCGCCTCATCCTGAGCCTGTCGAAGGATGCGGCGCGGGCTTCTGCAAATCCCCCATCGGGCGAAATGACGCGCGGGTGGGGCTGCCAAAAGCTGACCGGTGTGGCGCACCGGGCATGTAGCTTGCTTCATGGTGGGAGCAGCAGCGCAGGAGCGTGCGCCATGACGACCAAGGTTTCCGACGAACAGGCAGTGGGCGCGAGCGCCATGTCGGCCTCGCCGATGATGGCGATGATGCCGCCGGGCATGATGATGTGGGCGGGGCTGTATACGGCGCTGTTCTATGTGTGCGGCGGGATGATCGCCGCGATGTACCGGCCGAACTAATCTGGCCGAACTGATCTGATCCGGATCATTTACCAATCGATGTGGCGGTCCTAGCCTTCCTGAAAACATCAGGAGGTTGCGATGGGGCGTGTCAGCGGGAAGGTTGCGCTTGTGACGGGCGCGGCGAGCGGCATTGGCCGGGCGTCTGCGGAGGTGCTGGCGCGCGAGGGTGCGACCGTGGTGCTGACCGATGTGCAGGCGGGCGAGGAGGCCGCCGCCGGCATTCGCGCGGCGGGCGGCAAGGCGAGTTTCCACAAACACGATGTGACGCGCGAGAGCCGGTGGGGCGAGATCATCGCCGGCGTGGAGCGTGAGCATGGGCGGCTCGACGTGCTGGTGAACAATGCGGGGATTGCGGTGGCGGGGCTGGTGACGGACCTGACGCTGGAGCAGTGGCGGCATCAGATGGCGGTGAATGTCGATGGCGTGTTCCTGGGCGTGAAGTGGGCGCTGCCGTTGATGCGCAATTCAGGTGGTGGATCGATCATCAACATCTCGTCGATCGCGGGGCTGCGCGGGGCGGCGGGGTTGTCGGCTTACTGCGCGTCGAAGGGATCGGTGCGGCTGTTCACCAAGTCGGTGGCGCTGGAGTGTGCGGCGGCCCGCGATGGCGTGCGCTGCAACTCGGTGCATCCGGGGATCATCGAGACGCCGATCTGGGGACAGGTTGTTCCGGGGTCGAATGAGCCGCTGGATCTGGATGCGATGTCGGCCGTGCGCGTGCCGTTGGGGCGCAAGGGGATGCCAACCGACATCGCCAACGCCGTGCTGTTCCTCGCGAGCGATGACAGCAGCTACATGACGGGCGAGGAGATGGTGGTGGATGGCGGGATGACGGTGGGCAATCCGCAGTAGGGGGTGAGCACGGCCTCGTCCTTCGACAGGCTCAGGATGAGGCCTTCCCCAACGCTGGTGAGAGAGCGCCTCATCCTGAGCCTGTCGAAGGATGCGGCGCGGGCTTGCGCTACTGGCTATTCCGCCACTTTTCCATCGAGGCGGAGATGGCGAAGGTTTCGCGGTATTTTGGCGAGTCCGAGGGGCGGGGGGCCTTTTGCGAGGTCAGGGCCATGATCTCGGCGAGCTTGTTGTGGGCGGCGCCCGACTGGCCGGCGCCGATGTAGGCGTGGAGTTCCACGAGGGCGCTCGACAGGAGATCGTGCGCGCGGATGACGAAATAGGGCTCGTCTTCGGCGAGGTTCGGGTAGGCGTCGTATTTCGACGGGTTGGCCTTGGAGCCAAGGGGGGCGGTCATGGGAACCTCATGGGTGATTCGGGAGCGAGTTTCGCCGGATTCGGTGAATGCGGGTAAACGCTGCTGGCGCCAAGGGTGGACGCATCCGGAGCTTTGTCCTAACCCCCGCCGCATGACCGATGCAGCGCGCCTCATACCGTTCGACGGCCTTACCAATTTCAGGGATTTCGGCGGCTATCGCGCCGGAGACCGCACCATTGCGACGGGGCGGTTCTTCCGCTCGGCGAACCATGCGCTGGCGAGCGAGGCGGACCTCAAGCGGCTGGCGGCGATGGGGATTGCGGCGGTGGTGGACCTGCGGCGGCCATCCGAGCGCGAGCGGTCGCCCTCGCGCCGGTGGGAGGGGTTTTCGGCCGCGCTGATCGAGAACCATGACGCTGACGAAGGCTCGCTGTCGTGGGATGCGTTCATGGGCGAGTGGGACATGCAGGCGCCGTCGTATGGCGTGTTCCTGACGCGCTATTACGAGGAGGCGCCGTACCTGCCGCGCATCCTCGACCTGTTCACGCGCTACTTCGAGACGCTGGCGACGAGTGAGGGCGCGGTGGTGGTGCACTGTGCGGCGGGCAAGGACCGCACGGGCCTGGCGGTTGCGCTGACGCATATGATGGTGGGCGTGCACAAGGACGATGTGGTGGCGGACTATCTGCTGACCAACACGTCCGGGCGTTTTGAAACGCACGGCGCCAACTGGCGCGAGATGATCCGCCAGCATCGCGGCGCGGCGCCGGATATGGACACGATGCGCTACATCATGAGCGTGCAGCCGGAATATCTCGAACGCTCGCTGGCCGTGATCGCGGAGCGCCATGGCGGCGTTGAGGGCTATCTGCGCGATGCGCTGGGCGTGGATGCGCGGAAGCGGGCCGCGATTGAGGCGCGGTTGTTTGGATAGGTTGCTGGCCGGCTTCGCGATACGACGGCGAGCACGGCCTCGTCCTTCGACAGGCTCAGGATGAGGCCTCCGATGGTCTCACCATGAAGAACTATCGATGACCACTAAGCGCCTCATCCTGAGCCTGTCGAAGGACGAGGCGCGTGTCGGCGCGTTGCGGCTCGCTGCTGCGCAGCGACTTCCGGGCAGGGGCCCGGCGGTCCAGATTACGCCACGTCGCTCTTCTTCTCGTGGGCCGAGTGGATCTTCTTGTTGACCAGGCGCTCAAGTTCGTTGGCGACGGAGGTGCGGTGGAGGAAGGCTTCTTCCGGCATGTCGAGGATGATCGCGATCGTGCGGAAATGGTATTTCACCACGTCGATGTCGTAGGTGTCGGTCATGCCGACGCCCTCGATGTAGCGGAGCGAGGAGTTCCACACCTTCACGATGGTGTCGTCGCCGAGATGAGAGACTTCGGCGCTGTTCTGCTGCAGCATGCGGTACATGCTGCGGATGCCGGTGGTGCGGTCGTTGACGGTGCGGTCGGCGTATTCGTTGAGGTTCGAGACGATCGCGCGCAGCTTGAAGGCGTTTTCCTTCGACTGTTCGGTGCGGGCGTTCTGCGGCGGCTCGTCGGTGAGGCGGCGCCACGGGCCGGCGTAGGCCGGGTCTTCCTTGCGGCGGCGGCAAGGGCCGACATAGTTGCGGCTGTCGATGAACTTGCGCGGGCGCAGGACAACTTCCTCGATGCGCGAGAGCACGCCCTGGGCGGAGACCGGCTTCAGGAGGAATTCGTTGATGCCGGTCTGGCGGGCGGACATCAGCTGTTCGTGGTCGATGGCGCCGGCGAGCAGGATGATCGGCGTTTCGCGCGACATGCCGGTGGAGTTGCGGCGGACTTCGCGCGTGAATTCGAGGCCGGACATGCGGCCGGCGTCCCAATCCACGAAGACGATATCCGGCTTGAACGTGCGGCCCAGCGTGAACGCCTCGATGGCGGTTGCGGCCGCGTTGATGTTGGTGATCATCAGGCGGCGCAGCGAATCCGCGATGACGCCACGCATGTAGGCGTTGGGGTCAACGACAAGCACTTTCATGCGCTTGAGCTGGTCGGGCGAGATGGTGCGTTCGTCGGTCATCAGGCTGCGAGCTTCTTCTGGATGGCCTTGCCGAGAGCGATCGCGACGCTGTCGCGGGCTTCGGCGTAGTTGGCGGGCAGGGCGGCGAGTTGTTCGAGCGCGGTGAGCGCGGTGTCGATCACGATGGGGTCGATCTGGCCCAGGGGTGTGGCGACGGCGATGTAGGACTCGAAAGAGGCGAGACCCGCGTGCAGCGCGTGATCCTTTTGTTCGACGGCGATAGATTTTGCCGTCTTCAGTTCTTCCATCGCAGCGCCGAGTGTTTCAGGGCGGCTGGCGCGGACGGCGGCGCAGATTTCGCGCAGGCGGGTGAGCGCGCGGCGGATCGGCGTTTCGCGCGCGACTTCGTCCTGGTCGATCATGGCGGGGCGTTCGGCGGTGCGCTCGCCCGCGCGGCGCTTGGCGCCGTAATAGTCGGCCGGGTTCTTCCGGCGGCGGCAGGGGCCGAGATAGACCGAGCAATCGACGAAGGGACGCGGCGTCTCGACGACCATCTGCAGGCGTTGCTGAAGGGCGGCGGGCGAAATGGGCTTGGCGAGGAATTCGTCGACGCCAGCGTCGCGGCCGTTGATCACCGTCTGGCGCGTGAGGCCCGAGGTGACGAGGATGGCGGGGAGGCGGCAGATGCGCTCATCCGGCATGCGGCGCAGCTGGCGCACGAAGGCGAGGGCATCGAACGGGTCGCCCTCTTCCCAGGAGACGAGCAGGACATCAATCGTGCGCTCGACCAGGAAGGCGGCGGCCATATCGGCGTCGCGGGCGCTGGAGATGGTGGTGACGTTGAGGTTGCGCAGGATCTCGCCGATCAGCCCGCGGCTGAAGGAATTCGCATCGACTACAAGCGCGGAGACAGATCGCGGCTTGAGCGGCCGAGGTTTCCTCGGATCTTGCATCTGGCAGGTCCACCCGTTCTGAGTTCGATTATTACGGTAAACCAGCAAGGTAATTTTCCGGTTGAGACGCCCGGGCCGATTTGGCGAATGGCCGTTAACCTCTCGGGTGAGCCAAACGGCGAAAAACCGGCGTTTCGTCAATAATTTGGCTTTTGATGTGTAAGTTGCTACATTGATTGGATGGCGTTTGGAGTTTCGCTTTGTCTGACGATGAAAAACTCGACCAGCGCATCCAACTCGTGGCTTCGCAAAGCTTCGGGAAGGATGTCGACGACTGGCGGCGCACGCAGCAGGACCTGCCGAGCAGGTCCGAGGCGATCCGCCGGCTGGTCTATCTGGGGCTGCAGCATGAACAGGAACATCCGATGCGCATGATCACCGCGATCGTCCGTCCGCACCGCTATGAGGCTGTGCGCGAGGCGCTGACCAAGCTGGGCGTATCGGGCATCACGGCGACGCAGGTGCAGGGCTTTGGCCGCCAGCGCGGGCAGACGGAGTTCTATCGCGGCAACGAGTATTCGACGTCGGAAGTGCCCAAGGTGCGCATCGATGTGGCGGTGGCGTCGGGCATGGCCGAGGCCGTGATCGAGGCGATCCAGAAGGTGGCGGGATCCGGCAAGATCGGCGACGGGAAAATTTTCGTCTCGGGGCTCACTGAAGTGGTGCGGATACGCACGGGTGAGCGGGACGAGAAGGCGCTGGATTAGGGGTTAGGGAGTAGGGAATGGGAGTAGGTTGCCTCCTTGACGCAAGCGGGAGTAGGATTTAATCCTATCGGGCGAGGATAGCCATGCGGTCGACCAAACAGCTCAGCGTCACGCTTCCCAACGAGATGGCGAAGGAAGTCGCAGCAAAGGTCGCTTCCGGCGAATACGCGAGCGAAAGCGAAGTCATTCGCGACGGGCTGCGCGCGCTGCAGGCGCGGGACAGGGCGGTCGATCAGTGGCTGAGCGGCGAAGTTGGCGACATCTACGATCGGCTCAAGGCCGATCCGTCACGCGCGCGCTCATCTTCTGACGTCAAGGCATCGCTGGCGCGGGCGCACAAGCGCAATTCCAGCCGCGCATGACCCGGCCCCGGGATGTGCTGTATTCGCCCGAGGCCGAGGCCCAGATCGTCGCGTTGTGCGATTATCTCGCGGCCCGTGCTTCGCCATCCGCTGCCGAAGCCTACACCAACGCGATCGTCGACCGCTGCGATCAAATTGGCGAGTTGCCTCTGGCCGGCATTGCGCGTGACGATATTCGCCGTGGCTTGAGGACGACGTTCTTTCGCAAGCGGGTTGTGATCGCGTACGCCGTCGCCGCGAAAGCCGTGACCATCCTCGCCATTTTTTATGGCGGGCAGGACTGGGAAAGCCTGCTTCGAGAGGAGTGATTGGATGGCGGTAGAGAGTGGGCAATAGGGCCACGGTGTCATTCTCGGGCTTGTCCCGAAAATCCTGGTTGCCCACCGCGAAGGGATCGCCAGACCTCCTGCGCTGATCCAACCGAGATTCTCGGGACAAGCCCGAGAATGACTCCGCGATGACCTTACAGCTTCACCGGCTTCCGCGGGCGTTCCTTGGGCAGGATGCGGTCGTGGGGCCCGGGCGGCTTGTCCTTGTTGAACAGGGTGACGAGGGCGCGCCAGATCAGCCAGAAGGGCAGCACGGCGAGGGCGCCGAGCAGAAGCGGGAGGCCACCATTCTGGGCGGCCCAGGCGGCGATGTTGACGACACCGTTGATGATCTGGCCGACGCCTTCGCCGAGGGTGAAGCCTTCGCCGAACGGGTTGAAGCTGCCGGCCTGGAAGATGGCGCCCACGATCACGCAGACGATGACGAGGCGCGTCCAGCCCTTCCAGCCGACATTGAACATGCGACCGGAGAAGGACATGGGCGGGCGCGTGCGGCCGCGCGGCTCGTTATCCCAGAAGGGGTCGGCCGAGTTCACCGGCTCGAAAGTCGCGTCCGTCACCTTGGCGGGCACGTTGGGGGCGGGACGGTGCGTGTCGTGCGCCTTCGGGTCGGCCATTCCGGTTCCTTTGGCCCTGATTCACGGGCGTCCATGCTCGGAGACTAGCAGCGCTCCGCGGCAAATCCATGGCCGGCGCGGGCCGGCGGGCGGGCTTGTGCGGTACGCTGCGGGGGCGTCAGCCGCTGGCGCCGGGGTCTTCCTCCGGGGCTGCTTTGACAGGCGGGCGGAGCTTGTGGGGCGGCAGGTTCTGCTGCTCTTTCGTGATGGCGACCTGGTGTGGGTACGGGATGGAAATGCCGTTGCGGTCGAACGCCTGTTTGACGTTGAGGATCGCGTCGCAGCGTGCGTCCCACCAGTCGGAGTTCGAGACCCAGGCGCGGGCGCGCAGATCGACCGAGGACGTGGCGAGTTCGACGACCTTGACCCAGATGGGCGGCTCCGAGCGGATGCGCTTGTCGGCGCCGAGCACATCCTGGATGATGCGGATCGCGAGATCGGCGTCGTCGTCGTAGTCGATCGAGAAGAGCAGGTCGAGGCGGCGCAGGCTGCGGGCGGAGGAGTTGATGATGACATCGCCCCACGCCTTGTCGTTGGTGACGACGACTTCGCGATTGTCGAGCGTGTTGAGAACTGTCGTGAACGGCGTGATGTCTGCGACCGTGCCATCCTGCCCTGCGATGCGGACGTTGTCGCCGATGCGGTAGGGGCGGAAGACGGCGATGACGACGCCGGCGGCGACGGCCTTCAGCGTATCCTGCAGCGCCAGGGCGATGGCGAGGCCTGCGGCGCCGACGATGGCGAGCAGGGAGGCGGTGTCGAAGCCGAACTGCTGGAGCGCGGCGATGAGTCCGACCGCGAAAGCGCCGAAGCGGACGAGGGCGCCGAGGAAGGTGAACAGGGTTTCGCCGCCGGCGTGGGCGCGATCGACCTTCTTGCCAAACTTGCGCACGCGCGAGCCGAGCCACGCGCCGAGAAACCAGACGCCGACAAGGATGGCGAGGCCACGCAGCGCGGCGATGCCCCATGCCTCAGCCTGCTCGAGCGGGAAGCCGAACAGGAGATTGGCGGCGATGGCGAGGCCGACCGAGAAGAAGGACAGGCGGATCAGCGTGCCGAAGATATCGATCATGACATGATCGGCGGTCTTCTCCTCGCCACCCTCGACCTTCTTGTGGCGCAGGCCGGACAGGCGGTTGGAGATGATGACGAGAATGCGGGCCGCGATGACGCCCAGCCCATATCCGATCAGCAGCGCCAGGCCGGACCACATCCAGCGCTGGTAGAGCCCGTCATAATCCAGCGCCCAGACGCGGAAGGCCTCGAATTGCTGCTGGAAATCCATGCGTGAATCGGTCCGCTGCGCTGCTTCCCTGCTGACCTAATGCCAAATTGCGGATGGCCCAAGGTCTTTGGGGTGCGGGCGGGCTTTCGCCCGCCGGCGGGCTAGCGGGCGGCCTTTAGCCCGCTGGAGCGGTTTTCTTGTAGCAGCCCCAATGGCTCTGCATGTTCAACGACCAGGCGAGCGCGGTGGCGAAGATCTGTGCGCGGGCATCAAGCAGGCCGCCGCTGCGATAGGTGTTCCACGTGTCGTTCCACGTGCCGGCGACGTACTGGAAGAGGCCGGTGTAAGGGCCAGCCGGATTGACCACGGCGACGCGGCCGCCGGACTCGCACATCATGACGTCGTACATGCGCTCTGCGCTGTCGGCATAGGGATGCTTCACGCGGGCTTCGGCGATCCACGTGCGGTAGATGGCGAGGGTTTGCGCGCCGGGCGCAGCGCGGGGATTAGCGGGCAGGTCTGCGGGAGCAGGTGAGGCCGACGGGATCGCTTCGGGCGGGACCGGATTCGACGTGGCGCAGGCGGCCAGTGCGAAGGTCAACATTGCGCCGAGCGCGATGTGGCGAAGCGTGTGCAGCGCTGCGTGGTTCATTCCTCATCCCCCATCCGGCGTTCTGCCATTCGTGCTGAAACTATCATGGGACAGTTTACGCGCGAAGTCGTGCGCGGTTCACGCTAGCCGGCCAGCATCGCCTCCAGCGTTTCGATGCGGTCGGCATCGCGTGAGGGTTTGTCCCAGCGGATGCGGTGGATGCGAGGGAAGCGCATGGCGAGGCCGGAGCGGTGGCGGGGCGAGCGTTGGAGACCCTCAAAGGCGACTTCTAGGACGAGGCCCTGGTCTGCGTTCGCGATGACGGAGCGGACGGGGCCGAAGCGTTCGCGCTCGTTCTCGCGGACGAAGCGGTCGAGCTGGGTGAGTTCGTCATCGGTGAAGCCGAAATAGGCTTTTCCGACGGGGGTGAGTTCTTCACCGGCTTCCGTGGTGCGCCAGACGCCGAAGGTGAAATCGGAATAGAGGCCGGAGCGTTTGCCGTGGCCGCGTTGCGCGTACATCAGCACGGCGTCGACGAGGAAGGGGTTGCGCTTCCACTTGTACCACTGGCCGGCGGGGCGGCCGGGGACGTAGAGCGAGGTCCAGCGCTTGAGCATCAGGCCCTCGATCTCGCGCGTGGGCGGATTGGTGCGCAGGTCTTCGAGGGCAGTGGCGTCTGCGAACGGGACGAGGGCGGAGAGATCGATGCGTGGATTGTCGAGCGTGACGACAAAGCGTTCGAGGCGTTTGCGGCGTTCGGCGAAGGGGAGCGGGCGGAGGTCTTCGGCGCCTTCCTGCATGATGTCGTAGGCGCGCAGCATGGCGGGGCGTTCGGCCATCTGCTTGGGCGTGACGGTCTTGCGGTTGAGGCGTTGCTGGAGCTCGTTGAAGGAGGCGACGCCGCCTTCAGGCGAGCGGATCAGGAGTTCGCCATCGAGGGCTGCGTTGAAGTCGGCGGCTTCCAGCAGGTCGGGGAAGGCGTTGGAGATGTCGTCGCCATTGCGGGTGTAGAGGCGGCGGACGCCCTGGTCGGCGACGAGTTGCACACGGACGCCATCCCACTTCCATTCGGCGGCGAAGTCTGTGGGGGAGATGCGGCTTGGGTCGATTTCCTCGGCGGCGAGGCGCTCGGTCTTGTCGAGCAGCGGGTGGGCCAGCATGGGCGGGCGGAAGGGCGAGAGCGCAGAGGCGATGGGCTTGGGCGCGCGGCCTTCGAGCCAGGCGAACAGGTCTGTGTAGGGCGGTGTGAGGCCGTGCCAGAGTTCTTCGATCTCCGCGACATCGACCTTGCCCCCTTCTTTTGGGCCGAAATCCGCGAGCGCCTGCCGGGCAAGGCGCGCGGAGACGCCGATGCGCAGGCCGCCGGTGACCAGCTTCAGCAGCGCCCAGCGGCCGGTGGAGTTGAGGGCGTCGAGCCAGCTTTCGGTGAGGCGCAACCCTTCGGCCTTTGTGGACTCCATCAGCGTCTCGACCACCTCGCCAAGATCGGGCGAGCGGTTGGCGCCGGGGCGCGGCGGCCAGATCAGCGAGATCGTCTCCGCGAGATCGCCGACATAGTCGTAGGAGAGCTGGAACAGCACAGGGTCCACGCGGGCGGCGACGAGTTCGCGGACGGCGGCGGGTTTCATCGAAGGGATCGACAGGTCGCCGGTGATCGCCGCGATGGCCCAGCCGCGCGAGGGATCGGGCGTGTGGCGCAGATAGTCGATGATCAGCTGGAGCTTCGCATTGCGCGAGGGCGTGAGCACCAGCCTTTCAAGGAGCGCGGCGAAGGACTGCATGGGGGGAATGTAGGGTGGGAAGCCGTAACTGCGATATGGTGAGTGCTAGAAGTTTACCGGAGCGGTTGTTCAAAACAGTTGATTCCGACCGAGCGCGAATTGCCGAGCTCCATATGGCCGGGTGGGCGGAGGCAGAGTTCGGTGCATTCGGCTCCGCCCTCGTACGCTGTGCGGAAATTTCCGCAGACAGCGATGCGGTCCGGCGCAACGACGTCATAGGATACGTCGCCGAATTCGGGCGGTGTGCGGCCTTGCAATACGTTGAGCTGGCCTTGAGAAGCCAATGTCGCGCACTCTACTTCTTCTGTGGTCTTTGGGTCTTGCGAAATGTTGCCGCGTGACCGCAGCGCTGCTTCGTATGTCGCAGCTGCCGTCCTGCTATTGCTAAACGCACATTGGGCGACGCGGACGATTTCGAGCATGTGCTGTGATGTCTGCTCGTCTAGCCTGATATCGCGCGCGTTTCCGGGCCCGCCGACGACGATGAAGCCGGCGATGATGGCGGCGACAGCAACGGCGGCGCCCGCGATAGCCAGCACCGGGCCGAGGTCACGACTTCTGGTCATTCTTGTCTCCCTCTTCAGCGTCGCGGATGAAGTAGAAGAAGACGCCGCCGGCGAGGAACGCGACGACGAGCAGTTTCAGGAGGAGGCGGGTGGAGAGTTCGCCGGCGAGGAAGGAATAGACGAGGCCGATGGCGTCGCCGATCAGGGTGCAGGAGGCGATGATCAGGGCGATGTAGGTGAGCCATTTGCGGACGCGGCTGCGCTGCATGGCGGGGTTGGTGCGGCGTTGTTTGCGGATGTGCAGGGCGAGCCATGCGAAGAGCGGGCCGCCAACGACCAAGCCGGCGATGGCGGAGCGGATCTGGGTGTCGCGGGGGGAATAGAAGAGTCCGTAGTTATATTCATTGTCGAGTGCGTCGGGAATAGCTGTGTCGATCAACGCGAACAGCAGCGAGCCGAGATTCCAGGCGACGACGCCGAGCAGGATGAACAGGACGAGATAGAGAAACGCCTCGCGGGCCGAGACATAGGGGCGGGGACGGGGCACGGCCATGCCGATGTCTGTTTCGGCGTAGTCATCGAGTGCGCTGTCGATTTCCTTTTGCGTCCATCCGGCGGCGATGAGGGCCGTTGAGATGCGCTCCCGCTTCTCGCCGCGGTTCAGCGCCTCGCGGATGAAGGTGTCGAGGGTTTGGTTGGCCATGGGCTTTCTCCGGTGGGGGAGAGGCTAGGCGGGATTGGGGGATGGGGCCAGTGGGGGCGGTGAGCCGCAAGCAGTGCCGAGCACGGTCGGCGCTACGCGCGCATCGCTACGCGATGCCTATCGACAGGCTCAGGATGAGGCCTATCTGGCGCCAGTGGTCGCTCAAGCGCCTCATCCTGAGCTTGTCGAAGGACGAGGCGCTTGCGCGTGGTGTTGGCTACGTCGACAGCGTCGCCGCGCGCTCCTCTGCGCGGATATCGACTTCGACGCCGGGCTCCGTGCGGAAGACCATCATGTTGCGCTGGGCTGCCGTGTAGGCGGGCCAGGCGGGCACGTTGGGGTTGGAGGGGTTGCCGGTCTTGGCGAAGGCGAGCCAGCTTTCGGACATCTGGTCGGCGATCTTCTGCGCCTCGGGGCCTGTGCCGGACATGCTTTCGGACTTGGCGACGTTGTCGAAGACCATGCCGATGTCGAGCGCGTGGGGCACGTAGCGCTTGCCGTCCATCACCGGGGTTTCCCAGTCGAGGTGATAGAAGAACACGGGCGCGCCGCCCACTCCTGCTGCAGATTGTGCGGCCTTGCGATCGGCGACCGTGACGCTGCCGCGGAAGAATGAGTTGTCGGCGGTCGCCATGAAGAAGAGTTCGGGCGCTTCGATATCGGCGTGCTTGGCCTTGTAGAGATCGATGATCGTCTTGGCGTCCTTCTTCGGGAAGGCGGTCTTGATCGCGGCGGGGAGCGTGTCCCACGTCAGCGAATGGTTGGGGCTGTCGGCGGGCGTGAGGGAGGTGCCCTCGGTGCGGTTGCAGCCGATGAGGAGAGGGACGTCAGCCGATTGCGGCGGGCCATCGGGATCGAACGGGTTGCGCGCGATGGAGCGGCCGTCGAGCACGGGGCCGGAGCCGGCGCCTTGGACGCCTTCTGCGGCGGCCTGGATATCGGCGACGGTCTTGCTGAAGATGTCGGCGATGGTCTCCTTCGTCAGGCCGAGTTTCTTGACCACTTCGTCGGCGGCTTTGCCGGAGGCTTCCTTCGTGGCGTGGAGGATGCGCGGGCCGGACTGGACCACGGCGCGGTGGAAGAGGCCCTTGGCCTTGTCCATCGCCATCAGCGTGCAGACTTTCGATCCGCCGCCGGATTCGCCGAAGATGAGGACGTTGGACGGATCGCCGCCGAAGGCTTCGATGTTGTCGCGCACCCATTCGAGCGAGAGGATCATGTCGTGCGCGCCGACGGCGCCCGAGTCAGCAAACTGATCGCCGTAGGCGGCGAGGTTGAGATAGCCGAACTGGTTGAGGCGGTGATTGGTCGTGACGACGACGACATCGCCGCGCTTGGCGAGGCGCACGCCATCGTAGGCGTAGGACGAGCCGGAGCCCGTGGTGAAGCCGCCGCCATGGAGCCAGACGAGGACGGGGCGTTTCTTGCCATCTGCTGCGGGCGTCCAGACGTTGAGGAAGAGGCAGTCTTCGCCAGCCGACAGCGGCGGGTTCGGGCGCCACGACGCGAACAGGCCGCCGCCATCGCCGGAGGGCGGCTGGGGCGCGGACGTGGCGTAGGCGAGCGCGTCCTGCGTTTCGGTCCACGGCTCGGGCGGCTTGGGAAGCTGGAAGCGGGTGAGCGTGGTGTCGGCGCCGTAGCGCACGCCCTTGAAGGTGGCGATGCCATCTTCGAGCGCGCCCTTCACCTTGCCGTACTTCGTCTCGACGATCGGGTTGGCATCGACAACCGGTTCAGCCGGTTTGTTCTCGCCGCCGCACGCGGCGAGGACGCCGCCGGCCGTTGCGACGGCGGCGATGGCGACGGAGGCCTTCAGGACGGCACGGCGGCTGCTCGATGTGATCATCGACATGTTTTTCTCTCCCACTTTTTTGGCCCAAGCTGATCCAGTCTGACGCCGGATGTGTTGCGGGGAAGCTAGAACGCACTTCATACTGCCGTCCAGCCAGACTGTGTAACGATCCGGACAGATGGCGGGAGGCATGGCGGCCTTCCGCGCCCGGAAGGAGAGATCGCCATGACGCTTCCTGCGCCGCCTGAGGGCTTTGCGCCGCATTTCCGAAAATCACCCGTGACCGATCCTTGGGAGCCGCTCTTTTCGCGGGTTCTGGGGGATCGCGTGATGATCGGGTTTCATGTGCGTGAGGCGCACACGAATTCGCGCGGGATGCTGCACGGCGGATTGATCGCGGCGCTGGCGGACAATGCGATGGGATTGAGTTGCGTCGCTGTGCTGACGGCGGCGGGGCATAAGCCGGCGGGCGGATTGGTGACGGTGTCGCTGGCGATCGATTATGTCGGCGCGGCGAAGCTGGGCCAGTGGGTGGCGGTGGACACGCAGTATGTGAAGACGGGCAAAACGCTTTGTTTTGCGCAGGCGTTTGTGATGGCGGACGGCGAAGTGATCGCGCGGGCCGATGCGCGGTTCAAGGTGTCTTAGTGTGGGGTGGTGAGCACGCGCTCGTGCTTCGACGGACGGGCCGCGCAGCGGCCCTGCTCAGCATGAGCGCTAAGGGACGCCGATAACTGCAAGGCGCTCATCCTTGAGCAGCGACCGAAGGGAGCGGCCGTCGAAGGATACCGTCTACTGCCCCCAAGCCTTCGCGGGCTGCTGCAGGATCATGATCTTCTGCCAGATCTTGCGCGAGAGGCTGGTGGTCAGGTCTTCGATCTCGTTGACGGCTTCGATGATGACCGGGTCGCGCATGTTCTGCATGTAGAGCGCGGCGAGTTTGCCGGTGAGGGAGAGCATCTCGCTGCAATAGTCGAGATACCGGATCAGCTCGAACTCGGTCATGTCGTGGACTTGCGACGAGGCGGTGGAGGAGTATCCCTTCCAAAGCTGGGTCGGGTCTTTCGTCAGCTGGTGCATGTCGACCACGTGGGCAATGGAGCGCAGTTCGTGCAGGTCGCTCAGCACGGCGCGGCGGCGCCAGCGGGATTCGAGGTTGAGCAGGAACCAGCTGGCGGCGCCGGAGAGGGCGATGGTGTTCACGGCGGCGTCGACGCCTTGCAGGACATTGGAGGCATCGTTCTCGACCGGCAGGTTCGGCAGGGCCGTGGCGAACCAGATCAGGCCGGCAGCGCCGATGGCGATGGCGATGCCGACACCGGTGCGTAGCCAGATGTTTGGCCGGGCGACCCAGGAGAGCTTGCGCTTGTCCTCGCGGGCGATGTCGAGGAGCTGCTTGCACAGGTTGGCGAGGCCGCGGTTCGGGAATCGCTCCTGGATGCGCTGGTGGAGCGTCTCCAGCGTCGCTTCGATCCTGTCGGCGTTGAGTGTGCGGTAGGGCATGGACGGCAGTAATGCCGTGCGAATGCGCCACGGGGAAGGGGGATTCCTATTCCCCCGCCTCGTCCTCATAGCCCACGAGGTGCAGCGGCCTTGCTTTGCGGCCTTCGAGTTCGGCCCAGCGGGCGAGGGCGTCGTCGCGGCCGTGGGTGACCCAGAGTTCCTCCGGGTTCACTTCGCGGACGGTGGTGGTGAGTTCGTCCCAGTCGGCGTGGTCGGACAGGATGAGGGGGAGTTCGATGCCGCCGGCCTTGGCGCGCTGGCGGATGTTCATCCAGCCGGAGGCGAAGGAGATGACCGGATCGGGGAAGCGCTCCGCCCACGGCGTGCCGGTGGCGGAGGGCGGGCAGAGGATGATCTTGCCGGCGAACTTCTGGCTTTCGCTTTTCTGCTTCTTCTCGAGCGTGGCGGATTCGAGTGGGCCAAGGTCGACGCCGAGGCGCTCGTACATCTCGCAGAGCTGTTTCATGGCGCCGTGGATGTAGATGGTCTCATTGTAGCCGGCGTCGCGCAGTTCGCGGATGACGCGCTGGGCCTTGCCGAAGGCGTAGGCGCCGACGAGATGCGCGCGCTCGGGGAAGGCGCGGATGGAGGCGAGCAGCTTGCCGACTTCGCCGGAGCTTTCCGGGTGGCGGAAGACGGGCAGCGCGAAGGTCGCCTCCGAGATGAAGACATGGCAGGGCGCGACTTCGAAGGGCGCGCAGGTGGGATCGCGGCGGCGCTTGTAGTCGCCGGTGCAGATCATGGTGAGGCCCTTGTGCTTCACCTCGACCTGGGCTGAGCCGATGACGTGGCCTGCCGGGATCAGGCGGATATCGACATCGTTGATGCGGGTGGTCTCGCCATAGCGGGCGGCCTGGCGCGCGCGGGTGAATTCCTGGCCGTAGCGGGTGGCCATTGCTTCGATGGTTTCGGGTGTGGCGAGGACGGCGCCGTGGCCGGCGCGGGCGTGATCGGAGTGGCCGTGGGTGACGACGGCGCGATCAACCCCACCGCGCACGGGGTCGATGTAGAAGTCGCCGGGCGGGCAATAGAGGCCCTGCGGCGTGGGGCGAAGCAGGTCTTCGGGGCGGATCATGCTGGTTGAGATGAGCGCGTGGGCGGGCGGAGTAAAGTGGGCGCATGCGCTGGGGCGGGGTCATTCTCGGGCCTGTCCCGAGAATCCCGGTTCTATCAGCGAAGCGAATCGCGGTGGTTCCCCTCGGAGTCATCAACCGAGATTCTCGGGACAGGCCCGAGAATGACCCCTCTCTTTTGCGCAACAGCCGGGCCTTGCAAAATTCTGACTGGTTCGCTGCTCCAACCGCCCGTTCGGCGCGTATAGCGGACATGAAACAGCTCATCCTTGCCCTTGCCGCTGCGGCCACCCTTTCCATGGGAGGTTGCATCACGTCATCCGGACCGGGAGGCGCGCCGCCGCCTGTGGCCAAGGTGGATGCGGCCCGGTTCTACACCGGGGACTGGCACGAGATTGCGTTCCGGCCGAACTGGGCGACGGACGGATGCGTGGCGGGGATCACGCGGTATACGCCGAAGGACAAGCCGACTGAGGTTGGCGTGCGCGATTCCTGTCGCGAGAAGACGCTCGATGGAAATGAGAAGGTTGTTGAGGGGACGGGGTACATTCTGGATCCGCCGGCCAGTGCCAAGATCCGCGTCGACTACTTCCCCTTCATCAGCCGCGAGACGTGGGTGGCGGCGCTGGCGGATGATTATAGCTGGTTCATCTCGGTGACGCCGGACTTTGGCGAGGTGAACATCTTCACGCGCAATCCGCAGCCGGGCGAGAAGCTGATCAGTGAGCTGACCGCGAAGGTGAAGGCGTGGGGGTATGATACCTCGCTGCTGGTGTTCCCGGTGCAACCGCCGAATTAAGGTGCAGGCCGACGCTACCAGACCGTTCGGGCCTGGCGTCGCAGCGTTATGGTTACAGGATTGCGGCGAGGGTTTCGCGCCATTGCCTTGAGTTTTCCCCAAATAGCCCGATCTATGCGACTGGCTTCAAGACCCCATACAGGGTTCGGGCGGACGCAGGGACGGCAATGCCAAGCGCATTCGATGCGACACGGCGGATGATTGCGGCGATGCTGCAGGGGCGGACGACGTCTGACATCGCGAAGCAGAGCCGGCCTGACACCGCGTCGCCATTGAAGCCGTGGATACGGCCGGCGAAGCGGCTGGAGGCGACGTTCACGGCGGCGAACTGGAAGACGCTGCTGGGGCATTCGGGCGCGAGCGAGGCTGACAAGGCCGAGCTCTATGACGCCAAGGCGCAGGAGCAGCTGGAGCGTTACGAGCACAATGTCGAGAATTACATTGGCACGTTGCGGTTGCCTGTGGGCGTGATTGGTCCGCTGCGGGTCAACGGCATTTTCGCCAAGGGTGATTTCTATGTGCCGCTGGCGACGAGCGAGGCGGCGCTGGTGGCGAGCTATGGACGCGGGGCGCGGCTGATCTCGTCGGTTGGAGGCGCGACGACGGCGACGCTGGCCGAGGGCGTACATCGCTCGCCGGGATTTGCGTTTGGCACGACGACCGAGGCGGGACTGTTCGTCGCCTGGGTATGCGAGAATTTCGGGCTGCTGGAGACGGCGGCGCAGGCGACGACGCGGCATGGCAAGCTGGTGGAGATCAGCCCGCATGTCGAAGGCGACCATGTCTATCTCGTGTTCACCTACACGACGGGGGACGCGGCCGGGCAGAACATGGTGACGATCGCGACGGCGGCGGTGTGCGCGGCGATCGAGGAACATTCGCCGGTGAAGCCGCTGCACTGGTTCGTGGAGGCGAATTTCTCGGGCGACAAGAAGGCGTCGGCCATGTCGTTCCTCAGCGTGCGGGGGCGGAAGGTGACGGCTTCGGTTGAGCTGCCGGGCGAGGAGATCGAGAAGCAACTGCATACGACGCCGCGGCGGATGGAGGAGTATTGGCGCATGTCGGCGCTGGGCGGCGTGATGTCGGGCTCGATCGGCGTGCAGGGGCATTATGCGAACGGACTGGCGGCGCTGTATCTGGCGACGGGGCAGGATGCGGCGTGTGTGGCGGAGAGCGCAGTGGGCGTGACGCGGATCGAACAGCGGGATGGAAACAAGCTGTTCGTTTCGGTGACGCTGCCGAATGTGATTGTCGGGACTGTGGGCGGCGGGACGGGGCTGCCGACACAGAGCGCAGGGCTGAACATTCTCGGGCTGAAGGGCGCGGGACATGCGCGGGCGTTTGGCGAAGTCATCGCGGCGGTGTGCCTTGCGGGGGAGTTGTCGATCATCGGCGCGCTGTGCGCGCATGAGTTCGCCAGCGCGCACAAGAACCTTGCGCGGGGCAAGGCGTGAGCGAGGCTTTGGCGACGGCGCGGGATGCGCGCGGGTTTGGGGCGCGGCTGTGGGAATACCAGGCCGAGCGGTTCCCTGTGTTCAAGCATGGCGTGCTGATCGCGGCGTTTGGGACGTCGGCGGTGTGCCTGTCGGCGTTGCTGCGTGGCGCGGCGCCGGAATGGCCGTCGCTGGTGGTGGCTGTGCTGGTGCTGTTCGGGTTCTTCTTCCAGCTGCGCGTGGCGGACGAGCACAAGGACAATGACGACGACACGAAGTATCGCCCGGAGCGGCCGGTGCCGCGTGGGCTGGTGACGTTGGCCGAGTTGCGCGGCGTCGCGATTGCGGTGGGCGTCGTGCAGATCGTGCTGACGGCGTGGCTCGGCTGGGCGATGCTTGGGCTGCTTGTGCTGGTGTGGGCGTACATGGCTGTGATGACGAAGGAGTTCTTCGTTGCTGCGTGGCTGAAGAAGCGGCCCATCATCTACATGGTGAGCCATATGGCGATCATGCCGCTGATCGATCTCTATGCGACGGCGTGCGACTGGCTGCCGGCGGGCGTCGCGCTGCATGAGGGGTTCGGGCTGACGCTGGGGGCGTTCCTGTTGCTGTCGCTGGTGAATGGGTCTGCGATCGAGATCGCGCGCAAGAGCTGGGCGCCTACGAGCGAGCGGGAGGGTGTCGAGACATATTCACGCGCGTGGGGCGCGGCGCGGGCTGGTGTGGTGGTGATGGCGGTACTGCTGGCGGGCCTGGCGGTGGCGGCGTTCGTCAATGTGCGGTCGGGTGCGAGCATCTGGTTTCTGACGGTGCTGATGGCCGTGACGATGTATGCGGCGTGGACGGCTATCGACTATGCCGGCACGCCGACGGAGAAGACGGTGAAGCGGCTGGAGACCGGCACGGCGGTGTTCGTGATTGCGAACTATCTGCTGCTGGGCGTGCTGCCGTTGATGGCGTCGCTGTGGCTGGCATGAGCGATCACGCGCGCATTTTGTTTGGCGCTGACGCGGTTGTGCCCGAGGCGGGCGGCAAGGGCGCGGCGCTGGCGAAGCTGGCGGCGATGTTTCCGGTGCCAGCGTTTTTCGTGATCGGGGCGGAGGCTTTTGATCAGGCTGGGCTGAAGGCTGAGGCGCGCGAAGAGGTTGAGCGGGGGTTGCAGCGACTGGGCGGAGCAGGACGGTTTGCTGTGCGGTCCTCCGGGCTGGAGGAAGATGGCGCATCAAGTGCGCATGCCGGTCAGTTTGCGACGGAGCTGAATGTTGCGGCGGCCGATGTGGAAGCGGCGGCGCATCGCGTGTGGCTGTCGGGGTTCACGGAGTCGCTGGCGGCTTATCGCGTTGCGCATGGGCTATCGGGCGATCCGCAGCCGCCGGCTGTGATCGTGCAGGTGATGGTGGCGGCGCGCGCGGCAGGCGTGGCGTTTTCGGCGGATCCGGTTTCGAGTGATCGCAGTGTTGTGGTGATCAGCGCGATTGTAGGGCTGGCTGACCGGCTGGTGGGCGGCGAGGAGGATGGCGACAGCTATCGCATCGGCGCGGATGGCGGAACGCTGGAGGCGCAGCTGGTGGGCGAGGTGGCTGTGCTCTCCGAGGCGGAGCGTAGCGAGGTGGCCGCGATGGCGCGGCGGGCGGCGGATCATTTCGGGCTGCCGCAGGATATCGAGTGGGCGTTCGATCATGCTGGACTGAAGATGCTTCAGTCGCGACCGATTACGACTTTGGGGGGTGCGCTTGAGGTGGAGTCATTCTCGGCCAAGCGCGTCGGCGCGCGTGCCGAGAATCCGGGTTCTGCCGGCGCAGGGACTTCGGGCAGTTCCGCACATGAGACAACCGGGATTCCCGGGATGCGCGCTTCGCGCTTACCCGAGAATGACTCTGCGAGTGAGGAGACGATCTGGGACAACTCCAACATCGTGGAGAGTTATCCGGGTGTGACGTCGCCGCTGACGTTCTCGTTTGCGCGTTATGTCTATGCGCATGTCTATCAGGCGTTCTCGCGGTTGATGGGCGTGCCGGGCGCGGATGTGGAGGAGCATCGCGCGGTGTTCGAGAACATGCTCGGGCGCGTGGATGGGCGCGTCTATTACAACCTGCTCAACTGGTATCGCGCGCTGGCGCTGTTTCCGGGTTTCAAGGCGAACCGGAAATTCATGGAAGGGATGATGGGCGTCTCCGAGGCGCTACCGCAGGAGATGGCGGATCGCATTGCGCCGCCATCGGATAGCGAGTGGGAGAAGTTCATCGACAATCTGAAGTTCGGGCGTGTGGGGCTGGGGCTGGTCTGGCACGAGATCAGGATCAAGGGGACGATTGCGAAATTCTATGCGCGGTTGAACGCGGCGCTTGTGCGGCCGGATGGCGAGATCGACGCGATGCAGGCGACGTCGCTGGCGGCGGAGTATCGTCTGCTGGAGCGGCAGTTGCTGGCGAAGTGGGATGCGCCGCTGGTGAACGACTTCCTCTGCATGATCGCATTCGGGCTGGCGCAGAAGACGATGGAACGCGAGGGCGGCGATGAGGGCCGGGCGTTCCTGTCGAACATGCTGATCGGCCAGGGCGACATTGTTTCGGCGGAGCCGGCGCGGATGATCCGCGAGATGGGCGCCATGGTGCGCGGACAGCCGGAGCTGGTGGCGCGGCTGGCGAAGGGTGATCGCGGCGCGGTGGATACTGACCCTGCTCTGCGCGCGGCGTTCGATCGTTACATCGCGAAGTTTGGCGATCGGTGTACGCAGGAGCTGAAGCTGGAGAGCCGGACGCTGCATGAAGACCCGGCGCAGGTGTTGATGGCGATATCGGCGGCCGCGGCGACGCGCGGCGCGGAGACCGTGAAGGAGGCCGAGGGCGACCTGCACGATATCGTACCCGAGTTCGGCAAGCGCGTCGTGGCGCGATGGATGCTCGACTGGGCGAAGGCGCGGGTGCGGGACCGGGAGAATCTGCGGTTCGAGCGGACGCGGTTGTTCGGGCGGGTGCGGCGCATCTGCCTGGCGCTGGGCGCGCGGCTGAGCGAGGCGGGTGTGCTGAATGACAGGCGCGATGTGTTCTACCTGACGGTGGAGGAGTTGCTCGGCGCTGTGGAGGGCGCGGCGATCACGGGCGATCTCAAGGCGCTGGTGCGGTTGCGGCAGGCGGAGTGGGATGCGCAGCTGAAGCGGCCTGATCCGCCGGAGCGGTTCAGTGCGCGTGGGGCGCATGTTGTCGGTGTGGCGGAGTTGTCGGCGCAGGCGCCAACTAACGTCACTGGGCCAGACGCGGGCGGCGAGACGCGCAAGGGGCTGGCGTGTTGCAAAGGCGTGGTGACGGCGAAGGTGCGTGTGATCGATGATCCGCGCGTGGAAGCGCTGTCGCCGGGCGAGATTCTGGTGGCGCGGCATACCGATCCCGGCTGGATTGCGGTGTTTGCCAATGCGGCTGGCGTGATCGCGGAGCGTGGGTCTCTGCTGTCACACTCGGCCATTGTTGCGCGCGAGATGGGCGTGCCGTGCGTCGTTTCCCTGAAGGGTGTGACCCAATGGCTCCGGACAGGAGACGTGGTGCGACTGGACGGCGGGGCTGGAACAGTCGAAAGGATCGGCGGGGCGGACAAGGCAGGGACAGCTGCATAACCATGTCTGAGCAAGTTGGGGCCAATACGGACATCGCGAAGCGCGCGACCTTCGACATCATCCGCTATGCGCAGGCGTGGGAGGATGCGGACATCCTTGCGGCGGCGCTGCGCGTGAAGCCGGCGGACACGGTGGTGTCGATCGCATCTGCGGGGGACAATGCGCTGGCGCTACTGGCCGAGGGAGCCGAGCGGGTGATCGCGGTTGATCTCAACCCGACGCAGCTGGCGTGTGTGCGGCTGCGCATGGCGATGTATCGCACGCATTCGCATCAGGACTTTCTCGAGCTGATGGGCTCGCGGCCATCGGGGCGGCGGCGGCATCTGCTGGAGCTGGCGGCGGCGAAGCTTTCGGACGAAGATCAGGCGTTCTGGGCGGCGCGCAAGGACGAGGTGGGCCGCTATGGCGTGGGCGGCGTCGGGAAATTCGAGAGATATTTCCGGACATTCCGCGAATGGGTGGTGCCGTTCATTCACACGCGGGAGGTGATCGACCTTCTGCTGACGCCACGCGAGCCGGAGCAGCGCGCAGAGTTCTATGACAAGCGCTGGAACAACTGGGGCTGGCGCCAGATGGTGAAGATGTTCTTCTCGCGCTTCGTGATGGGGCGGCTGGGGCGTGATCCGGCGTTCTTCGATCATGTCGAGGGCGGGCCGGCGGCGCAGGTGGCGCGGCTGACGCGCAAGGCGTTGGTGGACCAGGATCCGTCGGTGAATCCGTACCTGCACTGGATCCTGAAAGGGACGCATGGCGAGGCGTTGCCGCGCGCGCTGGAGGCGGAGCGGTTCGAGATCATTCGCGAGCGGCTGGATCGCCTGGAGGTTAGGCTCTGCACGGTGGAAACGCTGGCGAGCGAGGGGGTGAAGGCGGACGCGTTCAACCTGTCGGACATATTCGAGTATATGTCGCCCGAGGCGCATGAGGCGGCGTATGGGACGATCCTGGCGGCGAGCAATCCGGGGGCGCGGATTGCGTACTGGAACATGATGGCGCCGCGTCGCGTGCCGGCGAGCCTGGCTGCGCGGGTGACGACGAACAGCGAGCTTGAGGCGAGGCTGAAGCCGCTGGACAAGGCGTTCTTCTATTCCGACTTCGTGATCGAGGAAGTTGTGTGAGCCCCGATCTCGCGACCAGCCTTGCCAAGATCGCGGGTTCGGTCGCCCTGCTCGCCTTCGTGCTGTGGGTGGTCTCGCTATTGGCGAAGCTTCTCAAGATTGAAGCGGAGCTGAGCCGCAAGCTGATCCATATCAGCCTCGGGCTTTACTGCCTGACCTTCCCACTCGTGTTCCAGGAAGCGTGGGAGGTGGGCGCCACATGCGGGTTGGCGCTGGTCGTTTTTCTCCTGGCGCGCGGGGCAGCGGCGACAAGCCTTGGCGGCGGGCTGCATGCGGTCGAGCGGAAGTCCTATGGCGAGCTGCTGTTCGCGGTTTCGGTGGCGCTGCTGTTCTGGCTGAAGGACGGGCATTTTGTTTCAATCTCGATGCACGAGAAGGCGCCGCCGGGGCCTGTGCTGTATGTGCTGCCGATCCTGATCCTGACGCTGTGCGATGCAGCGAGCGCACTGGTGGGGTCGCGCTATGGCCGGCGGAAATTCCAGATCGAGGAAGGCTCGAAGAGCGTTGAGGGCGTGGTTGTTTTCGCTGTGACGGCCTGGCTGCTGTCGCTGATCGCGATCCTGCTGATGACGGATATCGGGCGCGGGGAAGCCGTGTTGCTGGCATTCATCACGGCGGTTTTCGGGGCGCTGCTGGAGGGGGCGAGCTGGCGGGGGCTGGATAACCTGTTCATTCCGCTGGGGCTCTACTTCCTGTTGTCGAACCTGCTGTATCTGGGCGTGCCGGGGCTGGCGACGATTGCGGGGTTCTTTCTGGTCGCGTTGCTTGCGCTGCTGTGGGTGTCGCGCGAGCGGCCGGGCGAGGAGCGGCATTTTCTTGCGGCGGGAGCGACGCTGTTCTTCTGCATAGCGATCTTTGCCGAGCCGGCGAGCATCATTACGCCGGCTGTGGCGGTGGCGACCTACGTAGCGGCGGCGGCTGTGCGAAATGGCGACCGGCCAGCGTTCGATGCGCTGACGCTGCTGCTCGTGATCCTCGCGATCGCCATGATGTTCTTCGTGGTGAGCCATGTGGCGCGCATCGACACGATCTTCGGGTTCAATCTATCATTTGCTGCGCTGTCGGCCGGGATATCAGCGCGGTTCGCGCAGAGGAGCTGGCGCATCGTGTTGGTGGTCATGCTGGCGTGGGCGGCGATGTCGGTGCGGACGTATTGGTCCGAGGCGCAGAGCCCGCCGGCGCTAGTCTTCACGCTGGCGGGACTTGGCGGCATCATCGTGGTGGCAGTCGCAGGATGGCTGATCCGCCATCGCGACCATGGGAGGCCGTGGGTGATGCTGGGAGCATTGAGCATGATGATCGGGCTCGCGTTCATTCCGCTGTCCATTCCGCTGATGCTTTCCTGAAGGGTCCTGGCATGAGCGCGGTGGAGATCATGACGGGCGACGGGGCGAGCCTTGCAATCTATCGCGATGCGCCGTCGTTGGACGGGGCGCGGACGGCGGCGCTGGGACAGTTCCAGTGCGAGAACGCCGAGGCTGGCGCGGAGCTGATCCGGGCTGCGATGGAGCGGCTGAAGGGCGAGGGATTCGGCGCTGTGCTGGGGCCGATGGATGGGAATACGTGGGGCAAGCATCGGCTGGTGGTGGACAGCGATGGGCGGCCGGCTTTCCTGATGGAGCCGAGTAATCCGGCGCATTATGTGCCAGCGTTCGAGGCTTCGGGGCTGGGGATCGTGTCGCGCTATGTTTCGGCTGTGCGACCGGCCAGCATTGCACCGGGTGAATCGGCGGCGCCGGCGGGGTTGCGGTTACGGGCGTTTGACGCGGCGCGGGCGGAAGCGGAACTGACGCGCATTCATGCGCTGTCTCTGGCGGCGTTCTCGTCGAACCATTTCTATCAGCCGATTTCGCTGGAGGATTTCCTCGCGAGCTATCGGCCTGTGCTGGGCGCCATTGATCCGGCGCTGGTGTTGGTGGCGGATGATGCAGCGGGGGAGTTGGCGGCGTTTCTGTTCGCGCTGCCCAACTATGCCGAGGGGAAGACGCCTAAATCCGTGATCCTCAAGACGTATGCGTCGCGGGTGAAGGGCGCGGGGTCGATGCTGGCGAATGAGTTCCATGCGCGGGCGCAGGCGCGCGGGTTTAGTGATGTGATCCATGCGCTGATGCATGAGGCCAATCTTTCGGCGCTGCATTCGGACAAGACGGGGGGCAAGGTGTTCCGGCGGTATGCACTGTGGGGCGGAAGGCTTTGAATCTGGTCGAGGCCTTCCTCGCGCGGGTGGAAGCGCGGCCGGATGCGGCGGCGATCATTGCGCCGGATGGGCGGGTGACGACGTATGCGGAGCTGGCGCGGGCGTCGAACACGCGGGCGCGGGCTTGGGCAAGGGCCGGGATTGGCGCGGGCGATGTTGTGCTGATCGCGCGCGGGGTTTCGGTGGAGTTGTATGAGACGTTGCTGGCGGTGTTCCGGCTGGGCGCGGTGGCGATGTTTCCGGAGCCTGCGGCGGGGCTGAAGGGGTTGCGGCTGGCGGTGGAGGCGGCGCAGCCGAAGGCGGTGGCGACGACGGCGCTGGGGCATGTGATCCGGTTCGGGTTTCGCGAGTTGCGGGCGCTGAAGGGACTGCGGGAGCCGGGGGATGACGATGTGGGCGAGGAGGTGCTGGCGCATCTGTCGGATGAATCGCCTGCCCTGATCACCTTCACGTCTGGTTCGACGGGGCGGCCGAAGGGCATTGTGCGGTCGGCCGCGTTCCTGATGTTGCAGCATGAATTGCTGGAGCATGTGCGGCGGACGAAGCCGGGGGATGTCGATCTTATCTCGCTGCCGGTGTTCATCCTGTCGAACCTTGCGGCGGGGGCTGCGAGCGTGATCCCGGCGGGAAAGCTGACGCGGCCGGCGAAGCTGGATGGCGCGCGGTTGCGGGCGCAGATGGCGGCGTGCGGGGTCAATCGCATCGTGGGGCCGCCAGCGGTGGTGGCGCGGATCGTCGAGGGCGCGGTGATGCCGAAGCTGGAGGCGATCTTCACGGGCGGCGGGCCTGTGTTTCCGAACCTGATGCGGGCGGCGGCGAAGGCGGCGCCGAATGCGGAGATCCATGCGGTGTACGGTTCGACCGAGGCGGAACCGATTGCGCATGTGCAACTCGCGGACATTGCCGAGGCGGACTGGGCGGCGATGGCGAGTGGTGGCGGGCTGCTGGCCGGCAAGCCGATTGCGGAGATCCGCGTGGAGCTGCGCGACCATGAAGTGTTCGTCGCGGGGCCGCATGTGAACCGGGGCTATCTCGACAAGCGCGACGATGCGTCGACGAAGTCGGAGCACAATGGCGTGTTGTGGCATCGCACCGGGGATGCGGCGCGCTTGGATGAGCAAGGACGGCTGTGGCTGCTGGGGCGGCGCGAGGCGGCGAGCGGTGGACTGTTTCCGTTTGCGGTGGAGACGGCGGCGTTGAGCTGGCCGGGCGTCAAGCGCGCAGCGTTGCTGGCGGGAAGCCCGCGGGCGAAGCTGGCGCTGGAGGGCGATGGGCTGGATGCGGCGGAGATGCAGCGGCGGGCGGCGGCGATGGGCGCGATTGATGCGGTGATCGTGAAGGAGGTGCCGCTCGACAAGCGACATAATTCGAAGATCGATTATGGGCGGCTGAATGCGATGCTTGCATGAGCGCGGCGGCACGCACGCGGGTATGGCTGGCCTGGGGCTTTGTTTTCGGGGCGGTGAGCCATGTGGCGTGGACGCTGGTGAATGGCGACCTCTGGTATTACGGCCCGGCGCCGAGCTGGGCGCCGTGGTTCTGGTACGGGATATGTCTGGTGGATTTCGTGGTGTTCTGGCTGCTGTTGAAGCGGCCGCGCGCGGGGATCGCGCTTGCAGTCATGACGATGATCACGACGCTGATCGTCAACTGGACACAGTTTCCGACGTTTGAGTACACGTTCAACTATGTGCTGATCGGCCTGACCGTGTTCGGCGTGATCGTGTTCGCGCTGGCGCCGTGGTTGTGGCGGAGGTCGCCGTGGCGGTTCAGTCCGCAGTCTTCAGCACATACCGCCGGTTGAGCGGTTGCACCGGCCGCGCATTGTGCGGGAACAGCGCGGCGAAGGCGGCGATCTGGCTGGCTGACGCTGTGACCGGCGTGGCCATCACGGTCCAGCGCACTGTCTCGGAACAAGGCGGCGTCGTGAGAGAGCCTTCATAGCGGAAGGCCGAGCCGCCTGTGGGCATGAAGACGGCGGCGTCGATGTTGAAGGCGACGGCGGCCTTGCCCTCGCGGCCCGGAGCGGTGGCCCAGATTGAATCGAGGTTGGGGTTGGCCGAGCCCTCGAGGAACATCACGCCGATGACGGCGAGATCGCCGTCGCTGGACGCGTGGACGAAGTGCGCTTCGAGGGGGAACTGCTTGCCGTCGATCGTGTGTTCGGACGGGTGATGGAAGTGGAACTGTTTGAGCGTGTAGTCCTTGCCGTCGAGCGTGACGCTGCCGCCTTCGGGGACGTCGACCTGGATGGTGTGGCCGTTGTTGACGACCATGGCGCCGCCCGTCGGGATCCAGCGTGCGGCGGGCGCGGGAATGCTGGCGGGCATGGCTCCGGAAAGATCGATGGGCGATTGCTGGCGGCCGGTGGCGCAGGCGGCATTGCCGGCCGAGAGCTCGCCCCAGTGTTCGGGACCGCCCTCGCCGCCATAGGTCCAGTGGGCGGGGTGGCTTGAGGTGGGCTCGGCAGGCGCGGGAGAGGCGTGGGAGTCTTTGGGCGGATCGACGAAAGCAGCCGTCAGCGTGGCCATGGCCAGCGCGCTTAGCAGCAGGGATGCGCGGATCGATACCGTCATGGTTCCAGATATTGCGATGTCATGGCCAACAATTCGTTAATTGCAGGGCGGGGCCGGTTAACGTGCGCGGGACAAGCGACGCAGCAGCGCCTATCTATGGGCGATGGCAGATGATCCCCAGCCGCCTAGCCGTCTTCCGCCGCGCTTTGCGGCATGGTTTGGCGCGCGCGGGTGGGAGCTGCGGCCGCATCAGGCGGGGCTGATTGCGGCGGCAAGGCGCGGGCAAGGCGGGCTGGTGATTGCGCCCACGGGCGGGGGCAAGACGCTGGCGGGGTTCCTGCCCAGCCTGATCGAACTGGCGGAGTCGCAGGCGCGGGTGCATCCGAAGCTGCACACGCTCTACATCTCGCCGCTGAAGGCGCTGGCGACCGACGTGGCGCGCAACCTTGCGAGTCCGGTTGCGGAGATGGGGCTGGAGCTGACGCTCGATACGCGGACGGGGGATACGAGCCCGTCGCGGAGGACGCGGCAGCGGGCGAAGCCGCCGGACATATTGCTGACGACGCCGGAGCAGCTGGCGCTGCTGGTGGCGTCGGAACATGCGGGGCGGTTCTTTGCCGACCTGCGCGCGGTGATCGTCGACGAGGTGCACGCGATTGCGCAGAGCAAGCGGGGCGACCTGCTGGCGTTGTGCCTGGCGACGTTGAGGACTTGGGCGCCGGCGGCGCGGCATATCGGGCTGTCGGCGACAGTGCGTGATCCGGCGGCGCTGTCGCGGTGGCTGGGCCCGGATACGCCGATTATCCGGCATGGGGGCGGCGCGAGCGCGAACATCTCGGTGCTGGATTCCGAAGCGCGCATTCCGTGGTCGGGGCATTCGGGGCGGCATAACATCAAGGAGGTCTACCAGGCGATCAAGGGCGCGAAGATGTCGCTCGTGTTCGTCAACACGCGCAGCCAGGCGGAGATGACGTTCCAGGAATTGTGGCGCGTCAACGAGGATGCGCTGCCCATCGCGCTGCACCATGGCTCGCTCGATGTGGAGCAGCGGCGCAAGGTCGAGGCCGCGATGGCGGCCGGGAAGCTGAAGGCGGTGGTGTGTACCTCGACGCTCGATCTCGGGATCGACTGGGGTGATGTTGATCTTGTGGTGCAGATGGGGGCGCCGAAGGGATCGTCGCGGCTGATCCAGCGGATCGGGCGGTCGAACCACAGGATGGATGAGCCGAGCCGTGCGCTGCTGGCGCCGAGCAACCGGTTCGAGGTGCTGGAATGCCGCGCGGCCGTGGAGGCGGTGGAGGCGGGCGAGCTGGATGGGCCGGGGCCGCGGCGTGGCGGGCTGGACGTGCTGGCGCAGCATGTGATGGCCCGGGCGTGTGGCGACGGGTTCGACGCGGTGAAGCTGTATGACGAGGTTACGGCTGCCGCGCCCTATGCCGAGCTCGACTGGGAGACGTGGGAGCGCGTCGTCGACCTTGTGGCGACGGGTGGATATGCGCTGCGGACGTACGATCGGTTTCGCCGCATCGTGAAGTTTCCCGATGGCGTCTGGCGCGCGCGCAATGACGATTTGCGGCGGCAGCATCGCATGAATGTCGGCACGATTATCGAGAACCCGATGATCGGCGTGCGGCAGGTGTCTTTCTTCAAGGGCGTTGAAGGCAAGCGGCTGATGCGGCCGGGGCGCAAGCTGGGCGAGATGGAGGAGTACTTCTTCGAGATGCTCACGCCCGGCGACACGTTCCTGTTTGCCGGGGAGATCCTGCGCTTCGAGGGCATATCGGACACCGACGCGTTGGTGACCAAGACGTTCGACACCAATCCGAAAATCCCGTCCTACAATGGCGGCAAGTTTCCGCTGACGACGTTTCTTGCCACGCGCGTGCGGCAGATGCTGCATGACCGCTCTCGGTGGAGCAGCCTGCCGCCGCAGGTGCGGGAATGGATCGAGGTGCAGGAGCGCAAATCGATCATCCCGAAAGCGGACGAGCTGCTGATCGAGACATTTCCGCGTGGGGAACGGCACTATCTCGTCTGCTATCCGTTCGAAGGGCGGCTGGCGCACCAGACGCTGGGCATGCTGCTGACCAAGCGGATGGAGAGGGCCGGGCTGAAGCCGATGGGGTTTGTCGCCTCGGAGTATGCGCTGTCGGTGTGGTCGGCGGAGGACATGCGCGGCGAGGATATGGACCAGCTGTTCCACGAGGACATGCTGGGGGACGATCTCGACGCGTGGCTGGAGGAAAGCGCGCTGATGAAGCGGACCTTCCGCAACAATGCGCTGATCTCGGGCTTGATCGAGCGGCGGATGCAGAAGGGCGAGCGCACCGGGCGGCAGATCACTTTCTCTACCGACCTGATCTACGACGTGCTGCGCAGCCATGAGCCGGACCATCTGCTGCTGAAGGCGGCGCGGATGGATGCGGGCGAGGGTCTGCTGGACATCAGGCGGCTGGGCGAGGCGCTGAAGCGGATCAAGGGCCGCATCGTGCATGCCAGCCTGGAGCGGATCTCGCCGTTCGCTGTTCCCGTCATGCTGGAGATCGGCAAGGAGCCGGTCTTCTCGGGCGATGCAGCCGAGGCCATCCTGCGCGAGGCGGAGGATGATCTTGTGCGGGATGCGATGAGCTGAGGCCTATCGCGCGAAGGCGCGAGCTGGCTGGCCCGGACTTCGGGCGACGCGCAGAACGTGCGCGGTTGACGGAGGGGCCGGCGCTGGCCACGGTCGGCCGATGGGAATGACGCCATCGGAAACCTGCCGCCCCCGCGTCCTCCAGCTTGAGCTGGCGGGCGAGACGCTGGCGCTTTTTCCGTGCGGCGGGCTGTGGTGGGAAGCGGCCGGCGTGCTGGTTGTTTCGGACCTGCACCTGGAGAAGGCCTCGTCTTATGCGGCGCGCGGGCAGATGCTGCCGCCTTACGACACGCGTGCGACCCTGAAACGGTTGGGGGCTTTGCTGGACGCGTTGCGGCCGACGACGGTGGTGAGTCTCGGTGACAGTTTCCACGACAGGCGTTCGCGCCCACGCATGGCGGAGGACGATGTTGCGACTGTGCGCGCCATGACGGCGGCGCATGACTGGGTGTGGATCGAGGGGAACCACGATCCCCAGCCGCCCGAAGATCTGGGCGGGCGCGCGGCATGTGAGCTTGGGATGGGCGGGCTTGTGCTGCGCCATGAACCTTCGCCGGGCGATGCGCGGGGGGAGATCGCCGGGCACTTGCATCCATGCGCGCGCGTCGTGGGGCGCACGGGGCGCAGCGTGCGCGCGCGGTGTTTCGCGACGAATGGCCAGCGGCTGGTGATGCCGGCCTACGGCGCGCTGACCGGTGGGCTCAACGTGCTGGATGCCGCCTTCGCGCCGCTGTTCGCCGAGGGGGCGGTGGCGGCCGTTCTGGGGCGCGATGGCGTCTATCTCGCTGGCGTTGACAGCCTGGCGCCGGATCGCGCGGGCGGGCGTTACTTGCGGCCGAACCAGGCGCCTATGCCGCCAACGAAGGCGCCAAGCAGGACGGCGACGAAGCCGTAGACGAGGCCGTGTTGGCGCGAGAGATCGAACAGCGTCGCCTCGAGCCCGCTGCGCGCGAGCAGCAGCGGCTGGTCGGTTTCGCCCACCGGCTCACCATTGCGGAAGGCGACGGCGCGGACCCGGTACTCGCCTGGCGGCGCGTTGAACGGCAGGGCTATGGTCGCGCGATGCAGGCCGCCGTCGAAGCGCTTGATGTCGGCGGCGTCGAGAACGTAGAGCCCCTCCTCGCGCTTGAGCTCCACGAAGGCGGCGCGCCAGGCCGGAAGATCGGGCGAAGTGAGCTGATCGGCGCGCGGCTGGGCCGAGGCGCCAGGGTCGAGGCCGGCGCTAGCCAGCGTTTCCGGAAGTACGGACGCAGCGAGTTGGGGCTCGGCGCCGACGGCGAAGACGCTCGGCGCGGAAATAAACTCGATCACCTGTTCGCCGCTGACGGAGCGCCGGATCATCTTCTGCGTCGTGACGGGCCCGATCAGCGCGATCGCGAGGCCGGATGTCTCGTTCTCGGGCTGGGGCGTATTGGCGAAGAGGACCACGCGCGAGCCGGTGAAGTTGACCGTAACCTCGATGCTTTCCTGTGCGAGGCCGGCGGGCATGAAGGGCCGGTCGGCCGGCGCGCGGGACTGGGCCAGCACCGATTGGGCGATGGCCGCCCCCGCGATGAGGATCGCCGAGGCGCAGACGAGCGTGCGCGCGATCATTGCGCCTGCTCCAACCGGTATTCCGGGGTCGGCTCGACATAGAGATCGTAGATCAGACGGCCGGCAATGCCCAGCACGAGGATGGCGAGCAGGAGCCGAAGCTGGGCTGCCTTGAGGCGGCGGCCGGCGATGGCGCCATAGCGGGCGCCGATGACGCCCCCGACCATGAGCACGCCTGCGAGGATAAGGTCCACCGTGCCATTGAAGGCGGCCTGCAGGAAGGTGACATAGGCGGTGAGGAAGATGATCTGGAAAAGCGAAGTTCCGATCATCACGCGCGTGGGCACGCCGAGCAGGTAGACCATCGCCGGGGCGAGGATGAAGCCGCCGCCGATGCCGAGGATGGCGGCCAGCATGCCGACGAAGAAGCCGATGGCGATGGGCGGGATGATCGAAATGTAGAGGCCCGAACGCGGGAAGCGGCGCTTCATGGGCAGCACGCGCGTCCATGCGCGCAGGCGCGTGCGCCGGGCAGGGTCGCCGCCGGAGCCGCGCAGGGCGATGACGCTTTCCCACGCCATCAGCCCGCCGATGACGGTGAGGAAGACGATGTAGAGCACCGTGACCGTCGTATCGATGAGCCCGAAGACCTTGAGCAGCGTGAATATGACGACGCCGATGGACGATCCGGCTATGCCGCCGGCGAGCATGAGCATACCCAGTTTCGTGTCCACCAGCCGGTCGCGCCAGTGGCTGGAGACGCCGGCGATGGAGGTGGCCAGCACCTGGTTCGCCTGGGTGGAGACGGCCACGGCGGGCGGGATACCATAGAAGATGAGCAGGGGCGTAAGCAGGAACCCGCCGCCGACGCCGAACATGCCTGACAGGAAGCCAACAAGCATGCCAATCGTCACGAGGATCAGCGGGTCGACCGCGATCTGTGCGATGGGAAGATGAATCAACATCGTCCCGTTCTAGACGTGCATTCGTCTTGCC
>NCEM01000031.1 GCA_002280725.1 Alphaproteobacteria bacterium 32-64-14
AGATCGCCTCCCGTAGGCCTGAACCAGCCATCCTTGGTCCACTCCACCGGATCGAGCAGACACTGCCGCCCCAGCGTCCAGAACCCGTTCTCATAGCCGTGATAAACCATCCACCAGCCGCCGCCCGGTCCCTCAAACAACGTCGCATGTCCACGCGACCACCACTTCTCGCGCGAGGACCATGTCCGCACGATCGGGTTTTCCGGATCATGCTCCCACGGCCCATGGATCGACCGCGAACGCGCGACGATCACCATATGCCCCGTCGGCGGCCCTGCCGTGCCGCCCACCGCGGTGATGAGATAGAACCACTCTCCCCTGCGCAGGATTTTCGGCCCCTCGGGCGCAAACCCCTCCACCACCCACTCATGAGGATAGCGCCACGGATCATAGACATGCTCGACCTGGCCCACGGTGGACAGCCCATCTTCGCTCAACCGGATGCGATCCCCGCCCGAGAGGAACAACCACCGCGATCCATCCTCGCCTACCGCATGACCGGGATCGATATGGCGCGGCAGGTTGAGATCGATGGGCTCGCTCCACAGCCCCTCGGGCTTGTCCGCATGGATCACATAGATCGAGCGCTTGTCCGGAAATCGCGCCGGGATGAACAGGAAGTAGCGCCCGCCATGCTTCGTCAGTTCCGGCGCCCACACCGATCCGATATTCGTCTTCAGTGCTGCAACCAGCGGCGTCCAGTTCACCAGGTCGCGGCTCTCCCAGATCACAAGCCCCGGATAGGATTCGAACGACGAGAACGTCATCAGCCAGCGATCGCCATCCTTGAGGATTGTTGGATCGGGGTGATCGCCCGACAGAATGGGATTGAGGAATGTCCCATCGCCATTGTCGGCGATGCGCTGGTTCTCGACCCCCCGCCGCCACTTCAGGTGCGCCCAGTCGAGCCCCGCCGGCGAAATCTCTTCCTCGCGGCGCGATAGCGGCGATGGCGCTACCGTCGAACAGCCAGCCGCCAGCCCAAACCCCGGCAACGACGCAAGGACAATACGCCGGGTCAACCGCGCCATCGGATTTCCTCCCTGTATCGCGGCTACGCTTTCCCTTATTGCTACCGGTGTCAATGCCTGATACGTGTCGCCTCGAATCTGGCGTTGTGCGCTCCGGCCATGTCCTCCTTGACGGCCTGTCCGGCTCACGCGCAAAGCAGTGGACATGAAGAAGACAATGACGCCGGGCCCGACGCCACGACCCACAGCCACAGCCACAGGTAACGAACCGCGCCGCCGCCCGACCATCAACGATGTGGCGCGTCTCGCGAATGTCTCGAAGAAGACAGTCTCGCGCGTCATCAACCAGAGCCCGTTCGTCAACAAGGACACGCGCGAGCGCATCGACGCCGTGATCAAGGAGCTGGGCTATGCACCAGATCCCGTCGCGCGCGGCCTCGCCTCGCGGCGCTCCTATCTGGTGGGCCTCATCTACGACAACCCGAACCCGCAGCACGTCATCGATACGCAGCAGGGTATCCTCGACATCCTTCGCGGCTCCGGCCTTGAACTGGTGATCCATCCCTGCAACCGCCGCGACAAGGATTTCCTCAACGGCGTGCGCGGCTTCATCGACCGCCAGAAACTCGCCGGCGTCATCCTGCCCTCGTCCGTTTCCGAAGACGAAGATCTCGTCGCCGTCCTGCGCGAACACGACACGCCCTACATCCGCATCGCCTCGGTGCTGCTGGATGAGCCCGAGCATTCCATCGTCACCAACGACGCTGAAGGCGCGCGCCAGGCGGCCGAACATCTCGCGGGCCTCGGCCACAAGATAATCGCCCACGTCTCCGGCCCCGACAGCTTCCGCTCCTCGCACGAACGCCGCTCCGGCTTCATCGAAGGGCTGAAGACAGCGGGCCTAGCGCTCGACAAGAAGCTCGACCTGCGCGGCGCTTACACCTTCCAGTCCGGCGTCGAAGCCGGCCGCCGGTTGATGGCCCTCGCCCAGCGCCCCACCGCCATCTTCGCGGGCAATGACGAAATGGCCGCCGGCGTCTGCCAGGCCGTGCGCGAAACCGGGCTCGATATCGGCAAGGACGTCTCCGTCGTGGGCTTCGATGACAGCCCGCTCGCCTCGCGCATGTGGCCCGCGCTCACCACCGTGCTGCTGCCCATCCGCGCCTCGGGCCGCATGGCGTCGGTGCGCCTGCTCGGCGACCGCCTCACCAAGGATCCCCACGAGGAAGATCTCGACGGCGAAGTCCACCCGCGCCTCGTCGTGCGCGCCTCCACCGGCCCCGTAAAAGCATAACGCCCAACGCCTGACAGCACTTGACCAGCCGCCCCGTTCACGGGTTTATGACACCGGTTTCCACATCCGCGCTCGCGCGCAGAAGATGTGACGCCGCAAAGGGAGGACCAGCGATGTTCGAGAAGACCTACCACGCCACCCATCCCGACATGATGGACGGCGCCAGCAATGATGATCTGCGCGCGCGCTATCTGATCAACGGCCTGTTCCAGCCCGACAAGGTCACGCTCAACTACTGCCACAACGAACGCATGGTCGTCGGCGGCGCTGCTCCCATCGCGCAAGCCATCGAACTTCCCGCGCAGACCGAACCCGCCTCCGCCAAGGGCAAGCCCTTCCTCGAACGCCGCGAGATCGGCGCGATCAACATCGGCGACGGCCCCGGCGTGATCGAAGTCGACGGCGTCTCACACGATCTCGCCCAGCGCGACGGCCTCTACATCCCGATGGGTTCGGAGAACGTCGTCTTCAAATCGAAGGACGCATCGAAGCCCGCCCGCTTCTATCTCGTCTCGACGCCCGCCCACACGCGCTACGAAGTCGCGAAGATTTCCATCGAGACCGCTGTGCCGCTCGAACGCGGTGCGCCAGAAACCTCGAACGAGCGCACGATCTACCAGTTCGTCGTGCCCGCCAAAGTAAAGTCGTGCCAGCTCCTGCTCGGCATGACGGTCCTCAAGCAAGGCAGCGTGTGGAACACCATGCCGCCGCACCTGCATGACCGCCGCTCGGAAGTGTATCTCTACTTCGGGCTCGGCCCGAACGATCGCGTCTTCCACTTCATGGGCGAGCCGGAAGACAGCCGCTCCATCGTGATGGCGAACGAGGAAGCCGTGATGTCGCCGCCGTGGTCGATCCACATGGGCGCCGGCACTGCCGCCTACACCTTCATCTGGGCCATGGGCGGCGAAAACCTCGACTACACCGACATGAACCAGCTCGACATCTGCCAGCTCAAATGACCTCTCCGTTCTCCCTTACCGGAAAAGTCGCCATCGTCACCGGCGCCAACACCGGCATCGGCCAGGCCATCGCCGTGTCGTTCGCCGAAGCAGGTGCAGACATAGCTGCCGTCGGCCGCACCGCGCCGACCGAAACCGGCGACAAGGTGAAAGCCACCGGCCGCCGCTTCGTCTCGATCTCCGCCGACCTCTCCTCCATCGAGCCGGTCAGCCGCGTGATCGCAGAAACGGTAAGCTCCCTCGGCCGCGCCGATATCCTCGTCAACAATGCCGGCATCATCCGCCGCGCCGACGCTGTCGACTTCACGGAAGAAGACTGGGACGCGGTGATCGACACCAACCTCAAGTCCGTCTTCTTCCTCTCCCAGGCCTTCGCGAAGCACTGCTTCGCCCACAACCAAAAGGGCAAGATCGTCCAGATCGCCTCGCTGCTGTCCTTCCAGGGCGGCATCCGCGTGCCCAGCTATGCGGCGGCGAAAAGCGGGCTAACGGGCATCACGAAAGCGCTGGCGAACGAGTGGGCGGCCAAGGGCGTCAACGTCAACGCCATCGCCCCCGGCTACATCGAGACCAACAACACCGAAGCCCTGCGCGCCGATCCCAACCGCAGCCGCGATATCCTCGCGCGCATCCCTGCGGGCCGCTGGGGCGATCCGAAAGACATTGGCGGCACAGCGGCCTTCCTTGCCTCCCCCGCTGCTGACTATATTCACGGCGCGATCATTCCCGTGGATGGAGGCTGGCTCGCACGATGAGCGGCAGGCTCGTTTGTTTTGGCGAAATGCTGGTGCGCCTCTCGGCGCCTCAAGGCGAAATGCTGCTGCAGACGCCGCGCCTCTCCGCCCACATCGGCGGCGCTGAAGCCAACGTCGCAATCTGCGTCTCGCGTCTCGGCGGCTCAGCCGCGATGGCGACCACCCTGCCCGACAACCCCCTCGGTCACGCGGCGCGCGATGAACTCCGCCGCCACGGCGTCGATGTCTCCGCGCTCAGCTACGCGCCCGGCCGCATGGGGCTTTATTTCCTCACGCCCGGCGCCGTGCTGCGCCCCTCCGAAATCGTCTACGATCGCGCGGGGTCCTCCTTCGCCGAATACGCCAACGCCGCCCCGCTGATCGCCGCGCTCGATGGCGCGGCCATGCTGCACATCTCCGGCATCACGCCCGCCGTCAGCAGCAAGGCCGGCGAAGCCGCCCTCACTGCCGTCACCGCCGCCAACCAGAAGAACATCCCCGTCTCGTTCGACGGCAATTACCGCGCCAAGCTCTGGGAAGCCCGCCGCGAAACCGGCGCGCCGATCCTGCGCAAGCTGCTGGAGAGCGCCACGCTCGCCTTCATCGACGAGCGCGACATCGCCCTCGTCCTCGGCCAGACCTTCGCGGATCGCAACGCCGCCGCCGCTGCCGCCTTCAAGGCCTTCCCGAAACTCCAGCGCATCGCCGCCACCACGCGCGCGACTCATGCGGTGGACGCGTTCTCGCTTGGCGCCACGCTGCACCATCGCGATGGAACACTCACGCAGGCCAGGCCCCTCGAACTCGGCAACGTGGTCGACCGCATCGGCGGCGGCGACGCCTTCGCCGGCGGCCTGCTGCACGCCCTGCTCAAAGGCTGGGAAGCCGAAGACGCCCTCGCCTTCGCCCTCCACACCGCCGCCGCCAAACACGGCCAGATCGGCGACGCCAGCCACGCCAGCGAAGCGCAGATCCGCGCGCTCATGGCCGATGGCGGAAAAGACGTGCGAAGGTAGACGGTTGCTCGCGCTCCGCAGCGCGCAAGCCAAATTGCTGAGCTTCGTTGGCCGCCATGTAGCGCGGAATCAATCGCACAACATCGCCAGGCCCCTTCTCAAGCCGACCAATTAGAATCAAGCGATCAATCTTCACGGTCGCATCAGGCGTTCCGCCGCCGATCTCGCGAGAGCATGAGGTGGCTTGCACCTTTACCTTGATGATCTCGCCATCGAATTCGCCAGCGATGACACGCGCAACGCGGTAGTCCGTGTTGAGATCGGCATCATATGCGCGCGGCCGTTTCATCGCGCTGCGAATATCAACTTCGATGGCAACTTCACCAGACGCCAGCTCCGGCAAGCCTTGCCAGAAGAGGTACTTCTCCGCGAACCGGCCGGGACAAGCAGATGCCGATCCGGCGAGGGATGCAGCCGCCAGAACAAGACCGATCAACGCTATCTGCGTGCCTCTGCGCATCGCGTATTGATACCACGTTTGGGATCAACAAGAATACACCATGGTCTTCGCCAAGCACATCCGCGAGAAAGTCATCGACGGGTCCGTGACCTGCAGCGTGCGCATCTGGCAGAGCCCGCGCGTAAAACCCGGCGGCCGCTATCGCGTCGGCCCCGGCTTCATCGACGTCACGTCCGTGAAACAGATCGACCTGTCCGACATCACCCCGGCCCTCGCCCGCAAGTCCGGCTTCGCCGGCGTCGTCTATCTTCTGAAGATCGCCAAACACGGACCGGGCGAGAATGTGTATCTCGTGGAGTTTTCGTACAGCGAGGCGTGAACCGCCCACGAGCGCGCCCTCGCCGCACGGAGCGGAAGACCAGTTATAGACAATCGCCCCATGTAGGGTTGCCCGGGCGCTCAAGGATGTCATCGGTCGTGGTTCTGATCACGTCTGGCCCAACCTGCGCAAGCCGCTGGTACATTGTCTCTCTATCACCAGGCACGCACATCGTGGCGGCTGGCGTGTCCGTGTGACCCTGAAAGCGCTTGAACTCTTCCACGGCGGCGGGCGTCATCGCAGGATCGCTGTATGCCAGCACATAGGCATCGATCCGCGCAACAGCTCCATCAAGCTCAGCCTGCAGCTCAGGATTTTCTCCCGCATGACACTTGCGACCGATTTCAGCGACGGCTGCCATTATGGCCCATGAGCACAACACGCCCTGGCCGGGCAGCGGCTTGCGGGCGCCGTCCTGCGCAATCGCGATCAGCGGTCCTGAGGACGACGCAAGCAGAACGAGGGTGAGCCCGACACCGATGAGCTTTTTCATCTCGGCCGGTTAGCACGAAATCTAGCGGACCGCACGGACGCAACGCGCCGGAAGCAGTCACAAACGCTAGTAAGTCCCCGCCTGGATGTATGGCGCCACGCCAAAGAACCTGCGTTCCCCGCCACGCGGATCAGACTCCACGCGCGTCGCCACATCGAACATCATCGTCTCGCGCCGCGCGAGATCGTAGCGCGGCCACACGGCAAGCCCGCCACCATTCGGATCGCCCGTCCGCGCGAACCTCAACAACGCATCGCTCATCGTCGCCGCCATCGTGCGCGCGGCGTCATCATCGCCCGTATCCGCGCCGTCCGCCTGCGTGTTCGCAAACACCAGCGGAATGTCGAGCATGTGATACGCGCCATACCGCCCACCCGCCCCGCGCGAGGGATAGTCGAGCTGATAGACCCACGCCGGCGCGCCCTGCCTTGCCCGCGCCTCCGCCTCGATCAGCTGCGCCCGCCACGACCGCCCCGCGCTCGTCGCGCCGATGAACACCTGCGCCGGCGGCAGCTCCGGATAAAGCCGCCGGTACAGCGCGATCGCATCGTGCACATCGACATCGCTCACCATGTCGCGCTCAAGCCGCGCCGGCAGCGTGTCCCACGTCAGATCAAAAACCGTAGGATCGCCCCGCGCAATCAGCGAGCCCGTCTCCTCGCGCGTATTCCCCATCACCATCGGAATGTCGCGCGACAGCGCCGGCGCCTCCGGCCAGAACGGATGCACCGGCAGCGCATCATCCAGTACCGGCCCCCAATAGACGCGCGATCCCGCCAGACTCGGATCCCGCGCACTCAGCGCCTCAAGCAATCTCGCCACCGGCAGCGTGCGCAGCTCATCAAGCCCAACACCCAGATGCTCCATCACGGCCTTGGCCCGTGCACCTGCCCCACGTGGCCCTTGCACCGTCACCTGCTGCCCGCTCATCGTCCACGCGCGATGGAACAGGCCCTTCGCGCGCGGCGTCGCCATCAGGCACGCGATCTTCGCGCCCCCGCCCGATTGCCCGAACAGCGTGACATTCCTCGCATCCCCGCCAAACGCCGCCGCGTTGTCGCGCACCCATTCCAGCGCGAGCACGAGATCCAGCAACCCCGCATTGCCCGACAGCGCGAAGTCATCGCCAGCAACGCGCCCCAGATAGAGATGCCCGAACACGTTCAGCCGGTGGTTCAGCGTCACCACCACAACGTCGCCCCGCGCCGCGAGGTTCGCCCCATGCGTCAGCGCACTCGCGCCCGACCCGGTCGAATAACCGCCGCCATGAATATAGACGAGCACGGGCAGCCTCACCCCCGCCCGCGGCTCCGGCGCCCACACATTGAGAACGAGACAGTCCTCGCCCTGTTGCTCCCCGCCCGATCCCTGCGGCGAGGCCAGACCATAAGCCGTCGCCTCCCGCACGCCGCTCCACGCCGCCACCGGCTGCGGCGGCAGGAAGCGACGCGGCCCCGTATCCGCGCCATAAGGAATGCCAAGAAACTGCCGGACCTGCCGCCCCGCCTGCGCGCCCGACCACCCGCCCCTCACCCGGCCCGTGGTCAGTGCAACCTCAGGCGCCCGCCCACCCGGCTGCGCGCCCGCAGCGGGCACAACGCACCCGCCTAGAAAGGCGGCGGCTGAGCCAAGCAGAAACCGGCGGGTTGCCTTCATTCAGTCGCCCTCCAACACGGGGCAAAGTCTACGTCTTCGGTAACCGGCGTCAAAACGGACGGCTAGCCACTCCGACTTTGGGTGGTAAATGCCGCCGCAGATTCATGGCCAATTCCCGTGATCGGCGTTTGACAGGGTGGGGCCCTCACGTCTATATGCCCGCTCCCTGCCCGCAGCCCCCTGTGGGTGGTAAGCTATTTGGTCGCAAGACCCCCTGAAAACAAACGAGAATTCCGATGTTCGCAGTCATCAAGACCGGCGGAAAACAGTACCGGGTCGCTGGCGGCCAGGAAATCACGGTCGAGAAGCTGGCCGGCGATGTGGGCGCGAAGCTCGAATTCGCTGAAGTCCTGATGATCGGCGATGGCGACAACATCAACATTGGAGCCCCGATGATCAAAGGCGCCAAGGTCATGTGCGAAGTGGTTGAGCACAACCGCGCCGCCAAGGTCACCGCCTACAAGAAGAAGCCGCGCAACACCTACCGCCGCAAGCTTGGCCACCGCCAGCACCAGACGGTTGTGCGCATCACCGACATTCTCGCGAAGTAATTCGCAGCCAGTTTGAACTTGCAGCGGAAGCTGCATCGAGAAGGAGGCCACCTTGGCCCACAAAAAAGCAGGCGGCTCTACACGCAACGGCCGCGATTCGAACTCCAAGCGCCTTGGCGTGAAACGCTTCGGCGGTGAGCACGTCCTCGCCGGCAACATCATCGTTCGCCAGCGCGGCACGCAGTTCCACCCGGGCACGAACGTCGGCCTCGGTCGCGATCACACCCTCTTCGCCACGGAAACCGGCACGGTTGTATTCCGCGAGAAGTCAGGTCGCACGATCATCTCGATCGAGCCGAAAGAAGCCTAAGCGATCCAGGATGAACCCGGATCGCGCCTACAAGGCAGCGGTCCGAACCTGAACAATGATCAGGGGAGGCGGATCGCCTCCCCTTCTTCATTTTTCCTCCCCTGATCCGCAGCTCAACCGATCGGCTTTTCGGGAAGAGCGCGTGGGGAAGGCCATGCAACAGACGATTGAAACACAGAGACTGATCTTGCGCCCGTTCGAGGAAGCCGATGCCCGCCGGGTAGCCTTCCTCGCCGGCGAGTACGACGTCGCCAAGATGTGCAGCCGCGTTCCGCATCCCTATCCCGTGTCCGCCGCCTTCGATTTCTTCGCCATCGCCGCGCAGGGCCGCGCGACAGGCAGCGAGTTCGCATTCGCTATCACCGCCCCGATCGACGGCCTCGTCGGATCGTGCGGCGTCGTGCGCGCGGGCGATGCAGCAGATCACACCTGGGAAGTCGGCTACTGGCTCGGCATGCCCTATTGGGGCCTCGGCTATGCGTCCGAGGCGGCGGCCGGCGTCATGGACTGGGCGCGTGAGCACCTGGGCGCCGAAAACTTCGTCGCCGGTCATTTCAGCGATAACCCGGCCTCCGGAAACGTCCTGCGCAAGCTGGGCTTCGTCCCATCGGGCACGCAGAACCTGTTCGGCATGGCGCGCCAGTGCACATCGCCTGCGCAGCGTTATGTGTGGCCCGAAGGCGCGACCCCGGCTAAACTCCCCACTCACCGCCACGCCCATCCGGCGCACTAGGCCCCAGTAACAGATCAAGCCGATGAAGTTCCTCGACCAGTGCAAGGTCTACGTGAAATCCGGCGGCGGCGGCGACGGATGCGTCTCATTTCGGCGTGAGAAATTCATCCCGTTCGGCGGTCCCGATGGCGGCGATGGCGGCCGTGGTGGCGACGTCATCATCGAGGCGGTCGAAGGCCTCAACACGCTGATCGATTACCGCTACCTGCAGCACTACAAGGCCGAGCGCGGCATTCACGGCATGGGCGCCAACCGCACCGGATCGGATGCGCCAACGCTTGTGCTGAAAGTCCCCGTCGGCACGCAGGTGTTCGAGGAAGACCAGGAAACGCTCATCGCCGACCTCGACAAACTCGGCGACAGCGTGCTGCTCGCCAAGGGCGGCACAGGCGGTTGGGGCAACACCAAGTTCAAGTCGTCCACCAACCAGGCGCCGCGCCGCTTCAACCCCGGCCACGATGGCGAAGAGCGCTGGATCTGGCTGCGGCTCAAGCTGATCGCTGACGCCGGCCTCCTCGGCATGCCCAATGCTGGCAAGTCCACCTTCCTCGCCGCCGTCTCGGCCGCGAAGCCCAAGATCGCCGACTACCCCTTCACCACGCTCGTCCCCAACCTCGGCGTCGTCTCCATCGGCATCGGCGCCTCGTTCGTGCTCGCCGACATTCCCGGCCTCATCGAAGGCGCCGCTGAAGGCGCGGGCGTCGGCACGCGCTTCCTCGGCCACGTCGAGCGCTGCTCGGTCCTGCTCCACCTAGTCGACGGCACGCAGGAAGATGTCGCCGGTGCCTACAAGACGATCCGCAGCGAGCTGAAAAAGTACGGTGGCGGCCTCTACGAGAAGAAAGAGATCGTCGCCCTCAACAAGATCGACGCGCTCAGCGAAGACGAGATCAAGGAAAAAGCCTCAGCTCTCAAGAAGGCTTGCAAGAAAGCCCCGCTCCTCCTCTCCGGCGCCACCGGCAAGGGCGTGCCCGAGACGGTCCGCAAACTCTTCCAGATCGTCCAGGACGACCGCGCCGCGCAACGCGCAGTCCAGATCGAAGCCGAGAAGACGCCCGAAGAGAAAGAAGAGGGCTGGTCTCCGTGAGCGCGCCCGGCGACTCAGCGGGCTACACGGTCACGCTGTTTCGGGACCGAAGCGCCCAAACGCATCTCGAGCAGCATACGATTCCGTTGGTTCACATCGACACCGCCCGCAAACTTGCTTTCGACTGGGCGCGAACTCGCCACGGATCATTTCTGCGCCTTGATGCAGTTTATGGTCATCTGGAGGAGTGGGAGCGGAAGGACGGTTGGTGGAATCCCATCCTCGTACCTCCTCTGGAGGCCGAGCGAGTAGAGCCAACGCCCGCATCATGATCAAAGACACGTACATCGCGTTCCCACCGGCATTCGCTCACCTCGCCCCCCTCCGCACAAGGGGGAGAGGGGTGAACAAAGCTGACACCATCGCTTGTTGGGATGATTACCGATGAGTCCCCTCTCCACCGCACGCCGCGTCGTCATCAAGGTCGGCTCGTCTCTCCTGATCGATCAAGAGACCGGCAAGCCGCACGAAGCGCGCTTCGCCGCCATCGCCGCCGACGCCGCGAAGCTGCGCGCCGAAGGCAAGGCCATCGTCATCGTCTCCTCCGGCGCCGTCGCCCTCGGCCGCCGCGCGCTTGGGCTGAAAGCCGGCAAGCTGCGCCTCGAGGAGAAACAGGCCGCCGCCGCCGCAGGCCAGCCCAAGCTGATGCGCGCATGGGAAGACGCGCTCGCCCAGCACAACGCCCCCGTCGCGCAGGCGCTGCTCACCTTCTACGACACTGAACAGCGCCGCCGCTGGCTCAACGCCCGCGCCACGATGGAAACCCTGCTCGAGCGCGGCGCCGTCACCATCGTCAACGAGAACGACACCGTCGCCACCGACGAAATCCGCTATGGCGACAACGATCGCCTGGCCGCCCGCGTCGCCCAGATGCTCGGCGCGGACGTGCTCGTCCTGCTCTCCGACATAGACGGCCTCTACGACGCCGACCCGCGCTCAAACCCAACCGCGAAACACCTGCCCGAAGTCCGCAAGCTCACGCCCGAGATCGTCGCCATGGCCGGCGGCGCGAACACATCGGCAGGCGTCGGCTCAGGCGGCATGACCACCAAACTCGATGCCGCCCGCATCGCCATGACGGCCGGCTGCTCCACCCTCATCACGCTCGGCACGCACGCCAGCACCGCAGGCCCCATCGGCGCAGTCGCAGCCGGCGCCAAAGGCACCTGGTTCCTGTCAGACCTCACGCCCGAAACCGCGCGCAAGCAATGGCTCGCCGGCGCCCTGCGCGCCTCGGGCTCCGTGCGTGTCGATGCGGGCGCCGCCCGCGCGCTGAAATCCGGCAAGTCGCTGCTTGCTGCGGGCGTCATCGCCGTCGCCGGCAAGTTCGAGCGCGGCGATGCGGTCGACGTCATCGACCCCGATGGCGCCCTCGTCGCGCGCGGCGTCTCGGCCTATTCGGCGGAAGACGCCACCCGTCTCATCGGCCGCAAGTCGGACGAGTTCGAAGCCATACTCGGCTATCGCGGCCGCCCCGCGCTGATCCACGTCGACGACATGGTGCTGGTCGGCTGAGGCCTACTGTCCGCCGCGCGACTGCTTCGCCCGCCCGACATAGCCGCCTGATCCCGTCGTGCGCGGCTGCGCCGGCGCAGCAGCGCGGAGATCATCAGGCTCGATGCCGAACTCCGCATACTCCTCGCCAATCGCCGGATCGAGATCGAGCGCCTCTTCTAGATCCGCCCGCGCCTCGTCCATCCGCCCAAGGCCCAGCGCCGCAAGCCCTCGCCCATACAGCGCCGACGCAAAGTCCGGCGATATGTAAACCGCCTCGTCATAGTCGTTCCAGGCGTCCATCCAGCGTTCCTGCCGCAGCCCGACCAGACCGCGGCTGTCGTAGACGCTCGCCTCATCCGGCGCGAGGCGGATCGCCAGCGTGCAGGCCTGCCGCGCGATATCGAGATCGATCCCGCCAACCGCGCGCGACCAGCACCGCGCATTCTGCACCGAATAGTCCTGCCCGTAGAGATCGCCCGCCACATCCGCATCGTCGATGGCGCCCTCGACATCGCCATTCTCGAGCTTCATCACCGAGCGCGCCCAGTAGGCCAGCACAAGCTCCGCCCCGACGACGTCGCTATCGATCGCCTTGGTGCACGCCGCGATCCGCTTGGCCGGCGTAAGATCAGCATTGCCGCAATCACGCACCGCTACCCGCACGGCGTCGACCTGCGGCTTGGGCGGTGGCGGCGGCTTGGGCGCAGCAGGCTTCGGCGCAGCGACTGCGCCCTTGCCATACTTCGCCGACAGCGAACGCACCATCCCGTCGAACGCTTCCGGCGTCGTCTTCAGATAGCGCCCCTCGTCCGCCGTGATCTTCACGCCTTCCAGCGTCTGCCCGCTCTTGAACAGCTTCTCGACCCACAGCCCCGACAGGCAATGATAGACCACCGGCATGAACGCATACCCATCCGTGTGATCCTTCTTCAGCGCGGGCGCCGCAGGCTTTGCGTCCGCCGCCTGCACGATGATCACCGGCACGGCCGCACGGAAGGCTGGATCGATGAACTCGTCGATCATCCGCTCCTCGACGCAGTCCTCGCAGTCGGCCGGCGCATCCATCATGAAGTCCGCCGGCGCCATGGTCTTCCAGTCGTCATGCCAGGCCTTCAGCAGCGAGCACAGCTCGGCGTCCGTCGTCTTGCACGCCTCATCGCGATCATAGGCCACCGCCGACAGCCAGCGCGCCTGGAACTGCTTGATCGTGTCGGTGCAGGCCGCAAGGTCGCCCTTGGCCAGGCTCACCCACGGCATCGTCTGGGCCAGCGCCGTACCCGTCAGCGCCAGTGCGCCAGCAATCCCGAGAACCACACCCCGCAGCATGCCCCAACCTTCCTTGCGAAGACCGCCTATTTGCAGAACCCGTCCAGTCCCTTGCCCGCCACATAGGTCAGCACCGGCATCGCCGGCTTGCGGCAGGCAAAGTGCTGAACCTCGCGCCCGAACACCGCCGGCGTCGCCCCGCTCGCTGGAATGACATCCAGCGCCAGCGCCGACCTCATCGTGCACGAGAACATCTCCGCCCACGACCCCTTGGCCGGCGACACGTTGCAGTAAGCCACATAGACCGCGAAGTTGCACGAATTGCGCAGCGCCGTCGTGCCTGTCGTGTTGCGCGGATCAGTCGGGATCATCGGCTCGACACAGTCGATCTGCGCCGGCGTCGTGTCCGCCGCATCGGTGAACGCGCTTGCCGCCGAAGCCGCCGAGATCGCAATCGTCCGCTCGCCATCGGCAAACAGGCTCGCCGCTTGCGCGTGACCCGCACAGCGCCCGGCAAACAGCGTCCGCTGTATCATGCCAGACCGCAGCGCGATCTCCTCGGGCGTGCCCTTCCATCCCTGGGACTCGCTCTCAATCGCGCGCAGCGCCGCATCGCACTCCGTCACACGCCCCGCCGTCAGCGGCGCGACCTGTCCGCGCGGCGCATCCGGCGCAAACTTCACCACGCCAACGCGGGCCGCTGCAGCGGGCGGCGCAGGAGCCGGCGGCGCCGATGGCGCAGGCGCTGCGGGGTCGGCCGGCGTCCCGCTACCGCCCGGACCAAACGCCTCCGGTGGCGCCAACGGCTTACCTGTCTTCACGGCAGCGAGCGAATAACCAAGATCGGCGAAGGCCTTTGTCGTGCCCGGCGCGTTCTCCTCGGCCTCGTCCATATCGCGTTGCGCATCGCGCGTGCGGCCAAGCGCTGCCGCTGAGAGGCCACGCAGGAATAGTGGCTGCATCTCGCCTGCCGCGTTATAGGCCGCATCGAAATCCTTCCAGCCCTCGCTCCAGCGTCCGGCCAGCAGGTGGATCTGCCCGCGCAGCTCCATCACGCGCGTATCATCCTCAACGCCCGCTGCGTTGCAGGACATCAAGCCCGCATTGAGATCCCACTTGGCCAGCACGCGCACCGTGCAGCGAACCAGCTCGGCATCCGCGCCGCTGCGCTGGCTGGCGATAATGTCGCCATAGCCGATCGCCGCTACCGGACGGCCCGCATCGATCTCGCCCGCCATCAGCGACAGAGCCACGTCCACGTACGCGGGATCGCCCGGCTGAAGCCTGTCCAGAAGGGACGCGCACTTTTGCTGGGTGGACTTCCCGTCGATGCATGCATCCACATCGGCCTGCGCGGCAACCGAAACGCCGCGCCCGGAAGGCGATGATGGCGCGGGTGCAGGCGCCTCAGGAGACTTCGCGCCGCCACGCGGCTGCTTGTTGCCTCCGCTGGACTTGCCGCCGCTGCTGGCCGGCGGCGTCTGGTTGTTCGCCTGCAGCTTGCCTGCCGCGCCGCCTGCGGCCGCATCATACGTCGCGACCCACGCCTGCGAGATGCAGCGGTCGCCCTCGGCGGCGGCGTCCACGAAATCCATGTCCGCGGTGACCTTTGCCTGCTGCGAGGCCTCCTCACGGAATTGGGCGATCGCGCGCTGCGCATCCCTGCCCGTGCGCGGCTGATTGTAAACGCTGGGTCCGAAGCACGGGTAGGCCGATGAATCCGAGCACGTTTCGTTGCCGAGCATGAACCAGTCGACATCGTCCATGGCGCGGGTCGCCTTCAGGAAGTCCCGCGTCGCGCCGCAGAAATCGGCGTCATAGGTGCTGGCCCCCCGCGCGCAGCCCTGGTCGATCTGGTCGAGCAGCAATTCCTGCTCAAGCCGGTGCGCTTCCTTGAAGATCGGCCGGCAGATCTGCACGTCGGCATGGGTGACGGTCACCCAGCTCGATTGGGCAATCGCAAGCCCCGTCACGGCAAGCGCGCTCGCCGCACCGGTGATTGCCGCCGCCAACCGCCATTTCATCGAAAGCCTCGCTCCGTCCGGTTCCAGGCCAGAGCGGGAAAATGCGCTAGAAACACCTGACTGCGCAAGGCAGACGAAGCAGCCCACGCAAGGTGTTTCGTAAGCGCCTAGAGCACGAGATCGCGATAGTCCGGGCTTCGCCGCAGCCAGGCCGCCGCATACCCGCACACGGGAATGACGCGCCAGTTTTTCTCCCGCGCTTCTGCCGCCAACAGCTTCATCAAACGTCCGGCGGCGCCCGTCCCACGCAGGGATGGCGGGGACTCCACCCACCGGATCGTCAGCACGCCATCTTCCCGCCGGTAGCGCGCGAAAACGGTCTCGCCGTCGATGTCCAGCTCATACTGGCCAGCGTCCGTATTGTCGTGCAGGCGATCCATCAGGTGCTCCGTTGGCCCGGCCTCCGTTCGCCGGATTGATACAGGCTGACCGGTGCAAGGAAAGAGGCGCTCCCGCATCAGGCAGCCTGCTCGGCCAGCTTCACGCGATAACGCGCCGCTGGCGTGTTCCGGCTGAGATTGGGCAGCAGCTTCTGGCGCGCCGCCTCGAACGCCTGCCAGTCGGCAAGCTCGGGCAGCGAGGGGATCGTCACCGTCTCGCCCGCATCAAACCCGGCCAGCGCCGCATCCACCATGTCATGCACGCCCATGAGGATGTTGGGATCGAGCGTCTCGATGCCGCGTCCCGACCGGTCCCATATCTCCGTCCGCGTCGCGCCGGGCAGAACTGCCTGCACGTGCACATTGTGCGCCGCGCCTTCCTGGGCGAGCGCGCGGCTCAGATTGAGGACGAACGCTTTCGACCCGCCATAGACCCCGCCGCCGATCTCGTGCGCCACACCCAGCACCGACGACAGGTTGATGATCGCCCCGCCCCCACGTTTCGAAAACGCAGTGGCCGCCGCAATCGCCAACCGCGTCGTCGCCGTGACATTGAGATCAACCAGCTTCTGGAAATCATCCGGCGTCGAACCGATGATCGGCTTCGACACCGCCATCCCCGCATTGTTCACCAGCACGCCGATGTGCGGGTCGCTGGCGATCAACGCCTCGATCCGCTCCAACTCGGACCGGTTGGTCAGGTCCGCCGCCTCAATGGCGACGTTCACTTCGTAAGCGTCCCACAGCCGCGCCGCGAGCGCTTCAAGCCGCTGGAAATCCCGCGCGACAAGCACGAGGTTGTGCCCCCGCTTGGCAAAGCGCTCGGCGTAAACCGCGCCGATCCCGGCCGAAGCGCCCGTGATGAGAACAGTGTCTTTATGTGAGGAGGAGACGGTCATGGCTGGATTCCCTGCCTTGTGAAGTCCGATGCAGGAAAGGTCGGCCCGCTCATTGCATGATACAAGTCATACAAATGGATGACTTCTCATCCGAAAAGAGAGTTTTGCTGAACTCACCCCTGGCCAGAATACTCTCCACTGTCATTCCGGACGCGCGAAGCGCGAGCCGGAACCCAGGGGCTGCGAGGATGATGTTCGTGGCTTCTGGTTTCCGGCTCTCCGCCCTTCGGGCTGCGTCCGGAATGACAGCCATGGAACGTCGAGATAGACACTCCCATGCCCACGCCCTTCTTCATCCGCCCGATAGACCCGGTCGCAGACGGCCCCGCCCTCCACGCCATCTTCGGCGACGAGGACAGCTGCCGCTACATGACGCGCCCGGCCATGCCCACCATCCAGGCCACCATCAACCTGATGACCGAATGGCGCGGCGACGGCGCCGGCCTCAACTGGGTGATCTCGGAAACACCCGATGGCCCCGCCCTCGGTCGCGTCGCCATCTATCCGCAGGGCAAGAACAACGTCTGGGAAGCCGCCTGCATGATCGCGCCCGCCGCACGCGGCAAGAACCTCGCCGCCCGCAGCCTCGCCCGCGCGCTCGACCACGCCTTCGACACGCTCGGCGCCCGCCGCATCATGGCCGACATCGATCCCGACAACACCGCGTCGATCCGCACCTTCGAGAAACTCGGCTTCACGCTGGAAGGCCGCCTGCGCGGCGAATGGGAAATGCACATCGGCATTCGCGACAGCCTGATCTACGGCCTGCTCCGGGATGATCCGAAGCCGTGGCGAGAGTGGCCACAAACCTAAACTCCTACCACAACTTGTCATTCCGGCCGAAGCGGCGCAGCCGCGTAGAGCCGGAACCCAGGGCCACATGCACCGTACTCGCAGCCCCTGGCTTCCGGCTCACGCCTGCGGCGCGTCCGGAATGACAACCGTGCGTGCATGCAGAATACTTCCCCCTCACGCCACTTTGCTCTAAGCCACCCACCATGACGATCCAGCTTCCCCTCGCCGCTCACGACGCCGCGCTTGCAGGCGTGATGCTCGCCATGGGCGAGGCTGCCCGCGCCGCCTCTGCCGCCGTCGCCAAGGCCGGACCGGAGAAGCGCACCGCCGCCCTGAAAGCCATGGCCGCCCGCATCCGCGCAACGGCTCCGCAGATTATGTCCGCCAACGCAAAAGACATGGACGGCGCCCGCGCCAAGGGCCTCTCCGGCGCCATGCTCGACCGTCTTGAACTCAACGCCGCCCGCATCGAAGCGATGGCCCAGGGCGTTGACGACATCGCCGCACTCCCCGATCCCGTCGGCACAGTGCTCGCCACCTGGACTCAGCCCAACGGCCTCGACTTCTCCCGCGTCCGTGTTCCCATCGGCGTCATCGGCATCATCTACGAAAGCCGCCCCAACGTGACGGCGGATGCCGGCGCGCTGTGCCTGCGCGCGGCTAACGCCGTGATCCTGCGCGGCGGCTCGGAGAGCCTCAACTCGTCGCGCATGATCGCCGACGCCCTCCGCGCTGGCCTGAACGACGCCGGCCTCCCCGAAGACGCGATCCAGCTCGTGCAGACGTCAGATCGCGCCGCCGTGAGCGACATCCTCTCGGGCCTCAACGGCAAGCTCGACGTCGTCATCCCCCGTGGCGGCAAGTCGCTGATCGCCCGCGTGCAGGATGAAGCGCGCGTGCCCGTCATCGGCCACCTCGAGGGCCTCTGCCACACCTACATCCACGCCAAGGCCGATCCGACAAGAGCCGAAGCCATCATCGTCAACGCCAAGCTGCGCCGCGTCGGCGTCTGCGGCTCGACAGAAACCATGCTGATCGACGCCAGCATCGCCGTATCCCTCCTCCCCCGCCTCGCCCGCGCGCTCGAATCCGCCGGCTGCGAATTGCGCGGCGATGATCGCGCCCGCGCCATCCATCCTATGACCGCCGCCACGACAGACGACTGGACCACCGAATACCTCGCCCCGATCCTCTCCATCGCCGTCGTCGATGATATCGACGGCGCCATGGCCCACGTCGCGCGCTACGGCTCGCAACACACCGAAAGCATCGTCACCGAAGACAGCGCAGCGGCCGAGCGCTTCCTCGCCGAAGTCGACAGCGCCATCGTGATGCATAACGCCTCGACGCAGTTTGCAGACGGCGGCGAGTTCGGCATGGGCGCAGAAATCGGCATCGCCACCGGCCGCCTCCACGCCCGCGGCCCCGTTGGCGCAGAGCAGCTGACCATCTTCAAATACGTGGTGCGCGGCACAGGCCAGACGCGGCCGTAAACCACCGCCGTCATTCTCGGGTAAGGCCGAAGGCCGCATCCCGAGAACCTCGGTTGGCGCATGTTCGGGACATCAGGATTTCCACCGCTCAGCCAACCGGGATTCCCGGCACGCGCGCTTCGCGCTTGGCCGAGAATGACGCCGCGAACAGCGCGTCACCCCCTTAACCCATATCAACCCAAATTCGTTTCGCTCCCGAACATGGAGTCGAAGTAATTTCGCGTGCCACATTCGCGCCCCATCGCGCCGACCAACTCCGCGTGGGTGACTTGGCGGGGCTCGGCATTTCCAGCTGAAGGGCTCGGCGTGGATCAATCTATTGAACAGGCGGCGGGCTCACCGTCCGCTGCTGATGGCGGCTCGTTTTTCGGCATCCCGTACGGATGGCCGCTCATCGTCGCGATCATTGCCCTCATCCTCGTGATGTGGATGGCGCGCGAGCCGCTGCGCCGCGTCGTTTGGCAGATGTTCTTCATCACCGGCCGCGTCTTCGGCCGCTGGGGCCTCTGGCTCACCGAGCATGGCCGCAACGCGCGCAACACCTGCAACGAGAAGATCGCCGCCTTCCGCGCCGACGAGCTGCAGGATCGCATGCTGGTTCTTGAAGACCGCATGGGCCGCCGCGCCGAAAAGCTGGCAAAGGAAACCGGCCCGGTCATCGCCCGCCTCGACAAGAGCACGCACCAGCTCGCCACCGCCGCAACCGAACTCACCGACATCAATCTGGAAGACGCTGCCGAACGCGCCTTCCGCGCCGCCCTTCCGTCCATGGAATCCGGCCGCGGCCTCAACAAGCTTGAAAAGAACTTCGCCCAGAGCACCGCCCGCGCGATGAACGAACGCCTCGTGCCTGTGCGTCCGGCGCTGCAGATCATCAAGGCCGAGGCGCCCCGCGTTCGCGAACTCGCGGATAAGCTCAACAAGACGCAGAACGAATTCAACCAGAGCGTCGACGAGGTGAACAAGACCTTCACCGAGTTCGAGATGATCATGCGCTCGGAAGATCGCTCGAAGATCGCGGCCCGCGCGTCCATCGTGATCCCGTGGCTCATCGCCGTCCTCATCACGGCGATCGCGCTCTCAGGCGTCTTCCTCAACTTCTTCCTGATCGAGCGCCCGATGTCGGAAATCGTCGGCGAAGGCGCGCGCATCGGCGGCATCGGCCTGCCGACTTTCGCCGCCATCATCGTGATCTTCCTCGAATTCGTCGCCGGCGTCGTGCTGATGGATGCGGCCGGCTTCACCCGCCTGATCCCCGCCTTCCACACCATGTCGGATCGTTCGCGGAAGATCATGTTCGGCGTCGCCTTCGCCTTCCTCGCCCTGTTCTCGGTGCTGGAGATGACGCTCTCCATCGTCCGCGAACAGATCATCGAACAGGATCAGCAGACCCGCGATCTCGCCAACAGCGCCCTCCTGGGCCCTGCGCCCGCGCCCGCCGCGACACCCGAAGCTGCGCCAGACGCCACAGCGCCCACGGGCGAGGCCGCCGTCGCCGCCGAAGAGGGCCTCGCCCTCTCCACCGTCGCTCAGCTCATTCTCGCCGGCATCATCCCGTGGCTGCTTGCCGCCGCCGCGCTGCCGCTCGAGACCATCGTGCGCAACAGCGTCTTCATGCTGTCCATCGTCGGCAGCTTCCTGATGCTGATGGCCGCTTTCATCTGCAAGACGCTGGCGGTCGCCTTCAAGAATGTCGGCCTCTTCGCGCTCACCGTGTACGACGCGATCATCTTCGCCCCGCTATGGGTCGAGCGCCGCGTCAAGGGCACGGTCCGCAACCGGGGATCGGGCGGCGGCAACGCCTCCAGCGAACCCGATGATACACTGGTGCTCGATCGCAAGTCGGCCAACCAGCCGCAGAAAGAACCCAAGCGCGATCGCGACCGCGAGAAGTCCCGCGAACCGGAGCTGCAAAAAGCATGATCGGCCGCTCACTCTTCGGGCTCGGCACGGCGCTCGCGCTAGCGGCGCTCTCCGGCTGCGGGCTGGTCACCTCCACCAACCGCTCGGTCTTCTTCGTGTTCGATGTCTCTGGCACATACGTGAAAGCGGTGCCGGATGCGGCCAAGCTCGCCAACATCACCATCGCCGACCTCCAGCCCGGCGACTGGGTCGGCGCCAGCCAGATCAGCGCCTGCTCCTTCTCCGAGAAGGAAATCATCCTCCAGCGCCAGCTCCCCACCACGCCGAGCCTCGCCGCCACCGCCAAGCGCGAGCTGTTCCAGGCGTTCAACACCTACGCCGCCGGCGTCAAGACCGCGAAGTTCACCGACATTCGCGGCGCCCTTGCCCAGGCCGCGTTCGAGCTGAAACAGCGCCCCGAAGCGGAACGATTCATCGTCCTCTTCTCCGACATGGTCGCCGACTATGGAAAATCCTGCGACACCTCCGGGATCAAGCTCGACCTGACCGGCGTCCACGTCATCGCGGCCAACGTCATCAAGACGAATCCGGGCGACCCTGAGAAATATTTCGCGCTGCTCAAGGAATGGGAAGCCCAGGTTGTCGCCGCAGGCGGAACATGGTCACTTGTCTCCTCGCCAGACCAGTTGCCCAAACTGGTGAACGGTGTTTGAGACAATGACATGCGAAACCCTCTCCCGCCCGTTCTCCTAGCCGCCCTGATCGCGCTCGGCGCCGCCGGCTGTTCGAAGCCGACCGCGCTGGCGTCCGAGGCAAACGCCAAAGGCCGCATCACGGCCAAGCCCGCGCCCTCGCAGACCGCCGCGCCCGAAGTCCCGGCCGAGCTGCTGCTTCCCGAAGATGTCCTGCCGGTCGATCCCAATGCGCCGGTGGACCCGAACGCGCCTGCCGATCCCAATGCGATTCAGCCGATGGACCGCGCCGTGACAGTCACCGACTATCGCGGCTCGATCGCGGGCGATATCGGATCGCTCCCGTCCGTCAGCGATCCCGCCGCTCTCGCCAGCGTGTTCGCCAGCTGGCGCAGTCGCGCCGCCGCCTCGCCCGGCGCGATGGAAGATGGCGCCATCCCGCTCGGCGCCGACCCACAGGAATACCGCCCCTCCGACGCCGAACTCGTCGCCGCCGAAGCCGGCGACCGCCTCGCCGCCGCCCTGAACGGCGCGGACGACGCCACCAAGGCCGCCGTCTCCGCAGCCGTCGGCGGCGACGCCAGCTACAAACGCTTCGACTACCGCGTCGTCGACGTCATGGGCTCCGGCCGCTACTTCTACGCGTCCAGCCCCAAGGGCGCATCGCTGCCGTTGTAGGGGCCGCCTGACGCACTGAATTGGGGGAGATGAAGACATGCTGAGAGGGCTCCTCGCCTGCGCGCTGCCGATCAGTCTCGTCGCATGCGGCACGTCTCCACCGCGCGAGATCGCGCTTGAAGTCAGAAACGTCCCCGCGGGTGGCGCGCAGGTTTTGATCCAGGAAACCTTTCCCGGCTTCCTGCAACCGCGCGCCGAATACACCCGGTTTCTCGAACTGACCCCTGGCGACACGGCGATGATTCTCGAAGTGTGCCCGCCGATCAGGGTCCGGGTGGTCGGATACTGGAGCACGCTGCATCTCGCCAAACCCATCGATTGGACGGCCGCACGCCCGGCCGTCGTGGTCGATGTCGAGAACCTCACGACCGTGCCCTCGCTGGAGCGCGACAGGGAGCTTGCAGAACGCGACCGGCAAGAGATCACGGATGCGCACAGAAGCACACGGTGTGTAGAGCCGCGTTGAAGGCGCCGTCCTAACCGGATGCTTCCCTACGCATGACAAGACCAGCGCTGCAGCTTACAACCTGATGATGACCCGCCGCCTTCCCGCCCGCACACGCCTGCCATCGCTCACCGGCGATCTCGCCATCGGCATCATGGGCGGCTCGTTCGATCCGGCGCACTCAGGCCACGCCCACGTCATCGAAACAGCCAAGCGCGCCGCTGGCCTCGACCGTGTCTGGGTCCTCGTCTCCCCCGGCAATCCGCTGAAGAAAACCCAGACCGCGCTGGTCGACCGCCTCGCCTCCACGCGCCGCCGCCTCGGCAACCGCACCACGCAGGTCAGCGACCTCGAAAGCCGCCTCAGCACGCGCTACACCATCCACACACTGCGCCGCCTGAAACGCCTCGCGCCCAAGGCCCGCTTCGTCTGGATCATGGGCGGCGACAACCTGCGCGATTTTCACACATGGAAGAACTGGCGCGAGATCGCGCGCCTCGTCCCCATCATCGTGATCGCCCGCCCCGGCGCCAACCCGAAAGCCGGCCTCTCCCGCTTCGCCCGCCAGTTCGCCGCCAACCGCCTGCCGCAATCGGCGTCCCGCACCCTCGCGGCGCACACCGCCCCCGCCTGGGTCTACATCACCGCCCCGCTCGATCCGGTCTCCTCAACCGAACTCCGCGCCAAGATGATGTTCAACGCGATACCGCCAATTTGAGCCGGTGACACCACCGCCCACGCAATCCCGAACGGGTCGCGCATCCGGCCATACATGTCGCCCTAGAACTCCAGCCTGTAAGGCTGCTCCACCGTACACCCCGCCGCAATCGCGCGGTCCCACTACGCATGCCCGTCGGCGACGACAAGCTGCGTCGTGTAGGCGCCATCCGTCTTCGCCGCG
>NCEM01000032.1 GCA_002280725.1 Alphaproteobacteria bacterium 32-64-14
TAGGCGGTGCAGGCCCAGTCGCAGGAGTTCGCAATCACCGGTACCAGCGGCGGTGCTCACTGCATGAACATTGCCGATCTGCAGTTGACCACGGCCGGCGCCAATCTTGAATGGACCGCGAAGGTCTTCCTGTGCTCGCATCGTTAGCGCCGATGGTGGCCAGCGCCCGAAATCAAGTAGCTCGCACCAGTATAACGTAACTTGTCCAACGGGCATTAACATACTTGACTCAGAACCCACTAGGGGCGCCCTATGACGCCTCATGACAGGGTCGAGATTCCAAGGCGGAAAGCGGTGACGATTTGCATTGCGGCTGGCTGTCGAGATCACGGCAAGCCGAAAATCGTTCTGTGCGCCGACACGAAGGGCAGCAGCGCGTTGGGCACAACCAATGTCATGCAGAAAGTTCTTCCGCTAACGACACGGTGGATGCTTGGCGTCGCTGGCGATGATGATGAGATCAACGCCTTCTTCCGTGTTGCGCGACTCGGTTTTCTTGAGGCTTTAGATCAGGAACCTCCGATCGAGATCGATGACTATAACGCCGAAATTCTATTCAGGCGCGCGCTTGCGACGCGCAGCAAGGACAAGAAAGACAGTCTCGTCCAGATGCAGGTCGCAATGAGCTATGACGAGCTATTGAACGGAGGCGGCGCAAAACTTCCACCCGGGCACTTTGATGACCTGATCAAGAAAACACGGGCAATCAGATTTCGAGGCAGCTTCCTGGTTGCCGGCGTGTCCTACGGCGCTCCTTTTATCGTCGTTTCGGACGAGAATGGAGATACCTCAGTCCACGCCGACTTCGTGGCTATGGGATCAGGAACTTACCTTGCGCAGTCGATGATGCTGTTGCGTGAGCACAGTCACATTCATGATCTCGGGCGCACTCTCTACACGGTGTATGAAGCCAAACGTCACGCCGAGCGAGAAAGTGGCGTGGGCACAGAAACGCGCATGTACGTGCTTGACGAAGCCGGTCTTTGGCCGGTGTCGGAAGAAGGGTACATTTGGCTTGAAGGCGCGTACGAAGAGCGCCGAGTAAAAGAACTTGCCCTGATCGACACGGACCCGCCTGAAGGCGTGCTCGAAGACTTTATTATCAACTCCGGTCTGGGTCCTTCTTCGTCTCCATCCGGCGAATAGTCTCTGGCGAGGCAGCGACGACCTTCTTTGCTAGTGCGCGAAAACGCTCCATTGGCTTAGGTTCTGGAGCGTTTTCTTTTGCCTCGTCCTTGCCGCCTCCCGTCTGGGAAGTGGGCTTTGAGCTAGGCGGGGAGGGCTGCTTCGTCATAGCCGATCAGCTCCTTGTACGTGAGACGTTTGCCGCTCACCGAGCCAGCGACAGCGCGGAAGCGCATGCCATCTGATTCCTTGCGCTCATTGAACCGGAAAGCCTGCTCGTCGCAATAGGCGTGAAGGTGCGAGGGATCGACGCTGATGTACGTACCCTTCAGCGAGCGCTTCAGCAGCGACCAGAAATTCTCGATTCCGTTCGTGTGGACCATCCCGCGCACATAGGTCAGCGTGTGATTGACGAACTGGTGCTTGTATTCGCGGCGCATCTCTTTGTAGGCGGATGCTTCATCAGTCATGAGGTTCGAGCCGGGCTCCACATTCTCGTGGATCACCTTGCGCATCGTGGCGAGGCGCGTGCTGGGAATGACCTTAGCGCGGACGCGGCTTGCGGACTTCTCATTGCCACGTTGCAGTACGCCCATAACGATGGTTTTGCCGACCTGACCGATAGGTCCAATCTTTTTGCGTTTGTCGGCGTGCATGTTCTTCGCAAGTCCACCGATCAGAGTCTCATCGGCCTCAACCGTACCGTCGAACTTGTCGAACGATCCTGCCTTCATCGCGAGGCGGATGCGATGAAGCATGAACCACGCCGACTTCTGCGTGACGCCGATGGAGCGGTGAAGCTCGTAAGACGAAACACCGTTCTTCATGTTGGCAAGCATCCAGATCGCGCAGAACCACTTGTCGAGGCCAAGCGGGCTGTCCTCAAAGATCGTTCCAACCTTCGCGGAGAACTGCTTGCGCGGATGCTTCTCCTTGCACTCCCACAGGCGGCGGGTCGGCAGGAACTTCACGTCCGTGCGGCCACAGGTCGGGCAGTGAACGCCATCCGGCCAACGCAGATCGACCATTGTCTTGAGGGCGACGTCTGGGTTCGCGAAGTAGAGGATCGCTTCGGAGAGGGTGCGGGGCTCGGTGCTCATATCCACAATCTAGGGAATGCGGGTCACTGAGTCAAGTATATTATTGCCGTCCAACGCTGCGTTCGCTCGTTGTTGTGAGCGTAGCAACCGGCGAGAAGCATGATAGCTTATTGCGCGTTTAAGCAATTCCGACTAAGCGTTGGCCCAATATCGTATTTTCAGGCCGCAATGTCATTTGACTCAGCCCTGCAAGCATTGATGAAGCTCGCGCGCGTCGCGCTAGCCTTCATCATGCTTGTTGGCGTGCCTATGGCTGACGCGGCGGCCTGCGCTAGCGAAGAGTTCACGAGCACCGTCGAGTTAAGCGTCGCGTCAGATCATGCGACTGTGGGCGTCGCTGACATTGCAGCTTCCTCCGGCGACCATGATGCTGGATTGCCTGCCGACGCGCAGCATTGCCTCCACGGTCATTGCCATCATTCTACGCCGTTCAGTGATGGTGAAGCTGCGGTGCAAGGTTTGGCGACAACCGCGACTGCTGTCGCGCCGCTCGGGCCTGACATGATGCTGGCGCGCTTGTCCGCCGGTCTCGAACGCCCGCCGAAGGCCTGATTCAAGGTGAAATCGCGCTCGCGTTTCCGCGTGCGCTGAGTTGTCATTCTGATTTCAGGGAATTCCAATGTATTCAATGACTCGCGTATCTGGGCGCGTTGCGTTCGCATGGGCGTTGACGGCCGTTGCTCCACTCTGGGCGGCGTACGCACAAGCCACGGCCAAGCCCGTGACGCTGGCTGAGGCGCTTGATCTCGCGCGCACAAGTTCGCCCGTCGTGGGGATCGCCAACGCGCAGGTCGAGGCAGCGCGTGGCAGACAAATCCAAGCCGGCGCGGGCATCAATCCACAAGTTAGCTATGCGGTCGAGAATTTCTCTGGCAGCGGCCTCATGAGCGGTATGAACAACGCCGAATCGACGATCGGGCTGTCCCAGCAGGTCGAGTTGGGCGGCAAGCGCGAAGCACGCAGTGCTACGGCCGGAAAGCAGACTGACGCGATAGCTGTGCGTGCAAGGATTTCCCGCGCCGATCTCGACCTTGCTGTACGCGAGCGCTTTGCGAACCTAGCGGCCGCTGAAGAACGTCTGGACCTGGCGCGGGCAGCTGTTGAACGAGCATCCAGGTTGTCCAGCGTCGCGCAGACGCTCGTGGATGCCGGCCGGGAGCCGCCCCTGCGTCTGTTGCGGGCGCAAGCGCTTGCGGCAGAAGTTCAGGCTCAATTCAACCTCGCATCAGCGGAATTGGCGGCGGCTCAGCGCGCACTGGCAGTCTTGTGGGGCGGCAGTCAAGATGCAGTCGATGCGGTGGGCCCCTGGGAATTCCAGCAGCCTAGCGAACGCGTGAATGCCTCGCCGACCGAGACGCTAGACTACCGCCTCGCGGTTGCCGAGCACGACACGGCAGAGGCAATTCTCAGGCTACAAAAATCCAATGCCTGGGTTGATGTGACGGTCAGCGGCGGACTGCGGCAATTCGAGGCGACCGGTGAACAGGCCTGGATCGCAGGCATCAGCATTCCGATCCCGATCCAGAACATGAATGGCGGCGCCATCGCCGCTGCGCGCGCGGACGACCGGGCCGCAGAACTTCAACTCAACATCGCGCTTGCCGAGTCGGTGCGCAGGATCAACGATGCTCGATCCGCCTTCGAAGCCGCGGATGCCCGTGCAGCTGCGTTGGAAAACCAAGCGGTGCGTCAAGCTGAGGAGGCGCTCAGCCTTGCGCAGATCGGCTATGAAGCCGGCCGCTTCCAATTGATCGACGTGCTCGACGCGGAGGCTGCTTTCGCAAGCATTCGCAATGCTTCGATCGAAGCGAGGCTCGCGCGAGCCAGAGCCGCCGCAGCGCTCATCCGCGCCAACGCGAGTTAGTGGCGCTACACATGAAACGCGCCATCTACATTCAAGCCAAACTTCCAGGCTGGCTCGCAGTTGCGACGCTGCTTGCTCCTCTCAAAGGCAATTGAAATGACTTTCTCAAAGCAGAATCTGCTGGTCGGCGGCGCAGCCGTGGCCCTGTTGGCGGCTGGACTGGCGGCGGGTGTCGTACTGTTCGGTGGTGATCGTAGCCACGTGGGTGAAAGCGCTGAACAGCATACAGCCGAAATTGAATCCGGTGCACTTGCCGGTGAAGATCGTGATGATCATGCGGGCGAAGAAGCAGGGCACGCCGGGGAAGAGGGCGAGACTGGAGAGGAGCCCACCGAAGGAGAGGTCGATATCGACAGCGCTGCAATTGAGCGAGCAGATATCGCCCTGATCACGGTGGTGCCGGGAAGTCTTGGTGCGGAGATCACTGCCCAGGCGACCGTTGTCGCCGGCCCGAACGGGGAAGCCATTCTCACAGCGCGTGCTGCGGGCGCCATTACTGAAATTCGCAAGCGCCTTGGTGATCCCGTAAGCCGGGGTGAAGCCGTCGCCCTGGTGTTGAGCCCGGAAGCTGCGGCCCTATCAGCGGCCCTTGCAAGCGCCAAGTCTCGGCTGGATCTGGCGAAAACGACGTTTGAACGCGAAAAGACCCTGTTCGAGTCGAATGTGACGTCCCGCCAGGACTTCGAGACGGCGCAGGCGGGGTTATCTCAGGCGGAGGCAGAGTACCGTCGCGCGGAGGCTTCGGCGCGCGCAGCACGCGTATCTAGTGACGGTCAATCAGTCGCAATCGCCAGCCCGATCAACGGTCGCATCACAACCGTGGCCCCCTCGGCGATCCTGGGCGCCTATGTTTCGCCGGATACGGAACTTTTTCGCATCTCTGATCCCTCGAAGATTCAAATCGAGGCTGCTGTGCCAGTGCTGGATACACAGCGCATTCGGCCCGGAGATCCAGCGTCCATCGAAGCAAATGGTAAGACGCACGCCGCCAAGGTTAGGGCTGTCACCCCGTCCGTCGACGCAGCGAGCCGTGCGGCTACGGTCGTGCTTGAGCTTGTCGATGCGACGGCAGATCTACAGCCCGGCCAGTATGCGCGTGCACTGATTCGTCCAGCCAGCCAGACGGCGGGCGGCGGGTTTGTTGTTCCCGAGGAGGCCGTACAGAGCTTCGAAGGGCGCGATGTGGTTTTCGTGCGCACAGACCATGGGTTCCTCGCAACGACAGTCAGCGTTGGTCAACGCGGAGGCGGTCGTGTCGAAATCGTCGAAGGGCTGCAAGCGGGGCAGATCATTGCCGGCCGCAAAGCTTTCGTCCTGAAGGCCGAACTCGGCAAGAGCGATGCGGGTCACGACCACTGACATCCGCGATAAACAGCTACCTAGAGAGCATACACTCATGATTGCCCGGATTCTCTCCCTCTCGGTTCGCGCCCGCTACGTCGTTGTGTTTCTGACGTTGCTCGTGGCCGTCTTTGGCGTCTTCAATCTCATTCGGCTGCCGATCGATGCGGTTCCTGACATCACCAACAAACAGGTGCAGATCAATACGCGCGATCCTGAATTAGGACCGCTCGAAATCGAGAAGCGGGTGACGTTCCCAATAGAAACAGCCCTTGCCGGGATACCGGGACTTGAAAGCACGCGCTCCCTCTCGCGCAATGGCTTCAGCCAGGTTACGGCCGTATTCACAGAAGCCACAGATATCTACTTCGCACGTCAGCAAGTCACCGAACGTCTGGCGCAATCGCGCGACGCCCTGCCGGCAGACGTGCAGCCGACGATTGGCCCGATCACCACGGGTCTTGGTGACATCTTCATGTGGACCGTGGAATTCGCGAAGCCCGATGCTGCCGCGGTGGCTGCGAATGCGGGGAAGCCCGGGTGGCAGCCGGACGGAACGTTCTTGACAGCGGAAGGGGAAATTCTGGCGGATGAGGTCTCACGCGGAGCCTATCTCCGGACAGTGCAGGACTGGATCATTCGACCGCAGATGCGCGCTATCGTGAACGTAGCCGGGATCGATTCCATAGGCGGGTACGAGAAGCAGTATGTCGTCCAGCCGGATCCGGCCAAGCTTGCTGCGTTCGGCGTGTCGTTCTCTGAACTTGCGCGAGCACTTGAGAGCGCCAACCTCTCGGTCGGCGCCAACTTCCTGCAGCGAGGCGGCGAGTCATTCCTCATCCGGGCGGACGCACGTGTGCGTACCCTAGACGAAATCCGCCGCGCGGTGGTTGCCAATAGGGAGGGCGTGCCCGTCGCAGTGCAGGATCTGGCGGAAGTCAGCATCGGGGGGGACTTGCGCACGGGCGCCGCCACCAAGAACGGCGAAGAAGTCGTGATCGGCACGGCGTTCATGTTGACAGGAGCCAACAGCCGCACGGTAGCATCCGATGTTGGCTTGCGGCTGACAGAGGTGGCGAAATCCTTGCCTGTGGGTGTCCAAGCCAACGTCGCTTACGACCGCTCCATGCTCGTGAATGCAACCGTCGCCACTGTCGAGAAGAACCTTGCGGAAGGCGCGCTCTTCGTCGTCGTCATTCTGTTCGTAATGCTCGGCAACTTCCGCGCAGCGCTGATCACCGGATTGGTCATTCCTCTATCCATGCTGATGACCGCAATTGGTATGAACGAACTGGGTGTCTCCGGAAATTTGATGAGCCTTGGGGCTCTGGACTTCGGCCTTATTGTCGACGGCGCCGTCATCATTGTCGAAAACTGTTTGCGGCGACTGGCTGAACGGCAGCACCATGAGGGGCGGTTGCTGTCACTGCAGGAGCGGCTGTTCGAGGTTGCCGAGGCCTCGAAGGAAATGATCCAGCCTACTGTCTTTGGTCAGGCGATCATTTTCCTCGTCTACGTGCCGCTTCTCGCATTCACCGGCGTAGAGGCCAAACTGTTCTCGCCTATGGCAATCACCGTCATGCTGGCGCTTGCAGGCGCGTTTATCCTGTCCCTTACCTTCGTTCCCGCAATGGTGGCGATCTTGATCAGAGGCAAAGTTGCGGAAAAGGAGGTTGCCGTCGTTCGAGTGACAAAGGCCCGCTATGTGCCGCTGTTGCGCGCCGCGGTGAGGGCGCCGCTGCCGGTAATAAGCGCAGGAGCTGTTATCTTTGCAGTCGCTGCGTTCCTGTTCACGACGCTGGGCCAGGAGTTTACGCCGCAACTCGACGAGAAGGATCTTGCAGTTCAATCCCTTCGGATTCCTTCGACCTCTCTCGCTCAGTCGCTCGATATGCAGCGGCGGGTTGAGCACGCGATTGTCGCGCTCCCGGAAGTCGAACGCGTCATGTCGAAGACTGGTACGGCAGAGGTTGCTGCCGATCCCATGCCCGTCAATATCTCGGACGGATTCGTGATCGTGAAGCCCGAGCATGAGTGGCCAGAAAAAATCACCAAGGAGCAGCTCGTCGCTAAGATTGAGACTGCAATTTCTGGTGAAGTCGGGAACGCTTTCGAGTTTAGCCAGCCTATCGAATTGCGCTTCAACGAACTGATTTCAGGGGTTCGCTCAGATGTCGCCGTCAAGCTCTACGGCGACGATCTCGATGTACTGGGGCCTGTCGCTCAGCAGATTGCTCAAGCGTTGCAGACCGTCTCCGGGGCGGCCGACATCAAGGTTGAACAGACGCAGGGATTTCCTGTTCTGGATGTTCAATTCAACCGCGATGCTATCGCACGAAACGGCCTAACTATTGAGGAGGTCGCTGACGCGGTTGCTTCCGCTTTGGGTGGGCGAGAGGCCGGGCTCGTCTTCGAGGGCGACCGCCGGTTCGATATCATCGTCCGGGTGCCGGACGCTCTGCGCAATAACGTCGACGCAATCGGCGCGTTGCCCGTTATGCTGCCGCAGGTGGAAGGTCAGCAGCGGCTTAGCGTGCCACTGCGTTCTCTGGCAGAATTCTCATTCACGGAGGGGCTCAATCAGATCAGCCGCGAGAACGGCAAGCGGCGCGTCGTGGTGCAGGCCAACATTCGGGGCCGCGACCTCGGCGGATTTGTTGTCGAAGCGCAAGCAAAGGTCGGCGCGATCAGTCTGCCGGCGGGCGCCTATATCGAATGGGGAGGGCAGTTCGAAAATCTTCAGGCCGCTCAGGCGCGACTCGCTATCGTCGTGCCGATCTGTTTCGTCCTGATCCTGGCGTTGCTTTACATGGCGCTCGGTGGTGTCGCGCCAGCGCTGGCAGTGTTCTCGGCGGTGCCATTGGCGCTTGCTGGCGGAGTTTTCGCGCTGGTGCTGCGCGGAATGCCGTTCTCTATCTCGGCTGCGGTTGGCTTCATCGCCTTGTCGGGAGTTGCTGTGCTAAACGGCCTCGTGATGATGACCAGCATCCGCAAGCGCCTTGATGCTGGCCTTCCACTGGACGAGGCGATCACGGAGGGTGCAATCGAGCGTTACCGCCCGGTGTTGATGACCGCGTTGGTCGCAGCCATCGGCTTTGTGCCAATGGCCCTGGCGACCGAAACCGGTGCTGAGGTGCAGCGACCACTGGCGACCGTTGTGATCGGTGGGTTGATCACGGCGACCGCGCTTACACTGTTCGTCTTGCCCGCCATCTGCAGGCTCGTGTTGAAGCGCCAACTACCCCTGAATGGACGCAGCAGCGCCGAACCCATGATGCAACCTGCGGAGTAGGGCTCTTTCCGGGCTCTTCAATGCGCAAGGTAGGAAAGCGACAACGCCGATGTCTGAGCATAATCACGTGAAAGGCAAAAGCAGCCGCGAGGATGATCACGCGCATGGCGGAATCTTTGGCGAGCGAACCGAGCAGATATTTGCCGGCCTATCGGCTGGCGCGTTGGCTGCCGGCTGGTTGATCGAAACCTATTGGGCGAGTGATGGTGGGATAGCTGCCTACGTTGCCGCGTACTTCTTCGGCGGTTACTTCACTGTTCGCGAAGCGATTGGGAATCTCAAGCGCGGGCGCTTTGAAATCGATACGTTGATGATCGCAGCAGCGATTGGCGCCGCCACTCTCGGGCACTGGTCCGAAGGGGCGTTGCTACTCGCGCTGTTTAGCCTGGGCCATGCACTTGAAGGCTACGCCATGGGCCGCGCCCGAAAGGCGATCGAAGCGCTCGGCAAGCTGGCTCCCGAAGTAGCCGTTGTCCGGCGCGGCGCTGGTACCGAGCAGATACCTGTGGCGGAGCTCGTTGTCGGCGATATCGTCGTCGTCAAACCAAATGAACGATTGCCTGCGGACGGCCTGGTCGTTCTGGGTGAAAGCAGCGTTGATCAATCGCCGGTGACGGGGGAGAGCGTTCCGGTTGACAAACGGCCGCTCGCGCTGCTTTCGCCAACCGCCGATGCGTTCGCCAAGGGTGCACCTGAGTCAAAGGTTTTTGCTGGCACGATCAACGGGCCTGGAGCGCTGGAGATCTGGGTCGCGCGCCCAGCCCAAGAATCGACGCTTGCGCGCGTTGCAAAACTTGTCGCCGAAGCGCAGGCGCAGCGCTCCCCGACCCAGCAATTCACCGACCGGCTCGAACGCATCTTCGTTCCGTCGGTTTTGATCGGTGTGGCCGTCCTGATGTTCGCATGGACAATCATCGATGAGCCATTCAGTACGAGTTTCTACCGGGCCATGGCGGTCCTTGTTGCGGCCAGCCCGTGTGCGCTCGCGATCTCGGTTCCGAGCGCCATCCTGAGTGGTATCGCGCGCGCCGGGCGCGGTGGTGTGCTGATAAAGGGTGGCGCTCCGCTCGAAAATCTTGGTGCGTTGAAGGCAATCGCGTTTGACAAGACCGGCACGCTCACAGAGGGCAAGCCTCGCCTGACGGACATCGTACCCCTCGGAAGCGTGCAGGAAGCGGAGTTGTTACAGTACGCTATTGCGGTGGAGGCGTTGAGCGATCATCCGCTCGCTGCGGCTGTGGTGCGTGACGGCCAAGCCAAGACCGGCGGCGCCGCCCTTCTCAAGGCAGACGGTGTTGAGAGCATAACTGGCAAGGGCGTAAAGGGCAGGGTCAACGGGCGTGACGTCTGGATCGGTAAGCCAGGGCTCTTCGAGGGAGACAGCGGCGACGCTCTCCCGGACGATGTTCGGGCGAAGGCCAAAGGGCTGGAACAGGCCGGACGCACCGTAATGGTTGTGCGCCGTGATCAGGAATTCCTCGGGATATTGGGCTTGATGGACACGCCGCGCCCGGAGGCGCGTGAAGTGATTGTGCAGCTCCGGCGTCTGGGGATCAAACGCATGATCATGCTGACGGGAGACAACCAGAGTGTTGGCGACGCCATCGCAAGGGATGTCGGGCTCACCGATGCGAAGGGCGGTTTGATGCCCGAGGACAAGGTCGCTGCAATCAGCGCGTTGGTCAAAGAGGAGGGCAAGGTTGCGATGCTGGGCGATGGCGTCAATGACGCGCCTGCTCTGGCGAACGCTACTGTTGGGATTGCCATGGGGGCGGCGGGCTCCGATGTTGCGTTGGAAACCGCCGACGTGGCGCTTATGGCCGACGACCTCAAGCATTTGCCGTTTGTTGTTGGTCTCAGCCGCAAGACGAATGCGATCATAAAGCAGAATCTTTGGGTCAGCCTCGGCGTCGTCGCTGTCCTAATCCCCTCGACCTTGTTCGGTCTCCAGATCGGTGCAGCAATCATCTTCCATGAGGGGTCAACGCTTATCGTCGTCTTCAACGCCTTGAGACTGCTGGCGTACCGGTCGCCTTCGCCTACTCGATTTTCACTGGGAGCCAGAGCCGATGCGGCCCTTGCTGCAAACTAGAAACAGCATTCATGAAACAGCGTGCGCGACCTGACGTCCCCCAACTGTGGTTGCGTTCCGCAGAGGAGGCGTCGGCTCGCCGACGCCTCCTTGCCCGATCGGCGGATACGATCCGCGCAGCGTGTCGTGGCAGTCGAGCCTGTTTGTCTTCGTTCGGGTTGGTTCGAGACCAGCCAGTGTCATTGACTGAAAAGTGCACGATGGCGTGACATATCGCCCGCTGGTTGGGGAATGCAATTCCCGCAGGGTGCTTTTTGGAGTAAGCGGTAGTTGTTTAGTAAAATGAAACAGTTGGCACGTAGTTTCACTTAATGTCGTTTGTTCGGCGCCTTGTTAGACTTTGCCTGACGCTCGCATTTGCAGGCTACGGCCTCATTGCGGCCGCGCCGGCACATGCGCATGGCGATAACCACGGTTACACAATCTACGCCGTCGCGTGGGATGCGGACCTGGTTGGTAACCATCACGCTGACGAAGATCGCGGCCAAGGCCACCATGACGCCACGGATCATGAGGGTGACGTCGTTGGCAACGTTGGCGGTCCGACGGATCATGGCGGCTTGCATGTGCATGCGGTGGCAGCATTCATCACAGTCAGCGGGCCGTCTCCGGTTCCCCAGCTGATTTCGACGTCAGTCGTGCGATGGGTCGAGCGTTCTGCCGGCGACGTCTTTGGCCTGTTTTCCCCGTTGAAGAAACCGCCTCGCACCTTCCTCTGATCCAGACAATGCGTCCGCTAACCTGCGGACCGTGACCGTTTGCGACAGAGGAGTTGTCGGTGAAAGTTTATCGCTATGCGGCCCTTTTTGGGGCTGCGTGCGCAGCGTGCCTCTCGTCGGGGCAGGCCGCGCATGGGCAGACGCCTGCCGTGGGCGGGCAGATCAGCCTGGACGACGCATTTGCGCGATCGCTCGGCGAAGCGCCTATCCTTAGGGCCGCAGAGGCTGCTCGCGAAGCAGCTGCAGCTGGTGTTCGTCAAGCAGATCGAGCTCTCAATCCGTCGATCAACTTCATGCTTGAGAACGCTTTGGGCACGGGGCTGTATCAAGGCATAGATGGTACGGAAGCGACGTTCACGTTCAATCAGACGCTCGAGTGGGGCGGAGATCGCGAGGCTCGCACGCAGCTTGCCGTTCGTCAGGGTGAGCGCGTACGCGCAACCGGCGATGTCGCCCGCCAGACCCTACTTTTTGATATCGAGGTGGCCTACATCAGGGCGCAACGAGCGCAAGCCGATCTGCTAGCCGCCGAGCAGCGTCTGGCGCTTGCTCGTGAAGTGGCGGAGACTGTCGCGCGCCGCGTTGAAGCTGCGCGGGATCCGCTATTGGCCGCCTCGCGGTCAGATACCCTCGTGGCCGAAGCCGAAATCGCTGTCGCGAATGCCCGTCTGGCAGATATGACGGCGCGAAATCAGCTTGCAATGTATTGGAGTGGCGGCGGCGACTTTCAGATCGACATGTCCACCTTCGATGACGTGTCCGCGGTTGAAATCGAAGGTGCATCTCTGACGCCAGAGATAGCAGTCGCACGGGCCGCTCTCCAGGAAGCAGAAGCACGGATCGCAGTCGAGCGGGCGCGATCTACCCTTGATCCGACCGTCTCCGCCGGCTTGCGCTATTTCAGGAACGATAGCGAAGTGGCCTTCGTTGTCGGGTTCTCAATCCCGCTGGGTGTCAATGACAACAACAGCGCTGCCGTCGCGCGGGCCTCGGCGGAGAGTGCGGTTGCCCGCATCGAAACCGAAGTCCTGCAGCGTAACATAGAACGACAGGTGGCGTCTGCACGTTCGCAAATGAACATTGCCGCGCAAGAGATCGCCGCCATCGACCAGCGTCTCACTCCTGCGGCGGAAGAGGCGGTGGAACGTGCGCGCGCTGGCTACGCCCAGGGAGGCTTCTCCTATCTGGATGTTCTGGATGCGCAACGCGCCCTCACGGCGGCGAGGCTACAACGCAATTCCGCACTCGAGTCTTATCATCGCGCCCGCACGGCGCTCAAACGTTTGCTGGGTGGCTATGCCTCCGGCTCGGCCCAATGAGGTCTGTCATGAAGTCTTTCAAGTTGACGATGGTCGCTGCAGTTGCGGCTTCTGCCATGATGACGGGAAGCTGCGGAGAAAAGCCATCCAGCGCCGAGGCTGGCGTGGAGGTCGCCGCTGCTGGAGAGTACGAACGCGGCCCCCACCACGGGCGTATGCTGCGTGATGGGGCATTCGCCATCGAGATGACAATCTTTGAAGACGGGGTGGCCCCCGAGTTTCATGTCTATGCCTACGCAAACGATGAGCCACTTCCGCCGAGCGAGGTCGCGCTCACGGTGGAACTCCTGAGGCTGGGCAACCAAGTCGACCGGTTCGCATTCACGCCCCGCGAAGACTATCTGCTAGGCAGTGGCGTCGTTACAGAGCCGCACTCCTTTCAGGTCAAGGTAACAGCTACGCGGGGAAGCAGTACTTCCGAATGGACATACGACTCATTCGAAGGGCGGACCACGATTGATGCTGAGCAAGCTGACGCGGCCGGGGTAAAAGTCGAACCGGCCGGTGCTGCGTCCATCGATGAGATCGTCTTGCTCACCGGTCGCGTAGAATTGCAGCCAGAGGGAAGGGCCGAAGTTCGCGCCTGGTACCCGGGCCGCATTGTCACGATGACGCGTTCGATAGGCGAGCGTGTTGAGCGAGGACAGACACTGGCAACCGTCACGTCGAGCGAAAGTCTACAAACCTATGTCATTCCAGCGCCTATTAGCGGCGTAATCGTGGAACGAAATGCTACAGTTGGAGATGTCTCCGGCTCTGCGCCTCTGTATGTGATCGCCGATCCGCGTAAACTCCATGCGGAGTTTTTCATCTATCCGCGCGACGCCGAGCGCTTGAGGGCGGGGCAGGCCGTTACAGTGAAAAGCGTAGGTGGCGCGGTGGTGGCGAAATCGAAGGTTGGAGTGGTCCTTCCGACGGCTGACATGCTGACGCAGACCGTCATTGCGCACGTCGAGCTTCCCAATCCGGATGGAACCACCTGGCGACCAGGACAGGCGGTTGAGGGCGAGGTCATAGTCGCTACCGAACAGGTGCCCCTCGCGGTTCGGACGCGCGCACTTCAGCGGTTTCGCGATTTTACAGTCGTCTACGCTCGGGTCGATGAGACCTATGAGGTTCGCATGCTTGAACTGGGACGGCAGACGCCCGAGTGGACAGAGGTGCTCGGCGGCATCGCGCCGGGAGATGTCTACGTGAGCGACAACGCCTTCCTCATTCGCTCGGACGTCGAAAAGTCCGGCGCCAGCCACGATCATTGAGGCGAGACATGCTGAAGCGCATCATTCATCTCTCGATCGCGCATCGCTGGGCGGTGCTAGCGATCGTCGTCGCTCTGGGGGGGCTTGGCGTCTGGAGCTTCCAGCGCCTACCGATCGACGCCACGCCCGACATCACCAACGTACAGGTCCAGATCAATACCGAGGCGACTGGATACTCGCCGCTCGAAGCTGAACAGCGCGTCACCTTCCCGGTTGAAACCGCCATCGCGGGTCTGCCGGGCCTGCAGTACACACGGTCCGTGTCACGTTACGGCTTGTCTCAGGTCACTGTCGTTTTCGAAGACGGAACTGGCATTTATTTCGCGCGCCAGCAGGTCAGCGAGCGCCTTCAGAGTGTAAGGGGCCAGCTGCCGCCCGGAATCGATCCGCAACTTGGGCCTATCGCGACGGGTCTAGGCGAGATCTTTATGTACACGGTTGAGGCGGAGGAGGGGGCGCGCAAGCCCGATGGCTCCGCCTACACTCCGGAAGACCTGCGCACGCTTCAAGATTGGGTGGTCCGCCCACAGCTCCGGAACACGAAGGGGGTTACTGAAGTTAACACCATTGGCGGCTTTGTCCGGCAATACCATGTGACGCCGTGGCCTGATCGATTGACCGCGTTGGGGTTGACGCTTGCTGACGTCATCGAGGCGCTTGAAAAGAACAACGCGAATCTCGGCGCCGGCTATGTTGAACGCTACGGGGAGCAACTGTTGTTGCGTTCGCCCGGTCAGGCAGGCGGGATCGAAGATCTCCGTAGTATCATTGTCGCAAGCCGCAACGGCGTTCCCGTGCGAATCGCGGACGTCGCCGATGTGATCATCGGGGAGGAGCTCCGCACCGGAGCTGCAACAGAGAATGGCAAGGAGATCGTACTCGGCACGGTCTTCATGCTGACTGGTGAGAACAGTCGTACCGTCGCCCAGGCAGCGGCGGCTCAGCTGGAGATCGCAGGCCGCGCGCTGCCCGCCGGCGTTGTCGCCAAGCCGATCTACGACCGCACCGCGCTCGTAGATCGCACAATCAAGACGGTGGAAACAAATCTACTGGAAGGCGCTCTGCTCGTCGTCGTCGTGCTCTTCCTGCTTCTTGGAAACATTCGCGCCGCCGTCATCACGGCAATGGTGATCCCGCTGGCGATGCTATTGACGATTACCGGGATGGTAGCGAACCGGGTTTCGGGCAACCTCATGAGCCTCGGCGCGCTTGACTTCGGCCTCATCGTTGACGGGGCCGTGATCATTGTGGAAAACTGTCTGCGACGATACGCGGATGCGCAACATCAACTGGGCCGTCTGCTAACGCGCGAGGAACGGTTCGCTCTCGCCGAAGACGCCAGCGTAGAGGTGATCAAACCTTCGATCTTTGGCGTCATCATCATCACGCTTGTCTACGTGCCGATCTTTGCTTTGTCGGGCGTTGAGGGCAAGATGTTCCATCCCATGGCCTTCACAGTCGTACTGGCGCTGACGGCCGCGCTTCTGCTGTCCCTGACGTTCGTTCCCGCCGCCATCGCTCTGTTCGTGACCGGGAAAGTCTCCGAGAAGGAGAGCCCGATCATGCGTGGCGCACGATCCGTATATCAGCCGTTGCTGGCTGGAGGACTTCGTTTGCGCGTTTGGGTGGTAGCGGGTGCAGTCGCTCTTGTAGCTGTGGCGGGTTTTGCATCGTCGCGTATGGGATCCGAGTTCATTCCGAACCTCGACGAAGGCGACATCGCGCTTCACGCGTTGCGTATCCCAGGTACCAGTCTGTCGCAGGCCATCGAAATGCAGAAGGTGTTGGAATCGCGCATCCGCGAGCTGCCTGAAGTCGAACGTGTCGTTGCAAAACTTGGCACAGCCGATATCGCCACCGACCCCATGCCGCCGAGCGTCGCAGACACCTACGTCCTGCTCAAGGACAGGAAGGACTGGCCAGATCCAAACAAGCCCAAGGCGCAGCTTGTGGCCGAACTCGAAACACTCGTCAGACGCATTCCCGGCAACAACTACGAGTTCACTCAACCGATTCAGATGCGGTTCAACGAACTAATCTCGGGAGTTAGATCAGATGTCGCGATCAAAGTATTCGGTGATGACACAAACCAGTTGATGGCGCTGGGCGGCGAGATCGAAGCGCTCATAAGCGGGATCAAAGGGGCGCAGGATACCAAAGTCGAGCAGGTTACAGGTCTTCCTGTCTTGCAAATCACGCCGGATCGCACCGCTTTGGCGCGGCTTGGTCTCAATGTGTCAGACCTGCAGGCTGCTGTGGGCGCATCCTTTGGCGGCGCTGAAGCCGGGTCCATCTTTGAGGGAGATCGCCGCTTCGACGTCGTCGTGCGATTGCCCGAGGCGCTACGCCGCGATGTTGACGCCATCGGCCGCCTCCGGGTTCCGCTCCCCGAGCGACCCGGCGAAATGCGTGGTTTCGTTCCGCTTCAGGAAGTTGCGACGATAGAATTGTCGATCGGGGCCAACCAGATTAGCCGAGAAAACGGCAAGCGCCGTGTCGTCGTGACAGCCAACGTGCGTGGACGGGACCTGGGCTCGTTCGTCAATGAACTTCAGGGCCGCATCGGGAGTGAAGTTGAGATCCCCGCGGGCTATTGGGTCGAGTACGGAGGCACTTTCGAGCAGCTTATTTCGGGCGCCCAGCGTCTCACCCTGGTCGTACCCGTCGCGTTACTTACGATTCTGGCCTTGCTGTATGCGCTCTTCCGTTCCGCGCGTGACGCTCTTGTTGTCTTCTCCGGCGTTCCGCTCGCGATGACCGGTGGCGTAGCGGCGCTGCTGTTTAGGGACATGCCGCTTTCGATATCGGCTGGTGTGGGATTCATCGCGCTATCCGGTGTCGCAGTGCTTAACGGCGTCGTGATGCTGACATTTATCCGATCCTTGCGTGAACAGGGGCGATCACTTGACGATGCGATCTATGAGGGCGCGCTCGCAAGGCTGCGGCCGGTCCTAATGACGGCGCTCGTGGCAAGCCTCGGGTTCATCCCCATGGCATTCAATGTAGGAGCTGGCGCCGAAGTGCAGCGACCACTTGCGACAGTCGTTATTGGCGGCATTATCTCGTCAACAATGCTGACGTTGTTGGTGCTGCCAGCGCTCTATCGGCTGGTATATCGAGCCAGACCGGCGGAACCGCAGCCTGCCGGCCTCTCACCAGTCTACAGCCAGTCCAGCCAAGGGGGTGGTTTCTGATGATCACGGTCAGAAGACTATCCATCTCGCCGCTTCTTGTCGCTTCGGTAGCGGTTTTCCTCGCGCTCGCTTTTGGCGCAGGACCAGCCTTCGCTCACGGCGTTGAAGCGGGTGACAAAGGCTACATTCAGGAAACGTCTGGCATCGTGTTCTGGCCGTTCGTCTATCTGGGCGCCAAGCACATGGTGACCGGTTACGATCACCTGCTGTTCCTGTTTGGCGTCATCTTCTTCCTCTACAAGATGAAGGATATCGGCATCTACGTGACGATGTTCGCCATCGGGCATTCGGTGACGCTGCTCTTCGGCGTGCTCAGCAATGTAAGCGTCAGCTCCTACCTTGTGGACGCCATCATTGGCCTGTCCGTGGTCTACAAGGCGCTCGACAACATGGGCGCCTATCAACGCTGGTTCGGTTTTCAGCCCAACACCAAGGCGGCAACGCTGATCTTTGGTCTGTTCCATGGGTTCGGCCTGGCTACGAAGCTGCAAGACTTTGAAATGTCGGCGGATGGGCTCGTTGTGAACCTGATCGCATTCAATATCGGGGTTGAGCTGGGGCAGCTGCTTGCGCTCGGCGCGATCCTGATCGCCATGGGCTTCTGGCGAAAAACGCCGAGCTTCTGGAACCACGCCTATCTCGCGAACGTGGTCGTCATGACCCTCGGTTTCGTTCTGGCGGGCTATCAGCTCGTCGGTTATTTCGTCGCCTGACCGGAGACACACAATGTTCAATGCACAAAAGCCTGATCCGTCCGAACTCCCCTCGACGCGGCGTCTACTCAAGTCCACAGGCATTGCGGCTGTCGTCGCAAGCGCTCTGCTTGCCCTGTTTGTCTTGCCCGCCGAGTACGGTGTTGATCCGACGGGAGCCGGGTCTCTGCTCGGGCTCACAGAGATGGGTCGCATCAAGGTGCAGCTAGCACAGGAAGCAGCTGCCGATGCTGCTACGGATCTGACAGCGCCCGCAACGCCGGCCATTGAAGCGTCCACGGCCGAGCCCGCGGTCACGCCTGGCGGGCAGGTTGAGGCTCCGTATGCTCCACTTTCGCCGCCCGCAACGCAGCCAGCAGCGCCTTCAGCGACGACTGCTCCAGCCCCTCAGCCCGCAGCCAAGATGGCGAATGATGAGAGCGTCTTCACCTTGGCCCCTGACGCGGGCTTCGAGATCAAGCTGATTATGGAGAAGGGCGCCCAGGCAAAGTTCGAGTGGTTCACGGACGGAGCGGGTGTGAACTACGATACGCACGCAGATGGCCCGGGGATCAACTACCACGGTTATGGCAAGGGGACCGACACGGCGCGTCAGGAAGGCGAACTCGTTGCGGCGTTCGAAGGCCAACATGGCTGGTTCTGGCGCAACCGCACCGACGAGGACGTGAAGATTACACTGCGAACGAGCGGTGAATACACGGACATCAAAGAGTATGATTGACTCGCCTGAGCTAGCACTCTTGAAGCAGGCCAAGCGCCAAAGTCTCGATGCTATCGACCAGCTCGACAAGAACGCCAACGCGGGCCAACCGAGGAGGTGGTTTGGAAGGCTGCAATGAGGACCAACCAGGCTAATCTGTTGGCGACAATCGAGCAGGTGATCGTGCGGCATGAGGAAAGCGATGTCCAAGGGACCTAGAGACCTGCGGCTGTACGTCGGGTTGTGGCTTGCCATGGCCGCTGTCGCGCTGGTAGTCGCACCTGCCGCGAGCGCGCACGCAATCGGCGGGAAGGATGCCGCCTTCGTTGCCGCAACAATGGGCCCTGATCCATTTCCCTTCATGTACCTTGGCGCCAAGCACATGGTCACGGGATACGATCACCTCGCCTATCTCGCGGGGGTGATCTTCTTTCTCTACCGCATGAAAGACGTCCTGTTGTACGTCTCGCTCTTTTCGCTGGGGCACTCAACGACACTGCTTCTCGGCGTGCTCCTGAAGATCGACGTCTCGGCGTATCTCGTCGATGCGGTGATCGGTTTGTCGGTTTGCTACAAGGCGTTTGAGAACCTCGGCGGCTTTCGCCAGCTGAAGCTTGAGATCAACCCGAGAATTGCCGTCCTCGCGTTCGGACTTGTGCATGGTTTCGGCTTAGCGACGAAGCTTCAGGAACTCGACCTCAACCCGAACGGGTTGGTGGTCAATCTAATCTCGTTCAACATTGGCGTCGAGATCGGTCAGCTGATTGCCCTGTCGGTGATCCTGGCTGCCATCACCCTGTGGCGCCTGACGCCGAGCTTCGCGCGGCTTGCGACAGCCGCAAACGCACTTCTATTTCTCGTGGGTGTTGTCCTAGCCGGGCAGCAGATCGCGGGTTATTTCATCACTGGAGGCTAACGCATGTCAGACGCATCTCCTCCTGCCCAACTTACGGTTCGCCCGAAAACGCTGGCGATGATCGTCGGCGGCGGCGTTCTGGTGGGAACTCTCATTGTACTGGGCGCAATCATGCCAGCCGAATACAACATGGACCCGCTTGGCGTTGGCAAGCTCTCAGGTGTTTCGAGGCTCTGGGCGCCGGAAGAAAAGACCATCGACGCCCAGTCAAGTTCGGCGCCGCTCGCACGCAACTACAATATTCCGCTTCGCTCGGACGTCATCGAAATCCCGCTTACCGATTTTCTTGGCGGCGCCAAAGGATCTGAACTCGAGTACAAGGTTCGCATGAAGGAGGGCGCCACACTCGTCTTCGAATGGGAGGCCATTGGCGCCACGAACGCGAACGACGTGCATTTCGATTTCCATGGTCATACGACGCCGGTTGGCAACGAGGAAATGACGGTCGCCACCTACCAGCAAGATTATGGTCTTAGCCAGAAGGGCGCGCTGACGGCGCCATTCGACGGCATTCAGGGCTGGCAGTTCAGCAACTCCGGAGACAAGCCAGTCGTTATCCGTGTGAAGTTTCACGGTTTCTACGAACTCGTGCCGGCTGGAGAACCCGGCAACGAAGGCCGTATCGTCGCCAACGTACCAGCCGCAAAGGCGCGGCCCGATTTCTCGCCGGCGAACTGACAATTGGAATTGTCTCTCGCCATGGAGTAATTCCATGCTCTCGCCTCTAAGAAATCGCGCTTACTGCAATCTCTTTATGGCTCAGGTTGCGGCATTGCTTGGAACAGGCGTGGCAACTGTCGCTCTCAGCCTGTTGGCGCATGACATCGCGGGCGCCAACAGTGGTGAAGTTCTCGGAATTGTGTTGGCGATAAAGATGATCGCCTATGTGTGTGTGGCCCCGGTCGCTAGCGCCCTTGCGCACCACTTTCCGCGAAGGACGCTGCTGATTGGTCTCGACATTGCGCGGGCAGCAGTTGCTATCGCATTGCCGTTTGTCAGCGAGGCTTGGCACGTCTTTGGTATGATGACTGTTCTGTACGTCGCGTCTGCGGCGTTCACGCCAGCGTTTCAGTCCATGATCCCCGACGTTCTTACCGACGAACGAGAGTACACCAAGGCGCTCTCTCTTTCCCGACTCGCGTCCGATTTGGAAAGTGTTGCAAGTCCAGTTGTGGCTGCTCTGTTGCTCGCCGTGACGGCATACAACAATCTGTTCGCGGGCACGGCTGCTGGATTTGCGATTTCAGCTGTGTTGGTTCTGGTGGCCAAGCTGCCCGAAAAGAGACCAGCGCATGCCAAACCTTTCTTGCAGCGACTCACCGTGGGTTTCAGACTGTTCGCGCAAACGCCCCGCCTCAGAGGATTGTTCGCGATCAGCCTAGCGACTGCGGCGGGTGGGGCCATGGTATTCGTCAACACTGTAGCCATCGTCCAGACGGCCTTGCAGCTCGGAACGCAGGAAACTGCGTGGGCGCTGGCCGTGTTCGGAGCGGGATCCATGCTGGCAGCGGTCCTTCTTCCATCGCTTCTCGACGCGGTCTCGGATCGGTTGGCCGTTGTCACCGGCGGCGCCATGATGACTGTGGTGCTCGCCATTGGGGCCTTCCGTGGCGACGCGCAATACACGGATCTCCTCTTCATGTGGTTCGCCATGGGAGTGGGCTATTCTCTGACAGTTACGCCTGGTGGTCGTGTGCTGCGTCGCTCGTCAGGAACGGAAGATCGGCCGGCATTGTTCGCCGCCAACTTCACATTATCTCACGTCTGCTGGTTGATCGCATATCCCGCAGCTGGGTTCATTGGTGTACTTGCCGATCAAAAGGTGGCGTTCCTTTTGCTGGCGGGAATATGTGGATCGAGTGTTCTGCTGACATGGCTCGTTTGGCCAGCAAGCGATCCCAATACATTGTTGCATACGCACGATGATCTCCCGGTCGATCATCCACATTTGGTGGAGCATGGAGTTCGACACGAGCACCCTGTTGTGATTGACGCCTGGCACCCAAGTTGGCCAAAGCGAAGCGAATGATGATGCGGACGGCGCCAAGCCCTGAAATCAAGGTGAATCAGGCCAGTGTTGTCGCGCGGATGATTAAACCCGGCGGGACGGCTTTCCGGTCAAACAAAGTCAACTGTATCAACCATAAATGGTCAGCAAGCGCGGGCGATTATGGCCGGCGATCTTGCTGGCCGGAGATCCGCTAGCCACACACGCTTATCGGGGGTTGAGTGGCATGGCCGTTGCATTTACCGGGTGAACTGGTGCGGATGAAATTCGCCAGATGCAGGCCTGCTCATGACAACCCAGCCGCCCTCACGCCCTCCGCGTGAGACCAGTACCGGCTCCCTGTTTACCGACGCCTCCTGGCGCGCGACGGGGTATGGCGTGTCCATGCTGGCGAAGTTTGCGCTGACGCCGGTTCTCGCGCGCCTGTTGACCGAGGATCAGTTCGGCGTTGCAGCGATCGGTTTCTCGATCGTGCTGTTCTTCTTCATGATTGGCTATGCTGGCGTGCCGCAGGCGCTGGTGATCGCCAAGGAAGACAAGGCCGAGCTCTGGAGCACGGCGTTCTGGCTCAACCTTACCATCGGGCTTGTGTTTGCAGCCTGCGCGTTCTTTGGCGCACACCACCTTGCCGACGCCGTTCGCACGCCTGCCGCGACCGAGATCATCCAGGCTTTCGCTCTCCTGATCCCGCTCCAGCTTATCCAGGGCATTGGCTGGGCGCGGCTGACGCGCGACCGGCGGCACCAGAGGCTGGCTATCGGCGACACTGCCTCCGAGATCGCCGGAGCCGTCTGCGCCGTTGCGGCCGCCTTTGCGGGCTGGGGCGTCTGGAGCCTCGTGGTTCAGCAGTTCGTGTCGCTGCTCGTGCGGGCGCCGATCTATCTGTGGCGGGTGGGGCTGAATATCCGCTTCCACTTCTCCTTCGCTGACATTCGTCCCTATGCGCGCTTCTCGCTGAACCTGCTGCTGACGGACATCTGCACGTTCTTCACGCAGGGGCTGCCGACGATCATTCTGGGCCGCACGTTCTCGACTGCTGCTGTCGGTATCTACGACCTCGGGCGCCGTCTGGCGGCCTTGCCGCGCATGATCCTGTCCTCAAGCATCGCCGTGACGCTGTTGCCGGCTTTCGTGCAGATCCGCGACGACGCAGCGAAGTTCAAGCGCGCTGTGCTGCGCAGCATCCATCTGGCCAACACGATCCAGGCGCCGGCCTATCTGGGGCTCGCGGCGATCGGCGATCCGGCCATTCGCTTCATGATGGGCGAACGCTGGGCTGCTGGCGGCATCATCGTCACGCTTGTCGCGACGGACATGGCGGTCAGGTCGGTGCTGAACAGCTGTGAGTCCTATTTCTCGAGCATCAAGCAGTCGGGCAAAAACCTGTTCATCTCGCTCACCATGGCGATGTCTGCTGGTGTAGGCGCGAGCCTTGGCGCGACATTCGGAGATCCGGCCTTCGTGGCGGCTGGTATCCTGCTCGCCGACATGATCGTCGTGCCGGTGATCTATGTATTCTGGATGCGTCATGCCGGCGTGCGCGTCGGCGAGGGCGGCATTTCCGCCCTGAAGCCCTTCTTCGCAGCTGCAGCCATGGCCGCCATCGTCTGGAGCGGGCTCCATTTCTCGCCCTGGTTCCAGGATGCGCAGCTGGTTCGCCTCGTTGTCGGCATCGCAGCGGGCGGCCTGCTGTTCCCGCTGATCATGCTGCTGGTCGATCGCTCGACCCTGTTCGAAATCCTGCGAAGCGGATGATCGCGCGGACTGGCTCCAGCCCGGCCTAGACGCAAGAGGCCTGGCCTGTTCAGGCGTTCCCGAAAGGCTTAGGCTCTGCGCGATAGGCCGCGTCCGACAAGCTTCCGGACCGGTCGTGCTTGCCGGGGATTGCCGCATGGCCAATCGCAAGGACAGACGCAAGGCGGCAGCCGTCAGAAGGTCGTCAGGCGGCATGTCGCCCACCGAGCGCCGCCAGCTGATCACCGGCACGCTGGTGATTGGCGGAATTATCGTGGCGCTCCTGCTGCTGTTCATCTGGCCGCGCTAGGTAGGAATATGAACCTGTTGGGCTGGGGTCGTCTTTGGGTTGTCGCGGTAATAGCGATCTTGGCAGGATGTACGAGCGAGGCTGCGGGCGTTTATACGCTCTACAGATCGTCTCCGGCTGATGCTGGCATGCGGATCCACGTCGCAACTTTCAATGCGGCAGAGGGCGATTCCTATAACAGAGACAATTGCGAGATCGCCGCCGGATTGTTCGGTGAACGCCATGATGCCGTCCTCGCCGAGGCCTTCGACCCAGATGACGCCATCCTCTCGGTCCATGCCAAGCGAGA
>NCEM01000033.1 GCA_002280725.1 Alphaproteobacteria bacterium 32-64-14
GACGCGGTCGCATAGCGCCGCGATGCACTGGCGCACGGGGTCCAGGGGGAAGAGGTAGCGCAGGATGATCCAGAGCCAGTCCATGCGCTGAGTATGACCCCAGCTTTTTGCCCGGCCGATTCAGCGCGGCGCTATCCCACAAATCCGCAGGCTTCCAGCTTGAAATCGCAGGGCAAGTTATTTGGTTTTCCCACGGATTGGGGAAGGCTGTTTCCTCGGTTTGGACAGCTGCGAGCACGGCCGGCGCTGCGTGCGCACTGCTTCGCAGCGATTGCCGGCTGGGGCCGGCGGTCCGCGGTCAGAGTTCCGGGGCGCGGTTCAGGGTGTAGCGGAGGCGTTCGACCATGGCGGGGAGGACGGCGATGACGATGCCGGCGGCGTCGGCGGCGAGGTCTTCGAACGAGCCGGAGCGGCCGGTGAAGGTCTGGGCGATTTCCGTGGCTGCGGCGAAGCCGAGGACGCCGAGGGCGAGGTCGGTCCGGCGGGTGCGCGGGAATGACGCAAAGAGGCCGAGGCTGAGAACGTAGAAGGCCGCAGCGTGGGCCGTCTTGTCGGACAGGCCGATCTTCGTCTCGAGACCCTGGAACGGGCCCAGAAGGATGATGCTCAGCGCGGCAAATCCGAGGCCGACCGCAATCCGGACGTGGAGGACGTTTGGTTTCAAGCGAAGCCCCTGCTGAGGGTCTTGCTCGCATGAAGGTGTTAAGATCGGGCTGAAATGGGCGGTGGAAGTGGGGGTGGGGCAAGCCTCATGCGGGGTCATTCTCGGGCTTGTCCCGAGAATCCCGGTTAGAGCGTCAGTTGGGGCTGGCGACTTATCCCGCCGCAGCGATCCACCGAGATCCTCGGGGCAAGCCCGAGGATGACACCGAGGGTGTGGTTGGCGCCGGGTCCGACTACGCGCTCAAGCGCTTCACGAACCATTCGGTGAGGCGGTTCCAGACATTGCGGTCGGCTTCGTCTTCGACGCCGTGTTCCAGGTTGGGGTTGTCGTTGATCTCGATGACCATGGGGCCGTCGGGGCCGGATTTGAGATCGACGCCATAGAAGCCGTCGCCGATGAGGTTGGCCGCGCGGACAGCAAGGTCGATCACGTCAGCAGGTGCTTCGGCGACGGGGATGGTCTTGTGGGCGCCTTCGACGGAGGCGGCGCCGTCCTGGTGCTTGATGATCTGCCAGTGGCCGCGGGCCATCATGTACTGGCAGACGAAGACCGGGCGCTTGTCGAGCACGCCGACGCGCCAGTCGAATTCGGTGGGCACGAATTTCTGCGCGATGCAGAGATCGCTGTCTTCGAGGAAGGCCTGCACGATCTCGCGCAGTTCCTGCAGCGAGTGGGCCTTGCGGATGCCGCGCGAGAAGGAGCCGTCGGGGATTTTGAGAACGACCGGGAAGTTGAGCTTGTCGGCGACTTCCTCGAGATCGGTCTTGTCCTGGATGATCATGGTCTCGGGCGCGGGGAGGCCAGCGCCGAGGAGACGTTCCCAGAGATAGACCTTGTTGGTGCAGCGGATCATCGAGATGGGATCGTCGATGACGGGCATGCCTTCAGCCACCGCTTTGCGGGCGAAGCGGTATGTGTGGTTCTTGATCGACGTGGTCTCGCGGATCATCAGCGCGTCGAACTGGGCGAGGCGGTTGAAGTCGCGCTTGGTGATCGGTTCGATCTCGACGCCTTCCTTTTCAGCCAGGCGGGCCCAGTGCTGAAGGCTTTCGACGTTGGAGGGGGCGAGCTTTTCGTTGGGATCGTGGAGCACGGCGATCGACCATTTGGGGATGGTGCGGGCGCGGGGGCTTTTCCAGGAGCGTTCGGTATAGGCCGTCAGGCTCGTGACGAAGAATTCCAATTCTTCGTCTTCGAGGCGCGTGAAGGCCGTAAGCTTGATGCGCTTGATCTTGAACTTGCCGGGCGAGCCGTTGGGCGTGGTGGTGACGACAACGACGGGGGCGCGGTACCAGTCGAACAACTGGCGGCCGAATTTGCGGAAGCGCTCGTCCTGGACTTCGCCGAAGCAGACGACGAGACGCTCGGGCACCGGGCCGCGATCAGGGTATTTCACGAGGTCGCGGTGGAGGAGTTCTTCGAGGATGGAGGCCGTGTCGTCCGGGATGTCGCGGTCGTAGAGATCGAGCAGGGTTTCGACGGTGGGGACGACGCGGTGGCCGCGCGCTTCGGCGAGGAGCGAGGCGTAGTAGCCGTCGGTCTGGTAATTGTAGCTGCGCGAGAGATTGATGATCTTCGGGCGCGAGCCGGACATGAGCTTCGGCTGAAGCACATAGTCGCGCGTGGTCATCATGCGGAACGGCGCGCCAAGGGCGGCAAGATCCCGCAGATCGTCCGCGATCAGGATCCAGTCATACGTCAAAATATCTCAGCATCCTGATTGCACCCCAGCCATCGGCGTAGAAGCCGGCTTCGACCTCGAAGCACTTGTAGCCGTAGCCATGGTAGCGCGTGAGGAGGGGGTAGTTGGTTTCCTTGATCTCGAGATTCAGGCGCGGGATGGCGTTGTCCCGGCAGTACTGCTCGACATGCTTAAACAGGTGGTCGCCGAGGCCCTTGCCCTGGTGAGCGGGGGAGACGGCGAGGCTATCGAAATTGGCGGCGCCGTCTTCGAGGATCAGAAAGGCGTAGCCCATGACGGTGTCGCCATCGACGGCGCAGAAGAGGGCGGTGTGTTCGTCGGTGAGGACTTCGGCGAAGTCTTCGGCCGACATCATCTTGTCGGCATAGCCTGCCGCGAAGCAGGCGGTCTCGATTGCGACCAGCGCATCGACGTCCCGGGATTGCATGTCGCGGATCATGTTGCCGCGCGGTCCGTGTCTGTTGCGGCTCTTAACCCGGTAGGGGAGGCCATCGAAGAGGCGGGATTAATACCAATCCGCTGAGTCTGTCGATAGACCGGAGTTGAGGGCATCTGCCGATTCTCGGAGGGCAGCTTGCTGAAGGAGGGCGAGATGGCGGTCAGTGTGAGCGGGTTGAGCCGGCGGGCTTTGCTGTTCGTGGCGCTGGGCGCGGTGTCGGGATTCGGGATGGCGCTGGCGGCGTGGGTGTTCGTGGCGCCGGTGTCGGGCTCGCCGCCTTTCATGCCGTTCCAGGACAAGGTGTATCACGCGCTGGCGTTCGCGTGCCTGACGCTGCCGGGCGTGCTGGCGCTGCCGAGGCGGTATCTGTGGTTCTGGCTGGCGCACATGGTGGTGCTGGGGGTGGGGATCGAGTGGGTGCAGACGCGGAGCGATGTGATGCGGTCTGGCGATATGGTGGACTTCCTCGCGGACTGCGTGGGGATTGCGGTGGCGTATGGTGTGGGGCGGTGGATCAGAGGGCGGTTTGAGGGGGCGGGTCCGGAGGGAAATGAGGCGCAAACAAGGTCTTGATCGGGCTGTGAAACTGATACCGCGCGTCGGGCGTAGGTGATCAGAAGCGTTCGTCGGGGGTCGAAACCAAGGACCCTTCGATGATGAGCCATCAGGATGAAGTTGCTGCACTCAAAGCCCAGGTCGGCATGTTGGCCGAGCATGTGGGCCGGATGATCCACATTGTTTCAGCCCATAGCCGTCAGGGTGTGAACACCGAGGCGGCCGAGGCGCGGCTGGAGGTGCTGGAGAGCCTGATGTGGAAGCTGCATGAACGGCATGTGCGGCTGAAAGCGGGGTTCGAGAGGCCCTTGCTGCACTAGGCGCTATTTCCCCAACAGCTGAGCGGCGCGTTCGGCGAAGTAGGTGATGACGCCTGACGCGCCGGCGCGCTTGAAGGCGCCCATCGTTTCGAGGATGGCGCGGTCTTCATCCAGCCAGCCTTGTGCAGCGGCCGCCTTGATCTGGGCGTACTCGCCGGAGATCTGGAAGACGAGGGTAGGCAGGCCGAACTCAGCTGAGACGCGCTGGACGATGTCGAGGTAGGGCAGGCCCGGCTTCACCATGACCATGTCGGCGCCTTCCTGGATGTCCATGGCGACCTCGCGCAGGGCCTCCTCGGTATTCCCGAAATCCATCTGGTAGGTTTTCTTGTCGCCCTTGAGGACGGAGGCGGTGCCCACGGCGTCGCGATAGGGGCCATAGAAGCACGAGGCGTATTTGGCGGCGTAGGAGAGGATCATGACATTCTCGAACCCCTCCACGTCCAGTATCTCGCGGATGGCGCCGATGCGGCCGTCCATCATGTCGGAGGGGGCGACGATGTCGGCCCCGGCGCGGGCCTGGATGAGGGCCTGTTCGGTGAGGACCTGGACGGTTTCGTCATTGAGGACGTAGCCGTCCTCGTTCAAGAGGCCGTCGTGGCCGTGGCTGGTGAACGGGTCGAGCGCGACGTCGCAGGCGATGCCGACTTCGGGGGCGGCGGCTTTCATGGCCTGGATGACGGTGGGGATCAGGCCATCGGGGTTCACGGCTTCATCGCCGCCTTCGTTTTTCTTGTCGGCGTTGATGTGCGGGAAGATGGCGATGGCGGGGATGCCCAGCTCGCGGGCGCGGACGGCGGCCTTGGCGGCTTCATCGACGTTGAGGCGATCGACGCCGGGCATGGTTTTGACGGGAACGCGGGGCTCCTTGCCGTCGTGGACGATCATGCCCCAGACGATGTCGTCCGGGCTGGGCCTCGTCTCGCGGGCGAGGCGGCGCGACCAGTCATGCTGGCGCAGGCGGCGCAGGCGGGAGGCGGGATAGGCGCCGGTGATCAGGGACTTGGGCATCGCGATGTTCCTCTGGCGGAACAGGTAGCGGTTGGAGCCGGGATTGTCACCGGGACGCGCAGGCGCGGCCGGGCGTGTTTCGCCCGGCCGCGCTGGGATGTTTTGCGGCGTGGTCTAGTTGGCCTTGTCGATGACGTCTTCGACTTCGTCGGCGGCTTTCTCGACCGGGTTTTTCTCTTCGCAGGCGGCGAGCGAGGCGGCGGACAGAGCGGCGAGTGCGAGCAGAAGCTGTTTCATGATTGGGGGGCCCTCCAAGATTCTAATCGGAAGTGCCAACGCACGATGGTGGGGATGCCGGGCGGGGGTGGAAGCCGAGGATGCGGGTGGCCTTGGCCCAGGCGTAGCGGTTCTTGCGGCCCAGCAGGGGCAGCAGGGCGCGCAGGGGCGGGCTGAAGGCGGCGGCGAGGCGGAAGGCGAAGTCGGGCAGGCGCCTGGTGGGGATGTTGGGGGCGCGGGCGCCGAAATGCTGGCGCAGGGTGGCGGCGATCTCCTCCATCCACATGAACTCGCCGGTGACGAGGAAGCGCTGGCCACCGGCGTCGGGCGTGGTCATGGCTTTGACGTGGGCGGTGGCGAGATCGCGCACATCAATGACGCAGACGCCGAGGCGGGGGATGCGGGGCATGGCGCCGGTGTAGATGCGCTTGATGACTTCGACGGAGCCGGTCTGGTCCTTCGACAGGGCGGGGCCGAAGATGGCGGTGGGGAGGATGGTGGTGAATTCGGTATTGCCGCCGTGTTTTTCCATGAACTCCCACGCGGCTTTTTCGGCGAGGAGCTTGGAGAGGCGGTAGGCGTCGGACTTGAAATGGGCCGGGGGCGTCCAGACGGTTTCGTCGGTGAAGGTGTCGCCGGCTATGCCCGGGTTAGAGGCGGCGGCGGAGGACGTCATCACCACGCGCTTCACGCCGGCAGCGACGGCGGCCTTGAGGACGCGCAGCGTACCTGCCCGGGCGGGGATGATGAGATCGTCGGGGTTCTTCGTGGCGCCTGTGCCGAGGGGCGAGGCGACGTGGAGAACGTGACTGACACCGGTCATAGCGGCGGGCCAGCCATCGTCCTGCGTGAGGTCGGCGTGGGCGAAGGTGAGGCGGGACAGGTCGGCGACTTGTGTGCCGACAGCGGCGCGCACGGCATCCTCGCGCTTTGATGACCGGACTGTGGTGCGGACGCTGTAGCCGCCTTTCAGTAGCTCCACGATGACCCAGCCTGCGACGAAGCCGTTGCCGCCGGTGACCAGCACAGTTCCCGCCATGGCTTTTCTCCGGTTGCGGTTTCGCTGTATGTATACGTATGTAGACTAAAGCGACGCACAAGTCTACAGTCGTATAATTGTTGATCCTGCGGGGATTTGATGGCGGTCGAGCCTGAGAAGCGGAAGCGCAATGCGGCGGCGACGCGGGAGGCCATTCTTGAGTCGGCGCGCAAGGCGTTCGCGCGGCATGGCTATGACGGGGCCGGCGTGCGCGAGATCGCGGCGGGGGCGGGCGTGACCGCCATGCTGGTGAACCGCTATTTCGGATCGAAGGAGCAGCTGTTTGCGGAAGTCGTGGCGCTGACCATGGCGGACCCGATCATCCTGACGGATCGCATTCTGGGCGCGGCATCGCCGGGCAAGGCGTTCACGGCGGCGCTGGTGGCGATGACCAAGCCGGGGGCGCAGATGCCGGACGGGTTCCAGATCATGCTGCGCTCAGCGGCGAGCGAGCGGGCGGCGGAGATCGGCCGCGTGCAGATCGAGAAGCATCACCAGAAGACGCTGAGCGCGGCGCTGGGTGGGGAGCATGCGGCGCAGCGGGCCGCGTTGCTGTTCGCGCTGGTCGCGGGGTTTCAGGTGATGCGGCAGATGATCGGGCTGAAGGCGCTGGCGAAGGCGGATGCGGGCGTGCTGGAGGCGCTGATGTCGCCGTTGATTGAGCGGTTGATGGAGGGGTGAGGGGGGCTGCTCGCCGCTGCGCGGCGATTGCCGGGCCCGCCTACGCTCGTCGAGCTTCGGCGAGGCAAGCAGAGGGCCGGCGGTCCAAAGGCTACCGCATGCGTTTCACCTTGCGCTGCATGAAGCAGCGGAGGCGGACGTCCATGGTGGTTTTCTGGAGGTCGCGGATTTCGGCTTGCCAGTCCTGAAGGCGCCAGGTGGGGACTTCGCGGAAGCCAAGCTGGCGGTAGAAGGGGCCATTCCACGCCACCTTGCGGAAGGTGGACAGCGACACGCGGCGGAACGAGCGGGTTTCAGCTTCCTGCAGGCAGCGGCGGAGCAGCCGCGTGCCCAGCCCCTGGCGGCCATGGCGGGGCAGGACGGAGAGCTGGTCGAGGTAGAGATCCTCACCCCGGTCTGAGCAGAGGGCGAAGCCCACAAGCTCCTCGCGGTCATCGACGGCGACCCAGATGAGGCCATCGCCAAAGCCACGGCGCAGGCGATCCTCGGGAATCGGCTGAGTCGGCTCTCCCAGCGGGCCAAAGTCGATCAACCCGGTGCCCCGGAAGAGGGTCGCCGAGGCGAGGTCGATGTTCTGAAGGTCTCCGATTTCATTCCCGCGGGCGGGCCGGACGCGATACTGCGCCGCGGTTTCGGAGATCAAAGTCGCCATGGGGAGGCCAGCCTGTCGCGGGTCTTTTTCGGGCAGTATTTGAGTACGCATGGAACGCACCGTATGAATAGCCCGTGAACCAGACATGGAACAGGCCGCATGACAGCGCTGACCTCTGAACAGATTTTGATTAGACAGACGGCGGCAGATTTCGCCGCTGAAAAGCTTCGACCTTTTGCCTCCGAGTGGGACGAAAAAAAGCATTTCCCTGTGGATGTCATCCGGGAAGCAGCAGGGCTGGGGTTCGCCGGGCTTTACGTTAACGAGGATGTGGGCGGGTCGGCCCTGTCTCGTTTCGATGCCGTACTGGTTTTCGAGCAGCTGTCGCAGGGCTGCATTTCGACGGCGGCGTACATTTCTATCCACAACATGTGCTCGTGGATGATCGATCGCTTCGCCACGGATGAGATGCGCCAGGAGTGGCTGCCGCAGCTGACCACGATGGAGCTGCTGTCATCGTACTGTCTTACGGAGCCGGGGTCGGGGTCGGACGCGGCGGGGCTGAAGACCAAGGCCGTGAAGGATGGGGACGATTACGTCCTCAACGGATCGAAGCAGTTCATCTCGGGCGCGGGCGTGAGCGACGTTTATGTCGTGATGGCGCGGACGGGGGTGGATGGGCCGAAGGGCATTTCGGCTTTCATCGTGCGCAAGAGCGACAAGGGCGTCTCGTTCGGCGCGAACGAGCGGAAGATGGGCTGGCACTCGCAGCCGACGCGGCAGGTGATTTTCGAGGATGTGCGCATTCCGGCCAGCCGCCGCATCGGCGCGGAGGGCGATGGCTTCCGCTTCGCGATGGCGGGGCTGGATGGCGGGCGGCTCAACATCGCCGCGTGCTCTCTGGGCGGGATGCAGGAGGCGCTGAACAAGGCGCTCGACTACGCGAAGCAGCGCAAGCAGTTCGGGCAGGCGATCGTGGACTTCCAGGCGAGCCAGTTCAAGCTGGCCGACATGGAGACCGAGACGCAGGCGGCGCGCATGATGCTATACTCGGCCGCGCAGGAGCTGGATGCGAAGACGCCGATGGCGACGCGCTGGTGCGCGATGGCGAAGCGGTTCGTGACGGACACGGGCTTCAAGGTGGCCAACGACGCGCTGCAGCTGCATGGCGGGTATGGCTATCTGGCCGACTATGGCGTGGAGCGGATCGTGCGGGATTTGCGTGTGCACCAGATCCTTGAGGGCACGAACGAGATCATGCGGGTGATCGTGTCGCGGGATATGTTGAGGCAGTGATGCGAGCTGGCATTCTGGCGGCGGTGATTATGCTGGGCGCCTGTGCGAGCGCGCCGGAGGCTGTGCCGGCGGGTGTGCCGGATGTGCGGACGACGGCGGGGTTGCCGGCGCCGCCGCAGGCGCGGCTTTATGCGGACTGCGTTGCGCAGGCGGCGGAGACGAGGAGCTATCAGCGCGAGCGGGATGGCGGCACGCTGCGATTCACATGCACCGGCGACACGGCGAACTGGTTCTATGGCGCGCTGGGGCCGTGGGCGGCGTCGCAGGGATCGGAGTATGTGGCCGATGGGCGGACGTGGCGGTTCAGCCGGAAGCTGATCAAGGATTCCTACGGCATTGACGGTTGCTCGACCGATGGCGCGGGCGATTATCAGTGCGTGGTGATTCTGGCTGTTGGTGAGTTCATCGAGCAGCTGGAGTATGAAGTTCCTCGTCCTTGAGGCAGTTCGCGCGGGCGACGTGACAGAAGCATGGCGCATCTGCCGAACCCGTGCCCGCTCAGTTGTGAGCAGCTGATCTTCAGCTGACTCAGGCGAGCCCGAGCGCTTTTCTGACGGCTGGGTTGTCGCTCAATACGATGCGGCCGAGCCAGGTCGCGAGTTTTTCGGCGCCGTCGGGCGTTTCGCCAAACTTTCCGACTTCAGCATCTATCAGGATCAGTGGATCACCATCGAGCATGTCGTCGGCGTGGCGATATATTTCGACGCGATTGGCGCGCGCGTCGAAGCGCACGGTATGCCAGTGCATGGCGGCCGCCTCCTTGTTCGTGATCGCACTCAACAGCGACGAGGCCGCGCCTTCAGGCATTTGGCCGCAGAACGAAGGCGCGCAACCTTGCGGGGCCCCAATGACTCTCGCCGTGGATGCGGGCGCTTTCATTCTGCGTCGCGCAATCAGTCTTTGACTGATTCCATGACAGTTGGGATTCGTGGGCGGAGCGTGTTAGGCCCGCCCGGAAGGCGCGGAGGACTGCCATGGCCGAAGTCACCATTCATCGCGAGGGCGTTGCGGGGCGGATCACGCTGAACCGGCCGCAGGCGCTGCATGCGCTTAACGAGGAAATGTGCCTGGCGATGGACGCGGCCCTGAAGCAGTGGGCGGACGATCCCGAGGTCGAGCTTGTGGTGGTGGACCATGCGACGGGCTCGCGCGGGTTCTGCGCGGGCGGGGATATCCGCATGCTGGCCGAGAGCGGGGCGGCGGACGGATCGGCGGCGCAGGCGTTCTTCCGGGCGGAGTATCGGCTCAACACGCGGATCAAGAATTACCTCAAGCCCTATGTGGCGTTTATCGACGGCGTGACGATGGGTGGCGGCGTCGGCATTTCGGTGCACGGCAGCCATCGCGTGGCGACGGAGCGGACGCTGTTTGCGATGCCGGAGACGGGCATCGGGCTGTTTCCGGATGTGGGCGGTGGGTGGTTCCTGCCGCGCCTTGGGCCGCCGCTGGGGATGTGGCTGGCGTTGACGGGAGAGCGGCTGAAGGGCGGGGACGTGGTCGCGGCGGGCGTGGCGACGCATTTTGCGGAATCCGGCGTGGTCGATGCGTTGAAGCACCAGGTCTGCGATGGCGGACTGGAGCTGCTGGAGGCGATGGACTGGGACGAGGCTGGCAGCTTCGAGAAGTATGACGACGTGATGGCGCGCTGTTTCTCCGGCGCGAGCGTGGAGGACATTGTCGCGGCGCTTGAGGGCGAGGTGTCTGACACGCCGCAGGGACAGTGGGCGAAGAAGCAGCTCGACACGCTGAAGACGAAATCGCCGCGCACGCTGAAGGTGGCGCATCGGCAGCTGACCGAAGGGCTGAAGATGCAGAGCTTCGAGGACAATATGCGGATGGAGTTCCGCATCGGCAGCCGGCAGGTTCACAGCCATGATTTCCAGGAGGGCGTGCGCGCGGTGATTGTCGACAAGGACAACGCGCCGAAATGGAATCCGGATTCACTGGCGGGCGTCACGCATCGTATGCTGGACGAGGTGTTCGCGCCGCTGGGGGATGATGAGCTGACGTTTGAGCCGTGAGCACGGCGAGAGTAGGGAATTGGGAGTAGGGAGTAGGTCGTGGCGCGGGAGGTCTACTCCCTATTCGCTACTCCCTACTCCCGAGCCTCCGATCAGGCTGAAGGCCCAGTCGTTTGCGTATGGCCTTTCGGGTCGCCCTCGGTGAGGGCTTCGGCGACGGCGGCGTTGCCGTCGTCGTCGAGATTGCCCTTGGGCAGTTTCAGCGCGCCGATGTGCCAGAAGATGGCGAGCGGCGTCATGAGCAAGACGGCCACGACCATCGCCCATTTGAGCGACATCTGCTGGACCTCAGCGACGCTGGAGCCGAGCCAGCTGTGCTGTTGGGCGAGCGTTGCTGCGTTGTCGCCGACGAAATCGGAGACGACGCCGACGACTGTCGGGCCAAGGCCGAGGCCGAGGATGTTCAGGATGAAGAACAGCACGGCAGACGACATCGCGCGCATCGACGCGGGCACGAGGTGGTGCGTGATCGCGAGGGCCGGCCCGAGATACATGGCGGCCAGCGTGATGCCCGGGAAGTAGAGCAGCAGCGAGAGTTCAACCGTCGGCGCGAAGAGCGCGGCGATGAACAGCGGCGCGCCGAGGATCTTGCCCCACATCGGCACCCACAGGAACCAGCGGCGATCCTTGGCGCCGAGCTTGTCGGCCAGGTAACCGCCATAGATCGTGCCGATCATGCCGCCGACGCCCGAGCAGGTGCCGTAGAACAGGCCGATCTCGGTCTTGTTCATGTTGTAGCAGTCGGCCGCGAGCGTCTTGACGCCATCGACGACGGACGCCTGGCAGAGGCCCAGCATGTTCTGGAGATCGGGCATGCCCCATTGGCCGATATACTTGATCGTCTCGCCCGTGGAGGCCGGGTCCACGATGCCGAACGTGCGCGGCATGAAGGACGGCATCCAGTTGCCGAGGCCGTAGGTGATGAAGGTGCCCGCCCCGGTGGCGATGGCGTAGTAGGGGAAGGCCTTGATCGACCAGAGCTTCTTGAAGGACTGCGTGAAGCTCGCCTTCTTGGTGTTGGGGTTGATGCCGGAGAGGCCGCGTGTCGGCTCCTTCACGGTCGTCCAGGCGACGACGGCGAAAATGATGCCGGGAATGCCGACGACGAAGAAGGCCTGGCGCCAGCTAAGCGCTTCGGTGAGGAAGCCGCCGAGATAGTAACCCAGCAGCGTGCCGGCATAGAGACCGGCGGAATAGAGCGCGAGCGCGCGGCCGCGTTTGTCTTTCTCGTAGAGGTCCGAGATCATGGCGTGGGCAGGCGGGCTGCCGCCTGCTTCGCCGAGGCCGACGCCCATGCGCGCGATCAGGAGGAACATGAAGCCGGAGATGATGGTCATGCCGCCGACAACGGCGCCATCGTCGAGAACCTGGCCGCCGATGACGATGTCCTGCGACAGGCCGCAGATGGCGGTGAAGGCGCTCCAGATGGCGAGCGAGACAACCAACACGGCCTTGCGGCTGGTGCTGTCGGCAATCTTCGCGACCGGGATGCCCATCGTGCAGTAGACGACGGCGAAGGTCAGGCCGGTCATCAAGCCGAGCTGCGTGTCGTCGAGCTTCAGGTCGTGCTTGATGTCTTCCTGCAGGATGTTGACGATCTGCCGGTCGATGAAATTGAAGATGTAGACGATGATGAGAATCCAGAGCGCGTAGGTCCGGTGTTTCCGGGCCGCGTCCATGGTCGTGATCATTCCTGGCGAAAGAAGCGCCATCCCGTATTCCCTCCCGTTGGCGGCTTTCTTGTTTTTAGTCCGCCTTCTGACCCAGCCTTCCCAAAAGGAAGGGCTGGTGTCCACGGGAAACCCCCGGGAGGCGGCGGCCGTCCGATAACAAGTTGGACAGTGAAAACCGGCTGTTCGACTGGGATTTGTGCCGCGGCGCGGCAACCAACGTGCGCCAAGGGCGGAGCGCGCGTCGAGGCTCAGCTTGACGGGCCGCAGGGCGGGGGCCTATGAACCCGCTCCCCAGAATCTGGGTCCCTTAGGTGGGTCCGGGCGATTAGCTCAGCGGGAGAGCACTCCCTTCACACGGGAGGGGTCGCAGGTTCAATCCCTGCATCGCCCACCACCCTACGCTCGCGTTGCGAGCTTCGGATGGCACGCCACCCCTTGATGCCGAAATCGGGAAGTCGCGCGACTCGCGACGTTGATTCCGCGCTTCTTGTCCGTGGAGGCGTTGCGGTTTTTCGAAGCGCCAAGGCGTTAACGCGAAAAGCCCAGCAAATGCACCCAACCCAAACAAACGTTCAGGCAAAGGTGGCGTTCCAAAAGGCGCTGCCACAATTCACCTTCAAAATACCTTTGCTGCATCATGCGCCGCCTCAACTGCTTTCCTAACTTGACACTACGGCGATACCGCAAAGCGGACGGCGAGAACTGAGGGACCTACCGAGGCTCAAGGGCGTTTCACGTCCACATAGCTTCACTTGGTGTCTGGAGCAGAGAACATGAATAGCGACTTTTGCGACGAAGATGGCGCGCGCAAGCTGAAGGCCAAAATCGAAGAGTACTGGATCAACCGGGGCTTCGATGTGTCCATCAACCTGATCGACGCTGGCTTCGTGCCTGCAATGCGGTCCGCACGAACGGATGTGCGCAGCAACATGGTCAACGGTATGCCCCCGCGCAAGAAAAACGCGCGGCCTGAGCCCGGCAAGCCCGCGAGCTACATGCGCGGTATCGGTTAGAGTTTCAGCAGGCGGACCAGAAGGTCCGGCAAATCAGTGAATTGCGTAAACACGGCGTCGGCGCCTAACAGGCCCGGCGCCGTGTCTGTATAGCCGAAGGCGTAGACAGCGACGGGCGCGTTGGCGGCCTTGGCCGACAGCACGTCGTTGATTGAATCGCCCACCATGGCGCTGCGCGCAGGATCGCCGCCTGCCGCGCGGATCGCATGGATGAAATGGTCCGGGTGCGGCTTGCGGTTCTGGACATCGTCGCCGCCGACAATCACGGCGAAGTGGCGCCCCATGTTCAGCGCCGTCAGCAGCTGGACAGAGAGGTGGCCGCGCTTGTTTGTGCAAACGGCCAGCGTGGCGCCCCAGGCTTTCAACACCTCCAGCGCTTCGACGACGCCGGGAAAGGGGCGGGACAGGGCGGCGATATCGGCGGAGTTGGTCGCGATATAGAGGTCGATGAGCCGGTCCAGCGTGGCGTCGTCGTGGTGGATGCCGTGCGCGCCGAAGGCGCGGATGAGCAGGGCGCGCGCGCCGAGGCCGACGAAGTTACGGACATCGGCCAGGGCGGCAGGCGGAATCCCTTCGCTTGCCAGCACATGATTGAGCGCCCGGTGGATGTCTCCGACCGTATCGACAAGCGTGCCGTCGAGATCGAAGGCGATGGTGTAGCCGGAGAGGTTGGTCATGGGTGCGGGTATGATACTCAGGGCGAACTGGATTCGACCTGAGGGACAGGCCATGGCAGACCGTTTCGCAATCATCCTCGCTGCGGGCAAGGGCACGCGGATGAAATCGCCGCGGCCAAAGGTGCTGCACGAGATCGGCGGGCGGACGATGCTGGCGTGGAGCGTCGCACTGGCGAAGGACATCGGCTGCAAGCGGAGCGTCGTGGTGGTCGGGCCGGACATGCCGGCGCTAAGCGAGGCGGCGGCGAAGCTGGTGGGGGCCGAGAATGTGGTGGTGCAGCATGAGCAGCTGGGCACGGCCAATGCTGTCGATGCCGCGCGTGGGGCGCTGGCGAGCGCTGATGGGCATGCGATCGTGCTCTATGCCGATACGCCTCTGGTGCCGAAGGAGGCGGGCGAGCGGGCGTTTGGGGAGATCGAGAAGGGCGCGAGCGTTTGCGTGCTGGGGTTCAACGCGACGCTGCCGAACCGGTATGGACGCTTGGTGACGGCTGCCGATGGATCGCTGAGCGCGATTGTCGAAGCGAACGATGCGACCGAGGCGCAGCTGGCGATCCCGCTCGCCAATTCGGGCGTGATGGCGGCGCCGGTGACGCTGATGTTCGAGCTTCTGAAAGAGGTGAAGAACGACAACGCCAAGGGCGAGTTCTATCTGACCGATCTGGTCGGGCTGGCGCGGGGGCGCAAGCTGAAGGCGGCGGTTGCGCTGTGCGAGGAGCGTGATGTGCAGGGCGTCAACAGCCAGGTGGAGCTGGCGCAGGTCGAGCGCGTGTTCCAGGACGGTGTGCGCGAGCGGATGATGACAGCGGGCGTGACCATGCCGGCGCCGGAGACGGTGTTCTTCAGCCACGACACGAAAGTGGCGGCGGGCGTGACGATTGAGCCGAACGTGGTGTTCGCGGGCGGCGTGAGCGTGGAGGGCGGCGCGGTGATCCGGGCGTTCTCGCACCTTGAAGGCGCGAAGGTTGGGGTTGGCGCGTTCGTTGGTCCGTATGCGCGGCTGCGGCCGGGGGCTGTCATCGGGAAGGATGCGCACATCGGCAACTTCGTCGAGGTGAAGAACGTCACGGTCGGCGAGGGCGCAAAGGCAAACCATCTGTCGTATCTGGGCGATGGTGAGGTTGGCGCGGGCGCGAATATCGGCGCGGGGACGATCTTCTGCAACTACGATGGCTTCTTCAAATATCGCACGGTGGTGGGCGAGGGGGCGTTCGTTGGGTCGAATTCATCGCTCGTGGCGCCGGTGACGATTGGGGCGGGCGGGTATGTGGGGTCTGGGTCTGTGATCGTGGAGGATGTGGCGCCGGATGCGCTCGCGATCGCGCGCGGGCGGCAGGCCGGCAAGGATGGCTGGGCGAAGGCTTTCCGCGCGGAGAAGTCCGCCGCGAAGAAGGCCGGGAAGAAGCCGGATGGGGCGGTTTAGCGCCCCGTGAATTTCGGTGCGCGCTTCTCCACGAAGTGGGCGACGCCTTCCTTGAAGTCTGCGGATTTGAAGCTGGCGGGCATGTCGCCGTTGGCGGCTTCGATGGCCTGGCCGAGGGACTGGAACTGGGCGTTCCAGATTTCGCGTTTCATCTCGCGCAGGGAGCGGGGCGAGACTTCGGTGGCGAGCATGTGGGCGTAGGCGGCGACTTCGCTGGCGAAGTCTGCCGCGGGAATGACGCGGCTGACCAGGCCCATGGCGCGGGCTTCATCGGCCTTGATCACGCGGGCGCTGTAGAGCAGGTCGGCGGCGTTGGCGAAGCCGATGAGGCGCGGGAGCAGCCACGATATGCCGTGCTCGGCGACGAGGCCGCGGCGCGAGAAGGCGGTGGTGAACTTCGCGGTGTCAGCCGAGAAGCGAATGTCGCAGTAGAGCGCCATGATGAGGCCGAGGCCGGCGGCAGAGCCGTTGATGGCGGCGATGATCGGCTTGGGTACGGCGGGGAAGTAGGAATACTGCTTCTGGAAGTTCTCGTTCGAGGCGGGATTCCACGGGGCAGCAGCGTCGATGGCGGAGCGCGAGGCGCCGGCATCGCCCTGGATGTTCTGCAGCATGTTCATGTCGGCGCCGGCGCAGAAGCCCTTGCCTGCGCCGGTGAGGACGATGACGCGGACGCTGTCGTCATCCGTGGCGACTTTCATCGCGGCGCGGACTTCCTGCTCCATTTGTCCGCGCCAGGCGTTGAGTTTGTCTGGGCGGTTGAGCATGATGGTCGCGACGCCGCCTTCGGCGCTGTAGAGAATGTCCGTGTAGCTGTCAGCCATGGCGCGCCTCACCTGCGTTCTGTTTATGCGGCCTAGCCTAATCCGATGCGGCGCGGCGCCAAGAGGCATCGCGGCGCGCGATACGTTGCGTCACCTCATGCGTTGAGCGGGCGAAGGACTAGCGCTTGCGGCCTACGAGGAAGACGAGCGCTGTGAGTGTGAGCGCCTCGGCGACCATCACCGCGACGGCGACGGCGAGCTGGTAGGGCTCGAGTCCCCAGACGAAGAAGAAGGGCGAGAGCGCGTAGACGCCGATGAGGGGCGCCACGATGACGACGCAGGCCAGCGCGATGGCGAGAGCGATGCGCATGTTCTTTTCGAGGGAGCGGGGTCCGAACATCAGTCGAGCTTCACGCCGAAGTGGCGCATCAAGCTGATGGCGGCGATGGTGAGGGCGAACGTTGCGGCGACGGCGATGCCGAATGACCACCAGAAGGTGATGCCGAATTTCTGGCAGAGCGGCAGCAGGATGAAGAAGGTGAGGCCCGGGAAGAACAGCATGAATGTGGTGTTGGCGAACTGCATCGCCTGGCCGGGGCCGGCCTTGGGGTCGGTCGCGAGGTTGAACACAACGAGCATGGTCATCAGAGGCAAGGCGGCGATGGCGGCGCCAAGCGTGTTGGAGCGCTTCTGCACCTCCGAAATAATGATGACGACGGCAACGGTTCCGACCGCCTTTATGAGTGTCATCAGCATGTGACAGCCTCCGATTCCGGCGGACAGTGACCGGGTGGCGGCGCTTTGGTCAACCGCCAGCAGATGGCGGGCTAAGGCGCGGGGGCCTTGCTGTCGCCTGCGAGGGCCGCTGTGTGGGCGGTTTCGAGCTGCTGCTCGCGATAAAGAAAAGTCGCAAGAAAGGCGCGCAGGCCGTTGGACTGGCGCACAATTCCCTTCGGCCCGCCGGCGACCAGGTCGGTGTAGATGACGGTCGAGACGGTGGCCTGCTGGCTGCAAATGCGGCTGAGGGCGAGGACGCGCTCGAACGGCATGTGGGCAAGGGCGCCGGTTTCGCTGGCGGACGTTCAGGCGGCGTTGGACGTCTGGGCGGGAGCAATAAACCCATGCTGGAAATGGCACATGTCGAGCGGCTGTTTCGCCTCGGCGGCCTTGTCGATGATGGCGATGTGTTCGGCGTGATAGCTGTGGGCGGCGGCGATTGCGTCACGGTTCTCCCGTGCAATTGGCAAGGCCGGAAGGATTGCAACAGAGCGAGGATTGGCGCATTTGCGGTCGCAACGCAGGCTGCGGACGGCTGCCTGTAGTAGGAGGACTTGATGTTTTCGCATGTGATGGTCGGCACGAACGATCTCGAGCGTTCGAAGAAGTTCTATGATGCAATTCTGGGCACGCTGGGCGTGAAGCCGGGTTTCGTGGATGGCAACCGCGTGTTCTGGCGCACGAAGACCGGGACATTCGGCGTGTCGAAGCCGATCAATGGCGAGCCGGCCTGCCATGCCAATGGCGGCACGATCGGGTTTGCGGTCGAGGATACGGCGCATGCCGATGCATGGCACGCGGCAGGCGTCGCCAATGGCGGGACGGCTATCGAGAATCCGCCGGGCCTTCGTCAGGGCGCGACGATGCAGCTGTATCTTGCCTATCTGCGCGACCCGGACGGCAACAAGATCTGCGCGATGAAGCGGATGGGCTAGGCGCGTGCGGCGCTGCGCGTGAACGCGGCGCCGGCGCGGCTTTTCCGGTCAGGCCTGGACGTCGACGAGTTGGCCGGCGGGCGTGGCTTCCAAGGCATCAGGCTTGGCGCGTTCCGGCTGGGCTGGAAGCGAGCTGGCTTCGGTCTTTGCCTGCACCGGAGCCGAGGCTTCAGCTTTCTCGATGGGCTCGACGCGCGCGGCCTGTTCGGCCTCGGCGGTGGCGCGTGCAGCTTCGGCAGCCGCCGCCATTCGCTGCAGCGCCTGCGCGCGTAGAAGCTCTCTGATCTGTGCGGCGTATCGGACCGAAACGGGGCCGATCGCGCCTGATCCACCGGCGCTCATAGCGTACTCCCAACACTAGGCATTATCTGCCCGCGCGGTGAATCGTCGCTTAACAGCGTGAGGCGATTTTCAGTGTTCTACAGGCGAAAAGAGTAAATTTGCCTGCTCGCCGGGTTAGAGATTGGCTTTGAACCAGCTTGTCATGAACGCGCCGGCCTGCGCGCGGTGGGCTGGCTCGGTGAAGCCATGGTCGCCGCCCGCGATGATATCGAACTCGGTTTTGACTCCCGCAGCCTTCAGCGCCTCGTAGATCGACTTGCCGGATGACAGTGGTACGAGCGTATCGGCGTCGCCGTGGACGATGAGCGTGGACGGGTCCTTCGCATCGGCGAACAGGATGGGCGAGATCGCTGCTGCCTGATCCTTCGGGAAGTCGAGCGCCGGGAAGCGGTCGTTCGGGCCGGTCATGGTGCGCAGATCGACGGGCGGATAGTAGGCGACGACGGCCTTGATGCGGGCTGGGCCGCGCAGGACAGGGTCTTCAGCAGCCGGATCGCCATCATCGCCATTGAGGCCAAGCATGAGCGAGAGATGGCCGCCGGCGGAGCCGCCAAAGACGCCGAGGCGTTTGGCGTCGATGCCGTAGGTGGCGGCGTTGAGGGAGATGTGGCGGAGTGCGCGCTTAACGTCGGCGTGGGCTTCGGGAACCTTGAAGCGCGGCGCGGAGCCATGGTGGATCGGGATCACCGTGATGCCGGCATCGAGCAGCGGACGGAACTGGGCGATGCGGGTTTCGGGCGCGGCCCAGCGCGAGACCCAGCCGCCGGACACCATATAAAGCACGGCGGAACCGTTGGCGTTGGCGGGTTTGATGACGTCGTAGACATTGGCCATGCCGTCGTGGCGGCCGTAGATCACATCGCGGAACAGCGTCATGCCGTCTGCGTTGGCGGCAGGCTGGTTGTCGGCGATCCCGCCGGTGATGCGCGCAGATGCAGCAGGGGATACGGTTGGTGTTGAGCTGATGCAACCTGCAAGCAGCAGCGATGTTGCCAGAACCAGAGCCCGCATATGTCGTCTCCCCGTTGTGCCTGTGCGAAGCGTGTTGCGTCCGCTTTCGTTTTCAGGACGCAACAGTTGCTGGCGCAGGTGTGACCGGTCAAGCCGTGACTGGCTTTGCAGCTCTCACCTCAGTGTGACAGGGTGCCCGCCGTTGCGAGCATTGGGGGCAAGACGCCATGTCCAGTTTTCAGCCTGAAGGCTGGCGGACGGTGACGCCGCGGATCTTCACCGACGATGTGAGAGGGCTGGCCGGGTTCCTGCGCGCGGTGTTCGGCGCGACGGGCCGTGCGCTTGCGGGCAGGCCGATGGAGATGCGCATCGGCGACAGCATCGTGATGATCAGCAGCGACGATGAGCGCGAGGCGGCGAGCGCGGTTCTGTATGTCTATGTCGAGGACGCGGACAAGACGTACCGCAAGGCGCTGGCGCAGGGCGCGAAGTCGGTCGAGAAGCCGTTCGATACGCGCTATGGCGACCGCAGGGCGAGCGTGCGCGATGCGTGGGGCAATGTCTGGCAGATCGCGACTCGGCAGGCTGCGCGGGGCTAGAGTCAGGCTTTCAGATCGATGACAACGCCTTGAAGGCCGCCGCTTTTGGACGAGCGATGGCCGCGCTCGAGCAGGTCCGCGATGTTGCGGGCCTTGGTGACTTTGCGATCCGAGCGCGCGGCTTCCATGAAGATCGCGTGCTGGCGTGTCATCGCGACATTCGTGGCGCCGATGTCGCGGACGTTCTGGAGATCGAAGGACATGTTTTCCAACCTCTGGCCACGGAGTGAGCCAGACGTCACCATGCCTTATCGCCATGAAGGCTGCGTGTGGTTGGCTGCAGCAAGTCGCAGGCCACGGTTAGCGGCGCGGTAACCATTGCCGCGCTGCGCCTGGGTCAGGCGAGGATGTCGACCAGCTGCGTGGAGCCCCTGCGGCGAGGCGGCGCTTCGATGGCGCGCTCGGCAGGCGTGGGGCGGACAGCGAGAGATTTCTTCGCCTCTTCCACGCGCTGATCGCGGCGGGCGTCGGCGCGGCCCTGGAAGTATTGTTGCGCGGCTTCACGCGCAGCTTCGCGGCGGTCTGAAGCTTCGGCGCGGGCGGCAACGGCATCTACGGCCATGATGGTCTCCACTTGCGCTCTCGCTGGCCAGCGAGCGCGCTTCATGGGGTGCATTTTGGGGGAAACAGCTTTTGCAAAACCGTAGGAAACCGGAAAAATCCGATCAACAAAAACAGAGTGCTGGCAACCATATTTGTAGGATGGAGCCGCGCTGAATCGGCGTGGGAATGCGCCGGGGTATAACAGGGCATGGTCGACAAGTGGGCCGGCGCGGGGTCGCGGCCTTCAACTGACAAACACTGACGAGGCATGACCTCCAGCGCGCCCTGCTTGGCGACCTCTTCCTTCAACCAGCCGGACGCGACGCTGTGGTGGCGCGGCGGCGAGATCGCGGGGCATCACGCATGAAACTCTTCCGGAAGCGCGAGAAGAAGACGAGCGGTCCGCTGGTCGCAATGTCGGATCTGAGGGCGGCGCGCTGGTCAGGTCTTGGCGCGATGACGCGCGAGGGCTTCGAGCGCAATCCGGTTGGGTATCGCTGTATCCGCATGATCTCCGAGGCGGCGGCGAGCGTCGGGTTCAGGAGCGCGTCGGGTGATGACGCGCTGTTGCGGCTGTTGATGCGGCCGAATGTGGACCAGGGCGGACCGGATCTGATGGAAGGACTCTATGCCCACCTTGCGGTGACGGGGGATTCCTATCTCGAGGCGGTGTCGGTGGATGGCGATGTCCGCGAGCTGCATGTGCTGCGACCTGATCGCATGAAGGTGCTGAAGGGTGCGCGCGGCTGGCCGATGGGATGGGAGCATCGGGTCGGAAGCGATGCACGCCGCATCATGCGTGAGGCGGATGGGTTCCTGCCTGTGCTGCACATGCGGTTGTTCAATCCGGCCGACGACTATGAAGGCTATGCGCCGCTGGAGGCGGCGGCGCGTGCGGTGGATGTGCACAATGCAAGCGCCGCGTGGACCAAGGCGTTGATCGACAACGCGGCGCGGCCGAGCGGGGCGCTGATCTATTCGGGGTCGCAATCGCTGACGGATGCGCAGCTTGCGGAGCTGCGCAGCGAGCTGGCGAGCGTCTACCAGGGCCCGGAAAATGCGGGGCGGCCGTTGCTGCTCTCGGGCGGGCTCGACTGGAAGCCGATGAGCCTGTCGCCAACGGACATGGACTTCGTGGAGCTGCGCAATGTGGCGGCGCGGGAGATCGCGCTGGCGTTCGGCGTGCCGCCAATGCTGCTCGGGATACCGGGCGATGCGACCTACGCAAACTATCGCGAGGCCAATGCTGCGTTCTGGCGGCTGACCATCCTGCCGCTTGTGAATCGGGCGGCGCGGGCGATTTCGGGGTGGCTGGGCGACAGGGTCGGCGGCGAGATCGCGCCTGACCTTGAGGGCGTGCCGGCCTTCCAGGATGAGCGCGCGACCCAGTGGCAACGCATCGAGGCGGCGAGCTTCCTCACCGTCGAGGAGAAGCGCCGCCTGGCTGGCGTCTAGGCGTGCAAGGCTTGTGGCGTGGGCGAATGGGCGATCCGGCGACGGATCGCCCTTTCTTTTTTCAACAGAAGGAGACGGAAATGAAGTCGACGATCATCGACTACTTGTTCGCGCGGCTGCGCGAGTTCTCGACCTGGCGCGGTATTGCGGCGCTGGCTGCGACGGGCGGCGTGCTGGTCGCGCCTGAGCATCTCGATGCCGCCTACAAGGCGTTCATCGCTCTGCTTGGCCTTACGGCCGTGTTCGCGCCGAACCGCAAGTAGGCGCCGGACAGCTTCTCAGACGAGCGCTGAGAGGCACATCAGTCCGATGAAAACTGCGGCCACAGCAACCCGCAGCAACACACGCGGCGCCGCCGCCTTGCTCGATGCATCTGCCATGAGGTTACTCGGCCGCTATTGAAAAATGGGGGCTGGGAGCAGGCTGCCGCGATCCCGCCAGCATGGGGTCCGCCAGCATGGGATGGGCCAGCATCGGGTGGGGCGGCGGTGGCGCGACGTCGGCAATCGAGCGGACGAGGGCTGTGTGATGCAGCAGGAAGTCCAGGATGTTGCTGAGTTCATCCGGTTTGTAGCTGCCGAAGGCGTGTTCCATGAAGCGCGCGGCGAGCAGCAGCTCGCGCGGGGAGCCGAGCGGCGCGGTTGCCGGCAGGCGGCGTGTTGCGCCGGGCGGCAGGATGAAGTGGGCAAACCACGCATGGTCCATCGCTGACAGCCGCAGACGCGGTTCAGGCGGCCGGGCGAAGGCGCGGCGCACCAGCATGCGATCGAGCCGGTTGCGCTCGGTGTTCGACTGCACGCGGTCACGCGCGAACGCCAAGAACATGGCCAGCACGACAAGCCGTTGCTGTCCGTCGTGCAACACAGAGAGGCCGGACTTCCCGCGGCTCGTGGTGATCACGCCGAGATAGAGACGTTCTTCAGGAACATCTTCTTCGTCGGCGCTGTCGCGGGCGGACGTTTCGAGATCGACAATAAGCTGGGCCACCTGTGGCGGCTGCCAGTGAAACCCATTCCGGGATGATGTGCATCGCAGGCGTGTGGCGCCCGAAAAAAGGGTGCGCACGCTGACGACATTCGCCCGCTTCATTCCAGGGAAACTCCCGAACGCGCGCCGCCCAGCCCAGGATGACTCTGTCTTAGCAAAGGAAGTCGGGATGATCGACAAGAAAATCACACTCGCACTGATACTCGCTGTGATCGTCGAGTCCGCGGGCGTGTTTGCGTGGGCGGGCGCCACCAGCGAACGGCTGAAGGACGCGGAAATGCGCGTGGCTGCGCTGCTTGGCGTCACCGAACGCATCGCGCGCGTCGAGGCAAAGTTGGAGCACGCGGGCGAGCAGCTGACCCGGATCGAGCAGAAGCTTGATGCGAATTAATGGAGGCGCGCGAAATGAGCGCGCCGTTCCGGGAGGCGGACATGAGCGGACGGACGACTGACGGACGGGCGACTGACTCGGTGGTGATCGAGGGCTACGCCTCGCTGTTCGAGGTCGAGGATATGGCGGGCGATGTGGTGCGAGCGGGTGCGTTCAGCCGGTCGCTGGCGCGGGGCGGCGGGATCGGGATGCTGCTAAGCCATGCAGGCGGGCGGACGGCGGGAAGGTGGACGTCCATCCGGGAGGATGGGCGCGGGCTTTTCGTGCGTGGGCTGGTGGTGGGCGAAACCGCTGCCGGCAAGGCCGCGCTGGAGGGGATACGCGCGGGACGACTCAGCGGGCTGTCGATTGGCTTTCTCGCGCGCGACTGGGCGCCTCGCGGGGTGCGCGGCCGGATCCTACGGGAAATTGATCTGCGGGAGGTGTCGCTCGTGACTTCACCGATGCTGACGAGCGCCAGATTTTCAGCGGTTGGAGGGGCGATGGCGTTTGCAGCGCTCAGAACGGCCTGACGCAAGGTAAGCCTTTCCGCGCCCGTCAGGTGAAGGTAGCATCGGGCGAAATGATCATGCCGCTTACGGGCGAATAAGTCCGGGGCGCGCAGGACAATGCCCGGAGGAGCCCCCATGAAATTCTATCTCAAGGCCGCAACGGCGCTGTGCGCCATCGCAGTGGCGGCAGGAACCGCGCACGCGCAGGCGCCGGGATACGAGACGCCGAAGACGACCTGGGGCGCACCTGACCTGCAGGGCTTCTGGAACAACACTTCGATCACCAGCCTTCAGCGGCCGGGCGGCGTGGACAAGCTGGTGCTCAACCAGTCCGAAGCCGACCGGATGGTCAACCGCAACATGCTCGTGGTGCTGAGCAAGGCGGATGACGCGACCAACGGCGATGATCCGAACAACACGAAGATTCTTGAGGATCGCAATGCCGATCGCGGATACAATGCGTTCTGGATCGATCCGGGCACGAAAGTCGCCTCTGTGAAGGGTGAGCTGCGCTCGTCCTGGATCACCGAGCCGGCGAGCGGCCGCATCCCGTACAAGCCGGATGCGGCGCGCGGCGGCGGCTATGCGATCACCAACTTCGACGGACCGGAGACGCGCCCGATCGCCGAGCGTTGCGTGCTGAGCTTCTCGGGCTCCTATGGCCCGGTGATGCTGAACAGCATGTACAACAACACGTTCCAGTTCGTGCAGACGCCCAACGCGGTGATGATCCTCGTGGAGATGAATCACGACGTGAGGAACATTCCGATCGTTGCCAATGCAGCGGCGGCGAAGCATGGGGCCGTGCCGAAATGGGGTGGAGACTCCGTCGGCTGGTATGAGGGCAACACGCTGGTGGTTCAGACCACCAATGTTCACCCGGGACAGCGCGCCATGATCACGGCGGATGGCAAGCTGACCGAGCGCTTCACACGCTGGGACAACAACCAGATCACCTACGAGTTCGAGGTGAATGATCCTGCGCTCTACAGCCAGCCCTGGAAGGGCGAGATGGCGCTGAACATCGCTGAGCCGCTGTATGAGTATGCCTGCCACGAGGGCAACCACGCCATGGCGGGTATTCTTGCTGGCGCACGTCAGATCGAGAGCGAAGGCAAGGTTCCGGGCATGGGCCCCGGTATCGCTGCCGGCCTCGTGCTGCCGCGCGATGACCAGGGCGGTGAAGGCAGCCACTAGCGCTGCCTGCTCTGTCCAAGCGGGGGACGGGCCGACGATCCATTGCAGGAGGTTTTGCCGATGATCCGTAAGCTCATGGCATGCACGGCGCTGTTTGGTGTGGTGTTCGCCGGGACAGCGTCGGCTCAGCACGCGCCGGGATATGCAGCCCCCAAGACCAGCTGGGGCGCGCCGGACCTGCAAGGGTTCTGGAACTCGACGTCGATCACAAGCCTGCAGAGACCGCCGGGCGTCGACAAGCTGGTGGTAAGCGAGGAGGAAGGGCGGGTCATCGTCAACGACAACCCGCTGATCATCATCACGCAGCTGGAATCTGAATCGCAGGGCAGCAACCCCGAGGATCTTTCGATCCTCGAGGATCGCAACGCGGACCGGGGTTACAACGCCTTCTGGATCGATCCCGGCGTGAAGCTGGCCGAGGTGAAGGGCGAGATCCGCACGTCGTGGATCGTGGAGCCAGCAAGTGGGCGTGTGCCTTTCAAGCAGGGCGCGCAGCGGGTTGGCGGTGGGAGTTTTGCGGCAGCGAATTTCGATGGGCCGGAGACACGGCCGTTGTTCGAGCGCTGCCTGATGACCGAGACTACGGCCGGGCCCGTGATGCAGAACGCGATGTACAATTCGACGCTGCAACTGGTGCAATCGCCGGGCGCAGTCGTGATCGTCGTCGAGATGGTTCACCACGCGCGGGTTATTCCGATCGTCGCGAATGCTGCGGCGGCCCGGCATGGCCCGTCTGTCATTCCGAAATGGGCCGGTGACTCTGTCGGCTGGTATGAGGGCGACACGCTTGTCGTGGAGACGCGCAACGTGCATCCGCTGCAGCCGAGCCTGATCTCGGCGAGCGGCAAGGTGACGGAGCGGTTCTCGCGCTGGTCGGACGACCAGGTGCTGTACGAGTTCATCGTGGAAGATCCCGCGCTCTACACGCAGACGTGGCGGGGCGAGATGGCGTTGAACACATCGCAGCCGATGTATGAGTTCGCCTGCCACGAGGGCAATCACGCCATGCCAGGCATTCTGGGCGGCGCGCGGCAGCTTGAGAGCGAAGGCAAGACGCCTGCGATGGGGCCGGGCATTGCTGCGGGCATCGTGACGCCGACGCAGCGGGCGAAGGCGGGCAACTAAGCCCGAAAGAACAATACGGATTGAAGGGCGTGGCCGATGGCTGCGCCCTTTTCGTTTGCGTCGGCGCGATGCTTCGCGGCGCTGGCTGGTGATCGAAGCGAAGCAAGCTCAAGGAAAAATCATGAAGATCGAGACGAAGATGAATGCGCCGAACGGCGCAGGCGATGACGTGCGCGCGGCGACGGCCGAGATGATGGCGGCGTTCGAGGCGCTGAAGACGGCCAACGACATGCGGATCGAGGAGATCGAGAAACGCGGATCGTCTGATCCGCTGCTGGATACGAAGCTGAAGCGCATCGAGGCTTCGTTGGACAAGCAGCGGACGACGCTTGAGCGCCTGTCGCTTGACCATGCCCGGCCGGCGATCGGGGATGATCCGCGCAAGACCGATCCCGAGCACAAGTCTGCCTGGGGCTCGTATCTTCGCAGGGGCGATGACAGTGGGATTGCGCGGCTCGATCTCAAGTCGGTGAATGTCGGCACTGAGGCGCAGGGGGGCTATGTGGCGCCGCCGGAGCTTGATCGCCTGATCGAGCAGCGCCTGATGGCGGCATCGCCGATGCGCCAGATCGCATCAGTGCGGCAGACGTCGGCGACGGTGTTCCGCAAGCCGGTGAGCCTCGGCGCGGTTTCTGCGTGGGCGGCGGAAGCCGGCGCGCGTGCGGAGACGACGGCGCCGACGCTGGACCTACTGGAGTTTCCGGCGGCCGAGCTTTACGCGATGCCGGCGGCGACGCAGACGCTGCTGGACGACGCCTATGCCGATGTCGACGAGTGGCTGGCGGACGAGGTGGAAGCGAGCTTTTCGGCGCAGGAGTCGGCGGCGTTCGTGACGGGCGACGGCTCGAGCAAGCCGAAGGGCTTCCTCAGCTATGACATGGTCGCGGAGGGCTCGCACGCCTGGAACAAGACCGGCTTCATCCTGTCGGGCGCGGCCGGTGCATTCGCCTCGACCGATCCTGCCGACAAGCTGATCGACCTGGTCTATTCGCTGAAAAGCCAGTTCCGCGCCAACGCCCGGTTCGTGATGAACCGTCGCACGGTTTCGGCTGTGCGCAAGCTGAAGGATGGCGACGACAACTATTTGTGGCGTCCAGGCGGCGCGGGGGAAGCGGCGAGCCTGCTCGGCTATCCGGTGACGGAGATCGAGGACATGCCGGACGTTGCGGCCAATGCGTTCGCGATCGCGTTCGGCGACTTCCGCCGCGGCTACCTGATCGTGGACAGGCAGGGCGCGCGTGTGCTGCGTGACCCGTATTCGCTGAAGCCGTACGTGCTGTTCTATACGACCAAGCGCGTGGGCGGGGGCATCCAGAACTTCGACGCAATCAAGGTCATGAAGTTCGCGGCCTCTTGACCCAGGCAAGTCCCGGCGCCGCCCAACTCGACGGCGGCGCCGGTGATGGTCTAGATTCAGATGCGCTTGACGGAGATTCTGCATGGGTTCCCCCTCGCCTGAACGAACCGCCGAAATGTTCTTCGAGCGATTCAACGCGGGCGATGCGGCCGGATTCGCGAGGCTCTACAGCGAGGATGCGGTGTTCACCTACAATGGCCAGGACGTGGCCGTGGGGCCTGAGCAGATCGAGCGGGCGGTGGCGGGATTCATGATGGCGGGATTCCAGATGCGGGGGCAAAGCGCGGGCGTTTTCGCAGTTGGCGATACGGCGCTGACGCGGTTTGCCTGGGAGATGTTCGACGGCAGCGGCGCTGTGGTGGCCAGCGGCGTTTCGGCTGAGGTTCAGCGCCGTGGGCCTGACGGGCTCTGGCGCTTCATCATCGATGACGCCGGCGGCGGAAGTCGCGGGGTCTGACGCGAAGGCGTGATCAGCTGCGCCTTGATCTTGAGGCTTGCATCGCGATTATGCCGCGCGTGAGTCATTTCAACGGACAATGGAGCGAGACATGGGCGTAGCGACGCCGGAAGACATGGCGGAGACCTTCGTCCAGCGCTTCAATGACAGGGATGCGGCGGGTATGCTGGCGCTGTATGCGCCGGAAGCCATCTTCACGATGGACGGCGAAACCTATGCGCGTGGGGCCGACGAGATCAAAGGCGTAATCGACCAGCTGCTGAGCGCGCCTTCGACCATGAAGGGCAAGTACGACAGCGTTCTGGTGGCTGGCGACACGGCCGTCTGCAAGCTGCGCTGGGAACTGCTTGACGGTGAGGGCTGGATCTCGATGGACGGGGTGTCGATGGAAGTGCTTCGCCGCGGCGACGACGGCAAGTGGCGGTTCATCATCGATGACGCCACCGGCACGTCGCGCGCGGCGGAGTAGGTCTAGCAGGCTGTTGAAGAAGTCCAAGGTATGGCGCGGAATTCCGATTCATCGCCGTTGTCGAAGCAGATTTCGCCTGTGAGCGAACCGTCGGGTTCG
>NCEM01000034.1 GCA_002280725.1 Alphaproteobacteria bacterium 32-64-14
TACGCCCTTGTCGTAGATTTTCAGTTTCTCGGAAGGTTGAAGTTCGTCGAAAGTGATCATCTTGTCGGTGCCGCCGATCAGGATCGTGCGCACTTTCACTGGCGCCAGCCACGACACGTTAACGTGGGCGATGAAGCCGGTTTCATAGAACAGCGTGATGAAGGCCAGATTTTCCGGCGTTCCCGGGTAGTGGTTGATGCCCGAGGCCGAAACCGCGACCGGATGCTGGTCGAACACGTAGTCCAGGATCGAGAAGTCGTGGACGGCAAGGTCGGCGATCACGTTAACGTCGCGCTGGAACAGGCCGAGGTTGATGCGGGTCGAGTCGTAGTACAGCACCTTGCCGAGGTCGCCGTTCTGCACCATGTCGCGCATCCGCCGGACCGGGCCGGTGTAGACGAAGGTGTGGTCGACGTGCAGCGTGAGGTTGCGCTTGTTGGCTTCCTCGATCAGCGCGCGCGCCTGCATCGACGTTTCTGTCATCGGCTTTTCGAGCCAGACGTGCTTGCCGGCCTTGAGGGCCGCCATGGCGAGCGAGAAGTGGGTCGAAACCGGGGTCGCGATCGCGATGGCGTCGATTTCCGGGTCGCGGATCATCGCCTGGATGTCGGTGGTCGTCTTGGTCGCCGGGTGGCGCTTGGCGGCCAGTTCGAGCGCTTTCGGGTTGAGGTCGGCAACCGTGTGCATCTTCGCTTCGGACAGTTCCGAGAAGTTGCGGACGAGGTTGGGGCCCCAATAGCCGTAGCCGATGACGCCGATGTTGATCACGTCACGCTTGGCGGCGACCTTCGGGCCAGCCAGCACTTCAACGGCGGGACCGCTCTCGGCGATCACCTTGACCTTCTTGGGGGCCTTGCGGGGTTTCACCGCGTTCGTCTCTTTATTAGCGGACATTAGCCCACAACCTCTTCTGCAACCTGATTCACTGACTGGGATTTCTTGGCGGCCGACATGTTGCGGACATCGCCGACGACCTTGGCCGGGCAACCCGCGACAACTGCGTAAGGGGGGACGTCCTTGGTCACCGTCGCGCCGGCCGCGATGAGCGCGCCTTCGCCGATGGTGATGCCGCAGACGATGGTGGCGCCTGAGCCGATCGAGACCTGGCGTTTCACGGTGGTGTATTCGAGCGTCCAGTCCGCGTCCGTCTGCGACGTACCGTCCGGGTTCGTCGCGCGGGGGAAGCGGTCATTCGTGAACATCACGCCGTGGCCGATGAAGCACTCGTCCTCGATGGTGACGCCTTCGCAGACGAAGGTATGCGAGGAAATCTTGCAGCGCTCGCCGATGAACGCGCCCTTCTGGATCTCGACGAATGCGCCAATGCGCGAGCCGTCGCCGACTTCGCAGCCGTAAAGGTTCACCAGCGTCGGGTGGAAGATGGTTACCTTCCCCTTCAGCTTAACGCTGTCCGAAATTGGCATGTCGCAACTCTCCACGCACCCGTTTGGCGTTACGGTCAGCAAGGACGGGGCCGGGTTTCACAACAGCCCGGATGAGGTGCGGCGCCGCAAATCTCCTGCCGCGCGAGCCTTGCCATGGTTAACGGGGTATGGCGGCGTGCTGGCGCCGGACACAGGTTTCACCTGGTGTGCGAATGCGGGACGAAGGGTTCGCGTGTAACTCGTGCGCTACTGAACGCGCGACGCGGGGTGTCCAAGTCGTTCCATCTGCGCAAGGACACTGTCTGGCCCCAGCAAGTGTCCGGCGCCGACAGCCACCAGAAAGACGCCGCTCTCAGTCCGCATCACGGCGTCGAGCTGCGGCGCCCAGTTCTGGTTCCGCCGCACCATCAGGCTCTCATAGATCTCGGGCTGGCTCGCAAGCTGTTCGTCGATCACCAACCGAGACAGCGCGGCGTCGTCTCCCGACCGCCAGGCGGTCACCATTTCAGTCACGGCCCCGGCGGCGTTATCGAGGTCCGCAAGGCTGGCGGCGAGCACTTTCACCTGCACCGCTTCCGGCAGGGTGGTGTAGGCCGACAGCTGCGCCTCCACGGTCTCAAGATACCGCATCTCCTTGCCCGCATCCCGGGCCGCAGGACGCAGCAGGGATTCGATGCCGGAGTCCTGCTCGAACCCGGCCCGCCGTATGGCGGCGTCCGAAATCATCACGCTGGCATACCAGGGCCGCATCTGCTCCAGCGCTATCTGCGGGATGTCGAACCGCACGGCGGCGGCGCGCAAGGCCTCGCGCTGGGCGTCGTCCAGCTTCTCGGACAGCCGCTCGCTCGGCGGCAACATCCCGATACGCTGGACGAGGGCGTTGATCTGGGCGGGGGCGAGATTGGAGTCGGCCTCGAGGTAGACGGCGCGCGCCTCCTTCAGCGCGCCCGTGAAGGCCGGCGTCTGCCATTCCATCCCGCGGGGCAGGAGATGAATGGTGCCGAACACATAAATGGTCGTGTCCGCGTCCGCGATCTTCCACAGGGCGGGTTTGGGCGGGCGCGTCGTGTCGACGGTGGGGGCGGTTGCATCCTCCGCCCGTCCGCACGCGGCCAGCATGAAGGCGGCCACCACGACGGCGGAAGGGGCGCCAAGACCAAGAACAAACCTGCGCATCGACGTCCATCTCTGGGCCGCCTCTGGTGCAGCGGCGGCGGCATAGCGGCAATGCTGCGCCTGTCGCTCAGTCCGCGTAGTCGTCGCAGAAGTGCCTGGCTATGAACAACAGCCATTCAAACTGGCTTTTTTGAAGGATAGACACGTTGAAACTTGGGTCTAACTTAGACGTGTCGATGATGGCCGGAAGATCAAAGATTGTATAGCTTGCCGCCTGTTGCGCCACAGTGGTGGGTGCGATGCAACAACGGATCAGCGCACAGCAAAGCTCAATCCAAGCATTCGTGCCGCCGAGGTAATCCCACCAGTCGATTCCCACGCGCACAGTTGCGGTGACCTTGAGCGGGCCATCCGTGTAGGAAATGCACCACGCCCCCTTGTGGGAAACCGTGACCTTCGATTGGGCTGGCCGTAGCTCCTCAATGTTTCTAAGAATATGCCAGTCTTTTTTGTTGGACTGCTTGAGTGTCCCGTAAAGCGCCGCATACGTAAAGTCGATTTCCTTTACGCCGTGATCAACGGCCCATGATGGTGCGCGGGACACCAAGTCGCGCCCGATGTTGTGAGCCATGTCGTCATTTAGCGTGCGTGGCCCGCTCTTGAGTGTTGCGCCCACAAAACGCCCGGAGGCCTTCTCAACCATGCGCCCATCTAGCAAGGTCTTGTGGGATTGCATCGCGCTTTGGACTGGCTCCCACCCGTAAATCGGCAACACGACCTTCTCCACCATGTTGCCAGCCGAGGTTTCCATGGAGGAGAACACCTTGGCGGGAACGAGGTGCTCCTCGATCTGGGATACGCGATCAAAGCCCTTCTGCTTCGCGTAGAACATCAGGACGAAGGGATTCGTATGGAACTTGGAGAAACGCGAGTTTTTTGCCGGAAGCCCGCTAAGGTGAGTGCCAATCTTTTTGGCGAACTCGTTTTCCATGTCGAGAACACGCTGTCGCGAGGCCGCATTGCTATCAATCGCTTTGAGAGCGGCGAACACGTCGCTCTTTTTCACGATCCTTGCGGCTGCTGTGGGCAGATCAGCGTGACCCGCCACCGCTAACGCGCCGCCATCGCGCGTTCACGTCTCTTGGTGACGGACGCGGCGTACATTGGGCGGGCACTTGTATCCGACTCATCTTCCCACACCTTTGTCACGCCTTCCTTGAACCACTGGCGAGTGCGAATGTGGGATTGCAAATACACGATGCGGAAGTCATCAACCTCGGCCTTCAGCGCACGCCATGACCGCTCCTTCGCTGCGTTAAGCGCGGTCGCCATCGTTTGTCCAATCACCTCGCCCAAGCGCACTGGCACGGCATTCCCTGCTTGCGCATACTGCTGCGCTGGGGTGCCCACAAATTGCCAGTCCGAGGGAAACTCTTGGATGGCCGCATACTCTTTGAGGCTTAGCGCTCGCACGTGCAACGGGTGGCACAGAGCCGTGCTTGCGTGGTTCGGCATCGTGACCAGAGTTGGACATGGCAGGTCGAAGCTTAGCCGCCTCCACCATCCTGACCGCCCCCCCTTTGCCAGCCATGCTCTTCCCATCGATTCCTTTTGCTTCGCGACTGGCAGACTGCGCCAGTTGGAACCGGGCGGGATCATTGCGAGATAGCGCTTCTTACGCGGGCTGAAGTCCATCACCACCGGTCCCGGATCACGTAGCTTTCCGATGGCGTCTCGCAACGTGCGCCAAGGTTTCTGGCCCGGCAGCTTACCGTGTGTAGGCTCAGGAAAGTCTACTTGCTGTCCAAAGCGATTGCCGATGAACACAACCCGCTCTCGAAGCTGAGGCGCGCCATAGTTCACGGCATTCACTTCAAAACAGTCCATGTGATAAGACGCGCCACCGCAGTCCTTGAGCCGTTGCGCAAGCTGGCGCACAACTGAGCCTGGCATCTCATCCTCTGAAAATGGCTTGCCGCCCTTGTTTGGACGTGACGCAATAGGACGATGAATTAGAGCGGCTGAGATCAGCCCGCGAACATTCTCAATAACGAAAAACTTGGGCTGCAACACCTCGACAAACTTGAGGAACTGCCAAAGCAGAGCGCCTCGCTCGTCTTGCGTCGTTCCTCGCTTTCCGGCGGTGCTAAACGACTGACACGGAGGCCCCCCAACCAGCAGATCAAGCTGTCCGGGTTTCAGCCCGCAATCCTCAAGCACCTTTTGTGGGTCTAGGTCGCGAATGTCGTTTTGATAGATGCGCAGCTTCTTTGAAAGCCTGCCTTCGAACTGGTTGTGACGGATGGTGTCGCAGAAGGAGCGTTCCTTCTCGACGCACGCCAGGAAATCGAACTGACCAGTTTGTTCGATGCCAAGGTCCAATCCCATTGCGCCCGAAAAGAGCGAGATCGCCGTGTATGTGGGTGCAGGTTTCTTTCGCTTCTGGCTCATTCAAACGTCCCACTTCGCATCGCGCAGAGTGCGGTACGCGCACCTTGTTTTTGAATTGGGATGAACCCTCACTGATTGCTACGTTCTCAAATTGTTCTCGTCAACAATCCGCGGCTGCAAGCGATAACAAAACCTGTGAAAGGTTCGCGCCGTGCTAGCGCTCCGCGCCCTAATTCTTTGAAATCAATGGCGCACTCGACAGGAGTCGAACCTGTGACCTCTGCCTTCGGAGGGCAGCGCTCTATCCAGCTGAGCTACGAGTGCAATCCGGCCCCTCATGTATCAGGGGGGCCAAAAATGCAAGGTTGGGGCGGCAGGCCCGGAAAAGCCTCGCTAAAAAGCCCCGCCAATCAGCCCGTATTCCGCAGCCCGGCGGCGACCCCGTTGATCGCCAGCAGGATGCCCTCGCGCACCTCTTCGCTTTCGTCGCCCTTGCGGCGGCGGGCGATCAGCTCGATCTGCAGGTGGTTCAGCGGGTCGATGTAGGGCAGGCGCGAGCGGATCGCGAGCGCGAGGTCCGGCGTCTTCTCCAGCAGCTCCGACTGCCCGGTAATCGCCAGCAACGTATCGTGCGTCAGCTGCCATTCGGCGGTCAGGGCGCCGAAAATCCGGTCCGCCAGCTTCCGGTCTCTGACCAGCCCGGCATAGCGCCCGGCGATCGACATGTCGGACTTCTCCATCACCATCTCCATGTTGCCGATGGCGGAGGTGAAGAACGGCCAGGACGCATAAAGATCCTTGAGGACCGAAAGCTCGATCTTCGAATCCTTCACGGCGGACCCGAAGCCGTACCAGCCGGGCACCATCGCGCGCGATTGCGCCCACGAGAACACCCACGGAATCGCGCGCAGCTCCTCGATGCTGCGCGTCGCCTGCCGCGATGTCGGCCGGCTGCCGATGTTGAGATCGGCAATCTCGGTGATCGGCGTCGCGGCGAAGAAGTAATCGACGAAGCCCGGCGTCTCGTAGACAAACTTCCGATAGGCGCGCATCGCCGCCTGCGAGAGCGCATCCATCGTCTCGCCACGCTGGACCGCCGTGCCTGGATCCTTCGGCCGCGCCAGCGAGGCCAGCACCACGCCCGCCGTCAGCGTCTCGAGGCTCTGCCGCGCCAGCTCGGGGTCGCCATACTTGTTGTCCACCACTTCGCCCTGTTCGGTGATGCGGATACCGCCATCGACCGTGCCTTCAGGCTGCGCCAACAACGCCTCGAAGCTCGATCCGCCGCCACGGCCAACCGCGCCGCCGCGCCCGTGGAACAGCTGCAGCCGCAGGCCAGCGCCGTTGACCACGCCATGCAGGGCCAGCGACGCCTTTTGCAATTCCCAGATCGAGGTGAGGTAGCTGCCATCCTTGTTCGAGTCGGAATAGCCGATCATCACTTCCTGGAAGCCGGTCTTGCCGTGCAGCGCGCGCACCAGCGGCAGATCGAGATAGCGCTGCATCGTTTCCGGCGCAGCGCGCAAATCGCCGATAGTCTCGAACAAAGGCTCGGCAAAAATATCGGCCTTCGGCTCCGCGCCCGGCCGGAACAAGCCGACTTCCTTCAGAAGGAGATAAACCTCCAGCAGATCCGACACCGACTGGGTGTTCGAGATGATGTAGTTGCGGATCGAATCCGGCCCGTAGTGCTTCTTGACGTCCGCCGCCGCTGCCAGCGTCTTCAGCTCACGCCGTGTCTCGTCGCTGTAGGTTGCAAAGGGCGAGGCCAGCAGGCGGCCATGGCCAAGCTCGCGCAGAAGAAGTTCGCAACGCGCACCTTCGTCCAGCTTGTCATAATCCGCGACAACGCCTGCCGTTCGCAGCAGTTCGGTGGTCACGCGCGCATGCACGGCGGAGTTCTGCCGCAGGTCGAGCGTCGCCATGTGGAAGCCGAAAACATCAACCGCGCGGATCAGGTCCGCCAGCGGCCCCGTGCGGAACCAGCGGCCCTGATGCTGCAGCAGGGAGCCATGGATGGTCATCAGGTCCGCCCTGAGCTCCAGCGGCGCCTTGTATCGCTCGCCCTTGACCGCCGGCGCCTTGGCGGCCCGCTCGCCCGTCAGCGCGGCGAGGGTCGCGGCCAGGCGCGCATAGATGCCGGACAGCGCGCGGCGATAGGGCTCGTCCGTACGCTGCGCCGAGCCATCGCTGGCGCGATCCGCCAACGCCACGAGATCCGGCGTCAGCCCCGTGAAGCGCGAAGACAGCGACAGCTCCGCGCCCAGCGCGTGCACGCGATCCAGATAGAAGCGCAACACCGCGCCAGACTGCCGGGACAAGGCATGGCGCATCGTCCTGTCATCGACATTGGGATTGCCATCACGATCCCCGCCCACCCATGTGCCCAGCCGCAGGAAGCTGCGCAGGCCCATGGCTGCGCTCGACGTGTCGATACCGAGAACGCTTTCCCAGTGCGCGTAAAGCGCCGGGATCGCAGGCAGGAAGCTGCGCTCGAAATAGGAGACCGCATTGTCGATCTCGTCGTCCACGGCGACACGGCTGTTGCGCAGCAGGCGCGTGCGCCACAGGATCGACACCTGCCGGCGCAGGTCCGCATCCGCATCGGCGCGCTCCAGCGGAGACGCCGCCCGGTCCAGCCCGTCAAGATCGGCCGAGATCGCCGCCTGCCGGTCGCGCACGCTCTTGCGGCGCACTTCGCTCGGGTGAGCGGTGATGACGGGCGCGATGAGCCCTTTGGCAAGAACGCTGGTCACGGCGTCTGGCGCAATGCCCACCTCCTGCAGCGAGCGCAAGGCGCCTGCCAGCGTATCGGAGCGCGCATCGCCAGCCCGGCCGCGCCTGCGCTGCAGATGGCCCTCCGCCAGATTGGTGATCTGCAGGAAGGTGGTGAACGAATGCACGAAGCGCACCGCTTCGGCGACGCTCAGCTTGCCAAGCTGGCGCGACAGAAGCGAGGCGGTCTCGTCTGACGCGGCGCGGTGGAAGCTTACGGACGCGCGTCGGATATCCTCGATCTGCTGGAAAACATCCTCGCCATCCTGTTCGCGAATGACATCGCCAAGCACGGCGCCCAGCATGCGGACGATTGAGCGCTGTTCTTCCGCGTCGTTTTGCATCGTGATCCCGTCCGCGCGCATCTTGCTGGGCGGCGCCATGCATAACGCCAGGCGCGCTGAGGGAGTAGATAGTTTTCGAAAGTGTCCCGGCCAGTTTGGGCGCTGTCGCTCAATGCGTAGGCAGGTGTCCCGATACTGTCCCGGGTCAGCCTTTCAGGCCGAGTTGCGCCTTCAGCTTCGCGATCTCGTCCAGCCAGGGCGCGGCGGATGAGTCAGACGGCATACGCCAGTCGCCACGCGGAGAGAGAGCGCCACCCGACGTTACCTTCGGACCGTTCGGCACGGCTGAGCGCTTGAACTGGCTGGTCACGTAAAAGCGCTTCGTGAACATCTCGAGCCACTTCACGATGGTCGCCATGTCATAGGCGACGCGATCCTTGTCCGCCGTATGCGCAGGCCATTCGCCGGTCTTCGCATCGCCCCACGCCGCGTGCGCAAGGAACGCGATGCGCGCGGGGCCAGCGCCCCAGCGGATCACCTGGTTGAGATAGAAGTCGTGCAGGTTGTAAGGGCCGATCGTGTCTTCGGTCGACTGTACCTTGCCATCCTTGCCGGCCGGGATCAGTTCCGGCGAGATTTCCTGATCAAGGATCGCGCGCATCACGGCAGCCGCCGCCTCCGAGTAGTGGCCGCTCGCCGCGCTCCAGCGGATCAAGTGCTGCACCAGCGTCTTCGCGACGCCACCATTGACGTTGTAGTGGCTCATGTGATCGCCGACCCCATAGGTGCACCAGCCGAGCGCAAGCTCGGACAGGTCGCCCGTGCCGACGACCATGCCGCCTTCCTTGTTGGCGAGGCGGAAGAGATAGTCCGTCCGCAGGCCCGCCTGCACATTCTCGAACGTGATGTCGTAGACTCGTTTGCCCTTGGCGAAGGGATGGCCGAGGTCGGCTAGCATCTGGTTGGCCATCGGCTTGATGTCGATCTCTCGCGCTTCGATGCCGAGTTCCTTCATCAGCGCGTGCGCGTTGGACTTCGTGCCATCCGTCGTCGCAAAGCCCGGCATGGTGACGCCGATAATGTCTTTCCGGCTCCCGCCCATCAGGTCGAAAGCGCGCACGGCGACGAGCAGCGCCTGCGTCGAGTCGAGACCGCCCGAAACGCCGATCACAGCCTTCTTCACGCCAGACGCTTCAAGCCGGCGGCGCAGGCCCTGCACCTGGATGTTGTACGCCTCGAAGCAATCCTGATCGAGCAGGCTCGCGTCGTCCGGCACGAACGGGAAGCGGTCGATACGGCGCGCCAGCGGCAGCGGCGCATCACGCTCCGGCGCGGCATTGAACAGTACGCGGCGGCGGGCAAGGCGGCGCTTGTGATTGCGCGCCGTGTCGCGGAACGTGCCATTGCGCAGCCGGTCCTGCGTAATGCGGCCAACGTCCACATCCGCCGTCAGCAACACCGAGCCATCGGGAAAGCGATCCGACTCCGCGATCTTGGCGCCCAGTTCATAGATCGCGAGCTGTCCGTCCCACGCCGTGTCCGTCGTGCTCTCGCCATATCCGGCGGCGGCATAGATGTAGCCGCAGGATGCGCGCGCCGACTGCGACAGGCACAGCATGTCGCGCTCAGCCGCCTTGCCGATGGTGATGTTGGAGGCCGAAAGGTTGGCGATCACCGTCGCGCCCGCCAGCGCCGCGAATGTCGAGGGCGGCAACGGCGACCACACATCTTCGCAGATATCGACCGCGAGAGCGAAGCCGGGAATGTCGCTGGCCTCGAATGTCAGGTCCGCACCGAAAGCGACGATCTCGTCCGCCAGCGTGATCTCGTCCACGGTGGCATCCGCCGCCATGGCGAACTGACGCTTCTCGTAGAACTCGCGATAATTCGGCAGATAGGTTTTCGGCACGACGCCCAGGATCACGCCGCGATGGATCACCACCGCGCAGCCATGGATGCCGGGCCCGACTTCCAGCGGCGCGCCGACCACGATCACAGGCGCCAGCGAGCGGCTCGCTTCCTTCACGCGCGTAATCGCCTCGCGCACGGCGGTCAGCAGGCTCGCCTGCATGTGCAGGTCGTCCAGAGTATAGCCGCTGATGCCCAGTTCCGGGAACACAACCAGCGCCGCGCCGGTCTTGTCGGCCTTGCGGGCCAGCTCGATCGTCTCGTGGGCGTTGGCTGCGGGGTCCGCCAGATGCACGCGCGGGCTCGCCGCCGCGACGCGGACGAAGCCATGGGCGTACAGGTTGTTAAACGCGGCTGCCATGTCTTAAGCGCTACCACCCCGTCAGCGGGTTCTCAACGCGCGGGTATACACGCCTAAACGTAATTATCAGGAAACAGGATTACACCTCCCTGTAAGACGGCCGGGGCGCTGAATTTGCTTGTGCCTTCCGGCGCGGCCCTGCGGCCCTCAACAGGTGGTTAATGGATACGGACGTCGTCGTCATCGGAGCAGGCGCGGTTGGCCTTGCCGTGGCGGCGGAATTTGCCCGCCCCATACCTGGCAGAAGGGGCCGCGATGTCGTCGTGCTGGAAGCCGCCGACGGCATCGGCACAGGCACCTCCTCGCGCAATTCCGAAGTGATCCATGGCGGGATGTATTACCCGACCGGCAGCCTCCGCCACCGCATGTGCGTGGATGGCCGCCGAAAGCTCTATGCGTACCTGGAAGCCCGAGGCGTACCCCACCTGAAGCGCGGCAAGCTGATCGTGGCGACTTCCGAAAAGGAAACCGCCAAGATCGAAACCATCCACGCAACCGGCCTCAGGAACGAGGTCGAGGCGCTGGAGATGGTCACCGGCGCCACCGCCATGGCGTGGGAGCCAAACCTTCATTGCACGGCCGCGCTGTGGTCGCCCGAGACAGGCATCGTCGACAGCCATGCCTACATGCTCGCCCTGCAGGGCGAGATCGAGGACCATGGCGGCCTGATCGCATTCGAGACGCCGGTTGCACGGATCGAACCTCTCAGCACCGGCGGCTTTAAGGTCTTCACCGGTGGGGCCGAACCCTCGGCGATCACCTGCCATCGTCTGGTCAACAGCGCAGGCCTCGGCGCTCACGCTTTGACACGCGCTATCGCGGGCTATCCCGCCGAACACATCCCGAAATTCGTGCTGGCCAAGGGCAACTATTTCGGATGCTCGGGCAAGCAGGCTTTCACGCGCCTGATTTATCCCGCACCGGTTGATGGCGGCCTCGGCGTGCACGTGACGCTCGATCTCGCCGGCCGCATGAAGTTCGGACCTGATGTCGAATGGCTGACCAACAACGATCCGGCCTCGGTCGACTACACGGTCGATCCGAAACGCTCGGACGCCTTCTACGAAGCGATCCGCCGCTACTGGCCGGGCCTGCCCGATGGCGCCATCACGCCGGATTATTCGGGCTGCCGTCCCAAGCTGTCGGGCCCGGGCGAGGGCTCCGCCGACTTCCGCATCGACGGCCCGGAACTGCACGGCATCGGCGGCCTCGTGAACCTGCTCGGAATCGAAAGCCCGGGGCTCACGTCTTCGCTGGCGATCGCGGAAGACGTTCGCCGCAAGCTGTCGAACTAGGCGCGCCTATTCGTCCAGCAGCTTCTTGAAGTACGCGATGGTCTCCTTGAGACCGTCCTCAAGCTGCACCTTTGGCTCCCAGCCCAGCGTGTTGCGCGCGCGCGTGATGTCGGGCTTACGCTGCTTGGGGTCGTCGGCCGGCAAGGGCAGGCGCACCAGCTTCGATTTCGACTTGGTGAGCTTCAGCACATTCTCGGCCAGCTCGATCATCGTGAACTCGCCGGGATTGCCGACATTGATGGGGCCGGTGACGCTGTCATCCGTGTCCATCAGGCGGATCATCCCCTCGATGAGATCGTCGACATAGCAGAACGAGCGCGTCTGCATCCCGTCGCCATAGATGGTGATGTCCTCGCCCTTCAGCGCCTGCACGATGAAGTTGGACACCACGCGCCCATCGTTTGGGTGCATGCGCGGGCCATAGGTGTTGAAGATACGCAGCACCTTGATGCGCACCTGGTTCTGCCGGTGATAATCGAAGAACAGCGTCTCCGCACAGCGCTTGCCCTCGTCATAGCAGGAGCGCGGGCCGATCGGGTTGACGTTGCCCCAGTAGTCTTCGGTCTGCGGGTGCACGGCCGGATCGCCATAGACTTCCGACGTCGACGCCTGCAGGATCTTCGCGCCCAGCCGCTTGGCGAGGCCCAGCATGTTGATCGCGCCGTGCACGCTGGTCTTCGTCGTCTGCACCGGGTCATGCTGATAGTGGATCGGGCTGGCCGGGCAGGCGAGGTTCCAGATCTGGTCGACCTCCACGAACAGCGGGAAGGTCACGTCATGGCGCAGGAACTCGAACTTCGGATTGCCATGCAGGTGAGCGACATTGCGCTTCTGCCCCGTGAACAGGTTGTCCACGCACAGCACGTCCTGCCCGCGCGCCAGCAGCCTGTCGCACAGGTGCGAGCCAAGAAACCCCGAGCCGCCCGAAACGAGCGCGCGGTTTTCCAGAAGTGCACTTGCCTTGGCCATGAGCCCTCGCGCGGATGATATCCGGGCGAGTGATGGGGTGGGTCGCGGAGCTTGTAAAGCGCGAGGCCCGGATCGGGGCCTACGGGCGGCCGATGCTCGAGTAGATGAAGCCGCGTTTCACCATGTCCGCCGGGTGGTAGACGTTGCGGAGGTCCACTACGGTCGGCGTCTTCATGATCTTCTTCACCCGGTCGAAGTCGAGCGCGCGGAACTGATCCCACTCGGTCACCAGCACCATGGCGTCAGCGCCATCGACGGCGTGATAGGGGCCATCCGAGAAGTCCACATCGGTCAGCAGCTTGCCGGCTTCGTGCATGCTTTCGGGGTCGTAAGCCTTGATGCGCGCGCCCGCCGCCTGAAGGGCCGGAATGATGTCCAGCGAGGGCGCATCGCGCATGTCGTCGGTGTTGGGCTTGAAAGCGAGGCCAAGCACGGCGACCGTCTTGCCCTTCACGCTGCCGCCGCAGGCCGCGATCACGCGATCCGCCATCTTGCGCTTGCGCGCGTCATTCACTTCCACAACCGTGTCCACGATGCGCACCGGGCTGCCGTGATCGTTGGCGGTCTTGGTGAGCGCCAGCGTGTCCTTCGGAAAGCACGAGCCGCCATAGCCGGGGCCTGCGTGCAGGAATTTCTTGCCGATGCGGTTGTCGAGGCCGATGCCGCGCGAGACGTCCTGGACGTTCGCGCCAACTTTCTCGCAGAGATCCGCCATCTCATTGATGAAGGTGATCTTAACGGCGAGGAAGGCGTTGGCGGCGTACTTGATCAGCTCCGACGTGCGGCGCGAGGTGTAGACCAGCGGCGTCTCGTTGAGGAAGAGCGGACGATAGAGCTCGCGCATGACTTCGCGCGCTTCTTCGCTGTCGGTTCCGACGACAATGCGGTCGGGACGCTTGAAGTCCTGGATGGCGGCGCCTTCACGCAGGAATTCCGGGTTGGAGACGACGGCGAATTTCGCGTTCGGGTTCGTCTTGCGGATGATCTCTTCGACTTCGTCCCCCGTGCCGACCGGGACGGTCGACTTCGTGACGACGACGGTGAAGCCTTCCATGTGCTCTGCGATCTCTTTCGCGGCGGCATAGACGTAGGAAAGGTCAGCGTGGCCATCGCCGCGGCGCGAGGGCGTGCCGACCGCGATGAAGATGGCGTCGGCGTTGCGAATGGCTTCGCGCGCTTCAAGCGTGAAGGAGAGGCGGCCTTCCTCGACGTTGGTGGCGACCAGTTCGGCAAGCCCCGGCTCGAAGATCGGCATCACGCCGTTTTCCAGGCGCTCAATCTTGCCCGGATCCTTGTCGACGCAGGTCACGACATGCCCGAAGTCGGCAAAGCAGGCGCCCGAAACCAGGCCCACATAGCCCGCACCGATCATCGTCACGCGCATCGCGCACTCCTGGAATTCGCGGCGCCGGTTCGCCCCACAGGAGAGTGGATAGCGGTTGGAGGGGCGCCCAAGTCAAGTCGATTTGGCGTTGCGGCATGCATAGTTCGCGCCTGCACCGCTGTTCTCGCGGAAAGCGAGACTGTCCGGATATGGCGCGGCCGTTAAGGAATGGCGCGCTCAGACCTTGGTCTTGTGGAATACGAAGGCCGGAACGGACCGGACGATCATCATCACCAGCCTCCATTTCCCCGGCGCGTACTGGATCGGCCCACCCTTGTCGGCGGCGCGGCGCAGGATCCGGCCGATCTGGTCCGGGCTGGCCCACATTGGTCCACCCTTTTTCATGCCGTCGGTCATGGGAGTGTCGACGAAACCGGGCTTCACGGCCACCGCACGCGCGCCTGTCGGGGCCAGCGAATGGGCGAGTCCCTGAACGTAGAGCGCAAGGCCACCCTTGGCGGCACCGTAAGCATAATTGGACTGACGCCCCCGGTCGCCTGCGACCGACGACACCGCCACCAGCGAGCCTGATTTCTGTTTGCGGAAGATGTTCGCCGCCGCCTCGCACCACTGCACGGCGGAGGCGTAATTGCTGGACGTGATCCGCGCGAGTTCAGCCGGGCTGGCGGTCGCTTCGGACTGCGTGCCGAGATACCCATAGACGAGATGGACATGGTCCAGCCCGCCAAGGCGCTGCTTCCATTGGGCCATGTGAACAGGCGCGCTCATAGCTTCGGCTTCAAGATCAACCGCTGCCGTTTCGACCAGCACGGCGCCACGCGCCTTGAGGTCCGCCGCCAGCGCATCGAGGCGCTGCTGATTGCGCGCGACGAGGAGGAGGGCGGCGCCCTCCTTCGCATAGATCCGCGCCGCCGAAATCGCGATCGCGGACAGTGCGCCAAGAACCACCACCCGGTTGCTTGCCGTCACTGCTGCTGCCGCTTGCGCCTGCATCGCCGAAAATCCTGCCGAACCGTCCATCAACCTGCCACCCGCCTCCAGAAGGCCGACGACAGGCCCGGGTCCACATAGCCACGGAAGTCCTGCAATTTCGGAAATCCCGCCGCAAACATTGCCGCAGAGATGCGTCCGTCCTTGGCCGGATAAAGCCGCCCGCCTGCCGACAGCACGATCCGGTCGAGATCGGCCATCAGGGTTAGCGTGCGTTCACCCTGATTGCGGAAGTCGAGCGCCAGCGTCGTGCCCTCCATCGGAAAGGACAGAAGACCCGCCGGCGCGTGCGCCCCGAAATCCTTCAGCACGGCCAGGAAAGACGCCTGACCTGACGCTGCGATCACCTTCAGAAGCTCTTCGACGCCCTCTCGCGCCGTCGTGGGCGGAAGCACGCACTGGTACTGATAGAAACCATCGCGCCCATAGAGCCGGTTCCAGTGCGCGATCTTGTCGAGCGGATACAGGAAGGGCTCATAGTGCGACACGTACGGCCCCGTTCGCATGCGCTTCAGGTCGTGGAAGATGCTGTTGAACGCGCCAATCGCCATGCGCGACAACGCAAATCCCGGCGCATCGATGGGCATGGCGAGTTTCGGGTCTTCGCGGTGCGGCGTGAGATCACCATCTTGACGCCAGTTCGCGGCGGACAGCACGCCCCGCCCAAGCCGCGCCCCGCCAGACAGGCAGTCGATCCATGCCATCGTATGCTCAAAGCGCGTATGCGCCTCGGCCGCGATGTCGAAGTAATCGCGGACGTGGCCGAACTCCGCATCCTGCGCATCAAGCTGCGCGGATGGAATACGCGCCGCGCGGAATTCCACCCATGCAATCAGGCCGGTCAGACCAAGCCCGCCGACGGTCGCGTGAAACATCGGGTCGCCGGGCGCCAGCTCGTGCGCGCTTCCATCCGTACGCAGCAGCTTGATCCGTGTCACCGAAGCGCCAAAGCTTCCCGCGCTGTGATGGTTCTTGCCGTGCACATCGTTGGCGACCGCGCCGCCCAGCGTCACGAAGCGCGTCCCCGGCGTCGTCGGCAGGAACCATCCGGCCGGAACAAGGATCTGCAACGCCTGCGAAAGCGAGAGCCCCGCTTCCGCGCGCATCACGCCGGTCTCGCGACCGAACGCGATCACGCGATCAAGCCCCGTCATATCGATGACACGCCCATCGGGGTTGAGATTGCTGTCGCCATACGAGCGGCGCAGGCCGATGGGCAGGGCGGGCCCCGCCTCGCTTGCGGCGATCAGCGCGGGCAACTCGTCAGTAAAGCGCGGTCGCGCAACGCGATGGCTCGCTCGCACAACGCGCCCCCAGGACGCGATCGCATCGCTTTGCAGAAACGGCACGGTCATGACAGGCCAGACCCTGCCATGCCGGGATCAGTGAAGACTTAACGCCACGAGCAGGCGCCCAGCGCCTACTTTTTCCGTGATTTTTCGATCACCTTGGTCGTCGACTGCCCATCAACTAGCGTCACCCGCAGGATGCGTCCGCCACGCGCTCGCACGATATCGGCGCCTACAATCTGGTCCTCGGCATAGTCGGCGCCCTTCACGAGCAGGTCGGGCTGCAGCTCGCGGATAACCTCCAGCGGCGTCTGCTCCCCGAACAGGATCACCGCATCGACCCCCTTCACGGCGGCTATCACCGCCGCGCGCACCTGCTCGGATTGCACAGGGCGTTCCGGCCCCTTCAGCGCACTCACAGATGCGTCCGTGTTCAGCGCCACGATCAGCCGGTCACACGCCGCCGCCGACTGGCGCAGCAGGGAGATGTGCCCCGCATGCAGGATGTCGAAACAGCCATTGGTGAAACCCACCGTCAGCCCCTCGCGGCCCCACGCCTCTCGCCGCGCTTTCGCGTCCGCCAGCGACAGCGCGCCCGGCGCGTCCGACAGCCCGCGCCCTGTCTGGTCGATGGCCGCCATCATTTCAGCAGGCGTCGTTATAGCCGTGCCGCGCTTGCCCACCACAATGCCCGCCGCGACATTGGCTGCGTGCATCGCGGTTTCCTGTGAGAGTCCGGCCGCGATGCCGAGCGCCAGCGTAGCCGCCACCGTGTCGCCCGCGCCCGACACGTCGAACACTTCGCGCGCCTTGGCGGAAAGGTGCACCGCCGCCTGTCCGGGACGATAGAGCGACATCCCCTGTTCGGATCGCGTCAGCAGGATCGCTGCGCCTGTCGCCTCGATTGCGATTGCAGATGCTACTGCGCACTCTTCGTCGCCCCCGCACGGCGCGCGCGTTGCGAGCTGCAGTTCCTTGCGATTCGGCGTGATGACAGCCGCGCCACGATAGGCAGACCAGTCGGCGCGCTTGGGATCGATGATCACCGGCACGCCAGCCTTTGCAGCGGCGGCGATGGCGGCGGCCAGCACACGATCCGTCAGCGCGCCCTTGGCATAATCCGACAGCATGATCGCGCCGCAATCGTCGGCCAGATCCTCGATGATCTCGATGAGCCGATCCTCGGTGGTGCGCGACACAGGCGTGGCCTGTTCGCGATCCACGCGCACGATCTGGTGCTGTCCGCCCATGTAGCGCGTCTTGATCGTGGTGGGCCGGCCAGGCTCTGTCACAAGGTGGGCTTCCACGTGGTCCGAAATCGCCGCGATGATGCCGGCCAGCGTCGATGCGGCCGGGTCTGCGCCCGTGATGCCAACCAGCATGGGCTTGCCGCCCATGGCTGCAATGTTCGCTGCAACGTTGGCTGCGCCCCCCCCCGTCCAGCGTTCGTCCGCGACATGGATCACCGGCACCGGCGCCTCGTCCGACACGCGCTGCACCTTGCCTGTTACGTAATGGTCCACCATCACGTCGCCGACCACGAGGACACGGGCTCCGGCCAGGCGCTCGATATGGCTCTTGTTCAGGCTCAACTGGCGAAACTCCTGGAGCGCCAAGGCTCCTATATGGCGGCAGTCTTAGTCCAACGGTGCGGCGATGACACGCGCGCTGCTTTTGGTCAAAGCGGCGGCGCCCCAACTCGCGTTCGCGGCAGGCGCCGCAGCGGCACAGCCATGACTTGCGGGGTAAAAAGATTTCAAGACTTATTCTAAGCCAGATCGGGCCCAGACAGTGTTTAGCTTGGTAACGACCCGTCTATAATTGCGCTTGTCTTGCCGGGTGAACAGTCTAGACCCATCCGCCAAAATGCAGGCAGAGGCGCCTGCTTTTGATAACGCCTGGTGGGGCAGGCGGCCGTCCGCTTGTAGGCGGCAAGGGACAGCTGACGAATGGCTCTGGAGAGCATCTCCGCGCTGATTCTCGACGACAACGCGCACATGCGCGGACTCGTTCGCGTCATTCTTGCCGGTTTCGGCGTCCGCAACATCGAGGAAGCCGGTGACTGCGCGCAGGCCGTAGCCATTGTGGCGGGCGGGGAAATCGACATCGCCTTTGTCGACATGAAGCTGGCCGGGCTCGACGGCCTGGAATTCTGCCGCCGCATCCGTCTCGCGCCCGACAGCCCCAACCGTTATCTGCCGATCGTCATGATCACGGCCTATTCGGAGCGGAGCCGGGTGATCGACGCGATCAATGCCGGCGTCGACGAGTTTCTCGTGAAGCCTGTCCGGGCGGTCGACGTCGCCAACCGGGTCAATGCCGTCGTCGAGCGGCGCAGGCCGTTCGTCGAGACCCCGACCTATTTCGGTCCCGACCGCCGCCGCCGCGACGATCCCCGGCACAGGGGCCCGTGGCGCCGCTCCAACGACCCGGGAACGGTCGATATCTAAGCAAATTCGTTCTCGGCGCCTGCCGCCGGGACGTAAAACGTTGCGTAATGCAGCCTTGGTCGCGCACGGTTGCGGCGGCAAGCAGGGCTGGCTAACGTCCGCCCCAACAGAATGCGCGTCCACAGGGCGCCGGCGGAGGTTTTATATATGGCAGGTCGGGGCATCGGGCAGATTTTCGCCCGCAAGACGGTCGAGCAGATACAGTCAGAATACGGGGCAAGCGAGTTGAAGAGGACGCTGGGCGCCCTCAACCTCGTCCTGCTCGGCATCGGATGCATCATCGGCGCGGGTATCTTCGTGCGGACCGGCTCAGCCGCCGCCCTCCACGCCGGACCGGCCGTCATCCTCTCATTCGTCATCGCGGGCGTGATCTGTGCCCTGGCCGGCCTCTGTTACGCCGAGCTTGCCTCGGCCCTGCCGGTCTCGGGATCGGCCTACACCTATTCGTACACCACCCTCGGCGAAGGCGCCGCCTGGCTGATGGGCGCCCTCCTGCTGCTCGAATACGGCCTCGCCGCTTCGGTCGTGGCCGTTGGCTGGGCAGGCTATGTCGTGAGTCTGCTCGCGGACTTCGGGATCGTCATACCTGCAACACTGACCGCCCCGTTCGGCCACGCCGTGCCGTTGCCTGATGGCACGACCACAAACGCCATCATGAACCTGCCAGCGGCGCTCATCGTGCTTGCGCTCACCGTCCTGCTCATCGTCGGCGTTTCGGAATCGGCGAAGTTCAACAACATCATCGTCGCCATCAAGGTGACGACGATCCTCGCGGTCATTCTGGTCGGCGGGTTCTACGTGCTGTCCAACTTCGCGACGGCTTCGCAGAACTGGGTCCCCTTCATTCCTGAGAATGAAGGCCCCGGCAAATTCGGCCTGGAGGGCGTGGCACGCGCCGCTTCGATCGTGTTCTTCGCCTATATTGGCTTTGAGGCGGTCTCGACCGCAGGCCAGGAAGCCAAGAACCCGAAACGCGACCTGCCGATCGGCATTATCGGGTCACTGGTGATCTGCACCGTGCTCTACATGCTCGTTGCCTGGGTTCTCACGATGATGGTCGACTACCGGCAGCTAAACGTTCCCGATCCGGTGGCCGTTGCGGTCAACGCGCTCGGGCCAGAGTGGAGCATCTTCGCCAAGATCGTGAAGGTCGGCGCCATCACGGGTCTCACTTCAGTGATCCTCGTGCTCATGTACGGCCAGACGCGCATCTTCTACACGATGGCGCGCGACGGCCTGCTGCCGAAGCCGTTCTCGAAGGTCCACGCCAAGTTCAAGACGCCCTGGATCAACACGCTGGTCGTCGGCGTCATCGTCGCCTTCGCCGCCGCGATCTTTGACATCAACACGCTTGGCGATCTCACATCGGTCGGAACCCTGGCCGCCTTCGCGGTTGTCTGCCTGACGGTCATGTTCCTGCGCAAGACGCAGCCGAACCTGCCGCGCGGCTTCAAGGTTCCGCTTTATCCCGTCCTGCCCGTCCTTGGCATCGTATCGTGCATCTGGCTGATCAGCACAGTGGAAGCGCGCGTGCTGATGTTCTTCGCGTGGTTCATGGCCGGCTCGGTGGTGGTCTACTTTGCCTACGGCATGTGGAACTCCAATCTGGCCAAGGGCGTCGTCGTCCGCGGTCACGAGCCGGGTCCGCAGGAATTCGAAACGCCCGATCCGAAAAACCCCCAGGGCTAGTCAGCAAGGGTTGATCTGAACGGCCTACGCAAAAGCGCGGCGCTCCCCGAAAAGGGAGCGCCGTTGCTTTTGGGGCTGCCCGTCGCTATTCCGCCGTCCTGATCGAGAGGGAAGACAATGTCGGTCGAGGCGGTGATCTGGGATTTCGGCGGTGTCTTCACGACCTCGCCGTTCGACGCCTTCACACGCTACGAGCGCGAGCGCGGCCTGCCGGCTGACATCATCCGGCGTATCAACTCCATCAATCCCGACACCAACGCCTGGGCGAAGATCGAGCGTTCGGAAGTCGACGCTGCAACCTTCGACAGACTGTTCCGCGAAGAAGCGCTCGCCCTCGGCCACGACATTCCCGGCGCCGATGTTCTAGCCCTTCTCTCTGGCGACCTTCGCCCCGCCGTGGTCGCCGCCTTCTTCGCCTGCAAGGCGCGCTTCAAGGTCGGCTGCATCACCAACAACGCGCCGACGGGGAAGGGCGCAGGCATGTCGTCCTCCAGCGAAAAGGCAAAGCAGATCGCCGAGGTGTTCGCCCAGTTCGATCATGTGATCGAAAGCTCGAAGGCCGGCGTCCGCAAGCCCGACCCGCGCATCTACGCCATGATGTGCGAGGCGCTGGATGTGCGGCCGCAAGCCTGCGTCTATCTCGACGATCTCGGCATCAACCTGAAACCCGCGCGCGACATGGGCATGCGCACCATCAAGGTCACGTCCGAAGCGCAGTTGCTGGCCGATCTCTCGGCGGCGGTCGGTCTCAGCTTCTGAAGATGTCCATGCGCGTGCCTTCTCGCGCCGTACCTGTTCGGCTTCTGGCCGCCGGCCTCTGCGCTGGCTTGCTCTCCGCCTGCGATGCGCCGGCAGCCCAGGCCCCGCCCGGCGCCGCCATCGTTGCTGCCCCTGCGATGGAAGAGCCCTTGCCCGATCCGGTCGCGGCCACAGTCGCGCGGCTGCGCGATGTTGCGGCGACGGGCAGCCATCGCGACCTCGCCCGGCTGGCGTCGGAAACGCCCAACTTCCGCTCGAACGCTGCGGGCATGACGCATCAGGACTACTGGTATCTGAAACTGCGCACCGGCGACTGGCCGATGGCGCAGGTCGAGCGCGTGCTGGCCTACCGTTTCGGCACGACGCAGACGGCGAACGGCAAGGTCTATGTCTGGCCGTGGCTCGCAGCCCTCGCCCCGGACGAGATCACGCCGGTCGCTGCGCGCGACATCGATCGCCTGCTTGGCGCAGGGCAGGCGGACGCCCTGCGCAAGGGCGAGATATGGCCCGGCTACGTCCTCGGCATCGCCGAGGACGGCACATGGCTCTACTTCGTCTCTGGGACAGGTTAGGCCGCGTCAGCCTTGCCGATGCGCGGCGGGCCGCCATGGGCCGCCTGCGAGGGACCGAACGAGCGATCCAGCACGCGCGTCGAATCCAGCGCGAGGTTGATCGCCTCGCTCATCAGGCCGAGAATCTTCACATTGTTGGCCATGACTTGCAGTGCTTCCTGTCGCGGATCCGCCGAAATGACTTCGCAGCGATGCAGGATATCGGCCCGCAATTGCATCAGCAGGTCTTCAAGCTTGTGGCCCTCGGGCTTCTTTTCCGAGCGCAGGAAATGGGTCATGGCGTTCTCCCGTATGCACCCTACTATGGCGCCAAATCCCTGACGGGCCGTTTCATCCGGCTGTTAATTTGGCAAGCGCGCATTTCGGGTTACGTAAGTCCTAACAGCGGGAGGATCTGCCATGACCCAGCATCTGGGAGCCGCCGCCGCAGTCGCCAAGCTGTCCGGATGGAGCGACGTGCCAGAGCGCGACGCCATCACGAAGAGCTATCGTTTCGCGGATTTCAACGCCGCCTTCGCCTTCATGACGCGCGTCGCCATGATGGCCGAAAAGATGGACCACCATCCCGAATGGTCCAACGTCTACAACCGCGTCGAGGTGGTGCTCACCACGCACGATGCCGGCGGCGTTACAGCCAGGGATGTCGAACTGGCGGCGTTCATGGATTTGATCGCGGGCTGACGCCGCAGGTTGTCGCGTCGGCTATTCCTGGAACACGATCACGCTGGCTAGCGCCACGCGCGCCTCGCCCTTGCCCAGCACCTGGTCCACCGCCTTCTGCAGGCGCGCCCGCACGATGTCCACGTCCGGCCGCTCGCCCACCACATAGGACAGCGAAGCATAGTTCAGCACCGCATCCCGCATCTGGCTCATCAGGCGCGGACGGATCGCCTCGGCCAGCTTGCGCGTGGCCTCCTTCGGCACGTCCAGCCCGGCGTCGATCGCCAGCACGCCATGCACCTTGAACCCGCGCGAGATCGAGGCGCGCAGGCCGAAGGTCGGCACATAATTGGTCGAGCCCGTGATCCGTTTAGCCTGGGGGTCCTCGGACGCGGACGGCTTGGCGGCGGCTGGCGGGGCAGCAGACGCCCGGCCGGCAACCAGGAGTGATCCGAACAGGAGCGCGAGGGCCTTTTGCATGGCCAAAACCCTAGTCCTCACTGTTTAACGGGCGCTTTAGGGGGCCGCGCTCCAGCCCTCCTGACCATCCTTGACGGCAAGGCCCGCCGGGACTAGCACACGCGCTCCCAAATACCCGGTTTCGGGGCCGTAGCTCAGTTGGGAGAGCGCGTCGTTCGCAATGACGAGGTCAGGGGTTCGATTCCCCTCGGCTCCACCCGTTGGCGAAGGACATCGGAGACTTCACGTTCGGGGGCGCGCCAGTCGTGCAGACCGCAATGTGAATGAACGCCGAGCAAGCCTCGAAAAGGCCAATGCGCAGGCCGACCCGATGCCCTTTCGGGGAAGGCCAGGGACGCGGCCTCCGCCGGGCCCTGGCGAACCTGTCGCCGAAGATCAAGGTGGCTTGGAAACGAGGCGATGTCACCCTTGACGCCGCGAGGGCCTTTACGACCACGGCCAGCAGGATGCGGTGTTCCGCGGCCTCGGAAAGCCCATCACGCATGCGCCTTCGCAAGCTGCGCCGCGACACTCTGGATGAATACCGCCGTTAAGCGCGGCCGCCGATCTGATTAGTCGCGAGATTACCCACTCGATGGTCGGCAGAGGCGATGCACCCGTCCGACCCCGCGCGGAGCAGTTGGAATTGCAGCGGCCATAAGGGCGGAAGCTAGCCGTTCGCCAGCGTGGCAAGTAGAGCTTCCGCTTCGGCGCGCCTCTGGCCAGTTGGATCAGCGACGAGGATTTTCTCCGCGTCTGTGAGGTCAGTCAAAAACCGGAATGAGTTGACGGTTCGATCTACCATCGCTTTGAGATTGGGTTGTTCGTCCTTGCGAAGCAGATTTTTCAAATCGTCGATGTCGTAGTCGTGTGCGTCCTCAATGCGGGTGCGTAAAGCGGCGTAGTTGAGACCAGGGCCGCGGCTATTCCAGAGCTTGAGCACAGCAAGCGAGCGGATCTGTTTTTGGTCGAGAGCGCGCTTGCCGATCTCGGAAAGGTCGTGGAGATCACGGATTTTCGAGCGCTGGCTGGCTGCGCGGATTTTTTCCGCGATCACTTCATTCATCGCAAGGCATGGAATGTCGGCAGGATTGAACGGCAGCAGCCTGAAGTAGTCCTGATCGAGTTGGTGCAGAGTAAGGACAGGGAGAATCGGGCGTTCCCGCGTACTCACTTGCAGTTTGATCTTGACGCCCTTCTCGTTGTCCGCGTGGCTGCAAACAGGATTGGCGGCGCAACCCTCGTCAGTGAGGTACCAGTCCTTATCCTTCTCGTAGTGAAAACTGAGCCCGTGATACGGCTCGTTCAGCGCCTCAAGCATCAGCATCATGAGGTCGTCGAGCGCGATGTCGGTGCGACGCGTGAAATCGAGGTCGGTCGACAGACGCCCGCGCGGACCGAACACCATCTTTCTGAGCATTGTGCCGCCTTTGAAGGCGAGATGATCAGTAAGCCCGCGTTCCGAGAACAGCTGGAGCAGGTGGGTCAGGATGACATCGATCTCGACATTGCCAATGTCGCGTGCTCCCGATCGCGCTGCAATTTTGCGAAGATCATTGGCGGCCAGCATTAATCAGCTCGTCTTGATTCTGCGGGAGGGCGTATCAGACAGCAGGTCTGAGTGTCGCGCATGCACGAACAGCCCCCAACTGGCGACATAGCCGATGTCTCCATCTTTTCGTTCCATCCGACCAAACTTCGACCGCGCTGGCTTTGGGATGCCGGCATGCAGACGATCGACAACATCGGCTGGCAAGGTCCAGCCGATGAGGTCTGTCAGAAAGCCGAGCCGTTGCAGGAGCGCTACCGACTTCATCTGCTCAGCGGCGTTGATGAGTTCGCGTGGGTCGACCTGTGTGGATGCACCAAAAAGGATGCGAGTTAGTTCCGTGGCGCCCCCGGCAAGTTCGGGACGATCGAGGCAATCGATGGCGGTTTTCGCTGGCGTCGAGATCGCAACCTTTCTGCCGTAGACAGGATAGGGTTCAAACCCGAAGAACTTGCGCGGGGCAACTTTGACAAACCGAACCTCGGTTCCCTCAATCGTGCGTGTTGGCGCCTGCTTCAGAACGGCAACGGATACCGACATCGGCTTTTGGGTAGTGAGGCCATGGAAGGAAGCGGCCGACCACCATCCAACATAGGAAGGAGACACTGCAGCTGCAGCGAGCGCCAGTGCGTTGTTCTCACCGAAGTTCTCCGGACCATGTTCGGGGGGAAGGAACATGTAGCGACCGCCAACCAAGCGCGTCAGCCAACCTTTGCGGATCAGGTTGGAGATGACTTTCCGGGCGGTTGTGGCGGATCCTAGGAGATCGATGATCTCAGTTCGCTGGACGATGTCGCGGGCTTGTTCTCTTAGGGTGAGCACCAACCTCGCTTCGTTAGGTCCCAAGGTTCGAAGATTAGTCTGCATGGCATTTGATCCCTGCTGGGGACAATTTCCTATACAGACTAATCAATTCATAGGCTCACCTCAACCTTTCCCGATTTATTTGTATAACATTTTTCCCCTCTAAGGGGCCAAATCACATATAAATCAATCTACCTCGATCGATGAGGCGTGTGATCCTTCCACGGGCGCTTGAGCTAGTAGCCCCTTTTTGCAGACTCATCTCCATTACGTTCCAATCCGCGGCCCTAACCATTCAACCGGCGACGGAATTGCGAAGGGATCGGACAGATCGGATCGGATTGCCGCCTGCGTACGACAAATTTTTTCCTCGTCCATTTCACACTCGCCGCCGGGCCGTCTTGGCAGTCATGCGGGGCAACGTTTCTCGAGGGGCTAGAATGGCGATACCGCCGTTAACGTGCTCGACCAAACTCGGCCAGCCGTACACTCGGCCGACCGACGCTGAGGCGCAGATCGAGGAAGCCTTGGGATACCTGCCTGACGACTGGGGAAGGACAAGCGCCTGTAATTGGATCAACTGGCGCCTGGAAACCTTCGTCTATCTGGCCCGCCTCCGCGCGAGAGCCAACAACCAAGCCGTTTTCGGTCGGCTCGTAGAAGAATTCCTGAAACGCACCGGCCGGGTGATCCGCAAGTACTCCAAAGGCTTCTCGCTCACTGATTCCGAGGAAATCGAGGCGGCCGTGATCAAACAGGTGGTCGAGCGCCTGCTGGCCAACACGCCTTCCCGCGCTTCCGAATACCTGGAGGTCAGCGCCTACACGGTAATCAAGCAGCTAACGTTGCGCGAGGTTGAGAAGCGGAAGCACGATCCCCGGCCGAACGCCTTGCTCTCGCTCTCGGAGGACGAGGGCGACGGCGTTCTGGCGTTGGCGAACATTTCCGACATCAATTCAGATCCGCTAGCGCTGCTGCTGGCGACGGAAGAGGGACAGCGTTTCTTTCGCGATTTGCTCGAGGCGGTTACGGATCCGCGCCATCGCGAAGCATTCATCCTGCACAAGCTCCGGGGCTGGCCCATCAAGCCAGACGATCCCGCCAAGCCCAGCCTCTCGAAAAGATTCGGGATGTCTGCTCGCCAGATTCACAATTGGATTGCAACTGCATCGCGTCAGATGAAAACGGCGCTCGGAGAGGAATGATGTCCACCAATCCGGAAATGACCTTTGAGGACGTGGTGAACGTTCTCATTCATAGCGCTGTCGAGCCTTCCTACGACAATCTGCTGGCTGCGATGCAAGACTATCCCCAGTTCAGTTCGGAGCTGGCGAACCTCTTTTCCGTCTGGGCAGCGCAGGTTGATGACCCGTCGCTGACTGAAGACAAGTCCGACAATGATCGGGCCGTAGCGATGGGGCTGAGCTATGCGCTCAACCTTCTGCACAGGGTTGAAGGTGATCACGCGTCAGAACCGAAACCCGATCCCAATGTTCGATTGTCGATGCTGGCCAAATTCGCCGGTCTTAGTGAGGAAGAACTGGCGCTACGGGTCGGCGTCGATGAAACATTCATCTACAAGCTCGATCAAAGACGCATCCAGCCTGCGGACGAGATACCAGAGCTCTTACTGCTTTATATCTGCGCTGCAGTCGCCAAGCCTCAACCTTACGTTCTCGGCGTTTTGCGAGGTCCGGCGATCGCAACCTCGCGAGCAGCGCTACAGAAATCGGCGGGCAAGCCGGTGGTGAAGACAGAAACATTTGCGGAGGCGATCCGTGCTTCGACGCTTGGCGAGGCGGAAAAGACGCGGTGGCTGTCCTTGGTTCAGCCGCCTGGGTCGCAGGAGAAAGAGTGAGCAGTTGGGCTGAGATACGTCGTCAGGCCGCCGCGTGGCATATCGAGCTCTACGCCAGCGGCACCCTGCCCAAAGCCGAATATCTCCTGCAACTAGCGGAGGCCGCAAGCGGCGTAAAGCGCGTACCGGTAACGGCCGGCGATGTTCTACTGGATGGAGCCGAAGCCTGTTACGATCAGGATCGGAGTCGGATCTTCATCTCAAAGGGTCTCCCTCCGGAAGTCTCTGCGTTCTACGCCGCGCACGAGTTCGGGCATGCCAAGCTCCATACTCGAAAGGCCAGCTGCTCCGGACACGACATGGACCCGTGCACGCCTGCCGAACCGGAGGGCAGTGCGGTTGGAGAGTCGGACGCTTATAGCCCCAAGCAGCGGACAGAAGCGCAAGCCAATCTGTTCGCGCGAGAGTTTCTTCTGCCTCGCAGCAAAATTCGCTCGCTAGCCATTGCCGGCCCGGTTTCGGCCGAGCAGCTGGCGATCAACCTAGGATTGCCGATCGACCTCGTGATGCAGCAAATGGCGGACGCGTTGCTGTTGCCGATTGAACGTGAACAGGCGCCAAGGCAAGCGGCACCGCCACTCGACGAAAGCCAGAGAGCCGCCGCCCGGGCCCAGGGCGTGCCACGCGTCGTTCGCGCCGGGCCCGGAACTGGCAAGACAAGAACGCTCGTCGGGCGCGTTCGCTATCTCATTGACGAGCTCGAGGTTGCGCCCGAGTCGATCGTGGCCCTCTCATACTCCAACGCTTCCGCTCAGGACCTTGCCGACAGGATCAGGGCCGAGACGGGCGATAAGGCCCCGGCAATCTGGACAGGCACATTCCACGCATTCGGGCTCGAACTACTGCGTCAGCATGGCGAAGCCATCAGGCTGCCATCGCCGCCGAAGCTGATCGACAGGACAGATGCCCTCTTTCTCATGGAAGAGTTGCTCGACGATCTGAAGCCCGACCACTATCTCGATCTCAATGAGCCTCTTCGCGCCCTCAAGTCGGTCCTCGGGGCCATAGGGCGAGCCAAGGACGAACTGTGCACGCCTATCGATTACCTAAAGCTGGCTGAAGGCATCAATGATCCACATCTACGGGTGCGAGCCTTAGAGGCGGCGCACATCTATCAAGTCTACGACATGACGTTGCGCACGCGGGGCATGATCGACTTCGGCGACCTCATCATGCGCTCGGTCGAACTTCTCGACGGACATCCTGCCATCGCCAGCTTTGTCCGCGGAAAGCACCCGCACATCCTCGTTGACGAATACCAGGACATGAACCGGGCCAGCGGCATCCTGCTTAGCAAGCTGGTCGAGCCGGGACGGGGGCCGTGGGTTGTCGGCGATGTGCGGCAGGCGATTTACCGGTTTCGCGGCGCCTCGCCGCTGAACATGAGCAAGTTTCCCGAAGACTTTCCTGGGGCGGAGCTCTCCGATTTGGCGGTCAACTATCGGTCTGGCGGACGCATCGTCCGCCTGTTCGAGGGTTTCGGCGCGAAGATGGTGTCTGCGCCGTTAGCGACGAAGACTCCGCTTTCGCCTAACAGGGGCGAGGATGCTGGCGCCATTCGCTATAACATCGCGACGACCCGCGAGGCGGAGGTCGAGGGAATCGCCCAAGCGATTAAGGAGGAGACATCCCAAGGCGGCGCCTTTCATCGTCATGCCGTACTGGCGCGCACGCACGGCGTTCTGAGCCGCGTCGCCGCCCACCTTGAACGTGTCGGCATCCCGTCATTGTACTTCGGTGATTTCTTTGAGCGGCACGAGATTCGTGACCTTCTCTGCCTTGTGTCAGTTGCGGGCGAGGGAGATGGTCTCGGGCTAATGCGGGTTGGACAGTTTCCCAAATATGCTGTCCCTGTTCCGGATATCTTGCGCGTCTTCGAGTTCAAGGCCGACAAGAAAATCAGTGTTCTTGCGGCCCTTCGGCGGCTCGGAGAAGTTCCGGACCTGGCGGCGCAGGCCAACACCGGACTTGCCTTGCTCGCGGCCGATCTGGCGGATGTCGCCTGGATAACAACGCCTCATCAGCTCCTCTCCCGCTATCTGTTTTCTCGCGAGGGTCTGCAGCATCCTTCCCTCGCAGCGCCTGACGCCGCCGGCCAGCAACGAAGGCTGGCCGTCTACCAGCTCCTTCAGTTGGCGTTTGAATTCCGAGGCAAGGACGGGCAGGACTCCAAGCGCGCCTTCCTCGACCATGTTCGGCGGCTCGAAATTCTAGACGAGGACAAGGAGCTCCGTCGGCTTCCGGCTGCGGCGGCCGACCTTGACGCCGTTCGTCTCATGACGGTGCATGCCAGTAAGGGACTCGAGTTTCCACACGTTCATGTGCCGTCGATCAGTCCTTCCCTGTTTCCCCCCAACAACCGCGCCGACATGTGTCCGCCGCCGCCGGGCCTCATACCAGACGACTCACTGATGACGACGGAAGCCGAGGAGCAGGGCCTGTTTTTCGTGGCCTTGTCGCGAGCCAAGGACAGTCTCTCCCTATCACGGGCATTGAAGTATGGCGGTTGGTCTCGTCCAAAGCCGTCCGGCCTCATCGAGTCGATCGCAGCGGCCCTGACTGGACCTGCGACCACGACACCGACATGGGTCACCGAAGTGAGCGCGCCCGGAGCTGGATCGCCGCTCAAGCCAGCAATACCTCAGAGCGCTGACCTGACGGTTCACGCGATTGAGACCTATCTTGATTGCCCAAGGCGTTTCTATTACGGCGAAGCTCTGGGCCTATCTAAAAGGACGCCCAAGTCACCATACTTGCAGTTTCAGTCTGTCGTTCGGGCCTGCGTCACTTGGCTTAGTACGACCCCATCGGCTGAACATGCCGCGGGTCTTAAGGCGCATTTCGAGGAAACGTGGAGTACGATTGGGCCGACGGAGTCTTCCTTTGGACCGATCTTCCGCGCGTCGGCGCAGCGAATGCTCACGACTGCAGCCACGGTTATGAAAGGCGCGACGCTGGCACGTGAGCGTCAAGCCATCTTTGCCGACACGACGATCCGAATGGAGGCCGACCACATCCAGGCGACCGAAGACGGCGTCACAATACTACGGCTGAAGTCAGGAAGGCTGGCCAGGTCAGGCGAGGGAAAAAAGACGCGCTACGCTTTGATCCAGAAAATCGTGGCCCAGGAGGAGGAGAAGGCTCCGAAGCTCGAGCACGTCTCTCTGATCACCGGCGAGCGCGTTATCGCCACACCATCCGCCAAGGACATTGAAGGGGCGGTGATCGACATCCACACGGCGTTGCATGGGATCGCCAATGGGCGATTTGACCCCGTTCCACAAGAGCGGAAATGCCCAACCTGTCCGTTTTATTTTCTCTGTCCGGCAGAAGGAATTCCGGCCTAGACCGGGACAGCTTTAGATTCTCCGGGGTGCGAATTGCAGACTCGGGCAATCCCCGGCTTTGCCTTTCTAGACGGCCAGTTTCGGCCGCCCAGCAAAGGCAACCCCAATGAGCAAGCTCAAGCTCTTCCTCCAGTTCGAAGGCCATCGCGCCGTCGAAGTCGTTTTACTTGGTTCGGACGCCATCGCCCGTGACGTCATCAAGGCGGCCGCAGCCCTTGGTCTGGCCGACTCCCCGGACATAGTCGTCTTTCATGGCGACCATCCCGACCCACTCGACCCGGGCAAGCCGCTGCATGACCAGGGCGTGAAGGACAAGGACCGGGTGCACGTGCACCGGTGCAAGAAAATCCAGGTGAGCGTGACGTTCGCATCGTTCCGCAAACAGCACCCGTTCTCACCTGCAGCGACCGTTGAGGCGGTCAAGCGCTGGTTTGTCCACGAAATCAAGATGAGCGAGATCGATGCTACCGAGCACGTCCTGCAGATCGCCGGCACATCGGAGCGGCCGGAACCGGATGTCCAGATCGGCTCGCTGACATCGCGGGAATGCGCGCTGAACCTCACGCTCGTTCCGATCAGCACAGGCTATCCGCAGACCGCTCCGACAGCCCGCCTGTGGGACACGCAGGCTGATGCGCCCCTGCCACTCCCGCGATGGCCGACGGGGCGTTCACGAGGGCAGGCTGTATTCCGGCCAGACTGGAAAGGCGGCGCATGCCTCTACCTTCCGTGCGACCGGCTGAGCTTCGAGGGGCATGCCGACTGGCGGCAACAGCACCCCGCCGAGATCTGGCAGCCCGGTCGCGGCATCTGCCTCTATCTGGAGGTCCTGCATGAGCTGCTCAATTCCAACGACTACACAGGAGTGCGGGGTGGCTGACCAGCTTTGTATAGAACGATCGGTCTGGCTTGACCTCATGACGGAGCTTCGGCGGCGAGGCGCCGGCGTCCACGAGAGCGGCGCCTTTCTGCTCGGTCGCATCCACGCCGGCCGGCGAGACGTCGAATCCATCGTCTTCTATGACGATCTGGATCCGAATGCGTACGCGACCGGCGTATGCGTTCTCTATGCTGATGCGTTTGACCGTCTGTGGGAAATGTGCCGCCAGCGCGGGCTTGATGTCGTCGCCGACATCCACACACATCTCGGCGCGTCCTTCCAGAGCGACGCAGACCGCACGAATCCCATGGTGGCGATGCCGGGCCACGTTGCACTCATAGTTGAACGTTTTGCCCGAGATCCAGTCTGGCGTCATAGGCTGGGCGTCTATCGTTACGAGGGCGCTCATCGCTGGACAGGATTTGACGGGATGAAGGCCCGCGCGATGATCAAGTCAGGAACAATCGCATGACCGAAGCGATTAAAGACATCCATCCTGACACGCTGAACCGCGCGGTGAAGATGGCGATCGACAGCGGTGAAGCAGCTACCATCGAGGACGCCTACCGGCTCTTCGCGCAGTATCGCCTGAGCGTGAGTCTCTCCGCAGAAGCGGCGCGATCTCCCGCTCACCAGGTTGCCCTGCTGACCATCGTCAATGCCGGGCGGCGGGCCTTCCTCGGGGGCGTCCATGTCTGGGGCGATCTTGAAGCTGCGCTTGCGATCAACCTGCCGGGCGCAACACTTCGTGACGCCGTGCTCGCGCACGGCGGCCAGCCGGCAAACGCAGCGCCGGAAGCGGGCCCGGTGATCCTGCTGGGGGAACACGGACCGGTCGCTTCCAGCCTTGCCCTGCAGGCCACGTTTTCGGGTCTGGCCTGCGGCGTCTTTCCCGCGGGGGAGGGCGAGCGTCTGCCTGAAGAGACGAGCGCCATTCTTCCGGCAATCCTTGCCGGCGCCCTGGCGATGAGCGAGCTATTCCAGAATGTTCGCGGCAACCCGATGGCGGGGCTTCGGGAGGTCGGCCTTTCCCTGTGGGACCCCGCGGCTGACTGGCGAAGCGCCAACAATCCCGGGACCTACTTTATCCCCGATCGCCTCTGGATTCTCGGCCTTGGTCATCTCGGCCAGGCGCTTGTCTGGATCTTGGGCCTGCTGCCCTTCGAGGATCCGGCCGCGATCCAGCTCACGCTGCAGGATTTCGACCAGTTGACGTTGGCGAATGACAGCACGTCGGTGCTGACAACTGCGGCGTTGGTTGGCGACAGAAAAACAAGGGCGACGGCTGCCTGGGCCGAAGCGCGCGGGTTCAGGACGCGCCTGGTTGAACGTCGCTTCAGTGGCGATGTCCGCCTGCAGGAGGACGATCCGCGCGTGGCGTTCTGCGGCGTTGATAATGCGGCGGCGCGGGCTGCACTGGAGGATGCCGGTTTCGACCTCGTGGTCGAGGCCGGACTTGGTGGCGGCCCGAAGGAATATCTGGCCATGCGACTCCATACTTTCCCGGCGACAAGAACAGCGCGGTCGATCTGGACGACGGGCGGCGAAGCTGACGATGCGGCATTGTCTGCGAGCGCCTACCGGGATCTCGAAGCGCGAGGCCTGGACAAGTGCGGTCTTGTTGAACTGGCGACACGCACCGTCGGCGCTCCTTTTGTAGGATTGGTGGCGGCATCCCTGGCGCTGGGAGAGATGATACGCAGGCTGGGAGGCAAACCGGGCATCGAAGTCTTCGACCTTACACTGCGCGACACAACTCTCCGGCGCATCGTGGCGACGACGACGAACCTGCAAGCGATTAACCCGGGATTTGTGGAGATTCACAGCTCCAGGGCCGGCGTGCTCCCAAAAAAGGAGGCGGCTGCATCATGAAATCCGTATACGTTGGATCGTCTGCGAACGCCATCAAGCCGCGCGATCGGCAATTGACGTCATCGCAACAGGGGGGATGAAACCGTGGCTTTCAAATTCATTCACACCGCCGATTGGCAGATCGGGAAGCCCTTCGGAAATTTTCCCGGAGACGCTGGCGCAGAATTGCGTCTGCAGCGCATAAAGACCGTCCGCAAGATTGCCGAGCTGGCAAAGCAGAAAGCAGTCGACGCAGTTGTCGTCGCCGGCGATGCCTTCGACGGCAACGAAGTTGCTGACCGCACCATCCGTCAGACGATCGATGCCCTTGCGCCGTTCGCAGGTCCCTGGGTTTTCCTGCCGGGAAATCATGATCCAGCGCTTGCACACAGCGTCTGGACGCGGATGAGGGAGCTCGATCCGCCGCCCAACATCATCATTGCGGATCAGCCGACGCCGGTCATGCTCTCTCCCGGCGCCGCCATTCTTCCCGCGCCGCTTCGCCGCCGCCGCGAGTCAACTGACCAAACCGAATGGTTTGACTCTGCCGATATTCCGCCCGGTGCCGTGCGTGTTGGATTGGCCCACGGGTCGCTGGCGAACCGCCTTCCTGCATCGGCGGAATCCGCCAATGAGATACGCGAAGACAGGGCCGCGAGGGCAGGACTCGATTATCTCGCCTTGGGCGACTGGCATGGTGCGCTGAACGTGGCGCCTGGTTCCTGGTATTCCGGCTCGCCCGAAACGGACCGGTTTAGGGACAATCTGTCTGGCCAAGTGCTGCTTGTCGATATTGCGGGTCATCGCGGAGCAGTTGATGTGAAACCGGTTCCTGTCGGCCATTTTCTCTGGCGGAAAATCGAGGTGGACATTGCGTCCCTGACGTCCGCTGCTGTCCTGGCGTCACTTCAGTCGATTGCAGGGGATCCAGGCCGGTGCGTCGTATCGCTGACCGTTCGAGGCGCCATTTCTCTGGCTGAACGGGTAAGTCTGGATCGCGAGTTGAGAACCTGGGAGTCACGGTTTCATTACCTTGAGGTCGATACGGCCGGTCTAGTGGATGAACCGACGGACGACGATCTTGATGCGATCGATACCTCAGGCTTCGTGCGTCTCGCCATCGGGCGCCTAAAAGACAGGCTCGCAACGCCAGGTGATCCGCAAGCCGCGGAGGCGCGCATGGCTCTCCGCATGCTCTACGTCGACCATGTCGGGCAGGGCGAGCCGTCATGAAAATACGTCGCATCGAAGTCAGGGATTTCAGAAAACTCCGCCACGTGATCGTTGATGACCTTAAAGACGGATTGAATGTGGTTGTGGGCGACAATGAAGCTGGGAAGTCGACGCTGCTGGCGGCCATGCGCGCGTGTCTCTTTGAGCGCCATCGGGTCAGCGGTCAGGCTGCGGCGAGCATGCAGCCCTACGGACAAACGGTACGCCCCGAGATCACGATCGACTTTGAAATAGGCGGTCATTCATGGCGACTACACAAGGCGTTCTGCCAACGGCCTGAGGCCGAACTGTCTTCGGTCGGCGAGCGGAAAACCGGAGATGCGGTCGAGGAACGCCTTGCCGAACTCTTCGGATTTTCACCGCCTGGCAAAGGGCAATCCAAGCCAGAAGAGCACCAGGGAATCCATGGCCTGCT
>NCEM01000004.1 GCA_002280725.1 Alphaproteobacteria bacterium 32-64-14
CACGCCTGCATCGACCAATACACCAGCACCCTGATCCCGCTGCACCGGACCCATTCGCACGCCCTGATGCAATTTGCGGCGAGTTACACAGAGCCCGACGGCAGCTGATCGCGCATCACCGCGATTGAAGCGCCTCGCAGCTCGCTGCGGGGTCGCGGGCATATCTGGACCGCCGGGCAGTTTACCTTGAGGAGCCGCCGCAGGCGGCGTCTCGAAGGGCCCGGCAGTCGCGGCGGAGCCGCGAATACCGGCCACACGGATTTCATCGGTCGTTCGCTGCTCCGCGGCGAGTGCCGGGCAGGGGCCGGCGGTCCAGAAATCTACTTCCCATCCCCGGTCAGCGCATCCAGCAGATTCACCTGCGCTTCTTTCAGCAACGCGATCGCGCCCTTGATGTCCGGCATGGATTGCGGCCACAGCGCATCGATGGCGAGCCCGCGTATCGCCGCCGCATACAGCTGCACAAAGGCGTCAGTCCTTTTGCGGTTGCGGATTCCCATCCGCTGCGCCATCGCCCAGATCACGTCCTTGTGCCGGCGCTCCAGCTCCATGTTCAGCTCGGCAAAGCGCAGACCAAGTTCCGGATCGTTGCGCGAGCCCAGCATCAGCTCGATCCGCGCGACGCCCGTCGGCGTCTGGAATTCTTCCCACAGCACATCAATCAGCTGCAGGAATTTCTCGCGGTCTGTCTTGAAAGGTTCAAGGTGCTTGCGATGCACATCCCCGCGGCGCAGCCGGATATGATCCGCCGTCGCCATCATCAGGTCGGCCTTGCTCGGAAAGTGATGCAGCATCGCCCCACGGCTCACCTTGGCGCGTCGCGTCACGATCACCGTGCTGGTCTGATGATAGCCGAGTTCATAAAGGCACTGCACCGTCGCCTCAACCAGCCGCAGACGTGTCGCGGCGCTGCGTTCAACATTGGGAACGCGCGCGCGTGGTGCGGTGGGAGCCTTCTTTGCTGGCGGCTTCCGCGCCGCCGTCTTGGTTGCCACGATAGGCTCCGGGCCAGTTCAGTGCTGATTGATACCGTGAAGTCCAAACATCTGATGACGTTATGGTCAATGCGAAACAGATGACTGTGCTAGAAGCTCTGGACGAAAGTTTGCGCCACGCGCTTGTCCCGGTCAGCGACACGATATGGCGCGAGGTCACTGGCCCTGATAAGCCGTGTGCAAGAAACCGTCAGGTCTGAGAAGCGCCATGACGGACGCAAATGGGAGAGACGCAATGCCGGGGATCGTTCGTACGAACGTCAATCGCAGACTGTTCATGGCAGGCAGTGTGACAGCAGGGCTCGCGGCCTGCGTGGCGCCGCCTCCAGCCGGTCCAGCAGGCGAGCCCATCGTCGAAACCGCCAGCGGCAAGGTGCAGGGCTATCTCGAGGAAGGCGTGAAAGTCTTCAAGGGAATCCCCTATGGCGCCTCCACCGCAGGGCAAGGCCGCTTCCGCGCGCCCAAGCCGCCGCAGCCCTGGGCTGGCGTGAAACAGACGATCGCCTACGGCCCGCCCAGCCCGCAGGGCCGCCCGGCTTCGATGCCAGCTCCGCCGCCCCCGCCGCCAGGATCGCCGCCGCCGCTGATCAACAACTCGCCCACAGGCGCGCAGTCCGAAGACTGCCTCGTGCTCAACGTGTGGTCGAAGGACCTGACCGGCCGCAAGCCCGTGATGGTCTGGCTGCACGGCGGCGGCTTCTCCACCGGCGCGGGGTCTTCCGCCTGGTATGACGGCGTCCGCATGGCGACGAAGCAGGACGTTGTGGTTGTCACGATCAACCACCGCCTCAACGTGTTCGGCTATCTCTATCTCGACGACATCTCGAAGGGCGCCTACGCCGACAGCGCGACGGCGGGCATGCTCGATTGCGTGCTCGCCCTGCAATGGGTGAAGCAGAATATCGAACGCTTCGGCGGCGATCCCAATCGCGTGCTGATCTTCGGCGAATCCGGCGGCGCGCGGAAGACGTCTTCCATGATGGCGATCGTTCCGGCGCAGGGCCTGTTCCATCGCGCCGTCGCGCAATCGGGCAGCCAGCTGCGGCTCGATTCAAAAGCGGTCGCGAACGAGCGCACGCTGAAACTCCTGCGCGAACTCAACATCAGCGAGAAAGAGCTTCACAAGCTGCACGACATTCCGATGGATGCGCTGCTCACAGCCTCGCCCCTCGCGCAGCAGGGCACGGGTCAGTTCCGCCCCGTGGCGGGCACGGCCGCGATCCCCGCGCATCCCTTCGACCCGGGCGCGCCGGCCATGTCGGCCAATGTGCCGATGATGGCGGGATCGAACCGCACGGAAGCTTCGGTGTTCCTCGGTCCCGATCCTCGCGTGATCAATCTCGACGAGGCCGGTCTGCAGCAGCGCGTTCAGGCCCTTGTGCCGGCAGGCGAAGGGCCCGGCGTCGTCGACATGTACCGGCGCATCTATCCGAAGGCCGGGCTGCAGGAAATTCTCTACATGACCTCGACGGATCGCGGCTATTTCCTCGACACCACGATCCTGGGCGAGCGCAAGGCTGCGCAGAACCGCGCGCCTGCCTACGTCTATCAGTTCTATCGGTCGACGCCGGTGCAGGGCGGGCGGTATTTCACCCCGCACGCATCAGAGATCCCGTTCGTGTTCGATACACTGCGCTATGGAACGTCCATCGGCGGGGAGCCGACCGCGTCTGCGCAGGATCTGTCCGGCATCATGAGCGAGGCATGGTGCAACTTCGCGCGGACAGGCGATCCAAATGGCGGCGACGTTCCGGCCTGGCCAAAATACGATGGCGCCAACCGGCCCACCATGGTGTTCGACGAGAAGTCAGCCGGCGGATCGCGCGTGGAGAACGATCCCCGCAGCGAACAGCGCAAGCGTATGCTGGGCTATGGCTCGCAGCAGTATGGCGAGCGCGAGGCCGGGCCGGCTTGAGCCCGGCTAGTTCGCCAGGTTGAAGGTCATCGGCAGGATCAGCGTCCGGCCTGCGGTGGGGAAGTCGTCCATGTCGCGCTCGGCAACGCGATACTTCGAGGCCAGCGTCATGGCGGCGTCGACGAACAACGGGTCCACCCGCTGGCCCGCCTCGACCGCACAACGCAACGCTCCCGTGGGGCGCACGGTGCATTCGAGGTTGAAGTTGGCTTCGTTGCCGCGTTGCTGCGCGCGCGGGGGATAGGCCGCCCGGCGATCCGCCTCCGTCGGCTGCGCGGTGAAGATCGCGCGGCGGATCACGGTCGGTGGCGCAGCCAGCGGCCGGCCCACCGCGCCCGGATTGACGGCAGGGGCCGGCGCTGCGGCTGGCGGTTGGTCCTGCGTGTCCCGGCGGCGGATGCCGTCCAGCGCGCGCGTCGAAGGTGATGTCGCGCGGCTGTCTGCAGCGCCAGTCGTCGGCGGCGCTGTCGCGCGGATGGTCGGCGGGGCGGGAGCTTCGAGCGGCTCCGTTTCCCACTTCGCGACATACCCGACGACAGGATCGGTGACGCGATACCATTCCTTGCCCGGATCGCGCCCGATGTCCGGCGTGACGCCCACCGGCGCGAAATCCTTGCCCTGTGCGATACGGTCTCCCGTGAAATTGGAGTCGTCCTTGCGCGAAGGCGTGGAGCGGATACGCAGAGTGATCTTCGCCTCGACGCGGAGGCCCGGCTCCACGGGCGTCCATTTGATGTCGACCTGGGGCTTGGCCGCGGGCGGCTTTGGCGCCTCGGCCTGAGGCTTGGTCGCGCTCGGCGTCTTCGTGTTGCCGAACCGGACATACCCGACCGGATTTTCGACACGGTACCATTCGCCGTGCTCCGAGCCGCGCAGATCGGTCAGGCGGCCGGTTGGATGGATGAGATCGCCGCGCTCCAGCTGGTCGAGGATTTTGCTGTCGAGCGTCGGCAGGGCGCGGATGTTGGAATAATTGTAGCGGATCTCGCGGACGAGCCCATCCTCCACCGACATGCGAGCGAGGCTCCTGTCCACCGAGGTGATGTTTGGATTGTTCTTGCCGCCCGTGTCGGTCATGTCGAGCGATGGCTCGGCTTCGCTTGCTGCTGGATCGCCGGGCAGGATGCTGCCCGCAATCTGCGCTTGCTGGTTCTGGTACATGTTCCACGCGGCATAGCCGCCGCCTGCGATCAGCACGACGAAGAACAGCAAAGGCACAACCGAGCTGTCGTTGTCCTTCTTGCGCCCGGTTTGCTGGCCGGTGTCCTGCTGCGGCGCCTTCTTGACCTTGGCGGTCGGCGGAACGGCGGTGACAGGCGGCTTGCCGAACCGGTCGTTGATGCGCTTCTCGAGCTCTTCGTTCGTCGGGACGTGCGGCTTGGGCTGGGCCGGCGCCGGCTCGGGCGGCGGTGTTGCGGCTTTGACCGGCTCGGGCTTCGGGGGCGGCGGCGCGACGGGCGAAGGCGGAGGCGATGGCTCTGGCGGGCGCATCTGGACGACGTTGTGTTCGCCAAAGCCGGAGATGTGGTCGCCACAGAACGGGCAGAACGAAAAGCCCTGAACCCGGATCTTGCTGGACTCCGGGCTCTTCGGGCATTTGTGGAACTTAGCCGCGGCGTTTGTCGCCGGCTTGGACATCCCGATAACTCCCCAGCATCGTCCGCGCCTTCACGCGGCCGACTCTTGCCTGAAAGTTAGGCCCGATCGGGGCAAACTTCCAGCTTCCTTCGCGCCTGCAGCAGTTAACCGCCGCTCCTTTGCGAAGGCGGCAGGGGACGCGCCGCCCGGCTGGCGATCGCCTGGGCGATTGCTGGAACGTCGCCAGCCCTGACCCAGTCAGCGGTGACGCCCTGCTTGTAGACCATCGTATCGGCCTTGAGTTGCCCGTTCTGGATCAGCGCCACGAGGTCATCCGCTTTCAGGCTGGCGTTGGCGTCCACGCCCGGAAGGTCGACGCTGTAGCCGCCGATATCGGTTGAGGCCGAGGCTTGCCGGGCGGACGGCGGGAGCGGCCTGCCGCCTCCAGCGTCCGACTGGCCCGCTCCGACGCCGACGATCGAGAGTAGGAAGTCCGTCGTGAAGCGATCCGGATCGATCTGGCGCTTGTCCACGGCGAGCCAGCCGTTGGAGTCGCTCTTGTCGCGGTTGGCCTCTGCATGTTCGACATCGTCGAGGCTGCCGGGGACGTTCAACGTCCATTCCGCGATGCGCTCGAGCAGGGCCTTCTTCGCTTTTGCTGCGTCCGGCGCAGCGCCTCCCAGGCGGGACAGGCCGCCAAGGTCGGTGAAGCGGCGCGTGTAGTCGGCGGCGAGACGTTCGGCGAGGTGGAAGGCGATGCCGCCGATCCGGTCCTGCGCCTTGGTCTTGGGGTCGGTGACCAAGCGCGGCGTGTAGGCGCGCTCGGCGGTCCACTGGGCCAGCACGCCAAGCGCGAGAACCTGGATCGGCGAGAGCGTTGCTTCATAGGCCTGGATGGAGTTCGTGAGGTGCGTCTTCTGGCCAAGCGAGAACAGCCGGCGCCGGATCGAGCGTTCCGAACCCACTTGGCGCCAGTCTTCTGCGCCTGTGCTGGACATCAGCATCACATACAGGCCTTCCGAGCCCGTCTTGCGGCGGAGCATGCCGGTGATGACGCCACGGACGAACAGCGCAACGTTCTCGCGCATACGCTCGAGTTCCGGCAGCGTCGGCGGCACCGGCGTCGGGAAGCGCAGGATGTCGTGATGGTTGAACAACGGGATCGCATCGTCGGCGTTCAGTTCGCGCTCGAACGATGACAGCCATGTTCCGCGCAGCTGCACCAGGCTGTCGAGCGGATAGCCGGCGAGTTCGCAGTAGAACACGATGCGGCCCGGAACGCCGGATTCGACGATTGCAGGCTTCGCCATGTCCTTCGCCGCGGGGCGAACGGTATCGATCAGGGAGCCGAACTCGGCCTCGAACTCGGCGGCGCCACCCACCGCGATGAGCGCCTTGAAGTTATCGGCGCCGATGACGTTCGGCGGAAAATCCGCCTGAACCCACGGCATGGCGCGCTGCATGAATTCCGACAGGATTTCGCGCTGCTCGCGGGGAGACAGCGTGCGTAGGGCATCGAGAACGGAGGGGATCTCGGCCTCGTAATGCTTCAGCTTTGACTTCGCGATGGCGCGAAGCTGGTTGAGCACGCCGATGCGCTCTTCCTCGTTCGAGATGCGCTCGAACAGCTTGCGGCATCCACCGAAGCCCTCAAAGGCTTCCTGCGCCCACAGTTTCAGCTGGTCGTCGCTCACCGTTATCTTGGCGGCAGACCGGCTCTGCACCGTGCGGAACATGCCTTCAGGGCGGCGGCTGATCTGGTCGTTCAGCGCTTTCACCTCGTTGCGGACGAGATCGAGCGTCTGGTCGATCAGGCGGTAGTGGCGTTTGAACTCGCCGACGATACCGGTCCACACGGGTTCGCCCTGATTGTCGCCGGCCTTGGCGGCCACTTTGCGCCCAAGGTAGTCGCACGTCTCGCGCAGCAGGATCTGGGCTTCCTTGCATGCGATGGCGCGCAGGCGGAACTTCAGGTGAGCGGCGAGGTCGTCCTGCACCTGGGGCAGGATCGTCTCGGCGTCCGAGCGCGAGCCCTTCTTCATGAGCCCGCCTTCGGCTGCCTGGGTAAGGCGGCGCAGCGAGCCGGCATAGTCTTTCTCGAGCAGGTGGTTGGCCACCGCATCGTACTGCTTTTCGGCAGCGGCGAGCTTCTGGATGACGCCGCCGCCATCCTCCAGCTGTTGCGTGATCATCTCGACCAGCGTGGTGGTGTAGTCGAGGCCGCCCTTCACATAGTTGTCGAGGCGCTGGTACAGCCTTTCGAGAATGCTCTCGCCGCCTGCCGACGCCTTCCACTCGCGCGAGACGCGCTGACGGGCCGACTGGACGGCGTTGCCGAGCGGACCGTAGACGGCCGCGCCGGAATCCACCGCGCCATCGACATCGCGCCGGAAGCGATTGGCGACGTCGCCGATCTTGATGGGCCACTCCGCGAAGGCGTCGACGTTGTTGCGGATGGTCTGGAATTCCTGTTGCAGCGCCTGCGTGATGGCGCCGTCGATCATCGAGGCGTCTTCGCGCTGGAGCAGGCGATTGACCAGCAGGTACTCCGAGATCGAGGTCGACGGGCTGTGCTTCGGAAAGTCCTGGAACACCTTGCTCTGCAGGTTCAGCGCCTCGGCCATGAAGGCGTCGCGCTCTTCGGTGGTCGGGATGTTCTTCTTGCCGCCTGCCTTGGCGACGCCGAAGAAGGCCAGCATCATGTTGAGGCCTGTCGTGGCGACGGCGGCCTCGTGCTCGAGGCTCCCCGTGGTCGCGATGGTGGACTGGCCCAGCGCGGAGTAGCCCTTGCTGTAGGCGATGGCGCGGAAGCCCATCTCGGGCGGCACCGGCGGATAGTACTGCTTGATCTTGTGCTGCGTCTGGTTGACGTCGACCGAGCGCTTGCGGTTGGCGAACTCGCTGTTGCCGAAATCCTCGAACAGGACGTCCGCCATCATGTCGTACAGGTGGTTCCGGTTGGTGGTCGTCTGGCGCACGATGTTGGAGCTGTCGAAGAAATAGACGTCGTCATACGCCTTGGTGTCTTCGGGCTTTTCGTTCGCAGAGCCGGTCCAGCCCAGCGGCGCGTACTCGGGGTGCGTGTTCGGGCGCATCACGTGCTCAAGCTCGCTGAGCGCGGCATAGCCGTTGGCGAACACGCGGTGGGCGTTCGCGTCGGCGAAGGCCGAGGGCAGGATCATGAACAGGTCGAGCTTGGAGACGCGCGGCCGGATCGACTTGATGGCATAGCCGGCATCGATGAACGCGCCCGATCCCGTACCGCCTGCGCCGGACATGACCACCACGACGCGGATGTCGGAGCCGACATCGAGGCCGAGGCGTTTGAGATCTGCCTCGCGGCCGAGATTGTCGGCGACTTCCTGGCACTTGCGGCGCACGCCGCCGACGAAATCCGTGTAGGTGTCGAAGAACAGCAGGCGCGATATCGCCCGGACCTGGCCCGCGCCCTTGCTGGCGTCGATGCTGGTGAGATCGCGCTGCGGGAGCCATTCCTCGATGTGCGGATAGGCGCGCAGGTCTCGCTGGTACTTCGCGATGTTCACCGACTTCTGCAGCGTTTCGCCCGGCGTGAACTTGACGGCGGCATAGAGCGGGTCGTTCGCAGCGGCGCGATCGGATTCGCGCGCTTCCGTGGTGTCCGTGTCGAAGTAGAAGAACTTGGCGACGGGGAACTCGGCGATCGAGTGCAGGCGCTCACCGCCCCAGTCGGCCTGGATGATGCGGCGGCGCAGGCGAAGCAACACTTCCTTGCCGGTGCCGCCGAGGGCGACGAACACGGTGGGGCGAACCTGCTGCCGCGCCTGGTCTTCCTTCTTGCCCGACCCGTCCACCATAACGAAAACCCCTAAGCTGACCTAAAGTCCAACCCGGCCTTTTTTGCCGCCCAGTTCAGCGCTTGGATGCTGCTGAGATCGTCATGAAGACGGCGACAAGCAAGAGCACGAGTGCAAGTCCGCCGCCGATGGCTGCGAACAGGATGTTGGACCATTGCTCGCCCACGAAGCCGGCTGCGATCACGCCGGCGGCGGCGACCGCGAATATCCACCACGCCCAGCCCGCGGCGCGCGCGCCGGCGGGAGCGGCGCGGCCGCGCAGCAGCGCGTTCTGGATGCCGCCGCGCACGAAGAAGAAGCCAACGCCGACCACGATCACGACAACGGCAAGGATCAGCCAGTCCTGCCCCGTGAACGAACCACTCGGACCCGAGGCCACGGGGAAGGACGGGAAGATCGATCCCTGCGTGGATGGCGGGGTGACAGGCACCGACGGAGGCGGCGCTGCCGGATCGGGAATCTGGAAAGCAGGCTGCTGGACGCGGCCAGAGCCGATGCGGATGAAGTCCAGTAAGGTGTTAAACAAGCTCATATTTTCCCGCCGCCCCTAAATAGCTAGCCCGATAACATCCTTATCCGGCGCCTTGTCTCAGGTCAAAGTCCCGCTGGCGCCGAACAGGCTGCCCCTGACCTTCCATGTGCGGCCAAGACCATCCACGATCTGCGTGCTTCCGAAGCTGGATACACGCACCGGCCACCGGGTTCCGTCGAGCATCACGAACCGCTTGCGTGGGGAGAACATCCACCAGCCGAGCCAGCCAAGCACGGCGACTCCCGCGATTATTGATCCGGCGAGGATGGCCAGCGGCAACGGGGAGAATTCGACCGTCATCCGGATCGGCACGCTCGTGGAGGCATGCTTGACCTTCCTGTGGGCGTTGAAGAGTTCCGACTTCTCCACCATCTCCGGGCCGCCGAACACTGCGGCGGCGTTGGCGGCGAACGCAGGATCGAGGCCGTAGCTGAGGTCGGTGAGGTTGACCTCCATGTAGCCGTCGATGTGCTGGATCTCGTCCATCACGCCACTGGCGGAGACAGGCGGGAAGGTGACCGTGATCTGAAGCGGTTCGGACAACTGACGGGCGCCCAGGAGCTTGATCTGGGCCGGGCTGATGGTTGCCGTCACGGGCGGTGGCGGACGATCGCCGGTATTGGCGTAGAGCCAGCGCGCAGAGACGGTAGCCTGTTCGACCACCAGCGTATCCTGCAGGCTGCGCACGCGCGCCGTCAGCGTCACGGGCGAGGGCTGTTCGGCAGAAAGGCCGCTGAAGAACAGCACGTTGCCCTGGGCGTAGACCGAGATGCCGTTGACCGGAGCAGCGTCGAATTCCAGCGTCACCGCCTGCTGGTCGAGTGGCTTGAGCAGGCCGGGAGGGGCCGCAAAGGCTCTGCGAAGCGGCGCGCCATCCGCAACCTGCGCGGCCAGGGCCTGCGCGGCGGCTTCGCCATAGGCGATGCCATACAGGATGAAACCGGTCGCGGAGTAGCGTTCGCCCGGGCCGAGCGCCATCGGCACCGGGAAGGCCACAATGCGCGTGATTGCAGAACTCATCAGAAGTTGGTCGTAGAAGCCGAGCGTGTTGCCGAGAACGTTCTGATCGTTGTCAGGCGAGTTCATGTTGTTGGTGAAGATCCAGATGATGCCCGACTGTTTGCCAAGCATTTCGGGATCTTCGATGGCGGCCATGAGGGCGCCCGCAAAATCCGTATCGGCCCAGGCGCCGCTGGCTTTCTTCGCGACACCAAGACCAGCGACTGCGCGCGAGACTTCGGGCGGCGAGAAAGTTCCGGAGACAAGCTTCTGCGGTGACGTCTCGCCGGGAACCTGACCGTTCTGGTTGAACGTGCCGACGTACATCGGGCCGGCGCCAGCCGTGCTGGAGATCGCCAATTCAACAGCTTGCCGGAACTGCGAGGAGGGGTTGTTGTAGAAGGCGTCCATCCAGCCCGAGTTCTGGACGAGATAGACCTGCTTCACCGGCTGTTGGGCCATCGCCGCTCCGGCGCCGGCCATCGCCGCGAGGACGATCAGGAAAAGTCGACGGGCCAGCTGTAGCATTGGTTCCTCTCGCGGGAATGTACGTACAGGCGGTTCCTATACCTGAAAGTCGCCAGGCTAGCTGCACTCTTGATATCGAACGCGCATCTCAGGTCGACCACGGGCAGGCCGGGCATGTGCATCAGCAGGCGCGTGAGCCGCTGCTGCTGCTTTGCGCCGCCCGTCAGGAACGACATGCGCGCTTGCGGATCATCGACCTGAAGCCCCAGCGTGATGCCGGCTGCCGCCACGGGGTCGGCGACCTTGGCGGCGGGCTTGAACGTCTGCAGCGGATAAAAGAACGGGTCACGGAAGCCGGCCATCGGCGGCAGGGGTTCGCCGCGGATCGGCTGGGCGGTGCCCGCATCATCGAGCGTGAAGGCACGATCGGCGGTGTAGCAGCGCTCGCCTGCGGAGAAGAACGGACTGTCGACCTCGTTGCGCAGGTTGAAGCCGTGGTGGAGCAGTTGCACGAGCGCGTACTTGCTGTCCTTCGTTTCAGCGAGGGCCCACATCGTCCTTGCGTCGTCGACCATAGGACGCGCCTGCGGCACGGCTTTCAGCCCATCGGGCCATGAGCGGAAGACCGGCTCGGCGGCGCCGCGCGGCAGCATCAACACGCCCTCACGGCTGATCCAGATATTGCCGATTGCTGAGATCACCGGCGGCGCAAATTCGAGATTGGCGGGCAGGTCGCCTTCAACCTTCACGGCGACTTTCTTCCAGTCCTTGCTGCCCGGCAGCTTCTGCGCGAGGTACAGCTTTCCCTCGTGGGTGACCGGCCAGAACACGATCTTGCCGGTGAGAGCGCCCGGCTTGCGGCTGCGCTCGATTGCGTGGCTGATACCCGGCGCGCCAACGCACACCGCATCAGGACAGATCGAGGCGCGCACTTCGCCGAGGATCGGGAGGTTGATCCAGACCGGCCCATCGCGACCCGTGTAGCCAAAGCCCTCGCGCGTGGCGACAATGGCGTCTGCCCACTTCTTGTTCTGGTCGTGCAGCACACTCGGCAGGACATCTGAGTGTTCGAGCCAGTCTTCCATGTAGGGGCTGTAGCGGAACAGGAAGGAGTGGCGGTAGTCGAGCAGGTAAAGCGCCGCCGGCTTGCCTGCGATGAAGCACAGGGCGTCGACGCCGGGCATGTTGTGCTGGGTGCGTTTTTCCGGATCGAGCTTCAGCGTGCCGGTGCCGTACTCAAGGCTGGGCAGGCCATCGCCATCCCAGTCAGGTGCGCTGAGAATGTCCTCGGCCTGCAGCAGATCGAAGATCGTGCCGTGTTCGCGGTAGGGGCACTGCTTGAAGGTGGCCGGCAGGGCCTTCTTTTCGCCCTGCGAGAACTTGGCGTTGAGGATTTCGAGTTCCTCCGGCCCAGGCCCGAACTCGATCAGGTCCTTGCCATCGGCGACGACCTTGACGCCGGTGACGGCGGCCTTGTCGTCAAACGTCCAGACTTGCTCGCCCTCGTGGGCGACGCCGCACGAGTCGTTCGAGAAACGCCATTCCTGCGTCACTGGGTAATCCCCGACTGGTATCCCGCTACCGGGTCAGTATCACCATGCCGACTGACCAGCGGCAACATTCCCATAATGCGCTGCAACACAACGGCAGCTGAACGGCCGCCGCTTTTTCGCCCGAATGTCAAATTTTCTCGCGGTACAGGGATTATTGCGCTGGATTGGCGTTGAGTCTGCGCGTGTTCCACCAAGGCGCGCCGCGCGATCGGGTCTTGTGCGGGCAGTCTCGCCTGTTTCTGCGCCATCGGCTCGCGATAGAGGGGCGTCGCCAATGCGCGCACTTGCGGGTGCGGCGCGGCGGCTGAAATCCTCACGACATGATTCAGGACCGGCTGTCTGCAACGGGTGCGCGGGGAGGCATAGTTGTCTCGCCGGAACACCATGCAAGCGAGGCCGGGCTTTCCGTGATGGCGGATGGCGGTTCCGCGATCGAAGCGGCTGTTGCAACGGCGGCGGCACTCGGCGTCACCTGTCCGCATTTGACGGGGATGGGCGGCGATGCGGTCTGGCTGGTGCAACGACCCGGCGAAGCGCCGTTGGCGATCATCGGTTGCGGGGCAGCGGGACGTGGCGCGCTGGTGGAGGCGTCGAACACGGTTGCCGGCGCGGTGTCAAGCTGGCAGGCGGCGCTCGCCCTGCCGGAGACATCGCGGCTGGGCCTTCATCGCGTGCTGCGTGATGCGATCGATCTCGCGGCTGATGGCGTGGCTGTGTCGCAGGGGCTTCGCCGCGCCATCGAGGCGAAGCGGGAAGAGTTATCGATGGTTTCCGGATGGGCGGAAGCGTTCGATGTGCCGAACGGCGTGATCCGCAATCCGCGCCTTGCCCGCACCATGGAGATGCTGCGGACCAAGGGGCTGCACAGCTTCTACACCAACGGTATCGCCGACGAGATCGCGGCCGATCTTGCCGAAATTGGCGCACGTGTTTCGGTGGACGATCTACGGTTTCACCGCGCGCGCGTGGAAAAGGCTGTGAGCCAGCGGCTTGAGACTTGCTCTGTTATATCCGCGCCATGCAGTCTTGCGGAGGCTCCCTGCGACGGGGCGTGGATCGGGGCGGCGGATGCGGATGGTTGTGTCGTCAGTATGGTTCAGGGCCTGCGGTCCACGTTCGGCTCGGGGATTGTGCTGCCTCGCACGGGCATTGTGTGGCACGCACGGGGGGAGCATCGGCATGATGCCTCTGGCCCATCTCTCGCGCGGTTCGAGGATGGGCGCGTGATGGCGTTTGGCGCCGTGGGTGGCGATGACAAGCAGAAGACACGGGCTGCGATACTCCATCGCTATGCGATGGAGGGATTGAAGCTGGGCGAGGCAGTCGCGTGTGACCTATCAGAGGCCGGTCATGCAGGCGCGATTGTGCGGCATGCGGATGGCGCCATGGACGCCGCCGCCGAGCCGCGGAGCTATGCAAGCGTGGCCTGGGCGTAGGCGCTACAGCTGGACGAACACAGCCTTGATGTTGAGGAACTCGTCGAGGCCGTACTTCGAGCCTTCGCGTCCAACGCCGGATTCCTTGACGCCGCCGAAGGGCGAGACCTCCGTGGAGATGAGCCCGGTGTTCATGCCGACCATGCCGTATTCCAGCCCTTCGCTGATGCGCCAGGACCGGGCGAGGTCGCGCGTGTAGGCGTAGGCGGCAAGACCGGCGCGGCTATTGTTGGCGAGGCGGAGAGCGTCTTCTTCCGTCCTGAACCTGACGAGGCCGGCGACGGGGCCGAATGTCTCTTCGCGCGTGAGCAGCGCGTCGGGCGCGACATCGCGCAGGACGGTGGGCTGATAGAACGTGCCGGCGTTGGCGTGGCGCGCGCCGCCCGTCAGCAATTTCGCGCCGTGGCCCAGCGCATCGGCGACATGCGCCTCCACTTTCTGGAGCGCGCGCTCGTTGATCAACGGGCCCTGGCTCGTGACGCCGGCAAGGCCATCGCCAACGACAAGGGCTGCGGCTTTCTCAGCGAGCAGCTTTGCGAAGGCGTCGTACACGCCGTCCTGCACGTAGATGCGGTTGGCGCAGACGCAGGTTTGTCCTGTGTTGCGGAATTTCGAGATAATGGCGCCGGCAGCGGCGGCTTGGACATCCGCGTCGTCGAACACGAGGAAGGGCGCGTTGCCGCCCAGCTCGAGCGACACGCGCTTGACCGTTGAGGCGCACTGCGCGGCGAGTTTCTTGCCGACAGGGGTTGAGCCCGTGAAGGTGAACTTTGCGATGCGCGGATCTTCGGTGAGCACGCGGCCGATGGGCTCGGCGTCCCCCGTGACGATGTTGAGCACGCCGGGGGGCAGGCCCGCTTCCTCCGCCAGCACGGCGAGCGCGAGGGCAGAATAGGGCGTGAGTTCGGATGGCTTCAACACAACCGTACACCCCGCGGCGATGCCGGGACCGACCTTGCGGGTGATCATGGCCGTTGGAAAATTCCACGGCGTTATCGCGCCCACGACGCCGACCGGCTGCTTCAGCACCATGATGCGGCGGTCGCTCGATGGTGCGGGGATGGTGTCGCCATAGACGCGCTTCGCTTCCTCTGCGAACCATTCGAGGAAGGCGCCGGCGTAGGCGATCTCGCCTGTGGCTTCGGCGAGCGGCTTGCCTTGTTCGGCCGTCATCAGGCGGGCGAGGTCTTCCTGATGCTTCAGCATCAGCTCGTTCCATTTGCGCAGGATCTTCGCGCGAACGGCGGCGGGTTCGCTGCGCCATTTTGGCAGGGCCGCTTCGGCGGCGGCGACCGCGGCTTCGGTTTCGCTGCGGCCGAGATTGGGAATGCGCCCGATGACGCCGCGCGTGGCGGGGTTGCGGACATCAACGCTCGGTTCGCCCACCCACTTGCCGTTGATGTAGCACTGCTGGCGGAAGAGGTCGGCGCGCTTGAGCGCGATGCGGCCCAGTTCGCCTGTATCGCCATCCGCCATGATGCATCCTCCGCGTGTCTGCGCGGAGAGATATCGGCTGGCCTGGATGGAGGGGCAAGGGCCCCGGCGGCCGAAACTAGCGTGTCGGCGCGAGAAGCGGGCAACCGGCTTCGGCGAAGGGCTTCAGGGCCGCGTCTTCATTCGCGCTGCGGGCGGCGGCCTGGTCGCGCGTGACCCAGACGAGACCAATGGCGGCGCAGCGGGCGCCGTAGATAAAGGTCTCGCTCATGTTCGGTGTTTCGAACGCCAGCGAGCCGCCGAACTGCACGTCTGACGGGATCGCCGTGAAGCGGAAGCTCATATTGTTGTCGCGCGCGAAATTCGCCGTCTGCGAAATAGCGGAGCGCGTGAGGTGATTCAGCACGCTGGTGAAACTGCGGGCGGCAATGTCGATCGTGTTGTTCGATGTGGTGCGCGAGGCAGACGCCGACTGCCCGTTGATGATCACATAGATGTTGGCGCCGCGCGGACTGTTGGACAGCGTGTCGATCTCGCGGATCGCTTCGGGGGCGACAAAGAACGGCGTCGAGGCGCCGCCATCGACGTGCATTTCCTGATAGACCTGTCCGTCCTTCTCGACTTCGATCATCACCGGCGGGAAGACGCCGGGCACGCTGGCGGAGGCGACCAGCACATTGCGGAACAGGTCGCGGGCCTTGTCGCCGCCCTGCATGGCGATAGCGCCCATATCCCAGACGACGGTCTCCTCGCGGTCGAGATTGGTTGTGGCGACGATGAGCAAACGCCCGCCCGCTGCTTTCTTGGCGACGGCGGCGACGAGTTCGTCTGTGACGAAACGGGCTACCAGGTCGCGCAGGGGCTTGCCGTCGAACATGCCGACGTCCCACAGGGCGCCAACGCCGCGCGACTGCATCAGGTTGCCGGTTGCTTCACCCGCATAGGCCTTGCGCAACTCGTCATCCCATTCGGGGCCGAGAAAGGCGAACGGCGCAATCAGGGCGCCGGTCGACACGCCCGTGACCATCTCGAAGCGCGGCCGCGTGCCGGCTTGTGTCAGGCCGATGAGGACGCCGGCGCCAAATGCGCCACCTGCGCCGCCGCCCGAAAGGGCCAGCAGGTCGACCGTGCGATCCGAAGCCTGGGCGAGCGCGATCGATCGCGAAACGGCGTTCTCTTTCAGGAAGTCCACATCACTGGTTTCGGTGCGGATCGCGCTCGGAAAGCCGACGGGGCTAGCGCCGCGCGGTGATGCGAGCGGGCTGTTGAGCCGGGGCGTCGTTGCGCACGCGCCGACAAGCGCCGCAGCCAAGGCGAGCCAGGAGATGGTTCTGATCATGCCGGACGCACCTGAGGATTCGCCACTACCAGCCACGAAACGCACACCTGCCATGAAACGCACAGGCGCGTCACGCGATCCGCAGCACGAAGTGCAGTCCGGAACGGCGGACGCCCTACCAGAAGGCCATACGGAGCGTCACCGATCCGTAATGCGTCAGCGCATTGTCCGAAATTTCCGCATCATAGCCGACGCGGATGTTGACGAACTGGCTGTCGACGTTGAGGCCGAGCCCCGCAACCAGCGCATCTTCGGGCTCGACGCCCGGATTGAGCGTGAAGCTGGTTGCCGCCGAGTTCCCTGCGAAGCGCATCGCGGCGGGGGTCGAATCCCAGCCGAGAATGTTGCGGTAGCCGATCGAAACGTGCGGACGGAGCGCGAAGGCTTCTTCCGAACCGATCAGGCTTTCAAGCAGGATGCCGTAGGAGGCCGTCGCCAGCGAAGCGTCGCTGTCGCCGACGAGGAGCGCGAGTTCATCCATCCCCGTTGCCGTTTCCTGGTAGCCGTCCTGCTGGAAGCCGATGTAGTCGGCGGCAACGAAGGGCTTCGCGTCGAACCAGCCGAGCGGCAGCGTGTAGGCGGCGCGGATGCCGGCGGTGTAGCTCTGACCGGACCATTCGCCCTTGACGCGGTCGGTGAGCGTGCCGATGGCGATACGGCGATCCGAAGTGAAGTCGACCCATCCGAGCGAGGCTGCGGCGTTGACGGCAAGGTTGCCGTTGACCCAGCCGCCGTATGCGCCGATCGATTTCTGAGAGACGTTGAGAGGCGCCGCCGTGCGGTTTTCCTCCTCCATCTCCACCGATTCCAGCGCGCCAAAGACGCCGATCAGCGCCGAGCCCGTCGAGATAAGGTCGATACCGGCCGCAACGCCGAAGCCGCCGCCGGAAACTTCAACCGATTTGGCTGAAGCGTCGGAGCGGTGGAACACGCCGAACTCCTCGGCCCAGGCGCCGCCGGGCGCGTCGGGCTTCTTGGAGATCAGGTCGAGGCGGTGGGCCGTTGCGCCGAAGGCCGCAGTGGCGTTGGACGCCAGCACGCGCATCACGGCAGAGTCCGAACCTGGGAGCAGGTCGCCCCAGCCGCGCAGGAAGTCGTCGGCGCCGGCGAGCGAGGTCAGCGCGACGGCGAAGTCATCTTCCTCGGCCAGCAGATCGAGCACGGCGTTGTAGGCGCCGGACTGGCGTGAGTTAAGGCCGAGTTGTGAGGCTGACTTGACGCTGAGTTGCAGGTCAATGGCGTTCGGGTTCGGTTGAACCAGGTTCATGTTGTAGAGATACGGGCCGTTGGCGTTCAGCATCGAGTTGAGCGAGCCGCCGAGGTTGAGCGTCCCCGCGTTGAGCACGCGCAGCGTGAAGGGCGTCGCCGTGAACTGGCCGAAGATGGGCGTGAACACCGTGTTCGCCGCGATGTCGGCCGTGCCCGAGATGTTGTAGATCGGGATGTTGCCTGTGATCCGCGCATTGTCGATCACGAGGCCGATCTTCGCAGAGTTAGCGAGCGACATCGACGACAGGCTGAGCGTGCCGGTGGAGAAGTTGTTCACCGTGGCGTTGTTCACCGTCATGGACATCGGTGCGGCGCCGGTGTGCGTGATTGCGCCGTTGAAGGTCGATGCGCCGTTGAACAGCATGGAGCCGGCGCCTGTGCCGAACGCCAGGTCGCCCGCCATGTCGCCGCCGGTGATCGAGAACGCTCCGCTGGAGCCGGCGAACGTCGCGTTGCCCAAGAACCGCGCGCTGTTGATCGCGAAGGTGTCTGCGCCGCCGCCGAAGTAGGCGTCGCCGAGCACTTCGCCCGAGAGCAGATTGAAGCGATCATTGCCCGCGCCGAAATAGATGTCGCCAAAGATGCGAGCGTTATCGATCGTGTCGGACTGGGTCAGCGTGACTCCCGATGCGCTATGCGACAGGTCGAGTGCGATAGCGCTGCCGGTTCCGCTGGTGATGGTGTCCGTCGTATTGTCGTCCGTGTAACCGGCGGCGATGCGCGAGGTGTTGATGAACGAGGTGACCGTTCCCGACAGATCCTGGAATGCGATCGCGTCGCCGTCATAGCCGCGCACGTTGGCCTGGATCAGGCCGTTGTTCGTTACGCTGGAGACGCTGGCGCCGGCGTCGACGCGCACGCCCCAGCCCGTGTGGTTGGTTTCGGTGTTGATCGTGCCGAAGATGCTGCCGGTGTTCAGCAGGGTGGGCGTCGAGGCGCCCGAGCCAATGTGCAGGCCGACGGCGTTCGCTTCGAACGCGCGGGCAGAGATCGAGCCACCGTTGAAGATGCCGCCGTCCACGATGGTCTGGTGCTGGCCATCGGCAGAGCCGGCGATCTTGATGCCGGTGGCCGAAATGCCCATGTTCAGGCCGGACGTCAGCACCGTGCCGCGGTTCATGAAGCCGTAGTCGTAGTTGAACTGGCCGATCTGTTCGGCAAAGTTGCTGTCCTTGTCGTCGTCGAGCGAGTCGTAGATCGTCTCGCGGACACGGCCGAGCTGGATCGTGTCGCCGGCTGCGCCATCGAGTGACTGGATCAGGACGCCGGGAGCCGAGCCGAAGCTGGTCACCGCGCCTGCCGTACGGTTCTCGTTGAAATCCTGAACCACGTCCTTGACGTTGTCCGTGGGGTCGGTGGTGCCGACCGCCGCACCGTTGATAAGGAAGCCGCGCGCGAGGTCGCCGCGGATGGCGACAGCCGGGCCACCGATCAGCAGATCGTCGGCGTCGAGCTTTGCGGGTTCGTCCGTGCCGGTGTCGTTGCTGTCGGCGTCATCCGGATCTTCGTAGTTGCTGAGATCGCGGCTGGTGAAGCCGGTGGCGCCGACGGCGCCGTCGATCAGGAATTCGCCGCTGACGTCGCCAAGCATGTTGACGCCCATCGAGCCTTCGCCCTGCGCGCTGACCGTGCCGCCGATCTCGACGTTGCCGTTGACGTTCTCGCGGAAGTCGAGGGCGACCGAGTTCGAGCCGACAATGGACACGTTGCCGTTCTGGACGTAATTGCCGTTCAGCGTGGAGCGCAGCGACACGCCATAGCTGTTGTTGCCTTCGACGTTGATCGAGCTGGCAGTGGTCGTCGTGTTCTCGAGGCGGATGTCGCCCGTGAACGAGCCGCCGGATTCAAGCAGGAGGCCGACGCGGCCGGCGCCGACGGCAAGGGCCCCATCAAGGTCGCCGTCAGTGTCGGTGTCGGTGCGAACGTAGTCCTCGGTGACGGAGATAATGCCGCTGCCGGTGTAGGATCCGGTCAGGCCGCCGGACGTGATGCGCACGCCGACCGCGTTGTTGGAGTCTGTGACGGTGATCTGGCCGTCGTTGTCGACCTTGTTGTTGCTGTTGATGGTCACGCCCGTGGCGCCGGGCTGCTCGTCCAGCGTGATCGAGCCGGCCGAGGTGATGTTCACATCCGAGGCGGCGCCTGCGTTTGCCGTGGAGGTCTGCACCGGCGCGGTTGTGGCGGTGGAGATCGTCACTTGGGCGACGGCGGGCAGCGTGAATACCAGCGGAGCCGCGGCTCCGAGAAGCAGGCGCACTTTAAGGGTCATGAGGGCCGTCGACTCCTGAACAATCAACTCACTACTGCGACCGTGCATCCTGCGAAGGCGCCTGGACGGCTCGTCTGCCTAGCCTGCCGCGAAGCCATAGAAAACCCCGGACATGCGATCTGCGGCGGAATCCACACGCGGGAGCTCCGTCCTCAAATCCCTAGCCACGCTTGTGGCGGAAAGGTGGCCGGCGGCCGTTCCCGGGCCAGGCGTCGCTGGCGAGGCGTCTTAGGGCTTGGGATTCGCCGCAAAAAACTGCCACATCATCTCACTGGCGTTCACCTTGGGGGTCGGCTGGTCGGCTTGTTCGCGTCCAGCCCGGCCGCCCGGCCAAGCGTGGCCGTTCTCCGGCACCCGGTAGAAATGCACAGGACGGCCGCTGGAGCACTTGTTCCAGATTATCTCGACGATCTTCCCGGCCTTGTCCTCGGCTTCTACAGGCGCCGTGCAGCCATTTGCCCGGGCCCAGTAATCGGCCTGCGCCACATCCGGCGCGACGGGATGGTCTTCTGGCGGCCTCGCAAGGCCGCCAATCGCCCCCCGGCGCTGCGCCCCGCCCAACGGCCCACCCTTCGCGGGAACGGACTGGTCGTCCTGGCCGACGAAGATGATGGCGGCGACCGGGCTTGGGGCAGGTGGTTCATCTCCGAAGACCGCGCCGACGATCGGGGCGATGGCGGCGATCCGGCCCGGCAGTTCGCGCGCAAGGCGATGGGCCATCATCGCGCCGTTCGACATGCCGGTGACGTAGATGCGTTTCGGGTCTGCCCGCCCGGAAGAGACAAGGCCGTCGATGATCGTGCGGATGAAGCCGACATCGTCGACATTGTTCTCGCGTGCATAGGCGCAGCAATGGCCGGCATTCCACGTCAGCAGCCGCCCGCCGGGCATGCCGCCCGTGCCGCCGGGATAGACGACGATCAGCTTCTCGCGCGCGGCGATGATGTCGAACTGCGACATGTTCTCGGCGTTCTCGGGATGTCCGCCGCCGCCGTGGAGTACAAACACCACTGGCGCCGGTTTGCCGCCCGAATAGTTGTGCACGAGATAGCGGCGCTCGCGGCCATCGTGCTGGAGCGTTTCATCCGACATCACGCCGCCTGCGGGGCGTGTGGGCTGGGCGGAACCTCCGCCAGAGCAGGAGGAGATCGCGAGTAGCGTCACGGCGGCAATGATCCGTTTCATGGGCGAAGATCCTGAGGTTGACTCGGTACTTGACCGCACCGGCTTGGCAAACCAATGCTACTTGTCAGTATCAAAATATCAAGTGGAGGGGTGGGATGCGCCTAACGTTTGCGGTTATAGCGATTGGATGGAGTTTCGTCGCATGCGCTCCTGCGCCCGCGCCGCAACCGCCAGCAGCAGAAGCAGCGAAGCCCAATGTGGTCGTGATTCTCGCGGACGATCTCGGTTATGCCGACATCTCCAGCTATGGCGGAATGCGGCTGTCGACGCCCAACATCGACCGCATCGCCAAGGGCGGGGTGGTGTTCACCGACGGGTATTCGGCAGCGCCAGTCTGCTCGCCCTCGCGGGCTGGCCTGAATACGGGACGCCATCCGGACAGGTTCGGGTTCGAGTATAACAACGGCCCCGCACAGCGCGACATCGAGCAGAACCTTGGCCTGCCCAAGGACGAGATCACGCTGGCCAGCGCACTGAAGGGGCAGGGCTATCACACCGGCCTGGTGGGCAAGTGGCACCTTGGGTCGAACGACGATTTCTACCCGACCAATCGCGGCTATGACGAGTTCGTCGGGCTGCTGACAGGCGCAACGTCGTACATGAGCCCCGCAGCGCCCGACCAGATCTTCATCGACGTGCCGGGATCGGAGGCCAAGCCTCCGGCGCAACGTGGCGCGCCGAACAAGATCTATGAGGGCGCGAACCGCACGCCGGTCGAGAACGAGGATCGCTACCTCACCGAATATCTGGGCGAGCGCGCGGTGGAGTTCGTGAAGCGCAATGCGCCTGATGCTGACCCGTACTTTCTCTATGCAGCATTCACGGCCCCGCACGATCCCATGCAGACGACAAAGAAATACTGGGATCGCTTTCCGCAGATCGAGGATCCCGGGATGCGGGTCTACGCGGCCATGATCTCGGCGCTGGACGATCAGGTCGGCGCCATCCTCGATGCCGTCGAAGCGTCCGGCGAGAACGGCAACACCCTCGTGTACTTCATGTCGGACAATGGCTGCGCGGCCTATATCCAGGGCATCTGCGCGTGCGAGCCGCTGCGTGGCGGCAAGCTCAGCCACTATGAAGGCGGAACGCGCGTGCCGTTCATGATGCGCTGGCCGGACAGGATCGAATCCGGAAAGGTGTATCGCAACATCGTATCCACGATGGATGTGTTCACGACGTCGCTGGTTGCTGGCGGCGGGGCGCTGCCTACGGATCGCGTGTTCGATGGCGTGGACCTGGCGCCTTATGTCACCGGCGCAAATGCAGGCTTGCCTCACGACCAGCTGGCCTGGCGGCGCACGCCGCATGCTTCGATCCGAGCCGGCGACTGGAAGCTGTGGAAGAGCCTCGACGGCAAGTTCACGCTGCTGTTCAACCTGAAAGACGATCCGAACGAAGCTACGAACCTTGCAGAGACACAGCCTGCAAAGTTGAAAGAGCTGAGTGACGCTTTCGATCAGTGGGCCAAGGATCTCAAGGATCCGGCGTGGCCTTCAAGGCCGTTCAAATCCTACAATGTCTGCGGCACGCCGTTCGAGCTGCCGATATGATGCGAGCGGCGATCATCGCCATGGTGTCTCTTGCGACGTGGGCTTGTTCGCCTACGCCGCTGAAGAGCGATGCGGTGATGATCTCCATTCCGGCAGCGGCTGTGCAGATCGGAGATGATCGCGCGCCGCGGGATGAACGGCCGCAATTCACTATGGACGTGGCGGCGTTTCGTCTGGCGCAGACGCCGGTGACGGTGACGCAGTACCGCGCCTTCGTGGAGGCGACGGGGTATGTGTCTGACGCCGAGCGGGCGGGGGCGGCAGGTGTTCTTAGCAAGGGTGAGGGTGGGTGGGTCGACGTCGCAGGGGCCAACTGGCGTTTCCCGCGTGGACCGGACAAGCCGGCAGCGGCGGACGATCATCCCGTGACACAGGTGTCGTGGAACGACGCCAATGCCTACTGTGCGGCGCATGGCCAGCGCCTGCCGACCGAGTTTGAATGGGAACGCGCGGCCCGCATGGGGCAGACGCCTGACGGGACAGTGTTCGATTCCGTGAGCACCGCCGGCATGGAGGCAAAGATGCGCCTCAACATCTGGCAGGGCGTGTTTCCCGTGATGGACACCGGCGAGGATGGATATCTTGGCACATCGCCCGTGGGCGCGTTTGGCGAGGCGCCCTCGGGTCTGACTGATCTGGCGGGCAATGTCTGGGAATGGATCGCGTCGGCCTACGCGCCCTACCCCGTACGCGCTGGCGACACACGCAACACGGCCGAGCGCGTGCAGCGCGGCGGGTCGTTCCTGTGTAGCGTCGGCGGATGCGAGGGCTTCCGCGTAACGGCGCGCGCGCATTCAACGCCGGAGACAGCGCTGATGCATGTCGGCTTCAGGTGCGCGGACTAGGCGGCCGGGTCCGGCCCGTCGAGGTTGTAGGCCTCTCGGGTCGCCTTGTGCCACTCGCGGATGATGCGACCCCACCAGGTGAAGCGCTGTTCGTCGGTGAGGCCATCGCGATCCTCAAGCCACGCGACCAGCGTGTCGAACGACGTGGAGTTCAGCGTCTTCGAGGCAAGCACGGCGCGGGCTTCGCCGCCCGGTGGGGCGCCTGCCGCGGGCTTAAAGAAGCCCCGAGAAGATTGCGCATGGATGAGGGAATAGAGGCGCTCGCGCCATTCATGCAGCGCGGGATCACCGTTGAAGACCTTCAGTACCACGATGAATATCTCGGGCTCTTTCCTGGCTTCGGCATAGAGCACGCGCAACGCCCAGCCATAGCCGTCCCACTTGCCTTGCTGGGTCAGCACGATCGTGTCGTAGACGTGCTGGAACAGGGCCTCGATCAGTTCGGCGCGCGAAGGGAAGATCCGGTAGAAAACCGGCTTGGGCGCGCCTGCGGAATTGGCCACGTCCTGCATCGAGGCGGCCGAGCCCTTGGCCAGGAAGGCGCGGGCGGCGGCGCGCAGATAGTCGGCCTTGCGCGCTTCCTTGTTGACGCGAGGCTTGGGACGCGAACTGCGCCCAGGCTCCGAGCCATTGGATCCGTCGGATGAACTGGCCATTGTGCTAGTAGATACCTTCCCCAAAAGGCGTAGAACAGCCGGCCAGAAATCATTGAAAAGACGGTATGTCCACAGCTGCGCCCGGGAAGCTGTGCAATCAGGGGTTCGCGCGCCAGTCCGGGGTATTTCAGAACCGGCGCATGCGAGTCAGCGGCGCTCTTCTTTGTGGATTCCTGAAGTCTCAGAAGACGTTACCGCTCCCTGGAATCAGTAGAGCCACCCAAACGCGACCGCAAACAGGGCGATTGTCGAAGCGACTGGCCCTTCGGCCGCGCTGCCTACGATTGCGAACGATCCGAATTCGACAACCAGCGTGGTGATCAGGCCGACCCAGTAGGCCGGGTGGATTGATCGCCGCGTGATCAGGTCGTGGATCATTCCAGCCACGATGAAGAGTTTGGTCGCACCGACGGCTGCTGGCATTGCCCAATCCGCGAACCCGAACGCGGCAACGATGACGCGCCACATGCCTGCGGCGATGACGGTCGCCGCCGCCACGATCATGAACCGCTTGTGCCAGTCAGGCCGCGAGCGGTTGAGCAACGCCGCGATGTAGAAGCCGAGGAAGAGAACCAGCCCCGCGGTTATCGGTATGCTAAAGGCTTTCCAGAAGTCCGAGCCCTCGCCCAACAGGGCCGCCTGCACGCGCGCCGAAATCGTCAGCAGGCCTGTGAACGTCATGGCCAGCACGAGCACCGGACTCGCTATGCCGAGCGCCTTGTGCACTGGGATCGCGCCAGCAGTCGGAAGGCTCGCCTGAACGGGCAGGAGCGCGCACCAGGTCAGAAAGATGATGCCGTGCGCGTGGACCGCCCACGATACAGGGGCATAAGAGCCCGTCATCAGCGGGCCCAGATAGGTGAATGCAAATCCGAGGAATGCCGTCGCTGAAATAGCGAGCGCGAGGAGCGGGTAGAACAGCGATCGCCTTTGTGGCGTCATAGGCTGACGTCCCCCCGCAGTTATAGCGTGCTTTACATCGAGGCGTTGCCTGCACTAGGTTTGGCTGCCCCCCCACACGGGAATGTCTGCGCTGCCAACGCATGCGAGCGCAAAGGCGAATTCCAGCGCGGTTTCGCGCAGGCTGGCAAATCGCCCGGAGACGCCGCCATGGCCTGCATCCATGTTGATCTTGAGGAAGTATGGCCCGCCGTCCGGCGCCTCGTGCCGCAGGCGTGCCGCCCATTTGGCGGGCTCCCAGTAGGTGACGCGCGGGTCGGTCAGTCCGCCGGTGATCAGCATCGGCGGATAGTTGCGGCGGCTCACCTGATCATAGGGTGAGTAGGCTTCGATCTGGTCGTAGGCCGCTGCATCGATCAGGGGGTTGCCCCATTCGGGCCATTCGGGTGGCGTCAGCGGCAGGGTTTCGTCCGACATGGTGTTGAGCACGTCGACGAAGGGCACAGCCGCGATGATGCCACCGAACAATTCCGGGTCGAGGTTGGCGGCGACGCCCATCAGCAGGCCACCCGCCGATCCGCCCATGCCGACGATGCGGCCGGGCGATGTATAGCCCCTGGCGACAAGATGCCGGCCGGCGGCGATGAAGTCGGTGAAGGTGTTGGTTTTCTTCTCGAGCTTGCCGTCGAGATACCACTGATAGCCCTTCGCCATCGATCCGCGCACGTCGGCGACGGCGTAGATGAAGCCACGGCTGACAAGGCTGAGCCGGCCTGTGCGGAAGTCGGCCGGAATGGTGATGCCGTAGGAGCCGTAGCCATAGAGCAGCACAGGCGCCGTGCCGTCGAGCGGCGTATCGCGATGGCGCAGCATGGTGACGGGAACGAGCGCGCCATCGTCTCCCGGCGCATCGATGCGCTCGACGATGTAGTCGCCCGGATTGTGACCCGAAGGAACCTGCTGCGTCTTGCGGAGGACACGCTCGCGAGTGGTCATGTTATAGTCGAACACCTGCGCAGGCGTTGAGGGCGAGGAATATTCAAAGCGCAGCCACGGCGATTGCCAGAGATAGCCGTTCGACATGCCAAGCGAATACGCCTGTTCTGCAAAGTCGATGGCATGCTCGGCGCCGTTAGCTCGCTCGCGGACCACAATGCGGGGCAGGCCGTTCTCGCGCTCCATGCGAACGAGGAAGTCCGCGAACGGTTCGACGTCGAGGATCAGCACGCCGGGGCGATGCGGGATTTCGATCCGCCAGTTCTCTTCCGCCGGGCGTTCATGCGGCGCGGAGACGAGTGCGAAATCGACCGCGCCGTTGCGGTTGGACTTGATCCAGAAACGCCCATCGAAATCCACGACGGAATAATCGACGCCCGGCTCGCGCTCGGCGATCAGCGTCAGCGAGAGGTCTGCTCCACCTGTGCGCAGGAAGCGCCATTCGGTTGTCGTATGATCGTTGGCGGTGATGAAGATGAAGTCGCGCGACTGGCTCTGCTGAACGCCAACGAAAAAGCCGGGATCGGTTTCGCGATAGACAAGCTCGTCCGTGCCACGGCCAAGCCTGCGGCAGAACACGGCGACCGGGCGGGCATTCTCGTCGCGCGCCACCCAGAAGAGCGAGCTTGCATCCTTGCTCCAGACGAATTCGCCATAGGTGTCTGGGATGGATTCCAGTTCAGCGCCCGTTGCCGCATCGATGATGTGGAGCGTGTAGAATTCCGATCCCTTGTCGTCGACGGCGTAGGCGATCAGGCGATGATCCGGCGAGTGCGAGACCTTGCGGATGTCCCAGTAGTCACAGCCCTTCGCCAGCGCGTCGCCATCGAGCATCAGATGCTCGTGCGCGGCGTCGCTGTCGAAGGCTTGCTGGGATGGGCGGCGCGCAAACAGCGGGTACTCTCCACCCTCGCGGAAGCGGCGATAGTACGACCACGGTCCGTCGATGGCGGGAACCGTGCTGTCATTCTCTTTGATGCGGCCGCGCATCTCCTCGAACAGCTTTTCCTGCAGCGGGGCGGTTGGCGCTTCCAGCATCGCCTGGGTGAAGGCATTCTCGGCGTCGAGGTGGACGCGGATGTCGGCGCGCAGGCGCGAGGTGTCGCGCATGACTTCGCGCCAGTTGTTGTCCTTGAGCCAGGCGTAAGGATCGCGGCGCGAGCGTTCCAGCTGCTCGATGACGGCATGTTCGTCGCGACGCGCGCGGGGCGGTGTTGCAAGCGGGGAGGGCCGGCCGGGCGGAGTGTCAGAAGTGTTCGCCATGACGTGCCGTCTTTTCCGCTGGTCCAGCCCCCTGACCCCCTGATGTCGTGATTCGGCCAGATAACCGCAACCTGCAGCGCAGGTCCTGCGCGCAGAGCCCTATTACTGCAGAGAAAATCCGCTGTTCGGCGGGTCCGACCGGGCAAGGGCCTGGTGTCAGGCGCCGTAAAGGATGCTGATCGCCTCGGCCACGCAGGCCGGGCGGTCCTTGCCGTCGATTTCGATGGTGGCTTCCATGATCATCTGCTTGCCGCCGGCGCGCTCCTCAACCTTCAGGCATTTCTGGCGGAGGCGGACGCGGGAGCCCACGGGAACCATGTTCGTGAAGCGCACCTTGTTGCAGCCGAAATTGATGCCGCGCGCGACGTTTTCCACACGCATGATCTGGGCGGCCAGCATGGGGAGGAGCGACAGCGTCAGGTAACCATGCGCGATGGGGGCGCCGAGCTCCTTCGTCGCGCGCTCGACGTCGACGTGAATCCACTGGTGATCGCCGGTTGCCTCGGCGAACTTGTTCACCTGGCTCTGCGTGATCTGGTGCCAGGGCGAGACGCCGACCTCGTTCCCGACGAGCGATTCGAGGTCTTCGAACTTGATGAGGCGCATGGCGCGGCTTTCTCCTGCAGATGGCGAGCAGACCATATTGCCGGAAAATCAATGCGCAAGCTGTGTCCGGACACGGTTTTCGACCTGTCCGGACGGATTTGGCCGGGCCCTTGCGGAGCGCTTGCCACGATCCTGCCACGACCGGACGGAATCCATGGGGCGTCCATGCGGCTATTCGCTGGGCTCATGACGCGGACCCGTCTCTATGCAAGGCTGGCCGCGCGCCACGATCGAGACCTCGGAAGAGTTAGGGGATTGAGAATTCCATGACCAACGACACCGGACCCAAGCCGACCCGGGCCAAGAAGTCGGAGACCCTGGAAGTCCGTATCCCCTACGACACAAAGCAGGCCTTTCTGTCGGCCTGCCGGGAAGACGGCACCACCGCGAGCGAAGTGGTTCGCGAAAAGGTGCAGGACTATCTCGATGAGCGCGAGCGGCCCTCCCTGATTGAAGAGAAGAGGACGCTTGTCATGAGACTACCCCAACCCGTTCGGCGCTATGGCCTGCGCGTCGCCGCCGGAAGCGCGATCGCTGTCGGCTTCGTCGCCATGGCCGCCCTGCCCAGCGCAGCGGCGCCTGACTTCAAGGCCCAGTTTGGCCGGCTCGACGCCAATGGCGATGGCGTGCTGTCGGTCGAGGAATTCCTTGGTCCGAAGGATGATGCAGCTGCGCCGAAGGAAAGCCGCAACGTGGTCATCGAATCCCGCGTCATAACCAGCACGGATGGTCCGCCGGTGGAGCCGGAGATTTCCGGCACGGCCGAGATCAAGCGTGACGCCTTCACGTTCTGGCTGCCCGAGGAGCTTGGCGGCTCGAAGGACGCGGCCGCCGGCGCGCCGCCTGCCCAGCAGCAGCATGCGTACAAGTTCATTGCGCGCCACGAGACCAAGGATGGAGAGGCCGGCACGCAGGCGTCTCACACCATGTCCTTCTCGGTCGACGATCTGCGCAAGGAGGAGTTTGCCTCCATCGACACGGACGGCGATGGCCGTGTCAGCCTGCCGGAATACCAGGCGCGGCAGACCACGATGCTGACGCGCGGTTTCGAAATCCTCGACGCAAACAGCGACAAGAGCCTGAGCGAGGCCGAGTATGCCCGCATCGTTGCGCCGCCGATGGTGAAGCTCCACATGTCGGGCGGTCCTGACACGCCCGAGCAGCCGGAGCCGCCCCGGATCGAGGTCCCGGGCCTGAAGACGTTTTCGCCTGAAGCCATCAAGGCCGCCTTCACGCGGCTGGATGGCAACGAGGACGGCAAGCTGTCGCTGCAGGAATACCTGCCGCAGTAACAAGGCAGTCTGCGGAGTATCTCATGAGGGCGTCGCCGGACCGTGGCGACGCCCTTTGTATGTCTGCCACAGGGCTCGGCGCCGTTGCCGTTTGGCGTCCGGCCGATTTTGGGCCATGTTGGCGCCAGTGCGTGAGGGAGCCGGCGATGCGTGAGGCGCGGACGTTGGGCAGTTGGGTGCTGGGCCTGTTCCTGGCGGTGATGCTGCTGTGGGTGGCGGCGGATACGTTGGCGCCCCAGCCTCCTGGGCAGAACCACCTTTTTGCAGTCTTCCGCGAAACGTCAGGCGTCGCCTATTTCGAGCCGCTCGGCCGGTTCGGCGTGGGCGTGCTGGAAGTGCTCGCGGCGCTGCTGATCCTTGTGCCGTTCACCCGCCGCATCGGGGCAATCCTCGGCTTTGTGGTGTTGCTGTTTCTCGCCGCGCTGGTCGTGCAGCTTGTCATGCAGGGCATTACCTACCCGGTGGACACGGTTGGCGAAGGCGGCGTGATCTCGACCGTTAACACGGACCCCTCTGGGCTGTTCTACCTGATACTCGGGCTGCTGGTCGCGGCGATCGCGGTCATCGTCATCCACCCCGGGCGCTCCGACGCCAAGGGCGATTATTACAAGGCCTGAGGCCCCGAACCCCGGTTTCGGGCGCTGAGATTCCGGTATCTTTTGTGCGAATGGGCCGCAGGTTGAGGCTCCGTTAACCGCGCATCGGCCAAGCTACCCCGGCAGCGAACAGGGGTTCCATGTCGGACAACTCGACCTCTGGCGAGGCACGCTCTGCCCTTGGCGGAGATGCGGCCCTCGCCCATGCGCAGCCGGATGGCTTCGCGCGGCGTTCGCTGCTGCGCCGCCTGATGGACGTGGTCGCTTTGCCGTCCTCGCGCGGCAACATCCAGGATCGCGCGATTGCTGGCGACCTGCTGCTTGAAATCCTGCTCGAGTCCGATGTGTCGGCGCGCGAGCTTTGCGCGCGACGTCTTCAGGAGATGTCGCAGGCGCCCAAGAGGCTGCTGAGATTTCTGGCGCTGGACGTGCCGCACGTTGCGCAACTGATCCTCGCCGACAACCGGGCATTCGACGACGCTGACCTTTGCCACATCGTCGCGCATGGCGGCACGCCGCATCGCGTGGCCGTCGCCAATCGCCGCGACATCGGGCCGGCGGTCGCATCCGCCATTGCGGACACGGGCGATGCGGTTGCGATGAAGGCGCTGCTCGACAACCCGCAGTCCCGGCTTTCGGATCGCTCGGTGGAACTGATGGTCAGCGCGTCCCGCGAAGCGCCCAGCCTGCCGCCGCTCCTGATCCAGCGCGAGGAAGTGCGTCCTGCACATGCGCTTGCCATGTTCTGGTGGGCGGCTGCGCCCGAGCGCAAGCAGATCCTGATCCGCTTCTCGGCAGAGCGCACGCTGCTGATCGACATGTGCGGCGATATCTTTCGCTACGCCAACGATGGCATGGACCCGGTTGTCCGCAAGGCGCTGCAGGTGATTGAACGGCGCCAGCGTGATCGCGCCGCCATCGATCGCTCGCCGCACGCCAGCCTCGAGGAAGCGCTCGAGGCGGCATCCGTTGCGGGGATAACGCCCGAGACGACGCTCGACCTCGCGGCGCTGTCAGGCGTCAAGGCGACGACGGCCGAGCGCATCTTCCAGGATGTGGGCGGCGAAGGCGTTGCGGTGCTGTGCAAGGCGACCGGACTCAAGCGGCCCTATCTGCGCTATCTCTGGCTCGCGTTGGGCAGGGATGTCGCAGGCGCCGATTTCGCGCGCGTGTCCGAAGTCTATGAGACGATTGCGGTCGCCAAGGCGCAGACCGTGCTGCGTTACTGGAACTGGTCGCTGAGTTCGGCCTTCTCGCCGGAGGCGCTGGCCGGCGCGGGCGACGATGTGGATGACGCCACAGGCTTTGCGCGCGACCTGCGCACCATGGATGCTGGCCGCGCCAGATCCTACGGACGCTAGGTTCCAGTTCGAAATCCTCCCGCGCCTGTCCGGTTTTACTGGCGTTCCTTGCCGGAGTCGTCCAAGTCAGTCTGACAATACCGGCGTTCAACATCATGGCGGAGGCATGCGATCATGGCATATGCGTTCGGCCTTCTCATGGCGCTCGCGGTGTTCTGGCTTGTGCTTTCGGGCGAGACGTCTCCCTTCTTTCTCGGGCTCGCGGCCGTCGCCGTTCTTGCAACGCTATGGCTCTGCGCAAGGCTCAGGCTCATTGACCGCGAGGGCTCGCCCTATCATCGTGCGCCGCAACTGCTGGTCTATCTTGCCTGGCTGATCGTGCAGATCGTGAAGGCGAATGTCGCAGTCGTCTCACGGGTCTTTGGGCCAAGGCACGCCATCGATCCGGCAATGACAGAGGTCAGCACGACGGCGCAATCTCGCCTGGGCAGAGCCCTGTTTGCGAACTCGATTACGCTTACGCCGGGAACCGTCACGGTCGATGTCGAAGGTCATAAGCTGAAGGTGCATGCGCTCGTACGCGAGAGTGCTAGCGCGGAAAGCTTCGCGCCGATGGATCGCAGGGCTGCGCGCGCCGCCGATCGCAAGCCGCGCGGCCGCCGAAATGGCGAGCGATAGGTCATGCTCATCGTCGCAGGCGTTGCGGGTCTCATCGTAGCCATGTCGCTCATGATCGTTCGCGCGGTCCTGGGGCCGTCTCACTACGATCGCATCCTGGCCGCCAATTCATTTGGCACGAAGACCGTGCTGCTCATCGCACTGATGGGCTACCTGTTCGGCCGACCCGCGTTTCTCGACATCGCGCTCGTCTATGCCCTGATCAACTTCGTCACGACGATCGCGCTGATGAAGTTCTTTCGCTATCGCTCCCTGGCGCGGCCGTTGGCTGTCGCGGGGGGAGAGGATGGCGCGGATGGCTGACGCGCTCTTCTGGATTGGCGGCGGGTTGATCGTTGCAGGGGCCATGCTGTCGGTTCTCGGGGCGGCGGGCGTGTTGCGTTTTCCCGACGTTTATACGCGAATCCACGCGGCGAGCCTGACAGACACGGGTGGCGCCACGCTGATGCTGCTGGGGATGGGGCTGCTCGGGCCGTTCGGCCTAATCACGCTGAAGCTGCTGCTGGTCTGGGCCTTCATCATGCTGACCAGTCCGGCGGCTGCCAATGCCCTCGCCAATGCCGCCTTCGGGTCGGGCCACCGGCCCCGTATAGGCAACTTCCAGATCATGGGTGAGGACAAGGCCACGGACGCTGCGCCCGAGAGCGCCGGAAAGGAGCGGGCATGACCGCTCCTGTACTCGAAGCGAGCTTTGCGCTGAACGTTGCGCTCTTGCTGATGCTTGTGGTGCTCGCCGCAGCTGTCGTGTGGACGCGCAGCCTGCTCGCGGCGATCCTGCTGATGAGCGTCTACTCATTGGTCAGCGCGACGTGGCTGATGGTGATGGATGCGCCAGACGTTGCCTTCACGGAAGCGGTTGTTGGCGCGGGTATTTCGACCATCGTCGCGCTTGGGGCGATCCTGCTCACGCGCGGCGAGGCCGTGCGCGTAAGCTGGAAGCGGCAGGTTGTGCCCGGCCTGCTGGCAGGTCTGGTCGGCGGTCTGCTGATCTATGCGATGAGCGGGCTGCCGGATTTCGGCGATCCGGCATCGCCCGCCAACAGCCATGTGGGCCGCGCTTACCTAGAGACAGCGAAGCGCGATATCGGCGCGCCGAACGTGGTGACGGCCGTGCTGGGGAGCTATCGCGGCTTCGACACGCTGGGCGAGACGGTTGTGATCCTTGCGGCCTGCATCGGCGTGGCGCTGATGCTGGGCTTCGGACCGCGCGCGACACTGGCGCCGCCGGCCGGTGCGCCGGGCGATCACCACGTCGTGCTGCGCGTGACCGCGAAGATGCTGGTCCCTTTGATCATCCTCTTTGCGCTGTACGTGCAGTTCCACGGCGATCTTGGCGCAGGCGGCGGTTTCCAGGCGGGCGTCATCGCGGCAGTCGCCATCATCTTGCATGCGCTGGTGTTCGGCCTGCGCGAGACGACAGCCGCGATCCCGCCCCAGGCGGCGCGCGCGGTCGCGGCGCTTGGCGTTGTCGTTTATGCGGGTGTCGGCATCGTTTGCATCGTGAACGGCGGCGGGTTTCTTGATTACGATCACCTGCTCACGCCGCAGATCGAGGCGATGATCCCGGCCGGCCTGCTGGGCGATCCTGACAAGCCCCATCACTGGGGCCAGTATTTCGGCATCCTCGCCATTGAGCTTGGCGTGTTGATGACCGTATCGGCGACCATGATCACGATTTTCTACGGCTTTGCCGGGAGAACGATCGACGCCATCGCAGCGGAGCTGCGCCGATGAGTTGGATCGCCACTCACTTCAACTATGTCGTGGTCGTCATCCTGATGATGGCCGGCTTGTTCATCGTGTTTTCCAGCGGCAACCTAATCAAGCGCATGATCGGGCTTGCGCTCTTCCAGTCGTCGACGGCGCTGTTCTACATCAGTTTCGGCAAGGTCAGTGGCGGGACGGCGGCCATCACGCTCGATGCGCAAGGCGCGGAAGGGCAGGCGCTCGCTGCGCAGCTGGATCCTGCTTATGTTGCGCAATTCGGCGTTGAGGGCGTGGTCTATTCCAACCCGCTGCCGCATGTGCTGATCCTCACGGCTATCGTGGTTGGCGTTGCTACGTTGGCAGTCGGTCTCGCCATCGCCGTGCGCGTGCGCGAATCATATGGCACGGTCGAGTCCGATGAGATTGACGCGGTGAGCCGCGTCGCGGCCGAGCAGGCGGAGCCTGCGCCGTGATGCAGCTTGAAGCGCTCTACGTGGCCCAGCCGGCCTTGACGGCGCAGGCGCCCATCCTCGCGATCGCTGTTCCGTTGATCGGAGCCTGCGCGGCGGCGCTGGCGCCAAGCGGCCGCGCGGGATGGATGATTTCCGTGGTCGCGGCGATGGTCAGCGCCTGGATGGCGCTTGCTGTTGCAGGCGAGGTCATGCGCGAGGGCGTGATCCTCTATCAGCTTGGGGGTTTCGCCCCGCCGGCGGGGATCGCGCTTCGCGTCGATGCGATGGGCGCGCTGATCGCCCTGCTCATCGGTGCGGTCGGCACGCTGGCTGCGGTCTTTTCGGGCCACAGCCTCGCCGCGGAGGTGAGGCCGGAGAAGCACACGCTTTTCCAGGCGGGATTCCTGCTGGCGCAAGCGGGCATGGTCGGGCTGGTCTATACGGGCGATGCGTTCAACGCATTTGTCTTCCTTGAGGTGTCTTCGATCGGAACCTATGCGCTTGTCGCGGCCGGCGAGCGGCGCGACAGACGCGCGCTTCCAGCAGCGTTCAACTACCTCATCATGGGAACGATCGGCGCGACCTTCTATGTGATCGGCGTGGGCTTTCTCTATGGCGCGACCGGCACGCTCAACATGGCCGACATGGCCGCACGGCTGGGTACACTGGACCAGAATGCAGCCGTACAGGCGGGCTTTGCGTTCATCGTGGCAGGGCTTGGCGTGAAGGCCGCGATGTTCCCGCTGCATGGCTGGCTGCCCGGCGCGTACGCACATGGACCCTCCTTGATCTCGCTCTTCCTGGCGGCCACGGCGACGAAAGCCGCGATCTACCTGATGGCGCGCTTCCTGTTCGAGGTCTTCCCTGATGGCGCAGCTTTCGGGGATATGTTCTTGCAATGGGTGCTTGCGCCGCTTGGCGCGGCTGCGGTGATCGTCTGTTCGCTGCAAGCGGTGTTCGCGCGCGAGTTGCGCCGGATGATTGCCTTTTCCTCGGTCGCGCAGGTCGGATTCATCTTCCTCGGCTTTTCGTTGGCCAATGCCAGCGGCCTCTCGGCCGCACTGTTCTACATGACGGCGCATGGCCTGATGAAGGCGGCGATGTTCATGGCGCTCGGCGGCCTCGCGATCAGCATCGGCGCGCGGCGGCTCGAAGATTTTGCCGGGGTGGCCCGCGAGGCGCCGTGGACGGCGGTCGCGTTCGGGATTGGCGCGGCGAGTCTTGTGGGGACGCCGCTCACAATGGGCTTCCTTGCAAAGTGGCAAATCATGGAAGCTGCTCTCGCAGGCGGACGCATCTGGATCTTTGCCGTGATGGCGGCGGGGTCTGTGCTCACGCTGGTCTATGTCGGCCGCATCATCGAGGTCATGTTCTTCCGTGAGCCAGCACCTGGCGCGCCGCGCGCGAAGGAATCGCCGGTTGGCGTGCTTGTGCCGCTGCTGATCCTGGCGGGCCTGTCGCTGTGGTTCGGCATAGATGCATCGCTGCCGCAACAGCTGGCGCAGGCGGGCGCCGCCAGCCTGTTCGAGGTGCGGCCATGAACGGCGGGGAGTTGCTGATCCTTCTCGCGCTTACACTGCCGCTGTTTGCGGCGGCGATGATCTACGCCGTGGGGCGCATGCCCGATGTGCGCGAGACGCTGACGCTTGTGGCGTGCATCGGACTGGCCATCGTCGCGATCTCCATCTTCGTGCGCGTGGGGCAGGGCGATCCGCCTGCGCTGACGGTTGCGGAGCCGCTGCCCGGCCTTGCGATCGCTTTCCGCGTCGAGCCGCTGGGGGCGCTGTTCGCGGTGATGGCGAGCGTGCTGTGGGGCGTCAATTCCCTGTTCTCGATCGGCTACATGCGTGGTCGCCGCGAGGCGCGCCAGACGCGGTTCTACATCTGCTTTGCGCTCGCCATGTTCGGCGTGATGGGCATCGCATTCGCGGCGAACCTGTTCACGCTGTTCCTGTTCTATGAAGCGCTGACCTTCGTTACCTATCCGCTGGTCACGCATGCAGGCACACCCGCCGCGCGAAGAGCGGGGCGTGTCTATCTCGTGACGCTGGTGGGCGCATCCGTGCTTCTGTTCCTTCCCGGCATTATCGGTGTGCAGTCCATGGCCGGATCGACCACTTTCACGCCGGGCGGGCTGCTGAACGGGCGGGTCGATGCTGCAGCGGGAAGCGTGCTGCTGCTGCTGCTCGTGTTCGGCGCTGCGAAGGCGGCGCTGATGCCGCTGCATGGCTGGCTGCCAAGCGCCATGGTCGCGCCTGCGCCTGTGTCTGCGCTTTTGCATGCGGTGGCTGTGGTGAAGGCGGGCGTGTTCGCGGTCCTCAAGGTGTCCGCCTACATTTTCGGGCCTGACCTGATCTCGACGCTGCCGGCCGCCACCTGGATCCTCTGGATGGCGGCGGGCTCTATCGTGATTGCCTCGCTGGTTGCGTTGACGAAGGACGATCTCAAGACGCGGCTCGCATGGTCGACGGTGAGCCAGCTGGCCTATGTCACGTCTGCCGCCATGCTGCCGATGGCATCGGGTTTGGTGGCAGGCGGGCTGCACATGGTTTTCCACGCGGTCGCCAAGATCACGCTCTTCATGTGCGCAGGCGCGATCTACGTTGCGACGGGCGCCAACCGTGTGTCCGAAATCGGCGGCCTTGGCCGTCGCATGCCATGGGTATTCGTCGCTTTCCTCGCCGCGAGCTTCGCGATTGTCGGTTTGCCGCCGATGGCGGCGATGTGGTCCAAGTTCCTGCTGATCACCGCATCGTTCGGATCAGGCGAGTGGTTCACCGCCGCCGCCCTGATCGCATCTTCGCTGCTCAGTCTCGTGTTTCTGATGCCCGTGGCCTTCCGCGCGCTTTTCTCTCCGGCGGGTGATGGAGCGGGGGGCGAGTTCGTGCGTCCAGGCGGAACGCCTGTGACGTCTCTCGTCGCGCTGTGCGTGACGGCAGCTGCGTGCGTTGTGCTGTTCGTGGCCGTCGAGCCGCTTGCCGACTACCTCGCGCCCATCGCGGCGGTCAGCTTCATGGAGACGGCGCCATGAGCGATGTCGAGAAGTCTGAGGTCAAGGACCTCGCGCCTGCACCGCTTGGTGAGTTTGGCGAGCATCCGCTGTCGATCCTGCTGTTCTCATGGATGCGCGGGAAGATGTTCCTGCGTGTCTTCGCCATCATTCTAGGCGTCGTTGGCATTGCTGCGATCGGGCTTGAGATATGGCTGGCGCAAAAGACGATCCGCGATGTCACCAGTGTGCCGGGCTTCTATGCGGTGTTCGGCTTTATCGCGTTTGGCGCCGCTGTCCTGAGCGGCTGGCCGCTGGGCAAGCTTTTGCGCCGGCGCGAGGACTATTACGAAACGCGAAGCGGGGAGGCCGGCCGTGACCGTTGAGCGCCTCGCCGACTGGCTTGCGAACACCAATCCAGGCTTCTTTATTCTGTTTGCCGCGCTGTTCGTGCCATTTGCGCGCAGCAATATCGTGCGCGCGCTTCTACTGGTCGGCGGTCCCGCCGTGGCGCTGGTCGCCCTGATCAATGCCGATGGCCTGAGCCTCAATCTCTCGACTTTAAAGATACTGGGGTACGAGCTGGTGCTCTACCGGCCGGACAGTCTCTCCTTCGTCTTCGGCCTCGCTTTCATCATCGCATCGGCGCTCGTCGGCATCTACTCGCTGCACCGGCGCGATGCGATGCAGGATTCAACGGCGATGCTCTATGCGGGCGCTGCTGTCTCGGCCGTGTTCGTCGGCGACCTCATCAGCCTCTTCATCATGTGGGAGCTGACGGCCATTGCCTCCGTGTTCCAGGTGCTCGCGCCGCGGTCTCAGGACAGCGTCCGCGCGGCGATGCGCTATCTCGTCTTCCAGATTTCGTCCGGCTTGCTGGTGCTGGCGGGCGTGTGCATGTTCGTATCGGCGACGGGCCAGACGCAGTTTGCGTTGATTGCGCCGTCAATGGCGGGCCTGCCCGTGGGCGTGATGGACATTGCGGCGCCGGGCGCCGTGCTGATCCTCGCGGGCTTTGGCATCAAGGCCGCCTTCCCGATGGTGCACAACTGGCTGCAGGATGCTTACCCGAAAACCACCGAGACGGGCGCAGTCGTGCTCTCGGCATTCACCACCAAGCTCGCCGTCTATGCGCTGGCGCGCTACTTCGCCGGGCTTGAGTGGCTGATCTGGATCGGCGCGATCATGACCGTGTTCCCGGTCTTCTTCGCCGTGATCGAGAACGACCTGCGCAAGGTGCTGGCCTACAGCCTCAACAACCAGGTCGGCTTCATGGTTTGCGCCGTGGGTATTGGCACGCAGCTCGCGGTGAATGGCGCCGCCGCACATGCCTTTGCGCACATCATGTACAAGGCGCTGCTGTTCATGAGCATGGGCGCGGTGCTGTATCGGACCGGCACGACGAAGGCCACCGACCTTGGCGGCCTGCATCGAACCATGCCGTGGACGACACTGTTCTGTCTTGTTGGCGCGGCGTCGATCTCGGCCTTGCCGTTTTTCTCGGGCTTCGTTGCGAAGTCGATGGTGATGTCGGCGTCGTACGCTGACCCGGCATTGTTTGTCGTGTGGATCATGCTGCTGTTTGCATCGGCGGGCGTGCTCGAGCATTCGGGGATAAAGATCCCGTACTTCGCCTTCTTCGGGCACGACAGCGGCAAGCGCCCCCAGGAAGCGCCGTTCAACATGCTGATGGCGATGGGTCTGGCTGCCGCGCTTTGCATCCTGATCGGCGTTTCGCCCGGCTGGCTCTACCGCTTCCTGCCGTACGAGCAGGTCGCGCGCGAATACCTGGCGTCAGATCTCTGGACCGCGCCGCATGTGCTTCAGCAGCTGCAGCTTCTGGTCTTCGCCATGCTGGCCTTCATGCTGCTGCAGTGGCGCAAGCTGTATCCCGCCGAAGCGCCGGGCCTGATCCTGGACGTCGAATGGCTGTGGCGGCGCGGCTGGCCGATGCTGACATCCGCGCTATCGGCGCCAATGCGGCAGCTGGGCCGGTGGGCGGGCGGTCAGGCGGGCCTGATCAACGGAATGGTCGGCGGGCTGGCCCGGCAGGCGTTCGCGCCCAATGGATGGGCATCCGCCAAGGTTCCGTTCAGCGTCACGGCAGTCTGCTCGCTGGCAATACTGGGCCTTGTTCTGGCGATTGCATTGTTCCGCTAGCTTTCATCAGCATTCGGATATGGAATCACTACCGAATTCTGGAGCAGTTTACAGTTCTCGCGAATTGGCTGAATATCTCGGCAGTATAGCGTCGACTCTTCATCGATTCTGCTTGTCGAGAAAGACTTGCTCCAAATGGAACGCGAAACGCGAGCTGCGCCTCATCTTATCGAGATGACGTCCGACATTGTCTCCGCCTACGTCGCGCACAATCCGGTGCCGGTTGCCGACTTGCCGAAGCTGATCGAGCGGATCCACGCAACGTTATCGGAGATCGATGGCGGGACGCCGTCGGAAGCCAAGCCGGACCTGAAACCCGCCATTTCCGTCCGCAAGTCGGTGACGGACGAGCACATCGTCTGCCTGGAGGATGGCAAGAAATTCAAGTCACTGAAGCGGCATCTTCGCACGCGGTATGACATGTCGCCTGAGGAGTACCGCGAGAAGTGGGGCCTGCCGGCGGACTATCCGATGGTCGCGCCCAACTATGCGCGGCAGCGTTCGGACCTCGCGCGCAAGATGGGCCTTGGCCAGTCGCGCAAGTAGCTGCGGGCGGCTCCCCTGAGAATGACTCCCGCTCTCAATGAAGGCCTGCAAATCCTGTGGTTTCGGATCGTCTCCGAAATCAACAGGGGCCAGAAATTGATGCTTTGTTATCGCACATGAAGAATTCGTTCGCGCAGAGCCTTGCCTGATTCCGCGAACCGAATCAGGTTTGCTCACAGTGATGCGAATCACCGGGTCGCCCCAGTTGCGTGAGTGTGTGCGGGCGCGGCTCCCTCAGTAAACGGAAGATCGCGGTAACGGTCGGGCTGGCCGCCTGCGATCGGGATTCAACAAAGAAGTCGTTCCGGGCGCCGGTCGAGTTCGACCGGGCTGGATATGGACTCAAGGGGCTGAGAACTATGTCGTTTGAACACACGCCGGCTGCTCCCTCGGGGCAGCAGAAGGTGCTTGAGTCGTGGCGCAAGAGCCTTTGCGGCCGCAGCTTCATCACCTGCGATGAAATCGATATTCCCGCCATCAATCGCGAGCTCGCCTATGTCAGCGTGCTGAGCTGCGAAGATGGGCGTTTCCGTTTCCGCCTTGCAGGTACGGGGCTTCACCACGTGTTCGGTGGCGAAGTGCGCGGCAAGACCGCCGATGACATCGAGGCGTGCCGCGGTGGGTTGATGTGGGGCGAGCTTGCTACGCGGGCCCTGCTGCGCGCGATACCGGTGTCGGGCGCGACGCGCCTGGCCGATGGATCCATGCACTACTGGCTGCGCTTGCCCATGTCTTCGGATGGTGTCGAGGTGGACATGGTTCTTTGCCACGATCGCTATCTGCCCGCCGAGGCGCTGGCCGATCCAGATCGCGCCGCCCAGCGCGTTGACCTGTCGCTGCGCCGCGACTTCGCCGAGTTCGTTCCGGCCTAAGCACTATCCCGCGCGCGTTCCCACAGGCTGGTTTATCCACAAGTCGCGGGAACGCGCCTGAATCGGAGCGGGAACAGACCGGAATCGCCCGGAGAACCCGGCGGCGCGACCAGGCCCTAGTGGTGGTGATGGTGATCGTCATCCGGCACGGCGTTGTATTTGCCACATTTCGGGCATTTGATCGCGTCGAAGGGCTCGCCGTGGAAGACCTCCATGTGCCCGACATTGTCCATCAGCCGGGTCTTGCACGCGCCACAGCGATAGGTGTCTCCGCCTTGGCCTTCCAGCGCGAGCTTGCCGGCTTCCGGTTCAAGCACCGTGGCCTCGGCCGGGGGCTTGGGGATGACGCGCATTTCCTTCTGCGACACGGGCGGGCTCCTGATGGATGCTCTGGCGGGAACGCGCGTTGTGGCGCTCGATCAAGGTTGGCGTCAAGGCCGCACCCCCGTCAGCGGTTTATGGGGGTTGGAAGGCGCCCGCTGAAGCGATCTCAGCCGAATCGGCCGGTGATGTAGTCTTGCGTCTGCTCGACCTTTGGCATCGTGAAGATCTGATCGGTTGAGCCGGACTCGATCAGCTTGCCCATGTGGAAGAAGGCCGTGATCTGCGACACGCGCGCGGCCTGCGCCATCGAGTGCGTGACGATCACGATGCAGGTGTGCTTGCGCAGTTGGTCGATCAGCGCTTCGATGTGCGCCGTCGCGATCGGGTCGAGCGCCGAGCAGGGTTCGTCCATCAGGATGACGGCCGGCGACACCGCGAGCGCGCGGGCGATCACCAGACGCTGCTGCTGGCCGCCGGACAGACCAAGGCCCGGCTTGCCGAGGCGATCCTTTACCTCGTCCCACAGCGCGGCGCGGCGCAAGGAGCTTTCAACGAGTTCGTCGAGGTCTGCCTTGGTGGACACCAGCTTGTGCGTGCGGGGACCGTAGGCGATGTTTTCGTAGATCGACATCGGGAACGGGTTCGGCTTCTGGAACACCATGCCGATGCGCGTGCGAACCTGAACGGGATCGATATCAGCGCCGTTGATGTCGGTGCCGTCCATCAGGATGCGGCCCTCGACGCGCGCGCCGGGGATCGTGTCGTTCATGCGGTTGAGGCAACGCAGCAGCGTTGATTTCCCGCAGCCGGATGCACCGATAAAGGCGGTGACGGCGTTGTCGGGAATTTCCAGGTTCACATCAAACAACGCCCGCTTCTCACCGTAGAAGGCGTTGATGCCTTGCAGGGCGATGCGCGTCGACGCTGGCGGTGCGGCGGCGTGCACGACCGAAGGCGCGTCCATTGGCCCGCTCCGGCCGGAGCGCGTCCGTTGCCGCGTGGTGTTGGGCGCGTCCTGAGTCATGGCGGACATGCTATCAGCCCCCGGTCTTTCCGGCGACAGCGGCATGCGAGAAGCGTGACAGAATGTTGAGGAGAAGCACGCCGACCGTGATCAGCATGGCCCCGGTCCAGGCCAGCGACACCCATTCGTCATAGGCGCTGCCCGCATAGCGGTAGATCGCGATGGGCAGGCTTGCCATCGGCTGGGTCATGTCGGTCGACCAGTTGGTGTTGCCGAGCGAAGTGAACAGCAGCGGCGCGGTTTCGCCCGCGATACGCGCCACGGCCAGAAGAACGCCGGTGAGAATGCCGCCGAAGGCCGCCGGTAGAACCACCTTGCGGACGACCTCGTTCTCGCGGCTGCCCAGCGCAACGGCGCCATCGCGATAGGCCTGCGGAACGAGGCGAAGAATGTCTTCCGTCGTGCGCGCGACGATCGGCATGGCGATCAGCGCGAGCGAGATTGCTCCGGCAAATCCAGAGAAGCCGCCGAAAGGTTCGACCGCGATCTGGTAGACGAACAGGCCGATCAGAACAGAGGGGGCCGACAGCAGGATGTCGTTCACGAAGCGGACGACGGAGGCGAACTTCGACTCCTTGCCAACCTCGGAGAGATAGACGCCAACCATCATGCCAAGCGGCGCGCCGATCATGGCGCCGAGCCCGACCTGGATGATCGAGCCGACGATGGCGTTGGCAAGGCCGCCGCCGGCGCCGGGCTGCGCCATCGAGTTGGTGAACACCGACAGCGACAGGCCGCCAAGGCCCTTCGAGAACAGCATCCAGAGGATGAGGCCAAGAAGCGCGAGGCCGATGCCGGCTGCCAACATGCAGAGACCGCCCATGAGCCGGTCGACAAGCTGGCGGCGGAAGTAACGGGCGCGCGTTGCGGGTGAGAGTTGTTTCACGACATGCGCTCCTGGCGCAGCAGGAGCCGCGCAATGGCAAGGACGCTGAACGACACGACAAAAAGGATGAAGCCAAGGCCAAGCAGCACGGCGAGATCAAGTGTGCCAGGCTCAGCCTCCGGAAAGCTGTTGGCGACGACGGATGCAATTGTGGCGGATGGTGCCATCAGACTGTCCGGCATGCGGATGGCGTTGCCGATCACGAACACCACGGCCATCGTTTCGCCCAGCGCGCGGCCAAGGCCGAGGAACACGGCGCCGAACAATGATCCACGCACAGCGGGGATGACGACGCCGGTGAGCGCCTCCCAGCGCGTCGCGCCCATCGCATAGGCGCCGTCTTTCAGCAGTTGCGGCGTCGATTGCAGAACGTCGCGCGTGGTCGCGGCGATGAACGGGAGGATCATGATGGCGAGGATCAGCGAGGCCGTGAGCATGCCAACGCCGATGGGCGGTGCGGTGAACCAGAAGAAGCTGTCACCGACCGGCGGGATCCAGAGAAATGTGGCCGTAAGCCAGGGCTGCACGTGCTCCGACATGAACGGCGCCAGCACGAAGAAGCCCCACATGCCGTAGACGATCGACGGCACCGCGGCGAGCAGTTCGATCGCGACGCCCAGCGGCCCGCGCAGCTTCGACGGGCAGGTTTCGGTGAGAAAGAACGCAATGCCAAAGCCGATGGGCCATGCGATCAGCAGCGCGAGAAGCGCCGTCACCAGCGTGCCCGTGATAGCAGGCAGCGCGCCGTAGATCTGCGTCACGGGGTTCCATTCGGAGCCCCAGATAAAGCCAAGGCCGAACGTGTCGAACGCCAGCTTGCCGCCGATGAACATGATGGCGAGGATCGACAGCAGCACGATCACGACGATAGCGCCCGCGATGTGCAGGCTGATGCGGAAGGCGGTGTCGCCCACATGCAGGCGGCGTGCACCAATCATGGGGCTTGCAGCTGGCGTGGTCATTGTTGCTTTGCCCCTCAGCTTTCCGTCACGATCCGCTGACAGGCCAGAGCGGTTTGCCGCCCACGACCAGTGTGGACCATTGTGCGCGCACCCGGTCCTGAACCTCGGGCGGCAGCATGATGTAGTGCAGGCGGTCTGCGGTCGCGGCGCCATTGCGGAACGACCAGTCGAAGAATTTCAGCACGCGCTGCGTCGTGGCCGGATCCTTCGGATTGCGCGGCACGAGGACGTAGGTGGCGGATGTGATCGGCCAAGCGATCTCGCCAGGCATGTTGAGCATGCTGGCCGCCATGCCTTTCGCATTGGTCCAATCGGCCTGTGCGGCGGCTTCAAGGAAGCCCGGCACGCTCGGTGTGACGAACTTGCCCGAGCCGTTCTCCAGCATGAGCGCCTGCATGCCGTTCTCGGCGGCGTAGGCGAATTCAACATAGCCAATGCCGCCCTTGATGTTCTTCACGGCCGCCGCAACACCCGCATTGCCCGGCGCGCCAAGGCCTGTGCGCCATGCAACGGCGTTGCCTGCGCCGGTGCGTTCTTTGAAGATGGGGCTGACGCTCGACAGGTATTTCGTGAAGATGCTGGTCGTGCCCGAGCTGTCGGCGCGATAGGCGGGCGAGATCGGAATCTGCGGAAGCCTGAGGCCCGGATTGATCGCCACGATCTTGGGATCGTTCCACAGCCGCACGCGGCCGACATAGATCTCGCCCAGCAATGCGCCGGTGAGCTTCAGCTTCGTGCCGTCGACACCCGGCACGTTGACGATGACGACCACAGCGCCAATCACGGCGGGGAACTGAAGCAGCTGTTCTTTCTCAAGCCGCTCAAGCGCGACGGGGCTGTCGGAAGCGCCGAAATCGACAGTGCGGTTGATGATCTGCGTGACACCCGCGCCCGAACCCAGCGCCTGGTAGTTGAGGCGCGCGCTTTCGCCGCCCGATTTCGCATAATCCTCGCCCCAGCTCGAATAGATCGGCGCGGGGAAGGTCGCGCCGGCGCCGGTGATGTTCTGGGCGTTTGCGGGCGTGATGGTCAGGATTGCGGCGGCCAGCAAAGGGCCCAGCGCAGCAGGCAAGCGGCGGGCGAGCAGGTTCATCACGGGCGTTGGCTCCCCCAGCCTTCTGGCTGGCGCAGGACGGATCGCGCTGGCCTTAGACACCTTGCGCGAACCATTTGTGACAGCAGGTCGGCCTGGCAGGTCTCCGCATGTCACAATCAGAAAGCGTTCTAAAAACAGCCGCTTAATGGCCTGCGGCGGCCTGTCCGCGCAAAGGCTGCGTCTCAATGCATAGGAAAATCATCCCATCAATAGGAAAGTTTTCCCACACTTCGAGATTTGCGCGATACTGAGTCTGTCGCGCCATGGAGGTTGGATTGAACAAGATGAGGCAATCGACGGATGACCGCACGCGGGCGGAACTTGCCGTCTCTATTTCAGCAGCGGCGGTTGGGGCCTCGAAGGAGGATGTCGCCGGTCAGGGTCGCTCGCATCGCGTGGTCCTCGCCCGGCAGGTCGCCATGTATCTCGTGCATGTCGCCTGCGGGATCAGCCTCAGCCGCGTGGCGGCGGCGTTTGGGCGCGACCGTTCAACCGTTGCTTACGCGGTCCGCTCGCTCGAACTGCGCCGGGACCATCCGGAATTCGACGCCTGGGTTCAGGCGCTGGAGGAGTCGATCGTTCGTGCGCCGGTGATGCTGTGAGCGCCGCTGGCGCCGAAGCTCCGGCATCCCCGAAGCAGGACGTTGCTGCGCGCGCTTGCCGCGCTGCGCATCAGCGGGCGGCGGCTGGCGGAGCTTCGTCCCGGACTATGGGCCGTGCTGTCGCGCGCCGATCGCCGGTCGCGGGCAATGGTGGTCGTGGACGGCGAAACGGTTGCGCGGCTGCTGGCTGACGGCAGCATCCGCGAGACGGAGGATGGCGACTGTGTCTTGTCAGAGGGCGCTGTGATTGCGCCTGCCCCCAGCCTGTCCTTGTGGGCGCTGATCGCGGCAGGGCGGAAATGGCGAAGCACCGAGTCGTTCAAAGGCTTCATCGGACTTGCAGTCCTCGCGCAGCGTGGCGAGGGGCCGCTCAGCATGCGTCAGGTGAAGGCGGGGATGCGGCTTGTCGCCGATGCTGAATTGGAGACCAACAGCGGCGGACTGACGATGAACTGGGATGCCGGTCCATCCGATAGACGGCGCCGCGGCCCGCAAGGTGGCGGACAGTCCGCCTCGTCTGCCCAGGCGTCGGCGCGGCTGAAGCGCGTGCAAGCGCTCGCCGGCGAGGAGGCGTGGAAGCTTGCTTGGATCGCCTGCGTTGAGGGGGTGTCGCTGAAGGATCTCAAGGCAAGAAGCGGATTAGGTCAGCGCACGCTTGGCCCCGCGCTGGCGCGCGCGCTTGAGCAGCTCGCCAACGCCTACGAACGCTAGGCGGCGGAAGCGTGCGCGCGGATGCGCGCGAGCATGGAGGCGAGACCGTTTGAGCGTTGCGGCGTCAGCGCGTCAGCAATGCCGATCTCACGGAAGAAGGCGGGCGCATCGAAAGCGAGAATGTCGCCCGGCTTCTGGTCGGAAAACAGGTGCAGCAGCATGGCGACCAGCCCGGCCACGATCATCGCGTCGGACGCTCCGCGAAGGCGCAGCGCGCCGGATATTTCCGGCGAGGGTTCGGCCACCAGCCACACCTGGCTGGAGCAACCGCGCACCTTGTTGTTGTCGTTGTATTCCTCGCGGCTTAACGGCGGCAGCGCCTTGCCCAGGTCGATGAGATGCGCAAAGCGCGCTTCCCAGTCATCCAGGAAGGTCACGTCCTCGCGAAGGCTTGCGGCCTGGTCTGCTACGCTCATGCCGCAGCATGTGGCGTGCGTCCGCCGTTCGCGCAAGGCGAAACACGCAGGGCTCGTGGCGCAGACGGACGGCATAGAGGTTCAGGTTTGGCGTTTGCATGGGGAGGAATCCTCTTCTCATGTCCGGCCCATCTTCTTGCGGGCCCGGCATCTTCATGCACCAGACCGGGGTGCGCCGGAATCGAGAAGGACGAGGGGTCTTCATGAGGAAAACTCATGGAGCAACCGGAGAGCGCACTCTTGAAGGCGGCCTACCCGGCAACCGATGCGGCGCCAGCCTCCTCGCGACGCCACGCAATCACCTGCGGCACGACAGGCCGGCGCAGCGCAGCCGTGGTGTGGACGATGTGATAGCAATAGCCCGTGCGTGCGGTGACCGGCGAGAACTGCACCATTTCGCCGCGCCGGATGCGATCCATGACGAGGACGTCGGGCGAGAGGGCAAGCCCTTCTCCCGCCAGCGCGCCGGCGATTGCCACGGTAAACTCTTCCATGATGAAGGTCGGCAGGACCTGCGCGAGATCGATGCCGGCGGCGTCAGCCCAGTTGCGCCATTCGTTGGAGGCGGCCGACTGGATACGCCGGTTGTCCGCGAGTAGATTCGCAACGTCGCCGCCCGCCCGCGCGAACACGTCTGTGGAGCACACAGGCATCAGCGTGCCGCTGGACAGCGGTTCGGATTGCACGCCTTCCCAGCCGCCAGGGCCGTAGCGCACGGCAATGTCGAACTCCTCGCGCGACAGATCGACGAGGCGGATCGAGGTCAGGAATTCCAGCGCGCAGTTGGGAGAAACGCTCCTTGAAGCGTGACAGACGCGGCACCAGAAACTGCGAGGCGAACGAGGCGACCGTCGAAATACGGATAGCGCTCGAACGCCGCGAGCGCTTTGCATAGCGGGAGAATGCTTTGGCCAGAGTCGTGAATGCCGGCGCGATTGCCTCTTTCAGATTACCGCCCTCATGCGTCAGCTGCAGCCCGCCCAGCTCGTGCAGAAAAGCTGCACGCCGATAAAGTCCTCAAGCGCGATCACCTGTTTGGAGATCGCGCCCTGCGTCACGCCGAGTTCTTCCGCGGCGCGCGATAGATTGAGGTGACGCGCGGCGGCCTCGAAAGCGCGCACGGCGTTGAGCGGGGGGAAGCGGCTTTGTCATGGCGCGGCCGATAGCATGGACTGACGCCAACCCGTGTCAGCAGTCTGGGCCTGCCCGCAAGGCGCTTGTCGCCAAAACAAAACCGCCCCGGCCTCTTCGGACGGGGCGGTCATGTTTCGATACGGGCAAGCGCCTAGCGGGCGATCTCGGACAGGCAGAGACCGATCGAGCGGGTCTCTTCCCTCGGGATCTGCAGGCCGTGCTTGGCAAGGCAGCCGGCCAGCGCATCGTTGTGGGTCGCCGCCGAGACGCAGCCGAAGAAGTTGCGCTGGGCTTCGGCAAGGCAATCACGCGACATCGGGTCAGACATCGACTCGCGCATCTGGACCGGGTGGGTCTGTTCTGCGGACAGGATGTGCTGTGCGCCAAGGGTCAGCATACGGTTGGCCGTGCCGTCATAGCCCGGCTTGATCTTGAGGGTCTGCGGGGCAGCGACAACGGGCGAGACGGTCTGGAAGGCGTTGGCCGGCGCGCTGACGGTCAGCACGGCGACCTTGTCCCAGATCGACTGGGCCGTGGTGGGCGATGCAGCCATCGAAGCGAGCACGGTGTTGAGGTCGGGCGCGCTGAACGCCTGCTGGAAGGTGGCGCTGGCCGGCTTGTCCTGGGTGGAAGCGGTGCGCAGGGTCGAGGCCGTCTTGTTCGGATCCGGCGCGCGCGACTTGCCCCAGCTCAGCTGCTGCATGCTGTAGGATTGCTCCTTAACATACGTGCCGGCGCTGAGGATGCGGGCGGTATCGTGGGCGTTAACGGTCAGAGCCGCCTGAAGGGCAACCTCGCCGCCTTTTAGGGTGCGGGCATAGGACGGGCTGTTCTGGAACCCGAGCATCACGCGCTCGCGGCCATACGCTGCGTCCACCTTGCGGACCTCTTCGGCGAATTCCGGGTTCTGGGCAGCCAGGATAGCGCCATAGGAGATCCAGCCGGACGACAGCTGGTTAACGTTGGCGGAACCGAACGTCTGCACGTGGCGGTTGAGTTCCGCAGCGCTTCCGATGTCTTTGCTCATCACCTGGGTGACGTTGCCTTGGTATTCCGCATAGGAAGCCGCGGTGGACGGAAGGATGCGGGCGCCAGCCGTATCAGACGCGGGAGCCTGACTGACGGCGATGGGTGCAGCGACTGCAAGTGTGAGAGCGGCGGCGAAGAACCTGGTCCGGGCACGCATGGGAACCTCCGACGGGATCAAGTGGGTCGCTGGCAACTGACTGCAACCTAGCAGACGCGGCCCGCAATGTGCTTTCAAAAATCAGATTGCGCGTGAATTCCTTGATCAGGCGTTAGGATGTTCGATGCAACTGCATGCCGCAAGGCGCCTGCTGCTGATTGATAGCGTCAAATGACGGCTATCCAAGCTTCCTGGCTCATTTTGGCCGTGCTCGCGGCCACCAGCGCGTTCGCGCTGGGTGTCCCACTGTGGTTCAGTGTGATCGCGTTTGCCTGCGCCATACTGCCGCCGCTCGCAGGCATGTTCATGCGTGGCTCCATGGAACCTCGCCGGATCGTCGAGATCGAATCCGGACTCTGGATCGCGTTGGCGACCGCCGCCGCCGCCAGCACGGGCGCGGGCACGGCCGCCGCGGCGTTGTTCGCTGTCGCCATCGGCGTGGCGTGGCGCTTCGGAGATGAACGGCTCACCGTCGAGATCGGCGCGTTCGCCTTTCTCGGCGTGGTGCTGACGCTGGTCGTTTCGACGGGCGGCGTCTGGCTTCATCCGCACGACGCAACAATCGTTGCGACGGCCTACGGCATGGCGGGGCTCGTTCAGGTTGGCATCCTGGCGACTACCGCAGGGGCTGGCCGGAGGACGCTGGCTGTTGCGGCGCTGAAACCAATCGAGTCTTCAAACCCCGACCCGGAAATCACGCTTAAACTGAAGCAAGCGGAAAGCCGTTTGAAACAGGCTACGTTGGCCACCGAGGATGCACGCATCGAAGCCGCCGCGGCGCGCGAGCGGCTGGAAGCGCGCACGACCTTCTTTGCCCAGACCAGCCACGAGCTGCGCACGCCCCTGAACGCCATCGTCGGTTTCGCAGAAATGATGCGCAACGAAATCTATGGGCCGCTGCCCGAGCGCTATCAGGAGTATGCCGGCCTTATTCACGAAGGTGGCCGCAATCTCACGCTTGTTGTCGACGATGTGCTCGATCTCGCCCGGATCGAATCGGGCAAGTTCGACATCGTACCTGAGCTCTTGAGCCTCACGGACCACGCCGACGATGCCGTGCGGTTCATGTCAGCCGAAGCCGACCGCCGGAACATCACGCTGGAAAGCACGGGACCGGACGATGTCGAGGCGCTGGCGGACGCCAAGGCTGTGCGCCAGATCGCGCTCAACCTGATTTCCAACGCTCTCAAATTCACGCCCTCGGGCGGGCGCGTCGACGTTGCGGCGCTGGAAGCTCCCGGCGGCGCGGTGCTGACCGTCTCCGACACGGGCGAAGGCATCAGCCCCAAGGATCTCGAAGACCTCTCGAAGACCTTCGTGCAGGGCGAGGCCGGCAAGCGCCACAAGGGGGGTGCGGGTCTTGGATTGTCGGTGGTACGCGCCTTTGCAGATCTGCACGGCGGGCGGCTCGATATTGAAAGCCGCATCGGAGGCGGAACGACTATCTCGGTATTCTTCCCGGAGAGGGCGGAGACCGAAGGGACTGGAACCGGACGGACACGGGCGGATCAAGGGGCGGGTAAACCGAAGGACGATGACCCGGGGACATGACGGCAGTCGCGCGAAACGCGATTGCGACGACGCAACAACTCATGCAGGGCGAGCACGGTATGTGTCTTGCTGCGTGATCTCCACAATCGGGCCGGACACTGTTAAGACTTGCCAAGAGGGGGCGGCCCGGAGGGGCGGCCATGACTGACGTTTATCTTGCCTACGCACGCGAGGACCGCGAGAGCGTCCGCATTCTGAGCGAGATGCTCCAGTTCGAAGGCTGGGATGTCTGGCTGGATCCATCCGAGCAGACAGGCGAAACCAGCGCCGCAGTTGATATGAAGCTGGCCTCGGCTGGCGCCATCATCGTCGTGTGGTCTGGCTATTCTCGGCATTCGGAGTATGTGCGCTCGGAAGCTGCAACCGGTCTCTACAAGAACAAGCTGATCCAGGTGGCGCTGGATACCGACGGCGCGCCGAGTCCGTTCGACCAGGTCGAAGCCATCGATCTTCGCGGCTGGACCGGTGAGCGCGACAATCCGCAATGGCGGCGTGTCACGGCTGCGGTGCGTCTGTATGCCGGGGCGCCCGGAAGTGCGCGGCCCATGGTGCAACATCGAGCTGTGTCGGGCCGCTCCTATCTCGAGCCGAGCCGTCAGGTCGCCTGGGGGCCGATTGCCGCCGCAGGTTTGCTGATCCTTGGCGGTAGCGGATTGTGGTTGGCCGACCCGTTCAGCTGGCGCGCGACGCGGACGGCTGTTGCGGCCGAGGCGCCGGCCCCTGTGGTCGCTGTCGCCGAAACGGGCGAGGCGACTGCGCGTCTATTCGAAAACACACCGGAATCGGATGCTGCCTGGGACCGCACTGACCGCAAGGATCCTGACGGCCTTCGCAACTATGCCATCGACTTCCCGAACTCGTCGGGTGCGGAGACGGCAAACTCGCTGTTGCGTGTGCTCGACGCGCAGGCCTGGGTCGAGGCGGTCACAGCCGACAATGACGGTGGCTATCTTGGCTACCTGAAGAGGTTCCCTGCTGAATCGGCGATCCCCGGCTTCATGGCCGTTGCGGCGCGCGAGCGGCTGGCGTCGCTGCACGTCGAGCATGAGCAGGCGATGATGGAAATCCAGAGAGCGCTTGCATCGCTTGGGCTCTACAAGGGCGCTATCGACGGCCGGACGGGCGATGGCACGCTGCGCGCCGTGCGGAAGTTTTCGCAAGACAACAATCGGACAGCGCCCACGCTATCCACGGCCGCTCCGCGCGACCTGCGTGCGCTGGCTGAAGCAATCCAGCGCGTTATGGTTGGACGTCCGGGGTCGCCGGTGCCTGTTGCAGTTGCCGCTGCGCCGCCGCCGGCCGCCAACGCTGCGGCTGAAGCGGACCGGCTGCGGCTGGCTCAAGCCCAGGCGGCCATCCAGGCGGCCTCGCAAGCCGCGACACCAGCAGCGCCCGCGCCGGCCGCACGGCCGGACGCAGATGCACTTGCCGCTGCACAGCTCGCACGTATTTCGGATGGCGACGATTGGGCGCGCGCGCAGAGCACCAACACCATTGCCGGTTATCAGGCCTACCTCACCGCCCATCCAGCTGGCGCTCAGGTGGCGGCTGCGCGCGCGGCGATATCGGCTGGGCCCAAGGCGGCGGCGTTCAGCCTCGACCAGCTGTCGGACGATGTGAAGCGTATCGCCGAACAGGCGCGCAGCGCCCAGTCATCCGCCAACGCGCGTGCGTCTGCCGCGCGCGATGCCGCCTCGCAGGCAGAGGCCGCTCCCGGACGCAGCAGCATCGTTGCGGCAGGTGGCGACCGCTATGACGCGCAGATATCCGGCGGAGCCCCCAACGGGCTTGGCTCGCGCGTCAGCGGCAACGCCACGAATGCGGGCGACCGCTATCGTGGCCAGCTTCGCAATGGCGAGAGCGCTGGCGTTGGCGTCTACGAGTATGGCGACAATCCGGGCAATGCCGGCGCAGGCGCCCTTCGCTACGAAGGCGAGCATGCTGGCGATAGCACGACCGGGCTAGGCGTCACCTATTGGCGCAATGGCGACCGGTTTGCGGGCGAGGCGCGCGCTGATGGTTCATCACGCGGCGTCCTGACGTTCTCGAACGGCCAGCGCTATGAGGGCGAGCTGCGAAACGGCAACCGCAACGGCTTCGGCATTGTGTGGGCAGCCGACGGCAGCGTCGCCATGGCGGGCCGCTGGGAAAATGGCGAACTTGTCGAGCCCGCGAAACCGGCCGGACAATAGGTCCAGCAGGTTCCGCAGCCAGGATGTCTGGCCAGCACCGGGGCGGCGCCTTAGGCTGGCGCCTGTGTCCGGTCAGGGGTGGGCCATGGCCGTCGCGGCCAGATCGCTGAAAGTGTTCATCTCTTACTCGCGAGCCGATGTCGGCTTTGCGGACCAGCTCGTGCTTGCGCTGAAGGACAAGGGCTTCCAGCCGATCCTCGATCGTCACGACATGAGCGGCGGGGAGAAATGGCGCGAGCGTCTGGGCAAGCTGATCCTTGAGGCCGACGCGGTTGCGTTCGTTCTGACAGCGACGTCTGCGGCGTCTGAAATCTGCGAATGGGAAGTGAACGAGGCCGGGCGGTTGGGTAAGCTGGTGCTGCCCGTCACGCCGGCGCCGGTCGATGGCTTTGCGCCGCCTGCGGCGCTCAAAGACCTGAACTGGATTCCATTCTACGCGGACGCGAAGATCCCGGACTCTGGCTTCTATTCCGGCCTCATCAAGCTGGTCGATGCGCTCAGCCTCGACCTCGACTGGCTGAGGCTTCAGACGCGGCTATCGGAAGGCGCGCTGGAATGGCAACGTACGCAGGCCGACGAGCGGCTGCTGCGCGGCAGCGCGCTGGCCGAGGCGCAGGCGTGGTTCGACCAGAAGGCCGGCAAGGCGCCGCTGGAGATCGTGACGCGCTTCATCGCGGCAAGCCACGATGCCGAGCAGAAGCGCGCGCTGGAGGCGCAGGCGCAGGTGGCCGAGCGCGAGGAAGCACTGAAGGCGGCCGAGGCCGCGGTTGCCGAACGACAGGCTGCGATCGACGCCAAGAAGAAAACCGACAAGCTGTTCCGCGTGCTGGCGATCTCGTCAGTGGCGGCTGGACTTGCGCTGGTGACTGCGGCGCTGGCGGGTCTCTGGTTTGCCGCGCTCAACTATGCGGAGTCGGCCGAGCGCAACGCGGCGCTGTTCGCGCGCGAGGCCAATGCGCTGACATCGAAGGGCGACAAGGTGCTCGCCATGCTGGTGGCGCTGTCGGGCGATCCGGCAGCCAACAAGGGCATCATCGAGAGATGGATGAAGCCAAAGGGATACGCGGCCGCGCGCGAAGCGCTGGCGCGGGCCTACGCCACCAACCGGATGGTGTTCCGCGTGGCGACGGGCGAGCCTGTCACGGCCATGACGGCGCTGCCCGGCGGCAAGCAGTTCATCTCCTTCCACGAAGGCGGCAAGGCGCACATCTGGGAAATCGGCAAGCGTGAGCCTGTTGCAGAGTTCGGCCTTCCAGCGGACGCAGTGGATCAGGCGATGCTGACGCCGGACGGCAAGGGCATCGTGCTGGTGTGGAAAAAGCCGAACCCGTACGGCAACGCGCCAAGGCCGTTGCCGCGTGTGTTGAACCTTGCCGACCACACGCTCGGCCTGACGCTGGGCGAACAACCATCCCAAGCTGTCACGATCGATGCTGAGAGCAACTCGGTGTTCCTGTCCTACGGTGTTTCGTCGATCGAGCAGCGCAGCCTCGATACCGGCGCCAGCATGGGGGTGTGGACGGTGCAGAGAGGCAACACGCTCAGCACGGCTGTCTGGGCCGGTCTCTTCGGGCGCGTCCTTACTGTGGTCGATTCCGACGGCGGCGTTCTGACATGGCTGGACCAGACCACCACGCAAAACGAGATGAATCTCGACAACATCGATGTGCATAGTGCTGTGCTGATGGATGGCATGCTGGTGATCGGCGGCGAGAACGGGCGGGTATACGGTTTTTCCGGCGATGACGCGGGCGACTATCAGGTGTTCACCCAGGAAGATCCGGTCGCGAAGCTTGTGGCGGGCCCCGGCTCGTCCATGATCATGATTGCGGATTCCGGACAGGCGGCGGTGTTCCGCGGCAACGCCATGCAGCCGACGCGCGAGTTCGGGTCTGCCGCCAACATCAGCGCGGCGGCCTTTCTCGCAGGCGACGAAATGGCGGCAACGGGAACGACAACGGGCGAGGTCATCGTATGGTCACTGGCCCGGTCCTACGAGCAGCTCTACCCAATTGGCCCGGCAACGCAGGAGGTCTCGCTTTGGAATGCCCAGTTATCGGCCGACGGCCGCATGGCTGCGCTGAAGCTGGCGGGAACGGGGGGTGACGCACTCTGGCGGGCAGGCGAGACCGAGGCGGACACGCGGCTCAATGCGTCGGCAATATCGGCGGATGGCGCGCTGATCGTGCGTGAAGCCGGCATCCCTGCGAGCGAGTCGAGCCCGTGGGGCAGCGGTTTCCGGCGCGAGCTCGTACAGGTCGCGGACGGCAAGGTGCTGCACACGTTCGATCCGGCGGAGTATGGCTTCCTCGGCTTTCTGCCGAGCGGACACTTCGCTCTGATGAAGATCGATGGCCTGGAGTTGTCCGTGTGGGCCCTGGGCGGCAAGGAGCCGATCCGGATCATGCCGATGATGTCCAGCAACGCGGTCGGCATGGACTCAACGCCGGATGGACGGCTGATGGCGTTTGCGTCGAGTACGGAAGTGCTGGTGTTCGAGGCTGGCAAGGACGAACCCATCCAGCGCGTCCCCATCACGGGCGGCGCCGTGATCGCATTCCATCCCGATGGAAAGCGGCTGGCGATCGCCGACAATGATAACCGGCTGACGCTTTGGCAGATCGGCTCGCCCGACCCTGCCGAGCAATTTGCCGGGCACTCGGACACCATTGCAGCCATCGCGTTCAACAAGGATGGGTCGCTGATGGCGACGGGCGCCATGCGTGGAGAGGCAAACCTGTGGCGCCTCGGTCAGCCCGAACCGATCCAGTTCTTCGATCCCGGCGCTGATGTGCACGATCTTGTCTTCGATCCCGACGGGCGCAGCGTGATCATGGCGACCGAGAGCGGGATCTCGCGCTGGCCGATCGAAGAGGTTGCAAGCGCGGACGCCGAAACGCAGGTGAGGCTCGCCTGCCAGCGGCTGGCCGAGCTCGACGTTTACGGCTTCTCGAAAGCTGACGTGCTGGCGCTGCCGATCCTGCGGGGCCTGCCGCTAAATCCCTGTCAGACGCCTTAGGCTTACTGCAGTTCCCGCAAGCGCTTCATCACTTCGGGCGGTATGCCTTGCGGCGGGCCGAGCAGAGGAGCGCTCATCTCCAGGCCGCCCATACCCATCATCGGGCCGCCATTCAGCAGATCGCCTGAGAAGGCGGCCGCGAGGAGGCGCGATTTGGTGCCGGACGGCAAGCGATCGAGCTTGGCGATGACAGTCCGGCCGATCTGGCAGAAGTCGATATTCTCGGCGACGGCTTGCTGCATCTGTTCCGGCGTGCCGCTGGATGTCCACATCGCATTCTGGACGAGGTTCATCATCTGTGGATCGGTGATGATCGAGAAGAAGACGGACTGCAGGGCGTTGCTGTCGTCGGCATTCAGCGTCGTGACCGGTGCGGGCGCCTTGCGGCCGCGCGCGGCGAATTCGACGAAAGCGGCGTTGGCGCGCATGCTGGTCTTGTAGGCGTCGCTGCCATAGCCGGTGAGCGAGGCAAGTGACATCGGGTCGGCAACCAGCTTCTGCAACGCATCGAGTTTGCAGGAACCGAGTTCTTTGTTCATGACTGCGAGGCCCTCAGAAGCGATGTCGAGCATCTCGTCGAAACCTTCGACGCCGGTGCGGCCGAAGTATTCGAGATTGTCGCTGCCGAAATCCAGGCTCCACGCATTGACGGTAATAACAAGGCCATCGCGGTCGGCGCCGGTGCTGGCAGCGTTCGTCAGGTCGCCGAGGAGCTGCTGATAGGATTGCGAGAAGTGCTGTTCGAGCGAGGCCATGAAGGCGCGGCCACGCTCGTCCGGGAAGGCCTCGGTGGCGAGGGCGGCCTTGATCTGGTCCGGTCCGAGGCCGGTGACAATCTCGGAGATGGGGCGCATGCCGCTTCCGAACATGCCAAACAGGGATGGCGCAGCGATTGCGCCGCTCGCCGAAAGGATGACGACACCTGCTGCGAGGCCGATGAAGCCCTTGTCGAGTCCGCCATGATTGCTGACGCGCGTGCGGACGGAGATGACGCCGTCGGATTCCTGGGATTGCTGGACCTGCGCCGGAGCCTGCGCGGGTCGCGGGTCGCCTGCGCTGCGTTTTCCAAAGCTCATGATCGTTCCCCCGACGCAGTATCGGGGAGGAGAATGCCGCGATGATGTTGAAGGCCGGTTAGCCCGATTAGTTGAAATTCAAACGATCAGGCCGTGTTGGGCTTATTCCCTTGCGTGCTTCAGGTCTTTTCTGCGTGGAACGCCGGCCACGCTTCGCCGTTCAGGAGTGAACCCCATACGGAGAGCACGCATGACGACCAATGCCGATATCGAAGCCAAGTTCTGGAAAGCCCTGAAGTCCGATCGCACTGCGATGCTCGGTCTTGTCGGCGTGAACGACGGCCACGCGCGCCCGATGACGGCCCAGGTGGACGGCGAGGATGCGCGTCGGGGGCCGATCTATTTCTTCACGTCGAAGGACACCGAGCTTGTGCACGCGATGAGCAAGTCGCACCGGGCGATGCTGCACTTTGCGGCGAAGGGCCATGACCTGTTCGCGAGCGTTGAAGGCGTGCTGACGCAGCATAACGACGCCGCGACGATCGAGCGGCTGTGGAATCCGCTCGTCGCGGCGTGGTATGAGGGCGGCAAGACCGATCCGAAATTGCAGCTGCTGCGCCTCGATGGCGAAGCCGCGCAAATCTGGTTGAACGAGAACAGCCTGATCGCCGGCATCAAGATGATGCTGGGGAGCGATCCCAAGAAGGACCACAAGGACAAGGTCGCCGAGGTGAGGCTCAACTAGCCAAGAGCAGCGGGCGTGCTGAAGATCGCGACCAACACGGTGATGAGGCCTGCGAGGCCGACAACGAAGGCCAACCCGCGAACGTAAGGAACGCCGAACGCATAAAGAGGCAGGTAGGCGACGCGCGACCAGAAATAGAGCTGGGCGCCCAACGCCGCCAGCCCCGCGTCTGCGCCGGCGATGTGGGCGATCAGGACCGCGCCGATCATCGGCGGCAGGGTTTCGTAAAGGTTGGCCTGCGCCCGCGCGAGGCGGCCAGCCACCAGACCGGGGTCGCCCATATCTGCGTCGCGGGCGCTTGCATTCCACTTCATGCCGAACTTTGCGGTCCGTGCGCCTGCGGGGGCGAAGATGTAGACGATGGCCAGCGCCAGCGTTGCGGCAAGCCAGAAAAGCGCAGGCGTCATCGGTCTACCTCAATAATAGGTCTTGATCGCCGCTCCATCGTAATCGCGCAGTTCGGAGAAACGCCCCGCCTTCACCTTCACCGCCCATTCCGGATCCTGCAAGAGGGCGCGGCCGACGGCGACGAGATCGAACTCGCCGCGATCGAGGCGTTCGATCGTCTCGTCGAGCTTGCCGGCGGCTGAGCCTTCACCGCGGAAGGATCCGGTGAATTCCGATGACAGCCCGACGGAGCCGACGCTGATGGTGGGGATGCCGGTGAGCTTCTTGACCCAGCCGGCGAAGTTGAGGCCGTTGGGGCCGTCGATGTCAGGGAATTCCGGTTCGAGGATGCGGCGCTGGGAGCAGTGGATCGCATCGACGCCGGCGTCGACGAGGACGCGGGCCCAGGCCTCGAGCTCTTTCGGATTGGTGGCGATCTTGGCGTTGTAGTCGACCGACTTCCACTGCGAGATGCGGATGATCATCGGCAGGTCGCCGATGGCGGCGCGGCAGCGCGTGATGACTTCGCGGGCGAACTCGGCGCGCTGTTTGATCGAGGCGCCGCCGAAGCGGTCGGTGCGGTGGTTGGTGACGGGCCAGAAGAACTCGTCGATCAGGTAGGCGTGGGCTCCGTGAAGCTCGATGCAGTCGAAGCCGAGGCGCTTGGCGTCGGCGGCGGCGTCGGCATAGGCCTGCGCCATGTCGAGGACTTCGGCTTCTGAGGGCTCCTCGCCGATCTTCTTGCCGGTGAGCGTGATGCCCGAGGGACCATCCGATGGCGCATCGGGGAAGTGGCCGGTGCCGGGTTTGCGGCTCATGCCGAGGTGCCAGATCTGGGGAGCCATCTTGCCGCCAACGGCGTGGACGCCGTCGATCGTGCGCTTCCAGGCGGCCAGCGCTTCCTCGCCCCAGAACAGCGGATAGGCAGCATTGTCGGCTGCGCCCTTGCGGCGGATCAGCGTGCCTTCGGAAATGATGAGGCCGACATCTGCGGCGGCGCGGCGGCGATAGTAGGCGGCGTTTTCCGGCGTGGGAGTGCCGCCGGGGGATTGCCCGCGCGTCATGGGGGCCATGGCGATCCGGTTCTTGAGCTCCATGCCGCGAAGCTTGAACGGGCGGAAAAGCGGTGAGACGTCGGTCATAAGTGAGCCCCGGGCGTGAATGAGCGCTCACATGTCGGTTGTTGCACGCGCAACGTCAATGCAGCGGGGCTCGGGAGACGGTTGAGGCGAATTGGCGCGGGGGCGCGCTCTCGCTGGCTGGGGCCGCGAGGCGAGGTGGGGTTGGGTGCGCTGGCTGGTTAGGCGGGCGCTGAGGGGCTCACATCTGGAATGGTGAGCACGGCCTCGTCCTTCGACAGGCTCAGGATGAGGCCTTTCCTGTCGCTGGTGAGGGAGCGCCTCATCCTGAGCCTGTCGAAGGACGAGGCGCGGGATTGGGGCGAGCGCGGCTGTCGCGCGAGGGTATGAGCCACATCAACGGTGTCATGCTCGGCCTTGTGCCGGGCATCTTGGTGGGTGGCTTCGCGGGGTTCGTTTGCGAGTCCCCGCGGGTGTTCCAACAGAGATTCTCGGGACAAGCCCGAGAATGACTCGCTGGAAGAGTCTGCTTCCTGTTTTTGAGTGTCGGGCTTTGCCTGGGGCAGAGCTTGCGGAGCGGGGCTCGTGTGCCAATCACGAGTTTCGCTACGCCTGCGCATTCCGAGCATTGCGGCGACGCCAAGCACCAGCTCGGCGATCACGCACAGCAGCGCCGTCAGCGAGAGCTGACTAAGCGAGGGGCTTGCAAGGCCATATGCGGGAGATCGCGCCGGTGTCATGGCTGGGAGAATACGCCGGGTGGAGGCGCCCGGGGAAAACTCGTGGTGCAGAATTTTTGTGTTTCACACAAATCCGGAGGCGAGTGCCTTGAGATCGTGAGTGAAGATTTTTCTGTTTCCGACAGCGACGGAGTCGCGAAGATGCCGGGCAGGCGCCTGGCGGTCCAGAGGTTCGGCGTGTCGTCTCAGACGTGCAGGAGCGAGAATACGAAGTTGGTGACGATGGGCGCGGCAAGCACCACAGCGATCATCAGAAACGTCACGCCGGCGGGAAGATTCTCAGTCGCGTCGTGTGATGGGCGCATGATAGGACATGCTCCATGTAAATCGGGCGCCACCCTGCAGGACCAAGGCTGATGCGATCATTCGACAAGATTGAGGCAATGGCGGGAAAACATCATGGCGGACCCAAAGGGCTCGTCAGCAAGCTGGGCGCGTGGGAGGTCGACACCAACCTCGCCGGCAAGAAGGACGCGCAGCTTCTCAGCGGCATGGCCAAGGCGGTGTTTTCATCCGGATTTTCCTGGCAGGTGATCGAGAAGAAGTGGCCGGGGTTCGAACTGGCGTTCGACAAATTCGATCCGATAAAGGTCGCCGCTTACGGCGAGGACAAGATCGACGCCTTGCTCAAGGATGTGCGGATCGTCCGGAATGGGGCGAAGATCATGGCGGCGATCGAGAATGCGCGTTTCGTTGTTGCAACCGCGAAGGCGCACGGGTCGTTCGCGAAGTTTCTCGCCAACTGGCCGCTGACCGACCAGATCGGCCTGCTGGAGCATCTGAAGAAGAACGCCTCGCGCATGGGCGGCGCGACGGGGCAGTACTTCCTGCGCTTTGAAGGGTGGGATGGCTTCATTCTTTCCGGAGACGTCGTGAAGGCGCTGATCCGCGAGGGCGTGGTGACCAAGGAGCCGACGTCGAAGAAGGATCTGGCGGCGACGCAGGCGGCGTTCAACACCTGGCGCGGGCAGACCAAGCGGCCGATGCGCGAGATCAGCCGCATCCTCGCGCTGAGCGTCGGGCCGAGCGGGCCGGTGTGATTGGGTGCATGCTGACATGTTCTGACGCGGGTCGCGCTTAAGCTGCGCGCGTATCAATTTCGGGGGAAGCCGCGATGGCTGGATTGCCTTTGGTGGGCGGATGCATGTGCGGAGCGCTGCGCTATGAGGTGAGTGCGCCGCCGCTGATGGTCTACAATTGCCATTGCACGAACTGCCAGAAGATCGGTGGCGCGGCGTTTCACACGGCGGCGACCGTGATGGAAGCGAGCCTGCGCTTCACAGCGAGCGAGCCTGCCCGTGTTGAGTGGGTGGCGGATAGCGGTGCGATCCGGGTCGGCTTGTTCTGCGGCGCATGCGGGACGCGGATCGCCAATGGTGGCGCGCCATCGAATGGCATTCTCAGCCTGCGGACTGGCACGCTGGACGATACGAGCTGGGTGCAGCCTGTGGGCGACACTTTCACGGCCAGCGCGCAGCCGTGGGTGACGTTTGTCGATGGCGGGTTGAGGTCTGAACGGGCGCCGGAAAGCTATGCGCCATTCATGGCGGCGTTCAAGGCGCAGGGACGGTTCTAGGCGAGGGGCGGTTCTAGTCTTTCGACTCGTCGCGTTCGCGCCTGGCGCCATCCAGCTTTTTGACTTCGGCTGACTTCGTTTTTTCGTCGCGCGACTTCTCGCCCTTCGTGCGGCCGAACAGGATTCGCTTGGCGCCGGCCTCCTGCTCGCGCTCGTCGCGTTCGCGCTTCTTGCGAAACTGCTTGAGGTTGACGATGTCGGCCATGACTCAACTATCCGTTCGGCGCACTCAGGCTGGGCGAAGCGGCAGGGTTGCCCAATATGACGGTGGGATCAACCCGTGTCGGGGGCCGGTCAGTGGCCCGCGACCTGGCGGGGCCGGCGGACCAGGTTGCGGACGAGCGCGGCGGTGGGCTTCTCGAAGTATTTCATCGAAAGCGTTGAAATCACCGCGGTCGTGACAAGCGTTGCTGCGAGGATGAGGCCTTCTGCGAGCAGGCCCTCGCCTGCAACCAGCAGGACAACCTGCGCAACGATCGCGATCACGATCGGGTGCAGCAGGTAGGCCGAGTAGCTGGCGTCGCCGAGGCGCGTGATCACGCTTGTCGCGGCAGGCGCACGATAGAGGTCCTGTGCTGCGGCAGCGAAGACGATGAACATCGCGGGGATGCCGTACTTGAAGAGCGTCGCGATGTCCCTGCCGAGGAGGGACGGCAGAATGACGAGCGCGGCAAAGCCGGCCAGCGCAAGCGGCCACATCGGCGTTGCGCGGACGAAGGCGATGACGGCAGGCGCGCGCAGTGCATAGGCGATGGCGCAGCCGGCGGCGAATTCAAAGATGATCGGGTTGGCGTAGAAGCGGGTGAAGACGCTGTCGCCGGCGATCATGGCGATGGCCCAGACCAGCGTGATCAGCAAGAGGATGCTGGCCAGGCGGAAAGCGCGCGGCAGGAACAGCGAGATCGCGAACAGCGCGTAGAACATCATCTCGTAGTTCAGCGTCCAGCCGACGCCGAGGATCGGATAGACGTGGCCGGCGGCGTCAAGGTGGGGAACGAAGAACAGGCTGGCGAGGATCGACTCAGGGGTAACCAGCGTGGTCGGGAAAAGCCATTCGCGCACGAGCACGAGACCGATCACAACGAACGTGGCGATCCAGTAGAGCGGAACGATGCGGGCGATGCGCTTGGTGGCGAACCAGCCGGGCGTCTCATCGTCGCGCGTGGTGTGCACCATCACGAAGCCGGAGATCACGAAGAACAGGTCAACCCCGCCTGAGGGCAGGTCGAGATAAGCCATGCCGATCGGATCTTCCGGGCGCACGAAGCGCATGAGGCAATGGTAGATGACCACCGAATAGGCGGCGATCGCGCGCAAGGTTTGCAGGTTGTTCAGCACGATGCTGCGCCCTTGCGCGTCCAGAGACTATGGTGGGGATGCGCCGCGACTGGCGCTACGGACACTCGGCCCGCAGGGCGAACCGCATCAGGTCGCACCCCCTGTGCGGGTCTGTGCAGGAAACCTGCCACATGGACGGTTCTGGGTGTTGCGCGATCACGCTGGCGAAACGCGGTTAATGCGCGGCCGATGCGGTCTGCGTGGCGGCGGCAGGGGCGCCGGTTGCCTGCGGGATCATGGCGAAGGCGCGGGCGGCGCGCAGGTCGCCGACTTCGAGCACGATGCGTTTGACGCCCTGGTCGGCGACGCGGCTGGGCGGGACAAGCTCGATCTGGATCGCCTCGCGCGGGTCGAGCTGTTCGAGTTCAGGGATGGCGGAGGTGTTGAAGGTAAACACCCAGATGGGCTCGCCGACGGCGTCCTTGGCGCTGGCGACCTTGCCAGCCCATTCGATGCGCGAGATGGAGCGCGGCGGCGCGACCAGCTTGGGGCCGGGCTTTGAGAAGGCGCCAAACCACGGCTCGGGCATCTTGGACGGATCGCGCATGATCAGCTGCACGGACGATGGCACGGCGCCCTTGGCGGGCATCGCGATGGCGAGGCGGATCTCTTCCGGCCTGGCGGGCGCTCGGCGCAGGCCGAACGTGATGGCGGACGTCTTGTCAGTCTGGGAGACGGCCCAGCGGTCGTGAACCGAGCGTGAGGCGCCCCAGATGGAATGGGCGGCGGGGTATTCGATGTAGGTGGTCTTCACGAAGGCGCGGTAGCCGTTGCGAACGGTTTCGGCGACGGAGACGACATCGGGGTGGACACAGCCGAGCGACTTGGCGCGGGTGCGGACTTCCGTGGCGAGGCGGGCCATCTCGGAGCGGCTTTCGTTGGCGCGCAGGAGTTCGCCTTCGGCCTGGTAGAGGCCTGAGAGCAGGGCGAGGCGCTCGCCATCGGAGAACAGGTTGCAGGATTCATCCGCCGCAGTGATCGCAACGCGCTCCAGCCAGGTGCGGCGCACGGCGGCGGCGTCTGCATGTGCCACGGGAGACTGGGCGAGCACGGCGGCAGCCAGCAGGGCGCGGAGGGGGCGTAGGCGGGTGGTCATGTGCGGGCAGAGCCTAGGAAGCCCGCATAAAGGATGCGTTACGGAAGCGGCGTTAACGCGCGTCCAGCGCCTCGGCGCGCAGTTCCTTACCGATAGAGATCAGGCCGCAGACCAGCAGGCCAACGATGGCGCTGAGCACGTAAACGCCGATGCGCTGGGCCTCGGGCGTGGGTTGGAGTGCAACAAGAGTGGCCGTTTCGAGCATGGGGTTCGCCCAAATGGTTTACGCGCGTACAGCCGAACGGGTGCAAGGCGGGCGCCAGCCTCGAAAAATGTGGTAAACGGGATTCATGCCGCGCGAAGTTCCAACGCATCTCTGGGTTTCAGCCTTGCTCCGGCGCGCGTCGGTGGCGGGCGCGTTCGGGACGATCGTGCATCGCGGTGACGCGGAGCGGGGCGACGTGCTGGTCAAGGTGATGCGGGCGCGGGGCGAGGCGGACCTCTATGCGCCGGCGTTCAATCCGGAGGGACCGTCCTCTTTCGAGAAGCTGGAGGCGGAGGGCGAGCCGGGCGTTGATTCGCTGATCGCGCGACGCCGGGCCAGCGACCGCGACCTCTGGGTTGTCGAGATCGAGGACACAGCCGGGCGGCACTTCCTGACGGAGCCGGTGCGAGGCGAAAAGCCCTGACAAACCCTGCGGTTCCGCTGGCGCTCATTCGCTTGCGAAAGTCTTCGGCGCGCGCCTAGATACCAGCGGGTATACATGGAGGCGTCGGATGCGGGGTACCGTTCTTCAATACGACGACAATTCCGGTAGCGGTTTCGTCAGCGGTGACGACGGCATCCGGTACACGTTCCGGCGCTCCGACCTTCAGCAGCTGCGCCCGATCTCGGCGGGCATGAAGGTGGATTTCGTGCCGAAGGACGGCACGGCGAGCGAAATCTACATCATCGACGCCAGCGGCGCGATCGCGTCTGGCAATCCCGCGCCGCAGGGTGGCGGATATGCGCCCGGATTTCAGGGCGGCTATGCCGTGGCAGCGCCCGCGGGCGCGTCGGCCTATTCAGGTGAGGATCTTGGCCTCTGGGACTACTTCAAAAAAGCCATGGCCAAATCGTTCAATGGCGAGGGCAGGGCGCGGCGGAAGGAATACTGGTCGTTCGTGCTGTTCACGTCGCTGATCTTTTTCGTGCTGGGCATTCTGATGTTCACCATCGCAGGCGGCGCAATCGCTGCTGCGTTGAACGAAGCTGCCTACGGATATAGTTATGGGTATGGAGGCGCGGGTCTCGGAGCTCTGATCGGCGCTCTCGGAATCTGGTGGATTGTCTTTCTCGTCGTTTCTCTGATTTTTTTGCCGGCCGGAATCACCGTGTCTATTCGCAGGCTTCATGACCTCGGCATGTCGGGCTGGCTCTACCTGGTCGTACTGTTGCCCTACATCGGCAGCTTGTTCTTGTTCGTCTGCGCGCTGATCCCCTCGCAGAACCAGGTGAACAAGTATGGCCCGATTCCGAAACCGGCGCCGCCGGTCTACGGCGGCTGATCAGCAACCACTGACGCAACTGAATCAGCGCCGCGCGGACCTGAGGTTCGCGCGGCGTTTGTTTTCGTGAATGAGGGACGTCAGCGCTACTTCGCTGTGCGCATCTCGATCAGGAATTTGTCGGCCATGACCGTGCCGAGCGAAAATTCCTCGTACACGCCAAGGCCGCGCTGCGGGATGTAGACGCGCTTCCACGCCGAGATGGGCTCGTTGCTGGCGCCCGAGGCGGCGATGAAGTGGGTGCGCGCCTCGACCTGGATCGGGGCGTCGGTGCAGTTCACCATGCGCGCCTGCACGTGCATCGTCTGCGTCGCGGTGCGGCCGGCGCCAGCCGACTGGACCATCACCTGCTTGATCAGGTTGGGCTCGAGGATCTGGATCTGGTCCAGCGGGATCGGCGAGAACGAGCCTGGGATCTGCGAGTCGAGCACGCCGTTGGCGGGGACGGAGCCATTGCCCAGCGCGCCGGCGTTGCACGATGTGGTGCGCATGCCGGTGGTGGGCGCGGTGCCGCAGGCCGAGGTGAGCGCAAGGCCGAGGGCAGCGGACAGGACAGCAGCGGATTTGAAGGCGGCCATGGGGTTATCTCCTGAGAGAGGCATTGGGGGGAGCTGAGGGAATATCGGTCGCAAGGCGCGAGCGGGCATAGGCGAAGCCGCACGTGCCCTTTGGATCCATGCGGACTTTGGGGACGAGGCTGCCGAGAATGGAGCCGCCCTGATCGACGAAGATGGCTTCGGTCGGCATCGCGCCGGCGGGCAGGCTGACATAGTCGATGTGCGCGGGCAGGTTGTCCCAGTAGCGCGTGTCCGCTTCGGGGCGCGCGGCGTCGGCGATCAGCAGCGATGCGATGCCGATGATGGCGGCGCCGGCGGCGATGCCGAGGGCTGCGTCGGAGTTGTCGCTGTAGGAGGCATAGACCGCAACATCGAGCGCGGTGTCGGCGACGGCGAGCGAGGCGGCGCCGATGCCGGTGGCGATGTCCTTGAACTCGGCCTTGCCGGCGAGGATCTTGTCGACCTCGCGGCCGCCGCGCGTGGAGGCCTGCCAGTAGAGATCTTCACCGAATGTCGTGTCGTAACCGCGGCCGTTGGCGACGAAGATCGCCTTCTGCTCGGGCACAGGTTCTGGCGGGAGGAAGGTGAGATATTCGCCATACTCGCCGCCGCCCACTTTCAGCGGGGGCAGGCCAATGTCCGCGATGGCGAGCATGCGGTCGCTGGGGCGCGGGATGTAGATGCCGGGGCGGGCCTGCAGCGCGCGTTCGTAGAAGTCACGCGCGAGCACGGTGTTGCCTTCGCACTGCGAGGCCCAGCCGGAAAGAACATCGAGGATGGCGAAGTCGGACTGGTAGCGCTGGTCCTCGGCGAAGGCGTCCTGCAGTTGGCCGCCCTGGAACACGGCGCGGGCGTTGCCGTAATCGCCCTCGCCCATGAAGAGCAGGCCGCGATACAGGAAGGCCATCGCGCGCTCGTAGGCTTCGCCCTTGAACTCTTTCGTGCGCTCCGGAACGAAGGTGGAGCGCGCTTTTTCTGCGGTCGGGTTATCGGCGTAGATCGCCTCGATGTAGTTGAGTGCGTCGTCGAACGAGGCGGCAGCGATTGCGTCGGCGCCAGCTTCGAACGCAGCAAGGCCGGAGCGCATCTGGTTGAGCACGCGATTGCGCTGGCCGCCGGTGAGCACGGTTGCATAAAGGTGATGGGCGTTGGCCGGCTTGTCTGCCAGCCATGCGTTCATCTGCTCCGGCGGGACATAGATAGTGTCGTCAACCGTGCCGCACGCGCCGAGCAGCAGCACGGATGCAGCGACCCCTGTCAGCCAGGTTCTGGCGAACAGGGATCGCGCAAGCCGAGATTGGCGAACAGAGACCATGTCCCCCGTCCCGTCCTGGAACGATCAGCGGTAGATCAAGTCGTCCGCGCCGGCGCGGGCGAAGTTGTAGAGGCCGGTCCACACGATCTCGCTGGTTTCCAGATCGATCATTTCGAAGATCACCTGATTGTAGCGCTGAATCAGGCCCTGGCTGGTCTTGATCTGCTCGGACGAGGTGATGCGGCCGCGCAGGCGATAGTCGGCGCCGAGCTGGTTGCGCGTCATCGCCAGCGTGCCCTGATCGGTGACGCCGTCGCGCTTCAGGTCACGCTCGCCGGCGACCATGTCCATCGACTCGCGCGAGACGAAGCGGAGGCGGCCGTTGGCGGCGCGCTGCAGGTTCACGCGCAGGTTGTCGACGATGATGTTGGTGTTGATGCGCTGGGCGCTCTCATTGCGGAAGTATTCCGCATCGAGAATGACGCGCGGGCTGGGCTGCTGTCCGGCGATCAGCGGATTGGCGAGCATGTCGCGGACCATCTGGTCAGCCATCGCGACGATGTCCTGGCCTTCGATGCCGACGCCCTGGACCGGACCCTTCGTGCCCGGATCAAATTGCACGGTCTGCACGCCACCCGGATTGGGGCCGCCGGATGCGCAGGCCGTGACGGACAGTGCGGCCAGGCCGACTGCGAGCATGAGTTTTACCGACATGGAAGGTCCCCTCAGATGGGCGCGCGGGCCCTCGACAACTAATCCCTAAGCCGAGTTCCGCCACGGATTGCAGGCCCGGTCAACGGCAGAAAGCCGCTGGCCGGGAGGGAAATTTGAGCAGGAAAGCCAATGCATTCAGCGGGCATTCAGCTAGCGGCCGCTGTCGCGCGGGAAAGCGATCAGCCCGGCGGAGGGGCGGTTCTGGCGAGGCTTGGGCGCGCCGAAATGGCCGCGAACCAGGAGGCGATGTTCGGCGTCGAAGCTCTCCAGTCGAGCGCGCCGTGGCGCAGGTCGAGATAGCCAAGCGCGCAGGCGAGCGCGATGTCGCCGAGATCGGGTCGTTCGCGATGCGGCACGCGCCCGTCGAAGTAGGCGACGGAGCGGCTGATGGCGGCGATCCAGCGCTCGATCCAGTCCGGCGATTGCTGTTCGGCAGGGCGCTTGCGCTCCATGGTCAGGGAGAAAGCGGCGTCGTTGATGCCGTCGGCTTGCGCCTCGCGCGTGAGGCAGTCGATCCGCGCGGCGGGGTCAGCGGGGATGAGGCGGGGCGAGGCTGCGATGCCGTCGATATGCTGGCAGATCACGCGGCTGTCGATGATGCTGCGGCCATCGGGGAGGACGAGCGCCGGCACCTTGGACAGCGGGTTCACGGCCAGCAGCTCCGCCGTGCTGGCCATCGGCGAAACAGTGAGCAAGGCGATGTCGCCCTCGATCCCTTTCTCGATTGCGGCCGCCAGGCATTTGCGGGCGTAGGGCGAGGTGGGGGAGTAGAAGAGTTTCATCGCGGGAATCCCGAATAGTCCGTGCATACGAGCGAGAAGCGGATCATTGGCGTGATTCCCAGAGCTTCGCTTGCACGAAGCCATGAGGGTCGAGGATGAAGTCGCGCATCAAGCGGTAATGGTCGGTCTGTTCGAGCGTCGTTGGTTCGATACCACCGGCAGTAACCCGAAGCAGCTTGGCGCCGGGATAGGCCATCAGCATTGGCGAATGCGTAGCCATGATGACCTGCGACTTCTTTGATTCATCCATCGCTTGCATGAGTTTCAGAAACTCAATCTGGCGCGATGGAGAGAGCGCCGACTCAGGTTCGTCGAAAATGAAGATTCCCTGTCGCTGGCAGCGTTCCTCGAAGAATCGCAGGAAGCCCTCGCCATGGGAATGGGAAAGGAAGTCAGCCCTCGGAGATCCAACTTCGTCGAGGTATCGCGCGACGGAGAAAAAGGTTTCTGCCTTGAAGAACCAACCACGCGAGACCTTTGGCAGCCAAGCGGCGCGGAGGGCGCTGGAAAGCCGTCCGCCCATCGCCTCGACCGCGCGCGAGTGATCGACCGGCATGTAGCCCTTGCCGCCGCCTGCCTCATCATATCCAGCGAGCGCAGCGATGCCTTCGAGGATCGTCGACTTACCCGTTCCGTTTTCACCGACAATGATGGTGATTGCGTGATCGAAGCGCAGATCGAAGCCGCCGCGCAAAAAGGGCAAGCAAAATGGATACTCGTCCTGCCGGGTGATCTTTTCCGGATCAAGCCAAACGCGCTTGAGAAAGGGCGCGGACAGGCGCGTGTCGCGTTGTTTCGCCATATGGCCTGCACCGGTCAATCCCTCAGGAACCACACACTAACCCAATGGAACAGACTACCGCCAGCCGCTGTAGACCTTTCCAGCGCTCCCCTGTATGCCCCCGGCCCATGACCCTGACACCTGAAGCAGAAGCGGCGCGCAGGCGCACGTTCGCGATCATCGCGCACCCGGACGCCGGCAAGACGACGCTGACGGAAAACCTGCTGCTGGCGGGCGGAGCGATCCGTGCGGCCGGCGCCGTGAAGGCGCGCGGCGAGCGCCGCCGCACCATGTCTGACTGGATGAAGATCGAGCGGGATCGCGGCATCTCGGTTTCGGCGTCCGTGATGACGTTCGAGTATCAGGACTGCGTGTTCAACCTGCTCGACACGCCGGGCCACGAGGACTTCTCGGAAGACACCTATCGCACGCTTACGGCGGCGGACTCTGCCATCATGGTTCTCGACGCCGCGAAAGGTATCGAGCCGCAGACGCTGAAGCTGTTCGAGGTGTGTCGCCTGCGGGACATTCCGATCATCACCTACATCAACAAGATGGACCGCGAGGCGCAGGACCCTTTTGCGCTTCTGGATGAGATTGAGCAGAAGCTGGCGATGACGGCCTCGCCGCTCTACTGGCCGCAAGGGTCGGGCGAGCGGCTGCGCGGGATGCAGGATCTGCGCACCGGCGAGTTCGTGACGTATCAGCGGATCGTCGCGCATGACGGGTCGGTGGAGTTCAAGACGGAGCGCGTTGGACGCGAGCGCTTCGACGAGATGATGGACAAGGGCGAGCAGGCTGAACTCGCCGAACAGGCCGAGATGGCGGCGGGCGTGTGCAAGCCCTACGACCACCAGAGCTATCGCGAAGGCCACATGACGCCCGTCGTGTTCGGCTCGGCGCTGCGCCACTTTGGCGTGAAGGAATTGCTCGACACGATCTGGCAGGAGGCGCCTGCGCCGCGCGTGCAGAAGGCGAAGGTGAAGGGCAATCCTGTCGCGCTTGGGCCGGAGAACAAGGAAGTCACCGGCTTCGTGTTCAAGATCCAGGCGAACATGGACCCCAACCACCGCGATCGCATCGCGTTCTTCCGGCTGGTGTCGGGGCGCTTCCAGCGGGGGATGCGGTTGAAGACGGTGCAGGGCAAGCAACTCGGCATCACGTCTCCGGTGATGTTCATGGCGCAGGACCGCGAAATTGCGGACGAGGCGTTTGGCGGCGACGTGATCGGCATTCCGAACCATGGACAGCTGCGCGTGGGCGATGGCCTGTCGGAAAGCGGCAATGTGCAATTCCAGGGCATCCCGAACTTTGCGCCGGAAATCCTGCGCCGCGTGCGCACGAAGGATCCGATGAAGTCGAAGCACCTGCGCAAGGCGCTGGAAGGGCTGGCGGAAGAGGGCGTGACGCAGCTGTTCACGCCGGAGATCGGCTCGGACATGATCGTCGGCGCTGTCGGTCAGCTGCAGATCGAGGTGATGGCCGAGCGGATCGCGACGGAGAACAATCTCGAAGTGCTGTTCGAGCCGAGCCCGTGGGCCGCCGCGCGTTGGCTCGCGAGCGAGGATCGCGCCAAGCTCGACGCCTTCCTCGAAACCAACCGCAGCACGGTCGCCAAGGACCTCGACGGCGCGCCGGTGTACCTTGCGAAGAACGCATGGGACGTCGGCTACGTGTCGGAGAAAAACCCGGCGCTTCGATTCACGAAGACGAAGGAACGGGTTTAACTCCCAGGTGGCTTCTTCACTGTGATTCCGTTCACCAGCGCATCGATGATCGCTGGATTGTTCTGCTGCGATGTATGCACGCCGCCCGGATCGCGGAAGAGAAACGGCACCGTGAAGGCCGGGTTCTGCACCGTGACGTTGATATAGCGGCCGAGATTCACGTCCGCGAGGTGCGGCGGCAATTCGAAGCCAAGAATGTCGTCAGGGTCATTGAAGGCCACATAGTCGGTCATGGCACCGCCGCCATTCGGCTTCCAGGACTCGACAGGTTGCAGGCGGAAGTTCGGGCAAGCCGGATTGGACGTTCCCTGAACAGGATGCGGCATACAATAGCTGCGCAGATTGGCGAGACTGAGCAGCGATATCTGATTGGCGAACATGAAGACGGTTGCGCGGTCAAACATCTGGAACTGGATGTTGCTCAGCTGATCGTCCGGATCGAGAAAGTGGGCACGCATCTGAGATTCGAGGAAGTAGTAGCTTCCGAGGCTGTGTGTGAGCACGAAGTATTCGAGGTTGCCGCCGCTAGACAGCAGGCCGACATCCTTGTCCAGCTCTTCAGGTTTGCAACGCTGGGTCTTGTATCTGTCCATGGTCGAGGTTTGCAGCGCCATCTTCGGCGCAGCGGCGAGAGACTTCTGGTTTGCGACCGTGTCGAACGCCATGACGCAGGTTGCCAGCGCGAGATCGTCGCGCAGGATATCGCCGAGGGCGCCGTTGACGATCACCGCGTCTGCAAAGCCGCGCACCATCAGGCTGTCCTTGAGGCCGCCATTGATCACGGCGCGCGAGCCGGTGTTGCGCGCGGCAGGCGTTTCGGGACACGTCCACGGCTTCTCGGAATGGCCGCGGTCCGTAGGTTCCGAGCGTGATTCAAAGCAGGCAAAGAAGCGATACTTGAGATCGTCGCGTATTGGCGCCCATAGCAGCGCGTAGACAATCAGCTTAGGCTCGCCGTTGGCTGGCTCTCGCCAGACCGTACGTGTCAGGCGGGATGTCATCTGCGGCGTCGTCTCGCCTACCGGGGCAGGGCCGAACACGAGCTGCGCCTCGTAGCCCCTGAACATATCGACCGAAGTCCGCGTCGTATCGGCGACAAGGCCTAGCGGTTTTGCGATGTTGGCCTGCCATTCGTCGCTGAAGTCCGACTTGGACGCCACCATGCCATGGATGGTGAGTAGCTTCACGGGCCTGCCATCTGGCGCATCGGCAATCGCCTGGGCAAAGCCCACCACGCGATGGCTGTCGGGCCATGTTGGTGGATCAAGGGAGTAGTAGGGCAGCACACGAACATCACCAGGCGCGAGTTTGGTCGCGGCGCAGGCGCCGAGTGCGTATAGCGTCATCGCAAGCGCGATTGCGCGATGGAATTTCATGTGATCCCCCCAAAGGATTGCGCGGATGATGCTTGCGCTGTGAGGAGGCTAACACCTCATTGGCGGTCTTGCGATCCCGGGGTTTCCCCCAATGGTGCAGTTGCGGTATGAGCCGCCTCACGCCCCGAACTTCCGCTTCGCCCACCAGGACGCGCCAATTGCGGCCAGCAGGAAGGTGACGCCCGCTGGGCCGATGTAGGCCGGGATGTTGCGTGTGATGAGGTCGCCGCCGATGGCTGTGCCGCCGGCCTGGCCGAGATAGAGCACCGAGGTGTTGAGCGCGACGGATGCGGAGGCGAGCGCGGGGGCGACCGAGATGAGGCGCGCCTGCTGCATGGAGACGCCGGCGCCGAAGCCGAGGCCCCAGACGAAGACGCTGGCGATGGCGAACGACAGCGATGTCGCGAAGAGGGACCACCCGAGAAGACCTAAGGCCATCGCACTCACGGCGATGACATGCGTGCGTGCTGCGCCCAGCGAGTTCACCGTGCGCGCGGCCATGATCGATCCGAAGAGGCCAGCGCCGCCATAGAGGCCGAGCGCCAGCGCGACCGCTGATGGATCGGCATGGCTGGCGCGGCGCAGTTCTGCGGCGAGATAGGGGAAGAGGGTGAACTGGCCCATGACCTGAAGGCAGGTCGCCGCCAGAAGGAGCAGGATGGCGGGGCGTGTGATGACCTCGCCCCAGGACTTCAGCGACATGCGCGCCGCATAGAGCCGCGCAGGCAGGACGAGGAAAACACCGGCGGCGGCGAGGGCCGAGCCAACGGCGAGCCCGCCATAGATGATGCGCCAGTCGAGCGTTTCGGCGAGGATGCTCATGAACGGGATGACGACAGCGCCGGCGACGGCCCAGCCCATGAAGACCACCGCGACGGAACTGGCGCGCTTGTTCTCTGGCACCATCAGGGCGACGGCGCTGGCGGCCTGCGGTGTGAAGATCGCGGCGCCGCTGATCATCAGGAGGCGTGTGATCAGCAGGGTTGTGTAGTCGGGCGCGAAGACCGAGGCCGCGTGACCAACAGCGTACAGCACAAGCGAGGCGCCGAGCAGCACGCGGCGGTCGATGCGGTTTGTGAAGAAGCCGAACGCGGGCGCGCCAATGCAGAGGATGACGGCGCCCCAGCCGATCAACGCGCCGATGGCGACGGAATTGACGCCGAGGTCTTCCGTCATCGAGTTGATCATGGCAGCGGGCGCGAGAACGCCCGAGCCGATCATGATGTTGCCAAGGAACAGGAAAACCAGCGCCGCGCGCGTGTTGACGGGCTTTGCCGTGGATAAAGTGTCGGACGTCGCCGGCATGGGTGTGGCTTCTTTCCGGCGATTCAAGTCGATGATCCGGACTTAGTATGTCCGGCATCATCTTACCACGCGCGCTTTTGGGGGCGTCTGTTCAGGTCACCTAAACCCAGCCGCCTGTTGTTACGGCAAAGTCAGCGAGGGTGGCGGCGCCACGCGGCCGTCAGGGCGGGCGATGGCGAGCATCCGCTTGAAAGCGGGGCGGGCTTCCACCTTCTGCTGCCACGCGGCGATACGCGGGTATTTCGCGGGGTCCGCCACGTTCATGCGGATCGCGTAGCTGATGGGGAACACCATCATGATATCGGCGGCGGTGAACTCCGAGCCGCCGAACCACGGATATTTGGCGAGGTGATCCTCGGCGAAACGCATGGCGCGCTGGCCGTCTGTCTCCTTCTCGCCGCGCGGCGCCTTGCCATCCGTGGCGCGGGCCACGCGATAATCTGCGATGACGTCAGACGCGAGCGTGCCTTCGGCGAAGTGCATGAATTTGAGGTGGAGGCCGTAGTCGGCTGAGTTGACCGGCGGCACGAGGCGGCCGTTGCCATTTCGATCGAGGATGACTTCGAGGATCGCGCCGGATTCGACTAGCAGTTCGTCATTGTAGAACACGGTGGGCGCGACGCGCATGCCGGGGTTCACCGCGAAGATATCCTCGAAAGAGCCCGCGACGTCGCCACGGCGGAATTTCAGCTCGTAGGGGAGACCGAGTTCTTCGCACAGCCAGACGACGCGCTCCGACCGGCGGCCTTCGGCGTGATAGATGACGATCTTCGGTGTTGGCTGGGTTTGAGCGACCTGCGCCTCCGCCGCTGGCGGCGCGCTGGTGCAGGCTTGCGCGGCAAAGGCCATGGTCATGGCAAGCGCGATGGCGCTGAAGGTCTTCATGCGTCTCTCCCCTTGTCGCTCGCGATCTGCGGCGCGGCTGACAAGGGGAGCCTAGCATCGATCCGGGCGGAGGCTAGTCAGGCAATCCGGGCTTCCACCGCTTTCGGTTTTGGCTCGAGCTTGCGGATCGAGATACGCGAAGGCCGCGTGGTTGGCGGCAGCCGCAGGTTTCGCGCTGTCCTCGACGGCTGACGCATGACTGCTGACACTGCGCTGGCGGCAGCCTGTTCGCTGCGCGCTTGTGGCGTTGGGGGCGAGCGGCGCATGGTCGGCGGCGCAAGAGGGAGAGACATATGCTTGAGTTCTGGACCAATCCGATGAGCCGCGGTCAGATCGCGCACTGGATGATGGAAGAGCTTGGCCAGCCCTACACGACGCACTGGCTCGATTGGGGTCCGGCCGGAAACAAGGGCGCGGACTTTCTTGCGGTCAATCCTATGGGGAAGGTCCCGACCATTCGTCATGACGGCAAGGTCGTCACCGAGGCGGCGGCGATCTGCCTCTATCTGGCGGAAGCGTTTCCGCAGGCCAATCTGAAGCCCAAGGGCGCGGCGCTGGCGGATTATTATCGCTGGACGTTCTTCTGCTCGGGCCCGATCGAGCAGGCGGTGACGGCGAAGGCGCTGGGGTGGGCGGTGCCGGAAGGGCGCGATTCCATGGCGGGCTTTGGGTCGTTCGATGCGGCGGTGAACGCGCTTGACCAGTTCCTGGGCGGTACGAAGTTCGTCTGTGGCGACATGTTCACGGCGGCCGACGTTTATGTCGGCAGCACGGTCGATTGGGGCCTGATGTTCAAGTCGATGCCGTCACGGCCCTCGTTCGAGGCGTACGCCGCGCGCCTGCGCGAGCGGAAGGCGTATCAGAGCGCCAAGGCGATCAATGCTGCGCGCATGGGCGCCGCCCAAGGCTGATTGCTATCGAGGTGGGATGTCCGTAGGCGCCGGCCGATCCAGACGGCCGCGTGGCGAGGTGCGGGTGGAGGTGCGGCCTTCCCGTTCCTGTGCGCGTGCGCCGCCAAGAATGTTGGGCACCGAGTAATTGCCCTCGTGGCAGGCGTATTCGTAGATGTTGGCCGGGCTGCGCCGGAAGGTCAGCTCGCCCTTCCATGGCTGCGTGTAAGCGGTCGGGTGCTCGACCATGAACTGGTAGAGGAACTGTTCGTCGCTGATCAGCGTGAAGCGCTCGGTCACCTTGGCGTCTGGCGGGATGTAGACCAGCACGCCCCAGTCGACGCGCAGGGATTCCAGTGGTTTGAAACCGGTGGTCTCGACGACAAGTGTATCGCCCTCCCAGCGGCCAACGGAAGACCCGAGATATCGCGGCAGGTCAGTCGTTTTGTGTTCGCCATTCATGCGGATGATGCGCGTGTCGTGGATCATCTCGACATTGATCGCGATGGCGTCCGGCGTCTGCACGATCATGTGGTGATTGTTGTACAGCGCATTCAGCATCGGCGGTCCGCCCGTGGAGCCAAAGCCGATCAGGCAGCGCTCGATCGGGATACGCTCTTCGGGGTTGTCATAGGAATTGAACGTCGCGAGCGGTTTCATCATCGCGGCGCGGCCAGCAGGCGTGTAGGGCACGCGGCCACTGGGCGGATCGACGATCCAGGACGAGCGATACTCGCCATTGACCTGGCCGACGCTCTTGCCCGGATCGATCCAGAAGAAGTTGTAGCCTTCGGGGTCCGTGCCTGCTTCAGGCGCGCCCTTGCTTGGGTCGGTTGGAGCGCTGTCCTGCGCGCCGATCGCTGCGGCGTCACGCTCCCACTGGCGCGCCTGATCCGCGGAGATCACGAGGTCCCTGAATTCGGGCACGCGCTCGACCTTGGTGAGCGAGGCGTTGGTCCACACGCCGTGGAAATCCGGGTGGCCGTCAGCGGTGCGCGGCGGAGTATAGTCGGCGCTGGTCTGGGCGAGGGCCGAAGGCCCGAGCAGGAAACAAATGGCTGCCGTGCAAAGCAATGCGCGTTTCATGGAAGGCTCCCGGCTGTCTATCGCGGGTAGCGTCTCACATTCCGTGCGCGTCAGCGAGATAACGCTGGGTCAGCGACTCCATCCCGTCTTCGTGATGCTGCGGGTGCGTGGAGACGCGGGATTCAGGCGCCGGAGATGTCGAGATCGAGGAACTTGATGGTGAAATCCGTCAGCTTGCGCGTGCGCGCCTGGACGGTCTCGGGCAGCCAGGATTTGGACTTCGCGATGTCGGCGGCGAAGCGGGCGCGCACCTTGGCGTAGGCTTTCCGTTTGTCGTCGAAGGACACGTTGCCGAGTTCATCCTGCGGCAGGACGCAGAGATTGCCGATCATCTCGCGCAGCGTGGCGAGCTGGTTGAACTCAAGCCCAGCCTCGAACAGCGTCCATTTGGTCTCGGGATTGCGGGGGTAGATGTGCTCGACTGACGATCGCGTGTCGATCAGATAGCGCGGCACGCGGTCGCCGTGAGCGGCCGCCTCGATCCAGCGCATGATCGTGGCGCGCCGAGGGCCGTCGGTTATCGGGCTGGAGAGGTTGCGGATCAGGCGTTCGTTCTGTGCCTGCGAGAATGTGAAGCCACCCTGCTTGCCGAAGGTGCCCTTGGCGAAGCGCTCCACGCGGCGGCCCATCATCTCGGAGAGGCGGCGCTGGTCGGGCGTTGAGACCGTCAGCGCGAAACAGACGCGGTCCAGCGTGTCGATGCGCGAGTCGATGTCGGTGGGGCGCGACTTGATCTTGATCAGCATCGCATACGCGCGCCACTGGTCCCATTTCAGCATCTGCAGGCGGCGCAGGCTGGCGTGGACGCCTTCGGCCATCTCGGCGTTGCTGGCCTCGTAGATCCAGCGGAAGGCCGAGCGATATTGCAGCAGCATGTCCGTTGCCCAGCGCACGCCTTGCTGGCCGGGATAGCGGCGTCGGATGTGCTCCATCAGCTGGATCGCATAGTCGGACGATTGCGGCTGGCGTCGCTCGATGAAGTCGACCGAGCGCAGGAATTCGTCGAACTTCTGCTTGCCGAGATCGTCCTGCAGGGAGCGCCAGACAAACAGGATGCGCGCGGCCGCGTCATCCGCATCGGGCAGGGCGGAGGTGAGATCGATCAGCTGGCCTTTCACGATCTCTTCCGGCTTCAGCGGCATGCCGCCGGAATTGATGCTGACGAAAGCCTTGGCCGCGATGCGGCGGTCGGTGATGCGGGTGACGGTGACGAGCACGGCGCGGGAGAGAAAATCGACGAAAGCCTTCAGCCGTTCCTTGCTCCAGCCCTGGAAGCGGGCGCGCGCGACAGCGACGCAATCGCGCAGGCGTTCGCTGGCTTCGGAGAGATTGGGATGCGGGCGATGGCGCTTGGCCGTGCGGCCGGGGGCGAGGATGTCCGCCTCCAGCGTGTTGTGTTTCATGTGGAGGTTGAGGCGCCAGATGCCATCCTCGTTTGACAGCAGGGCGTGGACGGGGTCGCCCTTTTCCGCCTGCAGGAGGTCGCGCAGGACGGCGAAGTATACCGAGAAGGTGGTGACGCGCTGGAGCCCGTCATAGATGTCCCATCGTTCCTCGCCCTGATGCAGCACAACGGTGCCCACGAAGCAGAAGGGCGCGGTTGCTTCCATCTCGCGGTCGTAGTCGGCCATCTCGAACGGAAGGTCGCTGGCACCGTCGCGGGGCTCCTGCGGTTCGGTGTCGGGCTCCGAATCGGGGTCGAGGCCAAATTCCCCGAACGAGGCGATCAGATCGTTCAGCAGGGCGGCCTGCTGGTGCTCCATCCAGCAATAATCCCTTTGAACACGGGCCGGCTGGAAGGATCCGAGCCGCAAAAGCTCGCCAATGCTGATCGTCTGCGAACGGATGACAGGGTTAGGCATCGGCGAACGACTCCCCACGAGGGGCGCGAAACTAGGTGAGCGCCGGACACGGAGCAATTCCGCAACTGCAGATCGTGATTGGCCATATTGTACGGGTGCGCGAATTGCGCGGCGCGATCACACCAGACGCGCGAGGCTCTGGGGCTAACCCTTGAGGTTGTTCGCAGACAATCCGCGGCGTTCGGTCAGAACGCTGACATCGGATCAGGCAGCTTGAGCAGCGCCCGGTCCCTTGGCGCGGACCTTCCAGAAGCGCAGGGCGCGCTGGGCGGCGGCGACGGGGACTTGTTCGTACAGCTTGCCGTATTCGTCGGTCTTGCTGAGGCCGCCGCCTTCATCGACCACCAGCAGGCTGATGGTGACGAACAGGCCGCGATCGAAGCCGGCGCCACGGCACAGCATGGCGAGCGCATCGATATCCTTGCCTTCGACCAGACGGCGCGCGAGGTCGAAATCGACGTCCACGAGCTTGGCGAACGCGATATAGAACGCCGTGCGCCGGTTCTCGCGCAGAAGCTGCACCAGCACCGGCGGCTTCAGCGAACCGCGCTTGTCGAGTGCGTCCACATGATCCCTGGCGAGCTGATAGTCGTCAGGCAGAGCGCCATAGGCCGAGGACAGGTGGTTGCGGCTGGTTTCAAGCGCAGCTTCGAGTTCGGCAGGAGAGACGCCGTGGAACTTGCGCATGATCTCGCGGCGAAGCCCGCCTTCGACATGGAGGTAGACGTTGTTCAGAAGGTCGAGCGGGACGTGCTGGTTGCGCACGAAGGGGGCGTGCAGCACGGGGCTGGTTTCGGCGCGCGTGGCGACGGCCTGATAGGTTTCGCGGTTCATCCGCGCGGTGCGGTTCTCGAGCAGCGAGGCGACGACGCGATCCTCGCCCTTGGCGACGAGGGCGCTGGAGACTTTCTCGCCGATATCCGGACGCTTGGTGACGGCCAGCATGTGGTCCTGCGACTTCTGCTGGATGACGTCCAGAATGTCGGTCTCGCTCAGGGCGTGCGAGCGTTCGATGACGGGACGGGCGACTTCGATGGTGTCCATCGCCAGCCGGCGCGCAGTGCGGCTGAGCGGTGCATTGCTTTCGGCGACCTTGCGGGCGAGTTCGACACGCACCTGTGTTTCAAGGTCGGCAGCAACCGCGCCCACGATTTCGTCAAACAGCACGGATTCGTTTTCGTTGCGCTGCTCGGGGGCTGCAAGAAAGACGTCGGTTATCTGGCGCAGAAGCTCGCGGCGCTTTTCACTGGACCCTTCACGGGCAAGGTCGAGCAGCAGGGCAAAGTTGTTGGCGGGCGCCGCCATGCCGGATCTCCCCTCGGGCAAGCGGGCAGATTACCGCCACGCGGTTAAGAAAGGCCTTGTCGCTTTGAAGGAATTGGCGGTTCAGGCGCGGTCAAACACCCAGATTTGGGATAATTACTACCAGCAACTATTGTAGAACGCTGCGATCAGCGCGAGAGAGCGTCGCGCCTCTCGTCAAGTTCAAGCCATTCAATCTCGTAGCCCTCGAGCTCGGCGCGGGCGGCCGTGAGGCGGTTGGCGCGGGACTGGAAACCCTTCGGGTCTTTTGCGAAGAGGCTGGCGTCGGCCATCGCATCCTCGATGTCGGTGATTTCCTTCTGACGCGCGGGCATCAGACGGTTCAGCTCTTCAAGACGCCGCTGGTCCTTGTAGCTCAGCTTGGCGGCCGGCGCGGCGGCGCGCGAAGGCTGCGCGGCTTGCGATTTGGCCGGTTCGAGCGCGCTGGAGCGGAAGGCGACGGCGCCGGATTTCTTCTGGGTCACATAATCGGCATAGCCGCCCGGCGTCTCCAGCCATTCGCCAAGGCCTTCCGGCGTTAACACCGAGGTAACCACGTTATCGACGAAGGCCCGGTCGTGGCTGACCAGCAGAAGGGTGCCGTCGTATTCGCTGAGCATGTCTTCGAGGAGGTCCAGCGTCTCGATATCGAGATCGTTGGTCGGTTCGTCGAGGATCAGCAGGTTCGAGGGCTTGGCCAGCGCCACGGCAAGCGTCAGCCGGTTGCGCTCGCCGCCCGACAGCGCGCCGACGGGCTGGTGCAGCTGGCGGCTCTCGAACATGAAATCCTTGGCGTAGGCGGCGACATGCCTGGGATGGCCGCGCACCATCACCTGGTCGCCGCCCAGCGGCGTGAGCGTGTCCCACAACGTCGTCTGGGAGTTCAGCGTCGCGCGGGTCTGGTCGAGATAGGTGATCTCCAGCGTCTTCGCGAGACGAAGCGTGCCCGCATCGGGTTCCTGCTTGCCGAGCAGCAGCTTCAGCAGCGTGGTCTTGCCCGCGCCATTGGGGCCTATGAGGCCCAGCCGATCGCCGCGCATCACGCGCAGGGAGAGATCGTTGACGATGGGCAGCGGCCCATCCGGCGTGTTGAAGGTCAGTGACAGGTTCTTCGCTTCGATAACCAGTCTGCCTGACTGCGCGCCGGAATCGATGGCGAGGGTGGCGGCGGACGCGGCCTGGTTCAGCGCGACGCGGCGCTGTTTTCCTTCGTCGCGCATTTCGTGCAGCTTGCGCACGCGGCCCATATTGCGCTTGCGCCGCGCCGTGACGCCGCGCGCCATCCAGCGCTCCTCTGCCTTTAGCTGCGTGTTGAGCTTGTCGAGCGCCTTTTCTTCATCAGCTTCGACCGTCTCGGCCCACGCTTCGTACTCCGCGTAGCCCTTGCCGAGCGTATGGACCGTACCCTGGCGCAGCCACGCAACGGAGGTCGCGATGTTCTCAAGGAAGCGGCGATCGTGGCTGACGACGAGCAATGCGCCGCGGAACGCCTTCAGCTCTTCTTCGAGAAGTTCGATGGCGGGCACGTCGAGATGGTTGGTCGGCTCGTCGAACAGCAGGATATCCGGATCGTGCGCGAAGGCGTGGGCAAGGGCGATGCGGCGCGCCTGCCCGCCGGACGCCTTGGTGAGATCAAGTTCAGGCGGCACACCCCAGGCGCCAAGTTCGGACTCGGCGCGATAGGCCAGATCAGGGTCCAGCCCCTCAGACACATATTCGATCGCCGTCGAGAAGCCGGAAAAGTCCGGCTCCTGCAGCAGATGGCGAGCGGCAACTCCCGGCTGCATGAAGACTTCGCCGCCATCGGGCTCGATGGCCCGGCCAAGAATACGCATCAGCGTGGACTTGCCGGCCCCGTTGCGGCCGACAAGCGCCATGCGCTCGCCCCGCGCAAGCTGCATATCGACACCCGTGAAAAGGGGTGTCGCGCCCAGCGTCAGGGTGACGCCGCGAAGAACTGCAATCGGAGGTCCGGCCATGGCGCGCATGGACAGGAAGCCGGACGCAAGGTCAAGCCAGTTCGGCTATTCCGATACGGTCTTGCGCGAAACGGTCGCTGCTTCAACCGCTTCCTCGGTGAACAGCAGGTCGTCCCACTGTTTGGCCGAGTAGGCGCGCGTCTGGTCGGAGCGGAAGGGCGAGGCGTCATCCGTGGATTGCGAGTAGGTGAGGATGCCCTGGCTCTTCGGACCGTCCGGTCCGAACTCCACGGTCATGATCCAGCTCGAACCATGGCGGATGTCGGTCCAGCCGAGTTCCGGCTCCAGCTTGCCGACGGTGATGACGTTGAACACGCCTTCCTGGCCCGCGCCGCCATGGATCGGGATGCGCTCGTCGCCGCGGGTTTCACGCTGGACATCGCCCAGCGCCGCATCGAGCGGGATCTTCATCTCGGTCAACGTATCGACCGCTTTCTGCAGCGCCTCGAGCACCTTGGGGTTCGCCGTGTCGAGCGTGTTCGGCGTGTTGACGGGATTGGCCGGGTCGAACGGAACCTTGAACAGCAGCCCGCCATTTTCGGCGAACAGGTGGAACAGGTGCGCGCCCTTGCTGTCGAGGTTGACTTTGAGGTCCCAGCCTTCAAGCGCGGCACATGCGGCGGCGAGCGAGTTCTTTCGCGAGGCCTTGCAGGCGGCGACGAGATCGTCGCGCACCAGCTCTGCGCCGATGTGGCGGTTCTGATAGAGCGCAGCCTGCAGGTTGGCGAGGTTGAACTTGGCGTCGCCCAGTCCGTCCGTTCCCGCAACGCGCTTGGCCACGATGTCGAGACCGAGGCGCGTGCGCAGCGAGCGCGCGGTGGCCTCATCGCCGAAGATCGGGCTGTACATGGTGAGGGGTGCGCCGGCGTTGGTGAGCCAATAGCTGTCGTTCATCTGGCTCACATAGTCCGAGCGGAACAGATGCGGCGTGCGGCTGGCGGCGTAGATGCCCGGCGCGGTTGCATCCGGATCATCCGGCCACGCGCACGCCGACTTCGAACCATCGAGCACGGGGATGCGCGTCGTCGTCCACTGCTGCTTGGCAGTGTCCGATACGGCGCACAGGTCGCCAAGGTCTTTCGAGACGTTGGGCATCATGCCCATGTCGCCATAGAAAGCCTCGCCGGCGGCGTCTACCGCTGTCGTGTTGAAGCCGGTGGCCTGGTATTTGGCGAGCGCGTCGTAAAGTTCGCGCACGCTCTTGGCTTGCCACATCGCGAGATACTGGTCGGGCGAGCGCAGGCCCTGCGGAATGGCGCGCAGGGCATAGGCGGTGGTAGCCGACCACGGGAAGGTCTGCGTCTCGACAACGGGACCAAAGCGCGTGCTGTAGAAGGTGTGCTTGACCGCCTCACCGCCCTGCACCTCGACCGTGACCTCCCGCTTCTCCATCGGCGTGGAGACGCCGTCGAACATGTATTTTGTCGGATCGGCAGGATCGAGCGTCAGCTCGAAAATGCCATAGCGGCGCGCGGTGGAGACGGTGTGCGTCCACGCGATGCTGTCGGTGTGGCCGATGCCGACCGAAGCGTTGGTGACGAGACCGGCGCCCACGACGTTGAGCTTGCCGGGAATAGTCATGTGCATGCGGTAGAAGCGGTTCTGGCCGACCCAGGGATAATGTGGGTTGCCGAGCAGCATGCCATAGCCGCTCTGCGTCACATCCTTGCCGAGGCCGTAGGCGTTCGATCCGAGTTGGGTCGTCTCGATCAGCGGATCGTCCTCGGCGCGCGCCTCGTCGCCAATGCCCGGAGGGGCCGCCGTCGCGATGCCGGCGAGCTGATAGACGACCTGTCCAGCCATCTGGTGGCGCCAGTAATCTTCCTCGCTGATCGGACGCACCCATTCCGCGCCCTTGCAGCGCGCATCGGTGAGGTTGGCGACGCCTGTCTCGGAAATGTACTTCGTCACGCCAGCCGCGTAGCCGCGCGCGAGCGCACGCGCATCGGTGCTCGGCGTATCGGGCGAGCCCGCCGGGCCGTTCAACAGCTTCTCCATCTCGCCCGATGCAATCAGGTTGCGGTGATAGAGATCGCTCGCGACGTTGGCGTTGTTCTCGCCGGGTCCGAAGAACTTCGCGCGCTCACCCAGCACGGTGACATAGCGCTCCATGATCTCGCAGAGATTGTCCTCGGCCATCGCATAGCCAAGCCCGAAGCCCATGCCGGGATAATCATCCGCCTTCACATGCGGCACGCCAAACGCCGTGCGCCGGATCTCGGCCGTCATCTTGCCGGTCGTGGCGGTCTCAGTTCCGCAAGCGGCCAGCAAGGCGGCCGCCGCAACGCCAACGGCGAGTCTGATGAACATGGACGTCTCCCTTGAGCCCGAGTCTGCTGCCCGTTCCGGCGCGCAGGGGCGCACTCCGGGGAGGGAAGGTCAAGGTGGTATCATTCAAGTGTGCGTGGGCGCAGGGTTAGGGCGGGGCGACCCGAACGGACCGCGACGTTCTTGCGGGTTCTGCCGGTCCGGCAATCTCGCTGGCGGGCGTAAATCCAAACGGCGCCGAGCCTTGCGGCCACCAGTCCATGATGAGGGCGAACATGCTCGTCAGAATGGTCAGCCATGCGGTCATCTTCAGATCGCGATCGGGGTGTCGCGTGAGAACGAAGATCGGGTCATGTGAAAACGCGAACTTGAGATAATAGCTGCCAATCACGTTAGGGCGGTTATCGTGAAGGCGCTTAAAGCCGAGCCGCCAGCCGCGATCTGCCTTGGTTAGCCGATCAGAATAGCTGGAGATGAAGGCAACCTTGTTTGTGGCGATCTCGTCTTTCACGTCCGTCGACATTGAGACCCGGACAGCGCTGTCATCCTCCGTCCAGTTCTCCAGAATGTTGTGAAGGCGAACATATTCTACGGCGGTCTTGGGTGTTCCTGGCACGGGCTGATTGGTGTCCTGCACATCGACCGGAGGAAAGCAGACATGCTGCGTCGCTACATCTTGTGGAACTTCCTGACCAACAATCATTCCCTGAACCTGGTTCAGCGCGACGGGCGAGATGCTGAGTGTTGATTGCTTGATCGTGTGAACGAGATGCTTGCGGCGTTTGCCGCGGGCATCGTTGTACACGTAGAAAATCTTGCACGTGGCAGAGACGCCATCCATCGTCATGGGCATCAGGTGATGCGGCATGCGGACAGTGTCGCGGCCATAGCGGGCGGAGGTGTGCTGCCGGATCGCGACCGGACCGAGCTCCGCTCCTTGTTTGTCGCCGCTGTAGATGCCTGCGATTACCCGGATCGTCAGGAGGACGATGATCGCGAGAGCAATGCCGCGTGTCCACGGGTTCTCAAGGATGCCGTGAAACAGGTCGATCCACGCATCCCACGTCTTCGGGAGGCTGCTGACCGCAGCCTCCCACATTCCCCCGAAGTCCATCTGTCGTCCCCACGTCTCTGGCCCAAGTCTCTGGACCTTGGCCCAAAGCCTAGAAGAGACATCCGGTGGCGTCCATCAGGGTAGGCCGGGAGGCGAGTGGGCTCGCCTGTCGCAGAGTAAGCGAAGGCCGTTCTACCCCCCGCCCCGCGCCGCCACAGCTCCAAACGCGCTCGACAGGCGTTGGTAGAAGTTGAGCCGGTCGCGGTCTTCGGGGGACATGTATTCTTCGATCTTCTTCGCGCCGGGCAGGGGCTCGGGCGTGAGGCCGTCGTGGGCGACCTTCATCATCTCGGCCCAGATGCGGGCGGACATCTCGCCGCCTGTGACGCGCGCCATCGGCTTGTCGTCGTCATTGCCGACCCAGATGCCGCCGACATAGCGCGTGGTGTAGCCAAGGAACCAGGCGTCGCGCCATTCCTGGCTGGTGCCGGTCTTGCCCGCGATGTCCCAGCCGCCGAACTGGGCGGCGCCGCCCGTGCCGGCGACGACGACGCGGCTGAGCATGGAGTTCATGTCGGCTGCGAGGTTTTCGGGGTAGATGCGCGGGGCGCGCACGGCGGGCCGCGAATAGAGCAGGTCGCCCTTCGAGTTGCGGATTTCCTCGATGATGTAGGGCGACATCTGCAGGCCCCCCTTGGCGAGCACGCCGAAGCCCGTGGTCATCTCCATCAGCGTCACCTCGTCCGAGCCGAGGGTGATGGAGGGATAGTTGTGCAGCTCTGACCTGACGCCGAATTCGTGGGCGAGGGCGGTCACCTTCTCGATGCCGATCTCGTCGCCGATCTGGGCGGCGACCGTGTTGAGCGATTCAGCCAGCGCATAGGACAGCGTGACGGCGCCGGCGTATTCGCCGCCATAGTTGCGCGGGCGCCAGTTCTGGATCGTCACCGGCATGTCGAAACGAACGGTGCCCGGCGTCATGCCGTCTTCGAGCGCTGCGGCGTAGACGAACATCTTGAACGACGAGCCCGGCTGGCGGCGGGCCTGCGTGGCGCGGTTGAACTGCGACTTCAGATAATCGCGGCCGCCAACCATGGCGCGAATGGCGCCGGTGGAATTCTCGATGATGAGGGCGGCGCCTTCGGACGCGCGGCGATCCTTGCCCATGGTGGTGAGGCCGTTCTCGACAGCCTTTTGCGCGGCGGCCTGCATGGTGAGATCGAGCGACAGCTTGATCACCATGTCCGGCGGCGGGTTCGGCAGGATTTCATGTACACGTTCAACCGCGTAATCGAGGGCGTGGCCCGAGAAGCTGTCCGGCTGGTCCTTGGCGAACACCAGCGTCTGCGTCTTGGCTTCGGCGGCCTGCGCCGGCGTGATCATCGCGGCTTCGACCATCTGGTCGAGCACATAGGCCTGGCGGTCCTTGGCGCGCGCGCTCTGCGCCTGCTGGGCAAAGCGCGAGGGCGCTTTCGGGAAGGAGGCGAGCATCGCGGATTCAGCGAGCGTCAGATCCTTCGGCGCCTTGCCGAAATAGGTGTGCGCGGCGGCGTCGAGCCCATAGGCGCCGGCGCCGAGATAGATGCGGTTGATGTAAAGTTCGAGGATTTCGTCCTTCGACAGCATGCGCTCGAGATCGCCAGCAAGGCGCGCTTCCTGCGCCTTGCGCTTCAGCGTCTGGTCCGGCGTCAGGAAAAGGTTCTTCACCAGTTGCTGCGTGATCGTCGAGGCGCCCTCGACCGTGCGGCCGGCGCGCACGTTGGCCAGCATCGCGCGCACCATGGCCCAGATATCGACGCCGGTGTGTTCGCGGAAGCGCTTGTCCTCGGCGCCGACGAAAGCGTCGATCACGTGCTTGGGCACTTCGTTGAGCCGAACAGCGCGGCCATAACGGGGCCCACGCACCGCGATCGTATCACCCTTCGCGTCGATGAACTCGACGGCGGGTTCGCGGTTGAGCGTCCACAGGGATTCCTTGTCCGGCAGCACCGGCATCTGCGCGAACATGGTGTTCCACAGCATCAGGAAGGTGACGACGCCCACGGCGCCGATCGTGCCCAGCACTTTCAGCGCAGGCGGCCCCCACTGGTTCAGCAGGCTGGTTGGACGCGCGGGCGCCATTTCCATCGACATGTTGCCTTTGCCAGCCCGTTTGTTCGCCGGGCTGCACCGTGATATCGGCCGCCGCCCTGCCGGAGGTAGGCCCAACACCTCCCCCGCCACAGTGAAATAGCAGCAACCCTCGCCAAGTCACGGGCCAAGTGACGACACGAATCGCCCCGGCTATCCTAGTTCCCGGTCCTCAATCGTCCACGCGGGTCACGTCGCTGAACGGCGTGTTGGGCTGCGAATGTGGCCGCGGCGGAGGCGGAGAAGACGGCGGCGCCGAAAAGGGCGCAGGCGAGGCGCGCTGTGGCGCGGCCGACGGAGGGGGAGGCGGCGGCGAAGACCACAGCGACGGCGGGCTGGACGGGCCAGGTTGCGCACGCGGTGGCGGCGAGGCCGGTGGCGGATTGGGGCGACCAGACCAAAGGCTTGGCGGCGCGGCGTTTCCACCCGGCGGCGGATTGCGCGGCGAACCGCCGGGCGGGTTCCCACCGGGATTGTTTCCCGTGTTTCCGGGCGGATTGGGGGGGCGCTGTCCGCTGAACAGCGGCGGATAGGTATCCGGGCCATCATCGTGACCGCGATCGTTGTCGCGCACGCCATTGCCCCAGCGCCAGCCGCGGTCCCAGCCATAGTTCCAGCGATTATCCCACGCGCTGTAGCGGCGGCCGCCATAGATCCAGTCGATCCGGTAATAGGCGGTGTCGTACCAGCTGCCCCATGGGTACTGCGTCCGGTATTGCTCGTAGGCCCAGACCTCGTCCATCGCGGCGGCATAGCGCCAGGCGTCATAGTCCCGCGCGCGCAACTGCTCGACCGAGCGTTCGGCCTCGATGCGCCAGCGGCCATTGGGGAACGCGGCCAGGTAATCGCCGTAACCGGCATAGGAGTTGGATGCGAGCGCGCGCCGCCACGCTTCGTCGTCGCGCCGGCTGATCTGCTCCATCTCGCGGCGCGCATCGACCACATAGGCCGACTGCGGATAGGCGCGAATGAAGCGCTCAAGCTCCACGGGCGATCCCGAGCGCTTAGCCTGCACGAACGCGCCCTGATCGGTTTTCCAGAGCACAGCGAGACGGGCGCGGGCGGCTTCCGCGTTTACGCCGCGGGGCCAGTTGTCGAGGAAGTTTTCGTAGTGCTCGATGCGGTCCATCGACTGCGCCTCGGCCCAGTCGGTCTTCTCCTCGGCGATCAGGCGCGGGGCGGCGAGCACGGCGCGGCGGCCATCGGCTTCGCGCGTGTGCGCGCCCCAGGGATAAGCGGCGATGAAGGCGGCGTAGGCGTCTTCCGTGTCTGTCGCCTGGGCGAACGCGAAGGCCTGTGTCTCCATCTCCTGCAGTTCTAGGGTGCGGATTTGCGCGTTGGGAACATACTGCCCATCCGGGTGCATGCGCGTGTAGGCGGCGTAGGCGGGCGGCGTGTCGATGCGGGCGGCCTGGGCCCAGTCCATCGCGTGAATCTCGGCTGGCGTCGGGCCGGTTGCGCAGGCGGTCAGCAGCGCCAGCGCGGACGCAGCAAACGCAAGGCGCGCAAGCCCGCGATTCCCGGCGGATTTGGGGGATTTCGAGCGATAGGCAGTCATGGGCAGTCCTCCCGACCGTATGACCTTAGGAGCCCGATTATGAACGGAAGTGGAATGGACGGGAATGCCCGTCGGGAAAGTCATCCCGCCAGCCAGCCCAGACCTAGTAGTCCATCATGATCCAGCGGCCGTCCGACTTCACGAGGCGGCCGGTCTCCGCGCTGGCGCCGCCGCTGAAACGCCGATGATGTAGTCGCACTTGTAGCCGGGCTTGCTGGCCTTCTCGCAGCCGAACTTCTGGAACGAGCTCATGCCGACCTGCGCATACTGGCTCCGTCCGGCCATGTCCGCGAGGCAGGCGAGGCCGACCATCGGATCATTTGTCGAGCGGACGTTATCGCACTGGTTCGCCATGTTGTTGATGCGTTTCTCGGCGTCGTCGAGGCGGTCCTCGCGATCATCTGCTGAAGCTCGGCCTGCGTCTGCTGCTGGAGCGCGGCGAGACGCGGATCTTGTCCACAGGCAGCCCTTGCGGCGAACGCAAGCACGGCGATCATCGAGCGAAGTGAAATCATGTAATGCCCCAGGAACTGTTGCGCGTCTTCGTGATCGCGCTTTCGTTCCCGATGGAGTGGTTTCCCTGAACGCACGGCAACAGCGCGTTCGCGTCAGGTGCGAATGCGCGGTTGATCGACGTACGCTGCTATCGCCGCAGGCGATCACCAAGCACGGATCGGGGCCCTGGTCCGAACTTCTTGAGGCCATCTGCGGGGTTCACAAGTTGGCACTTCTTCAGGCTGAGGCAGCCGCAGCCGATGCAGCCATCGAGATAATCACGCAGGCGCGTCATGCGCTGGATGCGGTCTTCGAGCTGGTTGTGGAATGTGCGGCTGATCTTCTCCCAGTCCTTCTGCGTCGGCGTGCGGCCTTGCGGCAGGCTGGCGAGCGCGGCGCGGATATCCTCGATCGAGAAGCCGAGCTGCTGCGCGACAAGCACGAATGACAGGCGTCGGATGTCGGATCGCAGATAGCGGCGCTGGCCTCCGGCATTGCGCGCGGGCGTGACGAGCCCCTTGGTTTCGTAGAAGCGGATCGCGGAGACGGAGAGGCCGGTGCGCTCGGCAAGATCGCCAATGGACATCACCTGATTGGCCAACGCGGCAACGGATGCGGCGACGGATTCCGGCATCAGAAAATATCCCTTGACCTCAAGTTAGGTTGAGGAATTACGACTCATGCCACTGGAAGCAACCCCGCACAAGACGGGCAGGAAACCAAAGGGTCTGACCATGGCTGATACGACGACGACTTTCCCCGGCGCCGGCATGCAGGAGGTGCTGGACGCCGCAGCAGGGCCCGCGGTGCTCGAGCATGTGAACGTCACCACATCCTCCGCGCGCGCGACGGCCGACCTCTTCTGCGAAGTATTTGGCTGGCATGTTCGCTGGGAGGGGCCGTCCAAATCCGGCGGGCGCTCGATCCATGTCGGAACGGACGGAACGTATGTGGCGCTGTACACGCCGCCCGAAGGGCTCAGCGAGGCCGCCGGCGTGGGGCAGCCCAACCATGTCGGCGTGTGCGTGAGGGATCTTTCCGCGACAGAGACAAAAGTCCGCGCGGCCGGATACGAGCCCTACGCACACGCCGACTATGAACCGGGCCGCCGCTTCTATTTTCGCGACCATGGCGGCGTTGAGATTGAAGTGGTGAGCTATTCGTGAGCGCGTCGCCGGCTGTCATGCCGTTCGCCGGGCTCGTGAAACTGGGCGCGCTCGCATCCGACCGTGCCGGGCGCGCCCAGAGTTACGGGCGCGTCAGGCCTCAGCAGGGCTGAACCAACCGTTGGGAAAGCCTGATGAACGGATGCGTTGAACCGGGGCCTCGAGGGCCCATCTGAAGCTCACAGAAGCGGAAAACCGCACAGGAGCCTCCCCGATGAAAACCTTCCTCGACTTCCTTGTGTCCCTGATCGCCATCAAGAGCGATGGCGAAGCTGGCGCTGTCCTGCTTCGCGAACACTAGATCCGAGCTGATACGCTAAACCCCGGCCAGCTCCTTCGCGGCCTGCGCGCGTAGATCCTTCTTGAGGATCTTGCCCGTGGCGCCGCGGGGGAGCGGTTCCGTTTCAAAGCGGAAGTAACGCGGGATCTGGGGATCTGGAACTTCGCGAGGCGCGATTCCAGGAAGGCGCGCAGGTCCGCTTCGGAGACGGGCGCGTTCACGTATAGCGTGGTCGCGACTTCCTCCCCGAGGCGCGCGTCAGGCACGCCATAGACGCAGGCTTCCTGAACGGCGGGATGTTCCTGCAGCGCGTATTCCACTGCGCCGCAGCCGATGTTCTCGCCGCCACGGATCACGAGATCCTTGATGCGGTCGACGATGAAGATGAAGCCTTCCTCGTCAATGATGGCGACGTCGCCGGTCTTGAACCAGTCGCCGTCCACGAAGTTTTCGGCGTTGGCTTTCGGGTTGTTGTAATAACCGCGCATGATCGACGCGCCGCGGATCTGCAGCTCGCCGCGCTGGCCGGTGGGCACGGGCTTGTTGTTTTCGTCCACGACGCGGATGTCGAGCACGGCGGAAACGCGGCCGGAGCTTTCCGGTTTGCGCAGATAGTCTGCCGCCGCGATGCCGACGCCGATGGCGTTGGTTTCTGTCATGCCCCAGCCGGTGCCGGGGAAGGCTTTCTCGAACACCGCATCGATGGCGCGGACCTGTTCGGGCGCACGCGATGCGCCGCCGCCGCCGATGGTGACGAGCGTGGGGAATTTGCGGCCCGTGCTGCGCGAGAAGGCAACGAGATCGCCGGTGATGGCGGGCGTCGCCGTCATGTGGGTGATGCCTTCACGATCGATCGTGTCGGCGCCTTTCTCGACATCCCACTTGTACATCATCAACAGCTTACGCTGGTAACGGTAGCAGGCCATGTAGCAGGAGAGCAGGCCGGTCACGTGGAACAGCGGGATGCCAAGCAGCATCACGCCTTGCGGTGGCGGCGGATCGGCCGGCGGCGGCGTCAGCAGGCCGACCGCGAACGAGGCCTGCAGGTCCAGCTCCCACGACAGCAGCGAGTGGATCACGTTGCGATGCGTCGAGACCGCGCCCTTGGGATTGCCCGTCGAGCCCGACGTGAACAGCATCTGCAGATCATCGTCCGGCGCCACGTCGATACCCGGCATGGCGGACAGATACGGCGCGCGAACGACATCGCCCCACGCTTTCGCGCCGGCGGGCAGCGGCTTGGTGGTGCGCGCGGCGAGGATGGCGAAGCCCGAGGGTGGGCTGGACAGGGACGCCAGGCGGTCAAGACGTTCCTGGTCGGCGATCAGCAGTTTCGGCGACGACATGGTGAGGCCGTAGGCCATCTCGTCGGCGGTCCACAGCGCGTTCATGGCGACGAACATCGCGCCGATGGACGACACAGCCATGTAGCTGACGATCCACTCGGGATAGTTGCGCATTGAGACGGCGACGCGGTCGCCCTTCTTCACGCCGAGATCGTTGACCAGCGCGTTGGCGAGGGCGCAGGCGCGCTGCCAGACATCCTCGAACGTGTAGCGCTCGTCTTCATAGACGAGGAATTCCTTGTCGCTGCGCGTGGCCGCGAACAGCTCGCGCAGGTTGCGCGGCGCATTTTTGAACGACCGGATGCGGCGGCCGATGGCCTCGACTTCCACGATCTCGAACGGCTGGCCCGGCGCGGTCAGCTGTGCCAGTGCCTGATCTCTCGTCAGCAACGCAATATCCTTCCCTTGGACACGCCTCCGTTCTGCGACGGCTGGCGGGAACATTCCGCAACGGCGCCTGATCTAGCATACCCTTGCTTCAAGAAAAGGCGGCGTTCGCCCGCAGGCGCCATTCCGCCCCCGTGTGAGGCCGGCGCGGGAATTCGCAACTGCGGCATGCGTGCGGCGCGAGCCGCTCGTGGCATTCGCGCCGCCGCTGCGAACTTGTACCCAGCCGTTAGAGGCTGGGGTTGATCAGGTATTTCTCGCCGGTCGATTTCTTGTTGTAGGTGCGGATGGTTTCGACATCGAGCGCCTGATGGAGCGAGATCGTCTGGGTGTAGTTGCTGGCGAAGGTGGTCTTCAGCTCCGCCGCGACGCGCGCGCGCATCTTGCCGGCTTCCTCGTTGCCGACCTTCTGCAGGAACGGCGTCAGCAGGAAGCCGCCCACGCCCCACGCCATGCCATAAGCCGCGCCGAGGATCGTCGGCTCGAGGCTGAGGCGGCCGTAGATGTAGACCTGCTTGTGCTCGGCCGAGCCATAGCGGCTGTAGGCGCCGGGGCGCGAGTTGAGCGAGATTTCCATCGCGCCGAGGATCTGCCCCGCCAGCTTGCCGCCGCCGATGGCGTCGAAGGCGAGCGTTGCGCCCGTAGCACTGAGCGCGCCAATCAGGTCTTCCATGAAGGTCGGCTTGGACGAGTCGACGATGTGCTTCGCGCCGATGTCCTTGAGGATCTTGGTCTGCTCGTCCGAGCGGACGATGTTCACGAGGTTCACGCCGTCCTTGAGGCAGATCTTGTTCAGCATCTGGCCGAGGTTGGAGGCGGCGGCGGTGTGGACGAGGGCCTTGTGCCCTTCAAGCTGCATCGTCTTGACCATGGCAAGCGCGGTCAGCGGGTTGACGAAGCACGAGGCGCCATCGGCGGCCGTTGCGCCGGCGGGCAGCGGCAGCGCGGCCTTGGCCTTCACGGTGCGGTAGCGCGCATACATCTCGCCGCCGAGAATGGCGACCAGCTTGCCGAGCAGCGCCTGCGCTTCGGGCGATGAGCCTGCTGCCACGACCGTACCGGCGCCTTCATTGCCGACGGGCATCGCCTGATCCACGCGGGCGGCCATGGCGCGCATCGCCATTTCCGGCACGGCTGCCGTCGTGACAAGGCCATCGCCCGAACCCGATGTTTTCAGCGTCGACACATCAGCGGGGCCAACCAGCAGGCCAAGGTCGGACGGGTTGATCGGCGTGCCTTCGATGCGCACCACGATTTCGTCCGGGGCCGGATCAGCCACGGGAAGCTTCACGAGGGAGAGCTCAAGCTCACCGCTTTTCTTGATGAGTGAGCGAAGTTGAAGGTTCTCGAGCGCCATGGCGTAGTCTCCCGGTGTGTAATTATGGTTCCACACCTAATGCAGGATGAGCCGCGGCGAAAGCGCTCAGTCTGGAAGAATGCGCGAGTTGCGTCAGACCATCGCCCTGATGGCCTTGCGGCGCCAGACCAGCCCGTAGAACGAGCCCTGCATCACGAACATCGCCATGAACGCTGCGGGATAGGCCCACCAGATGCCATCGATACCGATGGCGCGGCTGAGGAACCAGGCGGTCGGCACCTCCACCGCCATGATCGCGAAGATGCCGATGAAGGTCGGCGCCAGCACCGTGCCGGATGACCGCATCATGCTGGAGAACACCACCGCAAAGCCGAACACCACGGCGCTCCACAGCACGATGTGCAGCAGCCGCTGGGTCATGGCGATCACGGCCGGGTCGGCGATGAACATCGTCACGATGGGGCCCGAGAGAAGGTACACGATCAGGACGCCCGTACCCGTGATGATGGCGTTGAGGATCAGCGCCGTGCGCGTGATCGCCCATAGCTGATGCTGCCGTCCCGCGCCGATGGCCTGCGCGCCGAGGATGGACGCGGTGATGCCGATCGACATGGCGGGGAACTGCACATAGGCGAGGATCTGGTTGATCGCGCCATAGGCGGCTGTGGCGTTGGAGCCGTGCTCGTTGACCATCCAGAGCAGCGCGATCTCGGCGACGGCGATGAACACCATCTGGATCCCGGTGGGGATGCCGAGACGCAGTACGAGCCTCAGTACCTTCGGATCGAGCCGCACGCGCGAAAGGAGCTCGGGCGTCGGCGCGAGCGCGTGCTTCATGCGCAGCAGACGCCACGCCAGCCACGCCATGGCGACAATGAGCGAAATGCACGAGGCGACGGCAGCGCTCGCCACGCCCATCGGCGGCAGGCCGAGCGATCCCGTGATCAGCATCGGGGTGAGCAGGAGGCTGACACCCGCCGACAGGGCGAGCGTCCACAACGGCGTCACGGCATCGCCGACGCCGCGCAGGATTGATGTCGCCAGCAAGTAGAGGAAGAACAGCGGCATCGAGAACATCATGATCTGCGCATAAAGCGTCGCGTCCGCGATAATGTCGGCCGGCGTCTGCAGCGCGGCCATCAGCGGACCGGCGAACACGCCGCCGAGCAGCGCGACGCCAAGCCCGAAGGTTAACGACAGAGCCAGCGAAGCGCCGGCAATTGCGCGCACGCGCTCCTGGTCGCCCTTGCCATAGGCCTGGCCGATCAGCACGGAGGCGCCCGCGCCAAGGCCGATCACGAACGCCATCATGAAGAACATGATCGGAAAGAACTGCGTGGCCGCAGCCAGCGCTTTCACGCCGATCATGTGGCCGAGGAACACGCTGTTGATGGTGCCCGACAGCGACTGGAGGATGTTGGACAGCATCATCGGCGCGAGGAAGACGAGGAAGGTCACCATCAGCGAGCGCTGCGCTGTCGTCCCCTTGAGCGGGGCTTTGGCAGTTTTGATCGTCTCGGTCACTGGAAAATCCGGTCAGGTCTTGCTGGAAGGAGAAGCTCCGAAAGCAAGATGGCGAGCGTGGTCACGAACGTCGATTGGCCAGGCTTCAGTCAACTCCGCAAAACGCACAGCGTCGCCAGCAAAGAGGGCGCGCGTGCTTTCTTCGAAGTTTTGCCAATCCCCAGCCATGGCGGACAAGAAGCGATAAGCTGCTTCCTGCCTTGCGCGCAAGTTGCCACTTTGCCCGTGGGTCTTGCGCGCATCCTCAACCAGTTTTCGCAGGGCGACTGACGCGCCGCCGGGCTGGGAGTTCAGCCAATCCCAGTGACGGGGGAGAAGTGTCACCTCACGCGCAACGACGCCAAGTCTGGGCCGGCCGGGACCGCGGGGAGCGTCGCTCGGCGCGACTTCGGTGGCCCCCTCAGCGGCAGGCGCGTAGCGGGCGCGAATGTCCTTGTCTGATCCCGTCAGATTGAGGTGGAGGGTCTTGCCGGACTCTTCCTCGAAAACCTGGATGCCTTGGTAGTTTGGCTTGCCAGCGCGATTGCGGACCGCGAGCGCCACATCGGCGACCGAGCCAGAGGCAAGGCGCCTGTCATTCTCGAATGCGATGGCGGCGGAGGGGGTGGTCATGGTGGGCGCTCTCGGGATCGGCGCCGGTGATTTATCCGGGTAAAACTCCAGCGTCAATTATATCCGGGTAAAATATCTTCAGCGGCAAACCAGCGAACAAGCCGTAGGCAAATCGACGCTGCGGCACGCCAACTGCGCGGGCCGAGGTATGCAAATGGAGCGGAATCCGCTCTGGTGCCTGCGGCCAGAGGAGACGCGGATGAAGATGAACATCACGGTGGAGTGCACACCGGAAGAAGCGCGCACCTTCCTTGGCCTCCCTGACCTGACGCCGATCAACGAGACGCTCGTGAACTCCGTGAAGCAGCGCATCGAGCAGAACGTCGAGATGGTCAGCCCGGAGTTCTACCTCAAGCAGTGGTATTCCATGGGCGGTCAGGCGACCGACAGCTTCATGCAGATGATGACGGCCGGCGCTCGCGCCGCCTCGGGCGAGAAAAGCTAGGCCGTGTCTTCCGATATCGCAAAGCGCAACGCGGCGCAGGCTGCGCTCGACTACGTCCAGCAGGACATGATCCTGGGGCTGGGCACCGGATCGACTGCGGCGATCTTCGTGACGCTGCTGGGCGAGCGGGTGAAGGCGGGGCTCAAGGTCACGTGCACGCCGACGTCGGAAGCAACAGACCGGCTGGCGCGCGCGCTGGGCATCACCATCGTCTTGCCCGACGAGTTGTCCGCCATCGACCTCACGATTGACGGGGCTGATGAATTCGATCCGGCGCTGAGCCTGATCAAGGGCGGCGGCGCGGCGCTGTTGCGCGAGAAGATCATCGCGGAGGCGTCCGACCGCATGGTCGTCATTGCCGACGCGGGCAAGGAAGTGGCGCGGCTGGGCAAGTTCCCGCTGCCGGTCGAGGTGAACCCGTTTGCGGCGGAACTCACGCGCAGGCGGATCCATGACCGGCTGGAGATCGCGGGGCTCGGCGGCGTGGCGAGCAGCTGGCGCATGGCGACGGGGGAGGCGTTGTTGCGCACCGATGGCGGACACCTGATTCTGGACATCGCCTGCGTGGCGATTCCCGATGCGTCCTTGTTGGCCTCCCTGCTGGATGACCTGCCGGGCGTTGTCGAACACGGTCTTTTCATCGGCTATGCCGATGAGGTTCTGGTGGGAGAGGCAGGCGGGGTTCGCAGGGTCTTTCCGGCCGCCTGAGGCCGCATCCGGGCAAAATCACCCCCAGACGCGCCTGTCCGCCTACTATGCGCCAGCCCCGGACTGGTTTAGAGGCAGCCGCGTTGCAACGCTCGATCCGGAACGGGATTTCGACATGAGAATGATCGCCCTGGCTCTTCTGGGGACTGTCCTGGCTGGGGCCTGTCAGCCCGCAACCGAGGGTGGCTTGCCGCTGGCCGAGCAGCGGCTCGCGGCGAAAATCATCGATTCCGGCCTGTTGCTCCCGCTCGGCGGAGAAGGCCTGCGCGAGATGGCGGGCCAACAGGCGCAGCAGGCCGTGATGGCCGGCGCGCTTGCTCCCGATCAGTTCGTTCAGGGCGCGATGGCGATCGAGCGCGGCATGGAGCCCGTGATGGCCGAAGTCCGCGAAGCCGCGGTCAAGGGCCTCGTCGATGCCTACAATGTTCGCGAGCTGAAGATGCTGGCGGAGTTCTTCGCGACTAAGACGGGCGATGACGTCCGCGCCAAGATCGGTCCTGCGCTGGAACCCAGCCAGGTGCTGATGAACGAGCGCGCGCAGGAAGCCATGGGCAAGGCTTTGGAACGCCTGCGGGCCGCCTGGCCTGAAGCCGGCGCTACGCCGCCTCCGGCTGTGCCGGGCCCCGGCGGTCCGGCGGCGCCTGCCGGTCCGCCCGTTCCGGTTCCTCCCTCGAACTGATGCTGCATCGCGCGCGTTGCACGTGAGGGCTGCCGTGTTACCTTGTCCCCCGCTTCAGCGTTGTTGACGCTGTACTGGGAGATACACCATGCGCTTTGCTGCTGGTCTTGCTGCATTCGGATTTCTGGCGATGGCGGCCGCTGCCTGGGCTTCGCCTCCGGGCGTGACCGAAAAGGAAGGCGCCTTCGTCGCGCCTGACGGAAGGGCCCTTTACACCTTCGCGCGCGACATGGCGCCGGGCAAATCCTCGTGCAACGCCGGGTGCGCCACCGCGTGGCCGCCGCTTGTCGCCGCCGCCGGCGCGACGGACGATGGCGACTGGACCGTGATCACGCGCGACGACGGGTCGAAGCAGTGGGCCTACAAGGGCAAGCCGCTTTACACCTACGTGAAGGATGCGGTGGACGGCAAGGCGACGGGCGTCAGCCCCGCATGGCCGCTCGCGGTGAAGTAGGCCTGCACGGCCAATCCCGGTTTCCTGCACTTTCCCCAGCCTGCGGGGCCACATACATAAGAGCCTCGCAGCCCGGGGCCCAATATGCCGTTTGACTATGATCTCTTCGTGATTGGCGCCGGGTCCGGCGGGGTGCGCGCGGCGCGGCTGGCGGCGATGACGGGCGCGAAAGTCGGCGTCGCTGAGGAATATCGCTCGGGCGGCACCTGCGTGGTGCGCGGGTGCATCCCCAAGAAGTACATGGTTTACGCCAGCGAGTTCGGCCGCACGCTGCATCACATGAAGGGCTATGGCTGGAGCGTCGAGAGCGCCGCCTACGACCACAACCTGTTCATGGACAAGATGCACCGCGAGATCGACCGCCTGTCGGGGATTTATGCGCGCAACCTGCGCAATGCCGGCGCCGAGCTGATAGATGATCGCGCCGAGTTCGTGGATGCACATACGCTGAAGCTGGTGAAGTCCGGCCGCACGGTGACGGCGGGCAAGATCCTGATCGCGACGGGCGGGCGCCCCATCATGCCAAAGGATGTCGAAGGCATCGAGCTGGCGATCACCTCCAATGAGATGTTCCACCTCGATGGGTTGCCGGAACACATCGTCATCGTCGGCGGCGGTTACATCGCGGTCGAGTTCGCCGGCATCATGAGCGGGCTGGGCTCGCGCGTGTGCCTGATCTATCGCGGCGACACGGTGTTGCGCGGGTTCGACGAGGACGTGCGCACGCACGTGCACGAAGAACTCAAGCGCAAGGGTGTGAAGGTCGTCACGCACGCCACGCCAAAGAGCATCCGCAAGGATGGCGGCAAGCTGCACATGGAGCTGTCGAACGGCGAGAGCGTCACGGCTGACAAGATACTCTTCGCCGTGGGCCGCGAGCCGCTGACCGAGGGGCTTGGTCTCGAGAAGGCCGGCGTGAAGCTCAACGGCAAGGGCGCGGTGATCGTCGACGAATACTCGCGCACCAACATCGCGCACATCTTCGCCGTGGGCGACGTCACAGACCGCGTGAACCTGACCCCCGTCGCCATCCGCGAGGGGCAGGCGTTTGCGCAGTCCGAATTCATGGATCGCCCGACAACATTCGATCACGCTGAAATCCCGCACGCCGTCTTCGCCCAGCCGCCGGCGGGCGTGGTGGGCCTCACCGAGGCGGATGCCCGCAAGGAATTCGGCGCCGTCGATATCTACAAGACGAAGTTCCGCCCGATGAAGGACATGCTCACGGGCGATGAGGAGCGCGTGCTGATGAAGATCGTCGTGCGCGCCAAGGACGACGTGGTCGTCGGCGTTCACATCGTGGGGCCGGATGCGCCAGAGATCATCCAGGCGGTCGCCATCGCCGTGAAAATGGGGGCGACCAAGGCCGATTTCGACCGCACCTGCGCCCTGCACCCCTCAATTGCAGAGGAACTGGTGACCTTGCGGGAGAAGTATATTCCGCCCGAACTCAAGCCGGTGTAAGATATCGCCATGGCGACACCGACCTTCGACAAAACCCATACGCCCTCCAAATGGTGGCGGCCGGTTGAATACGGCTGGCAGTATTTCGGATTTGCGCTCGTTTTCGTGGCCGTCGTGGTGACCATCGGCATCGGCCTGATGCCCGAGGAATCGGAACATTCCCGCGTCGCCGAGGCGGTCGCCCACGACAAGGCCCGCCAGGAACGCATCCGCAGCGAGCCGGAAGATCTGGGTATCTTCTATATCGAGCCCGGGACGAATCCCTTCCCGACCAAGCCGCCGTCTGACAGGTAGCGCCGACATGGACGCCGCGCCGCAGCCGATCCGAATACGGGCAGGCAGCGGTCTCCTGGTATGTCTGGCGGGTCTGGCCGCCATGGCGTTCGGGCACGCGTATGCCTGGAACTGCAGCAGCTCAATCATGAATGACTGCCGGCCGTTCGGGCTGTTCACACAGGACTCGCTCGAGGTGGAGTTCGTGAGCAGTTTGTTCCTGATGCCCGGAATGGTTGCGGTTCTCGTGGGCGTGGTGTGGATCGCCATCGGCCTGTGGATGCGTCTTTCACGGCCGTAATCAGCAGCGCCGCCTTGACCTGAACGGCGAACCGGGGAACGCCTTCGGAACAGGGTTTCCTCGCCGACAAGTGGAGTAGCCGGTGGCGCCGCGCACCGTTTCCGTCGTGAACATGAAGGGCGGCGTTGGCAAATCCACCACGGTGGCGAGCCTCGCGGAGGCGCTTGCGTCCGAGGGCATACGCGTTCTGGTGATCGATCTTGATCCGCAGTCCAACGTCTCGATGATGCTGGCGGGACAGGATCGCTGGATCGAGTTGCGCCAGTCCAGCCGCACCATCGACGACTATTTCAATCAATACGTTTACGGCGGCGAACCACGCTTCTTCCGCGACTTCATCGCCAATCGCGTCAGCGACATTTCGGGCGACATGGCGCTCGACCTGCTGATCTCGACGCCGGAGTTCCGGTACATCGAACGGCACGCGCTTGAGAAATGGGTGAGCCAGGGGTTCGACATTCGCCAGCTTAACACGCGGTTTTCGCGCCTGACGCATTCGGCGATCGAGAATGTGTCGGACAGTTATGATCTCGTCCTGTTCGATTGCCCGCCGGGCATCTCTATGTTTGCCGAGGCGGCGATCGAGTTGTCGGAATTCATCGTGATCCCGACCATCCCGGATTATGTGTCGCGGCTTGGCATCTTCGCGTTCCGCAAGCGCGCGCTGCGCTCGATGGAGCAGCGCCGGTTCACGGACGACCGCATCTGGACGTTGATCACCAAGTACGAACAGCACAACGCCCTGCATCAGAGCGAGGCGGCGATGTTGAAAGAGCAGTTCAATGTGTTCGACACGCGCATTCCACAGGCCGAACAGATCGCCCGCGCGGCCGAATGGTCTGACCAGAAGCGTACGCTGGAACAGAAGTATGGCGAGGCGGCGCTGGTGATCCGCAAGTTCGCGGCCGAATTCCGCGAACGCGCCGGCCTGATCTAGCGGAGGCGATGTCCATGATCGATCGCGCCCTGGCGAGTATGTTCAAGATCGTGACGGACGAGGCCGCGTCCAATCCGGCGTTCGGGAAGAAGCTGGAAGAGTCACTCGCGAAATTCGGTCAGGATCTGGCCGAGAAGCGCATGGCCGAGCGCAGCATCGACGGCTTCCATCCGCTGGCTGAATACAAGAAGGACGCTGCCGGGTTTGAGGCGCGGCTCGCGAAGTTCGACGTGAAAGAGTTGAAGGCGCTGATTGCGCATCACCATCTCGATCCGGCTGGAACGCTGAAGGGCAAGGGCACGAAGAAGACCCTCGCGACGCATGTCCTTGAGGCCGCCCGCAAGCGCGCCGAGCGCGACGCCAAGCTGTTCGAGTACTGAGCGGCTTATCTCAGTCTGCGACGGAAGAGCGCCAGCACGCGCTGCCAGTGCTGTTCGGCGCCGGCCTTTTGATAGGCGCGCCGTTCCGGAAACGCGAAGCCGTGGTCGGTGTCGGGGTATTGCTCGACCTCGCCATTGGCGCCGGCGAGATCGCGCTTCAGTTGGTCCACCATTTCCTGCGGCGCCCAGTGATCGCGTTCGGCGCAGGCGAAGTAGAATTCGGCCGGCGATAACTTCGCGATGAGGTGCGGGCTGTGTGCCTCATCCGTCACCAGCCTCACGCCGTAGATCGAGGCGGTGGCCTTCACGTGCGGGCGATCTTTCGCGGCGCAGACCGCAAAGCGGCCGCTCATGCAGTACCCGACCGTACCAACCGAAGCGGCGTTGGCGGCGGGGTCGGTCTTCGCGTGCGCCAGCATGGCGTCGACATCGGACATCACCATCGAGATGCCCAGCGTGTTCATCAGGTCGGCCATCTTCTTCCGCCACGGGCTGTCGGGCTCGTACTCGATGGGGCCGATCTCGTTGACGCCTTCGCGATAATAGAGATTGGGCAGCATCACGTAGTAGCCGGACGTGGCGAACCGCCGGGCCATGTCGCGGAGTTCTTCACGGATGGCGGGCGCGTCCATCAGAAAGAGGATCACCGGATGCGGCCCGCCGCGATCGGGATGCACGATGAAGGTGGAGCAGGTCCCGTCCGGCGTTGCGATGTCTGTCTGATGTTCGATCACCGGTGTTTCCCCTCACATTTTGCGGCGAGAGTGACACGCGTCACGCATCTGTCGCAATCTGGCTTGCCCCGCGCGGCTTTCCCGGCCTAGTTACTTGCCCGGCAGGGAGGGCGCGATGAAACCCAAGGCCGAGGCTGGAACATACGCTGCATTGGCCGTCGGACTGGCGGCGCTGGTCGCCTGCGCTGGCGGCGTGGCGCCCGCAGCCCAGACGCCCCCGCAAACAGCTCCGTCGACGATGGCTGGCGCGACCCCCGCTTCGACCCGTCCCGCAGGCTTCCTGACGCCCGAAATGCTTCCCCACGCCGTGGCGACGATCCCGCCTGCGCCCAAGGAGGGTGAGGCCCGCAACACGATCGACTGGGAAATCTTCCGCAAGACACGCTCGCTGGAAGGGTCGGACCGCTGGAAGCTGGCGCAGGCCGACGACAGCTATAGGCCCGCCGACCTGCTGGCTGATTTCTCCTGCTCGGTCGGCGTGTCGCTGACGCCCGAGAATTCGCCGGCGCTGATGCAGATCCTGGGGCGCACGACGATAGACGCCGGCATGGCGGCAGAATCGGCCAAGCAGCTTTACCGCCGGACGCGGCCGTTCATGCACAATCCGGGAAACATCTGCATCGCACGCACGCCGGGGCTGGAAGCCAGTTTCGACTATCCATCGGGTCACGGATCGCTCGGATGGATGGCGGGGCTGGTCGTCTCGCAGCTGGCGCCGGACAGGGCGAGCCAGATCCTTGCCCGCGGCAGGGCCTTTGGCGAAAGCCGGGTTGTTTGCGGCCTCCACAACATGAGCGCCATCGAAGCCTCCCGCACCAATGCCGCCGGCGTGTTCGCCGCCCTGCAGGGGTCGGACGAGTTTCTCGGGGCGATGGCGACTGCGCGCGGGGAAATGAAGGCTGCACGTGCGTCCGGCGCTGTTCCCGATGCAGCGGCCTGCGCGCGTGAGGCCGAACTGGTGAAGCCGCTCGCGGTCAACTGACCTGCGAGATTGCGGGCGCGGACAGATCGGGCCAGATATGGCCGGGTTCAGCGCCGGGAAGGCCTTTCATGATCAGCTTTCGGATTGGCGCTGCAGCGTCGCTCGTTCTTCTGATGTCTGCCTGCGGTGCCGCGGAGCCCAAGCCTGCGCCCAGCGTGGAGGCGGCCCGCCTGACCAAGGTGTGCGCGGACGAAGGCGGCGATCCGGCGCTGTGCCAGTGCCAGGGGGTTACCCTGGATGACCTGCGCGCCTCGCAGGCCTTCAGCGAAGACGTGTTGCGCGCCTATGTGCTGTCGCAGGAAGGTAATCATGACGCGGCCGACGAGCTGATGGCGAATGTCTCGCGCCGCGACTTCTTCGAGGGCCTTTCCAGCGTTGGCGCGGCGATGGAAGCGTGCGCCAAGGCGAGCTGAGGCCGTATTGTCCCGGCTTGTTGTAAGGGGCGCGGGCCCGTAGAGAGCGGACGAGACAGGGTCAGGGTTCGCCATGCGGCGTGTGTTTGCGTCTTTCGCTGTGCTGACCGGCCTGCTGGCCGGGTGCGACGCCGTTGAGGCCAATCGCAAGGCGATCGAGGAATCCTGCCTCGCGAACGGGGATAGCGCCGAAGTCTGCTCCTGCCTCGCGACGGAAACCGCAGAACGGGTCGATCCGGCCGTGCTGGACCTGATCGTGATGGGCGCGAAGGGCGAGCCGCGTGAAGCCTCCGAGCGGATCAAGGCGCTTGAGCCGCCGCTGCGGTCCCAGTTTGCGGTCGAAGTGCCCGCAATCATGGCCGAATGCGGGATGGAGCATTAGGGGTCAGATCTGGCCGGGCAGCTGGCCGGTTTGGCGCAGGGCTTCCCAGAGGGCGATTCCGGCGGCCATCGCCACATTCAGCGACCGGGCGCCTTCCGCGAGCGGAATCGCGATCCGGGCGTCCGCCGCGCTGTGGATATCTTTCGGAACCCCGGCCGACTCGCGGCCCATCAGCAGGCAGTCGTCCGGCTGGAAGCGGAAGGTATCGATTTTTTCGGCGCCCCGCGTCGTCAGAAGCACGATCCGGCGGCCTGCGAGCGCGGGGGATTCCCGGAATGCCGCCCAGCCCGCATGGCGCGTCAAAGCCACGTTTTCCCCGTAGTCCATCGCTGTCCGGCGCAGCGCCCGGTCGGTCAGGGGAAAGCCGCAGGGCTCGATGACGTCGAGTGCGACGCCAAGGCACGCCGCCAGACGGATATTTGCCCCAAGATTCTGGGGGATGTCCGGTTGAAACAAAGCGAGTCGCACTTTAGACGGGTCCGTCACAACTGGGGCAATCTTGCGACACCACGCCACGTGGGGGGTTATCCTTCGCGCGGTCATAAGGCGTCCAAAGCTCCGGATAGCATGGGAGACTCGTGTGTCGGAACACGGTTCCAAGGCCGCAACGGCGAACGCAGAGCACGCCGGAGAAACGCGCCGAGATTTCATTCATATCGCCGCTGCATCCGTTGCAGCCGGCGGGGTCGCGGCTGTCGCCTGGCCCTTCATCCAGCAGCTCGGCCCGGCCGCCGACACCAAGGCAGCCTCAAGCGCCGAGGTTGATGTGAGCAAGGTGCCATTGGGCAGCGAGATCCGCGTCCTGATCGGCGGCATGCCCTTCTTCGTGCGCCACCGCACGCTGCCCGAGATCAGCCGCGCCGAAGCGGACGACACGCAGCCGCTGCGCGATCCGGCGACCGACGACTCCCGTCTCGTGAAAAAGCCGGATGGAACCTTCAGGAAGGAAATTCTCGTCACCTCGGGCCTGTGCACCCATCTGGGTTGCGTGCCGGTTGGCCCGGCTCAGGGTTCGGTGGGCGAGTTCGGCGGCTGGTACTGCCCGTGCCATGGGTCGCACTACGATACGTCGGGACGGATTCGCAAAGGTCCGGCGCCAAAGAATCTGGCGATCCCGAAGTACGAGTACGTCTCTGCCGACATGATCAAGATTTCGCTGTAGGGCCGGGGGACAAGGGCGCATGAGCGGACCATCGACCTACGAACCGAAGACCGGTTTCACCAAGTGGCTTGATCAGCGTTTGCCGATCATCCGCTTCAACCATGACCTCATGGAATTCCCGACCCCGAAGAACCTCAACTACTGGTGGACGTTCGGCGGCATCCTGGCTGTCTGCCTCGTCGTGCAGATCGTCACGGGCATCGTGCTGGCCATGCACTATGTGGCCTCGACGCAGGATGCCTTCGCGTCGGTCGAGCGCATCATGCGCGATGTCGACTATGGCTGGCTGATCCGGAACATCCACGCCAACGGCGCCTCGATGTTCTTCCTTGCCGTCTACGTCCACATGTTCCGCGGTCTCTATTACGGTTCATACAAGGCCCCGCGTGAGGTGATCTGGATCCTCGGCGTCGTGATCTACCTGTTGATGATGGCGACCGCGTTCATGGGCTACGTGCTGCCCTGGGGCCAGATGTCGTTCCACGGTTCGGCCGTTATCACCAACCTGATCGGCGCGATCCCGCTGGTCGGCCCGGTGATCAAGACCTACCTGATGGGAGGCCCCGCGATCGGCGACCCGACGCTCAACCGCTTCTTCTCTCTTCACTACCTGCTGCCGTTCGTGATCGCGGGCATCGTCGCCCTGCACATCTGGGCGCTGCACGTGCCGGGCAACAACAACCCGACCGGCGTTTCGGTGAAGGACGTCAAGAAAGACACGCTCCCGTTCCACCCGTACTACACGGTGAAGGACGGCTTCGCGATCCTCGTGTTCTTCATGCTGTTCGCGTTCTTCGTGTTCTTCGCGCCCAACGCGCTCGGCCACGCCGACAACGCGATCGAGGCCAACCCGTTGCAGACCCCGGCGCACATCGTGCCGGAATGGTACCTGCTGCCGTTCTACGCGATCCTGCGCGCCATCACGTTCGACATCGGCCCGATCGAAGCCAAGCTGCTCGGCGTCATCGCGATGTTCGGCTCCATCGGCATCCTGTTCGTGGTGCCGTGGCTCGACACGTCGAAAGTGCGCTCGATGCGCTATCGCCCGATCGCGAAACAGCTGTTCGTGCTGTTCGTCGTCGCCAGCATCGGCCTCGGCTTCTGCGGCGCCAACGATCCGGACAAGTTCGTGTTCAAGTACGGCCCGGACAAGCTGGCGCTCGTCTACACCGAGGGCGGCACGACCGAGCCGAAGCGCGTGATCTTCGACGACTACGCGACCGCCGTCAGCGAACAGGGCAAGCTGGCCGAGTCCGTCCGCGCCAAGAGCGCGATCGAGATCCACCCGGAAGGCTTCAAGTGGCTGTGGCTGTCGCAGATCCTGGGCGCGTACTATTTCCTGTACTTCCTGGTGTTCATGCCGCTGCTCGGCATCATCGAGAAGCCCAAGGCGCGTCCGCCGTCGATCGCTGAAAGCGTTCGCAGGAAGCACGGTTCGCCGGCGCCTGCCGCCGTGAACCCGGCTCCTCAGGCTGCGGAATAGGGAGAGAGACATGCGTTCCGCCAAACTCGCCCTTTCCGGTTTTGCCATCCTCGCGATCGCCGCTATCGGCGCCGCGGCGCTGGCCCAGCCGCCCGCAACGCCTCCGGCAGCGACGCCGCCGGCTGTGGAGCAACCAGCAACGCTGCCGGCAGATACGCCTGTGCCTGCGCTTGAAGCTCCCGTTGTTGCGCCGGCGCCTGCCGTCGCGCCTGCGCAACCTCCCGCCGCGGACATTCACGCCGCCGCAGAGCTTGGTGGCGAACATGCTGCCGCCGGCGACCGTCACGAGTTGACGCCGAAGGGCGGCTGGAAGCACGATGGCTATTTCGGTACATTCGACGTCAACGCGATGCAGCGCGGCTTCAAGGTCTACAAGGCGGTCTGCTCGACCTGCCACGGCATGAAGCTGCTGTCGTTCCGCAACCTCGGCGATGTCGGCGGTCCGTTCTACGACGCGCGCTATCCCAACCCGAACGACAACCCTGTCGTGAAGAAGCTGGCGAGCGAGTTCTCGGTCACGAAAGTGGACCCGGATTCGGGTGGCATGGTTTCGGTGCCCGGCATGCCGGCCGACCGTTTCCCCTCGCCGTATCCCAACGCCATCGCGGCCTCGGTCGCCAATGGCGGTGCGGTGCCGCCGGACCTGTCGGTCATCGTGAAGGCGCGCAATGGCGGAGCAGGCTACATCTACTCGCTGCTGCAAGGCTTCGTGGCGCCGCCGGCCGGCCTCAACGTTTCGCCGGGCCAGCACTACAACGCCTATTTCCACGGCGACACGGCTAGCCAGTGGGTTGGCAAGGACCCGCGCAACAAGCCGCCGGGCGGCTTCCTTGCGATGGCGCCGCCGCTGGTGAACCTGGACATCCGCCTGCGTCGCGATTGCGTCGAAGGCGCCCAGGGCGGCGCGGCCTGCAACCAGGACACGTTCGACGACGGCAAGCCGACGACGATCGAGCAACAGGCGCACGACGTGGCCGTGTTCCTCGCCTGGGCCAGCGATCCCCGCACCGAGGCGCGCAAGCAGCTCGGCGCGGCGGTGATCCCGTTCCTCTTCCTGCTCTCGATCCTGGTGTTCCTGTCCTATCGCCGCATCTGGCGGAACGTCGAACACTAGACATCTGATGCCTGATTGCGAGCGCGCGGCTTCGGCGGCGCGTTTCGCGTGTCTGGCGCTCCCCACTCACGTTGCCCGAGATACGCCGCAAGGCGTATGCCGGGATCCGCACTGTCCTTCGGGGCTGTTGGACATGGCGGATCCCGGATCGGGGGCACGGAGAGCGAACGATGATCCTTCCATCCGGATTTGAACTTCGGATCGCTGACTACAGCGACGCCGCCATGCTGCGCGATGTAATGCTGCGCTGCTGGACAGGGACGGTGGCTGCGAACTCAAGCGCGTATACCGAAACAGATGAAGGCATTGCGCGCGAGTTCGACCAGGGCGGCGCGGTGCTGCTGATGCGGGGCGCCGAGGCTGTCGGCGCAGGACGGTTTCATCCCGTGCCGGGGCCGGCGGGCGACATGCGCCCGTGGGCCGAGATCAAGCGCGTGGGCGTGCTGAAGGAACTGCGCAAGCTCGGGCTTGGCGCGCCGCTGATTGCGATGCTGGAGACTGAGGTGCGGTCGCGTGGAAGCGCGGGCGTGCAGATCGGCGTGCGGGAAGACCAGCCGCGGCTGACGCGGTTCTGGGAAGGGCTCGGCTACGGAATCGCGACTGACGTGAAGCTGCACACGGTGAACCCGCTGACGCCGCCGCCGGTGACACTGAGGAAGTGGTTCTGACACTCTGGACCGCCGGGCCCCCGCCCGGCAGCTGCCGGCCGCATGATCTGTAGTCGCTGCGTTGCAGCGAATGCCGGGCGGGGGCCCGGCGATCCAGAGAGAAGCACGAAAATCTCCAAGACGCCCTTTGCATCTGGAGGTTTGCTGTCTTTCGGCCTCCAAGTGGAGGGCTGAGGGCGCGGACGAACCGCGTAGCGCGTAGTCTTTAGTCCGAAGGTGTGCGGATCGGCGCCGCGCCCCCGCAGATCGATTTATCGCCGGCCAGCGGGAGGACATCTGCTGCCTTTCCCGTCGTTGAAGCGCCGGCGGCGTGTGGGGTCTCAGGCTTGCGCCATTGGTCTCATGCTCACGCTCGTCTGCCCGCGATCGCGCTGTGGACAGTGATCAGCTTACCCTCCGTGCGACCGCGTTGAGGGGAGTATGCGCCTGGTTTGGCAGGGGCCGGATTGATTGTGTGTTTCCGACAGGGGGATTTGCGTAGGCGTTTGAAAGTGCTGGCGAAGAATTTTCTCCGCCATATTTCATTCGGCCGAATCTGGCGTGCTGAGACGCAAGCCCACTGCCGCTCATCCAAGCTGGCCCTGATGTGCGCATGGCGTAGAGTGGCATTTGCTTGGGCGGGATCGCTCGCCATATGGAAACAGCATGACCAAGTGGACGCTCGGCATCATTGGCGGGTCGGGGCTGTATCAGGTTCCCGGCATCGAGGGCGGACGGTGGGAGACTGTGACGTCGCCTTGGGGCGTGCCGTCGGATCAGGTGTTCCGGGGAAAGCTGCACGGGGTCGATGTCGTGTTCCTGCCGCGTCATGGGCGCGGGCACAGGCTGGGGCCGAGCCAGCTGAACTATCGCGCCAATATCGACGTGCTGAAGCGTGCGGGCTGCACCGATGTGTTGTCGCTGTCGGCGTGCGGGTCGCTGAAGGAAGCGTATGCGCCGGGCGATTTCGTGATCGTCGACCAGTTCATCGACCGGACGTTTGCGCGCGAGAAGAGTTTCTTTGGCGAGGGCGTCGTCGCGCACGTGTCGATGGCGTATCCGGTGTCGTCGCGGTTGGCGGGATTTGCGGCGGAAGAATCCGCAGCGCTGGGCGTTAGAACGCATCGCGGCGGAACCTACCTTGCGATGGAGGGGCCGCAGTTTTCCTCGCGGGCGGAATCGACGCTCTACAGGTCATGGGATTGCGACGTGATCGGGATGACCAACATGCCCGAGGCCAAGCTCGCCCGCGAAGCGGAGCTGCCTTACGCGACGGTCGCGATGGTGACCGATTACGATTGCTGGCGCGAGGAGGTGGGGGCCGTTTCCGTCACGGACGTACTGAAGGTGCTGCACCACAATGCCGAGCGGGCCAGCGCGCTGGTGGGGCGCGTCGCGGCGCGCATGGCGGCCGGACCACGCAGCGCGGACCCGGATGGCATCGACACATGCCTCGACCATGCGATCATCACAGCGCCGCAGCATCGCGATTCCGTTATGCTGGCGCGGCTCGATGCTGTCGCCGGACGGGTGTTAAGGACTTGACGGAACTTGGCTTATCGGCCGACATCTCATCTGCTTCTGGGCCATCCGCTTACGGGCCAGCCGCGGGCGGGAACGGACGTTTATGATCCCTGACAACTTCCTGTTGTTCATGGTGCTGACCATGTTCGTCAGCCTCGCGCCGGGGCCGAACGTGATGTTCATCATGTCGCAAGCGGCGCTGCGCGGGCATCGCGCCGGCATCATGGCCGGGTTCGGCATCCAGCTTGCCAACCTCGTCTACTTCGCGCTGACGGCGCTGGGCCTTGGCGTGCTGATGCAGACGTCGGAGCTGGCGTTTTTCGTGGTGAAGTGGGCAGGGGCGGCGTGCCTGGCCTTCTTTGGCGCGGCTGCGATCTATCGGTCGTTTCGCGGTGAGCCGCCGTTGGTCGAGGCGGGGCAGCCATCGCCCGTGATGGCCGTGGGGCGCGGGGCCTTTCTTGACGGGCTGATGATCGGGTTCGGCAATCCGAAAACGATCTTCTGGTTCATGGTGTTCCTGCCGCAGTTCATCAACGCGCAGGGCAATGTGCTGACGCAGACGCTGGCGCTGGGCACGGTGGGCGCGCTGATCGATCTTGGCGTGCAGTGGCTCTACACCCACCTTGGTGGGCGGTTGTCGCGCTTCCTCGGCAACCCCAGCATCCGCAAATGGTTCGAGCGGGGCGTGGGCGTTGTCTTCCTCAGTCTTGCCATTCTCGTGGTCTTCACGTTCAAGCAGGGCGCGCACTAGTTCGGGGAGTCGCCATGTCGAAGCCGCGCCTGCACATCGGGGACTTCAACTACTCCTCATGGTCGATGCGGCCGTGGCTGGCGCTGCGCCATGCGGGCGTCGACTTCGAGGAGGTGATGCACGCGCTTCCCGAGACGGGCGGCAAGCCGGTGTTCGGCGCGATCTCTCCCAATGCGCGCGTGCCGGCGCTGGACCTTGGCGACGGCGTCGTGGTGGCCGAGAGCCTTGCGATCTGCGAGTGGGCGGCCGAGCAGGCGCCGGCGATCTGGCCGAAGGATGCAAACGCCCGGGCGCTGGCGCGGGCGGCGGCGGCCATCATGCATTCGAGCTTTCCCAACCTGCGCAACGATGCGCCGATGAACATCAAGCGCCGCACCGATGCGGGGCGGATGACGGCGGATGGGCTCAGCGATGCGGCCAAGGTCGATGCGCTGTGGAGCGAGTGGCTGAAGCGGTCGGGCGGGCCGTTCCTGTTTGGCGCGTGGTCGATTGCGGATGCGATGTACGCGCCTGTGGTGACGCGGTTTGTGACGTACGCGATCCCGCGCTCAGCGGCGGCGCAGGGCTATATCGACCGCATGTGGGCCGACCCGCATTTTGCCGCCTGGGTTCGCGGCGCGGACGCTGAAACGCGGACGCTGCCGCGATCGGATCAGGCCTAGTCCAGCTTCACCATGATGGGCGGGCCGTAGCCGAGGGCGGTGAGGCGCTTGGCTTGTGTGGCTGCGTTGCCGACGACCACGATGTACATGCGGTCTGGCGTGATCAGGCGGTTCGCGATGTCCTGCACCTGTTCGATCGTGAGGGCGTCGAGCACTGCGCCTTCCTGCGCCACATAGTCGGCGGGCAGGCCGAGGTCGCCGATGTTGGCGAGCATGGTCAGCTTGGCGTTGAGGCTTTCGAACGAGCGCGCGCGGCTCTTGGCGAGCGAGGTGCGCGTGAGGTCGAGGTCGGCGGCGGTGAAGGTCGTGCCGTAGTCGCGGACGATGTCGCGCATCAGCGTCGCGGCCTCAAGCGTGACGTTGGAGCGGACGGGGCTGAAGACACGGAACTGGCCGGTGGTGGCGCTGCCCTGGAAGGCGGAGCGGACGCCGTAGGTGTAGCCCTTGCCTTCGCGCAGCTGCTGCGTGAGGCGCGAGGCGAAGCCGCCGCCGCCCAGCAGGAAGTTGGTCGCCGAAGCGGGGTAGAAGTCGGCGTTGGCGCGGGCGGGGCCGGGATTGGCGAACAGCAGCACCGACTGCTTGGCGCCCGGCACGTCGTAGAAATAGACGCGCGTGGGGCCGGGCGCTGTGGGCGTTGTGGCGGCGACGGCGGTAGCCGTCCCGGCGGCCCAATTGGTCGCGAGGCTGGTGAGGGTGGCTTCGGCGTCGGCCTGGCTTACCGCGCCGGCGATGCGCAAGCGGGCGTTCGAGGGATGCAGGCCGGATGTGTGGAAGGCGGCGAGATCGGCGGGCTGGAAGGCGGCGACGGACGCTTCCGTACCGAGCGGGCCCTTGCCGAGGATGTTGTCCGGGCCCCAGACGAGGCGGGCGAGAACGCGCTCCGCGATCACGTTCGGCTCGGCGCGCTCACCCTGGATCTCTGCGGTTACAGCAGCCTTCACGAGCGCGAGTTCCATTGCATCCCAGCGCGGGTGAAGCAGCATTTCCTCGACCAGCGCCAGCGTAGGCGCGAAGTTGCGGCCGAGGGTGTTGCCCGAGACGAAGAGGCGATCATCGCCGGCTGTGACGCGCACTTGTGCGCCAAGGGTCTTGAGGGCGTTCTCGAACTGCGCGCGGGTCTTAGTCTCGGTGCCGCGCGTCAGCATTTCTGCTGTGACATTGGCGAGGCCGGGGCGGGCGATGTCTTCGCGCAGGCGGCCACCGTCGATGGAGAATTCGAAGGCGACGATGGGCAACTCGCGATCCTCGATGCCGGAGACGGCGAGGCCATTGGCGAGTTTGGCGTTCCACGGCGCAGGCGCTTTCACCACCGGCGATGCGCCGAAGGCGGGCTCGATGGAGCGGTCGAAGCTGGAAGCTGTTTTCGCCAGCGTCGCAGGGCGATCGGCTGCGGCGTCGACCGGAGCTTCGGCGCCCTGGACGATGGGCTCCTCGACGACCTTGGCGATAGCCGATCCTTCAAGCGCGAGGACGGCCTGGCCCTTGGGCACGAAGCTGGCCGCTATGTGAGCCTTGCCTTTGATGTAGGTCGTGTAGACGCGCATCACATCTTCGGCCGTGACGGCGCGGAGGCGGGCGATGTCTTCTTCGGCGAAGTCCGGGCGGCCGAGCAGGCCATCGTAACGGGCGATCTGGGCGGCCTTGTTGTTGACCGTGCCGAGACCGGCGAGGAACTGGGACTCGGCCAGCGCCTTTACGCGGGCGAGGGCCTCTGGCTGGACGCCCTCCTTCTCGAAGGCGGTGAGGCCGGCATCCACGGCGGCCTGCACGGCGTCGAGGTCGACGCCGTCGAAGGTGGTGATGTTGAAGCCGGCAATGCCGGCAAGCTGGCCATCGTCGATCAGGCCGCCGACTTCGCCGGCGAGCTTGGCATCTTCCACCACAGCCTTGTTGAGCGGCGCTTCCTGGCCGTCAGTCAGGATGTCGAGCATCATGAGGGCGGGCCAGAAATCCTTGTCGAAGGCGGGTGGCGCGGGCCAGGCGAGCGTGAGTTGCGGCAGAGTCGCGAAGTTGTCTTCGTGCGAGAGCTTGAGGGTGGCGGCCAGCGGAGCAGGGCGCGGTGGCGCGCGCTCGACGGTTTCGCCCTTGGGAATGTCGCTGAAGTATTTCTCGACCCAGGCTTTCGCCTGCACCGGATCGAAATCGCCGGAGATCACCAGCGTGGTGTTGTTGGGCACGTACCAGCGCGCGTGGAAGGCCTTCACATCCGCGAGCGTCGCGGCGTCGAGATCGGCGAGCGAGCCGATGACGGGCCAGCTGTAGGGGTGATCAGCCGGAAACATGTTTTCGGAGAGGACCGTGAACAGGTGGCCATAGGGGCGGTTGTCCACGCTCTGGCGTTTCTCGTTCTTGACGACCTGCTTCTCTTTTTCGAGCACGGCGGGCGTCACGGTGTTGATGAAATAGCCGAGCTTGTCGGCTTCGGCCCAGAGCATCTTCTCGAGCGCGTCGTTGGGTACGGTCTGCAGGTAGACGGTCTGGTCGTTGTTGGTGAAGCCGTTGGCGCCCGAACCGCCCACGCGCGCGGTGAGCTTGTCGAGACCGCCGGGGCCGAGGTTTTCGGAATCGAGGAAGAACAGATGCTCGAACATATGGGCAAAGCCCGTGCGGCCGGGCGTTTCGCGGGCCGAGCCGGCATGGGCGGCGAGGACGACAGAGACGACAGGGTCCGACCGGTCGATGTTGAAGACGACGCGCAGGCCGTTATCGAGCGTGAAGGTTTCCACCGGCACAAGCGGGGCTTCCTTCGCCGCGGTCGTCTCCGTGCCGCAGGCGGCCGCCAGAAGCGCTGCGGCCGCAGCGAGCGCCGACCTGAATACACCGACCATCATGACGTCTCCCTTGGGCGCCGGAAGATCAGCATGCGGCAGGCGGGTGTTCAATGGGCGGCCGGTGGATCGAACAGCGCAGGCGGGAAACGGCAGAAACATGGGCATCAATCGCCGGATTGGCCCTTGCAGCGCGGCGTTGACGGGCTCTGGCCTTTCCGTTTGACTTCAGACGTCTAGCAGGCTGTTGAAGAAGTCCAAGGTATGGCGCGGAATTCCGATTCATCGCCGTTGTCGAAGCAGATTTCGCCTGTGAGCGAACCGTCGGGTTCG
>NCEM01000035.1 GCA_002280725.1 Alphaproteobacteria bacterium 32-64-14
ATCAGCACCGTGCAGCCGGTCGAGTGACACAACTTGCGCAGTTGTCCAATGAACCAACGCACTTCGGACCGCACTACCTCATTGCCGCCAAAGAAGTCCGCGTTGCTATCCAGCACAACGAGCGCCGGCCGGACTTCCTCAACTCTCGCCGCAACCGCGTCGTATAGCGCCGTCGTTGCGAGCCTCCCGCGATCCGGCGCAACCAACAACGGGTCAAGTTCGGCCATCGGTGCAAGGTGAAGGTTTGTCAGCGTGTCCAGGTTGTCCGTCATCCGTGACAACCGGCGGTGCAGTTCGGCGGTTTCATCTTCCGCGCTCAGGTAGAGTACCGAACCTATCGCCGTGAAGTTGCCGAGCCATTGCCCGCCGGACGACACCGCGACCGCCAGTTGAAGCGCCAGAAGCGATTTGCCAAGTCCGCCGTCGCCGCTCAACAACACGGGCTGACCCGCCGGGATAAGGTCACGGGCGAGCCATTCTTGCGGCGGTATCGGCTTACCTGCGAGCGATGCAGCGGTGAACGTCTCGAACGTGGAAGCTCGCGGCGTCTTGCCTGGCGTGTCCTGGCGCGGCGGCGTTCCAACTCCCGCAAGCATCTTCTGCAATGCCCGTTCGCGCCGACGTTCCGCACCCCGGATCGAACGCGGGACTTCGGACATGCGCTTTTCCCAACGCCGCGTGTCATCCGTCTTTGCCGCGCTGCCGTGCATCGCCGCTTCAATGTCCGCCTGCGGCTCGCCGATCATCGCGAGGTAATTGATAGCGCGGTGTAGTTCCTGACCCGCCGCGATATCGTCGTACGCCGCTTCGCGTGTGTAGCCTGATGCGCCCGATGCATTGCCGCCGGGTCTGCCAATCTCGGGAAGTCCGGTCAGCGTGTCGATGAAAGCGCCGTCCACAATGCGATAGTCGAACACGACGCCCGCGACGCGGCCGGCGAAAAACGCCTGCGAACGGTTGAACGATTCTTCCGAAAGGACGCCGCCGAGGACACCGTTGACCCGTGCCGTGAGGGCTTCATACGCGCTGGGGTCCAGTTCGCGTGACGTCGGCATGATTGCACGAAAGCGCGGCTTGTCGGGTGTGTGCGACGCGGACGTATGCAGAAAGGCTTTGACGCCAGCAGCGCGAAGCGCGTCGGCCGCTTCATCCAGGGTCATTTCCTCCAAATCGTAATCGGCAATCGCCGCGCCGATTGAAATCAGGTTTGCATTAGTTCGCAGGCAACCTGTCTCGGGGTTTTCGACGTGATCGCCGAACCTACCCGGCTTAAGCCATCGCAAGTCATGTTTGTATGCAACGGGCGGCGCGTTGATGATCGACTGGCAGAACGCCTCAAACGATACGTTCGTTTCGGTTTTCGTCCGCGCCAGCTTGTCGGGGAAATCGGTGATGATCATTAGGCGGACCGCTGCACGCGGCTGTATGGGAACCAGAGTTCTGCGCCCGCATCCGGTCCGGTGCCTGGCCCGTTCCAGTCGCCGGGAAGCGCCTTACCCTCTGTCACATAGACAAGGACGCCGCCGTTGTCGGTAACGGCCCGGACTTCGCCGCTCCACCATTGAGTCGCGCGTTGCGACATGTAGTGGTCGCGGCACTGAACACGGTCGCCGGGCTTAAGCTTGAGTGCGTCTGCGTATTTCATGCGTCGCCGGTATCATGGCGGCGCGGCGCGCGTTTTCGAGTAAGGGGGGTTTGGAGGGGCTAGAGCCGGTCGTGATTCCGGGCTTCCCACGCGGCGCGGTCCCACTCTGTCCAATCCTTCGCCGCCCAACGGTCAAGCGTACGGATCAGTCGGTCCAGCGCCTTGCTAGTGGGGACGTGGTCCGCTTCCTCGGGAATGAAGTGGACCAGCGTTTGCCGCGCGGCTTCGGCCTTCGTGTGCTTTCGTTTGTGTTGAACGTAGGTCGCAGCTACGTCGCCGGGAAACGCGCCCCAATCGCGATTTGAAATCCCGGTGGGACGCCCGCCTTTGTCGGCATTCTGCTTAGGTCGATACTTGAGCCCGCGCACGGCGTCCGGGCCAACCGTGTGAATGACCCGCAACTGGTCATTAAGCGACAACGAATCAACAGCCTGTCCAATCTCGGGCGTCGTCATTGCGGACAGGCGCTTGTCGCGGTTCGGCAGGGTTTCAACAAACGCGGCAAAGTCGCGAAGCGTCGCCGACTTGGGGTAAGCGGCAGGCTCCCGGCGCGCAGACGACTGATGGTCGCGGTTCTTCATACCGCGACTATCGCATAAACCATGCCGGGAGCCCGAATCCCTGAGTCAGTTAACGGCCATTTTTGAGCCGCCACTCGACGTGATCGAGTTCGTCCTGCACGGGATTAACTTTGGACGGAGCATTTGGATCGCCCAACCAATAAAAATCGACCGTCGGGTTCTCGCCTGCATTGTCCAGCAATTCCCTGTAGCGCAGCAGCTTTGCTTTTTGCACCGTAGCAGGCTGTGCACGGTCAAACGCTTCATCCGCAAGACGGCCTAGTTCGTCGTAATCTTCGCTGGTCATGCCCAACCCTCCAACCGTGACACCCAAGCGAACAATGACTGAGTCGCGGTTGACACTCAAAACCTAGCCCCTTGAAAGTAATTGAGCGGGTTTCGCACGGTTTGACAGGCTATGCGCTTGATTCGCCGCGGTTGTGGCATACCCCTCGGCTCCACCATTTCTCCTTATTTTCATTACGCAATTTGTGGCTCCACTCCGGCTTTCCCACAATCGACCCCACAACGGGCGGTCGATACCAGTGGTGGAACGTACTGTCTCAAGCCGCATCAGCTTCCGCAACCCGGGGGCGAGCACGACACGCGAGGAGACAAAGTCTGAAACATCGTGAAATGGTCTGAGACAACTAGAGACAAGAAACCAAACAGGTTGGGGATCGACGACTCACCATCAGAGCGTTTACGCCTGCCGCGGTACCGAACTTTTCCAGAAATCGAGAACCAAACGTCGAATCGGAAGGAGCGGCCGCGCTCTCAGCCTGTCGTGAGGCGCAGCACACACCTCCTAACGGCGTCGACGACCGCCGCGCTGACTTGGGCAAGCTTTGGCTTCCCGTTGGAAGTCTTTCTGAAGCGATCCATGGCTGCGCAGGTCTTTGGCAAGGGAACGACAAGTTTGCCAAGGTCGGGGGCGAGGGTTCGAATCCCTTCGCCCGTTCCAAAAAACACAATAACAAGTGGTTAGCGGCGCTCTTCGGGGCGAGGCGAAGCCATATTGTGTTTTGGGGGTTGGGCACCGCTGTCATCCATTCGGTATGTGCTGTTACGTGCGGATACCGTTCTGCGTGAACTCACCCCAATGATCGGACGTCGTTTGCGTGTTGACAGCCGGAAGCGCCGCCTTCCTGAACCGAGTCTTTGCACCAGAAACGTTGACGACCGCAAGAAACCTCGACGACCTAGGGATCGCTTAATGGTGGTCGGTGAAAATTCGGCCCATTGTAACTCTGATGGCAAGCGAGGATCTGTCACGTGATTGAACACGAGCAGGAGACAGAATCCGAACGAAGGATTTGGGCGGTGCCAACTCTCTGGTCGGCCGCGCGGTCTCTTCCGGTCAAGCGTATACCGATCTCCGACATTTCAGAGTTTGACCAGGACTGCTGGTTCGGCGGTACAGCGCCAACATGCCGAGAGGTTGCCGAACACTTCAGACGTATCAATGAAGCCGATTTGTCATTTCCGGTGATCTTGTCAGCCTCAGGACGACTAATGGACGGGGGGCACCGAATTTGTAAGGCGTGGCTGATGGGTGAGGTTGAAATTGACGCGGTGCAGTTCTTGGAAGACCCGATCCCGGATCAAACGCTCGATTGTCGTTTTCAAACAGCCGATTAATTTCAGAAACAAACTCGAACTGGGTCAGCAGTATATCTCTACCTTGCATCTTAGAAAACTTGCTGGTTACTAGCGAGTGCTCGGTAGCCTCGGCACATTTTCTTGCGACCACTGACTGTTCGGATCTTTGGCTGTACTGCGGAGCACCTTCAAAACTTCCCGCACCTCAGCTATGAATCGGCATAGAGGTCAAACCCGACGGGGATGTCGTGACTACCGACATAGACACTGTGCTCTTGAAGACGGCGAGCAGGTGCAATCTCAATTGCACTTATTGCTACGTGTATGAGCTCGGCGACGACGGGTGGCGCGATCAACCGAAGCGCATGTCCGTCGACATTATCGATGCAATCGTCGATCAGCTTGGAACGTTGGCAAAGCGCCAAGCGAAGCCGTTCAATGTGTGCCTGCATGGTGGCGAGCCGCTCTTGATTGGTGCCCCGCGCCTGGAGCGCCTACTGAGGGGGCTGCGACTAGGAATGCCGACATCGTGCAGCCTGGCAATTCAGACCAATGGCCTTCTTCTTTCAGATTCGATCATCGACCTCTTAGCTACTTATGGCGTTGGCGTGTCGATCAGTTACGACGGGCCGGCGGATGTTCACGACGCCAACCGGTTGGACAAACGGGGAGCCGGGTCTCGGGCTCGCGTCTTGAACGCGATGCGACGGCTGCAAGCTCATCCAACAGCGTCGGGCCTATTCAGTGGAGTCCTCGCAGTTGTCGATCCGAACTCTAGTCCAATAGCCGTATATGAAGATCTGGCGTCGACCGGAGCGCCCGGAATTGATTTCCTTTATCGCGATGGAAATCGCACTCGACTGCCTCCCGGCAAAGCTCGCGCAGCGTCGACTGAATACGGACAATGGATGCTGCGATTACTGCGCGCCTATATCGCAGACCCGAATCCTCCGCGGATTCGCGTGCTCGATGACTTGATGCGACTGATTTTGGGTTCTGACGGCCGAAAGGAAGGGCTGGGGCTCACGGACTTTGGCATCATCGTGATCGACACAGACGGCACAATAACACGCAACGATACACTAAAAGTCGCGTATCACGGGGCCGACAAATTTGACAAACCACCCTCTATTCTCGATCGGGCATTGGACCAGTTTTTGGTCAGTTCGGATATGTCGGACTACCGAGCGCTGCAGAGGCCGACCTCACCAATTTGCCTCAGCTGCCCGGAGCTAAATATTTGTGGGGGAGGAATGCCGGCTCACCGCTGGTCTGAGGATTCCGGTTACAATAATCCGACGGTGTTTTGCGCTGACCAACAACTACTCATCGCGGAATTGAGAAGCCTGCTGAGTGCCGCGAAAGCGGCTTGATCGAGGAGATCGATATGCAAAGTGACAGAATTGACGAACGCGGTCGCGACTCGCAATCCGAGCCTGTAACTCCTGACGAATTGACGGTCGCGGTAGACAGCGTCGCGCTTCGCCGCCTCATCGAGGAAGTAGAAAACAAGGGCGACACCACCCTTGCCGGCTACAACCGTAGCTATCACCGGCACAACAGATGATGTCGGCGTCCGTAGTCGATGTCGAACCGAACTGGCCGATCAGCATTCGGGGTGTCAGCCTCAAGCTGGCTCCCTTCCGACATATGGTTGTGCCGACATGCATCGCCGACGCGGAGGCAACGCGGCTGCTAGATTGGTTTGAAAACGACGCGCCGTGGCGTCTGGTTGAGACGGATTTTTATGCGCAATACGAGTTCTGCCTGTGGGATACGCCCGACAAAGCGAACGTTTTGACGAACTCGAACATGCTGTGCGGTTTGCGGGGCGAAATGGCCCGCGCCTTTGGTTGCGAGTTCGAAGAGCGCGTGAATGTGGTCGCGCACAAACTTACACCTGGGCAGAGAATTGAAATTCACAACGACCATCTTCTAGGGGAAGAAACACACAGGCTCATCTTGCAGCTGAACCGAGAGCTGCGGGATGAGGACGGCGGGCTTTTCATGCTGTTCAACTCAGACAACGCTAGCGACGTGAACGTCGTTCTTCGGCCGGTTCACCGCAGCGCGCTGGCATTTGAGATTTCAGCCGACTCTTTTCACGCGGTTTCGCGGATGCATAACAGTGTGCGGTATACGCTCATTTTTTCCTTCTATCGAAAACAGGACCAGCTTGCCGGATAGTGTCATAGCCGGAGCGATCGCTCGCGCCGAAAACCTATGGTTTCCCGGCTTGGCACAGAAGCTTGTGCACTCTCTGTATCCGAGCTCTGAGCGACGTGACCACTACGGCACGGCTCGTTGGCTAAGGAAGGATTTGACTGTTGATAGAGAGGAACTCGCTTCGTTTATCCTGAAGGGCGACCGCATTGTCGTTGAACAGCTCACCCTGTCCGATCAAGCCCGCTTCGGGGACGTGGGCTTTGCTAGCTCCTTTACGGTGGAGGACACCGAAACTTTCAAGTCAGCGCTCGCTATTTCGACGGAGCTGCCCTCGCTATCGAAAACCCTGAGCGTCTTGGTTAGAAGCGTGCATCTACTAAAAGCGCAGCGCTGCTATGACGTTAGCTACAGCCATCCAGAGCTGCCACTTTCCATTTTCGTTTCCGTCCCACATTGCGAAGAACCCGATGCCGCCGTCAGACTATTCGAGTCGATAGTCCACGAGGCCATGCATCTGCAGCTGAGTCTAATCGAGCGCGAGGTGCCACTGGTTGCGATCGAAGGCTCAACTTACTCGCCATGGAAGCAGACTGCGCGGCCAGGGCAGGGTGTGCTGCATGGTCTGTACGTTTTTGCCGTGATCCATCAAGCATTGGAGCAGCTCTCGCGATCGGACCGCCGTGTTCGAGGGTATGCTGCAAATCGACTTAGCGAAATCAGGTCCGAAATTGAGATGTTGGAAGACATCCAGGCGTTGTTGACGCCTGCGGGCCGACTATTGCAGCTCCGCCTGCGAAATGCCGTGGGCCGCTAAGCAGTCGTTGGTCATCGCGCTGTACTGCGCAGTCGGCCCGGAAAAATCCAAAAGCAAGGCCTTCGCAGCAGCTCGATCATTCTCAAGTTCGGGAAGGGCGAGAAGCTGAGCAAGAACATCGATAATCTTGTAGTGGCTTCGGCGGTCGTCGTTTAGTGCGTCACGATCAAGACCGACTATCCTAATCGTTTCCCTACCACGTTCGCTTTGGCCCTCTGGTATCCAAGTGTTGAAACGAATATGGGCGCGCGGGTCATCCGCGCTCGGGTCCACCAACATCGGCTCCTCAATTGCGAGAGAATCGGTTGGTAGTCGTGCGCGGTTTGCAGGAACGCCTAGCGGAAAAAAATCCCGCTTGCCTACTCTGTTGCATTGGTCACATGCGAAGAAAAGGTTGGCCCACTGGTATGCCAGCCAGTAGTAGCCGGGATATACCAATACCTCATTCGGCCCCTGTCGGGTTCGCGTCTTCGGGCGAAAGTGCTCGACGTCTCCCGCAGAATGGGCACCAATCTTTCCTTCGCAGTAACAACATTTATCGAACTGAGCAGCCCTCAGCGCTGCCTTCACGGAGGCGTGCGCGTACACGCCGCGATCGAATGCAAACGGTTCGTTTGAGGCTCCGCTGCGGATTCCACCGGCTGCGTCGTCAATGAGACTTTGAACAAGTCCCGCGCCCGGGCTTAGAGCAGCTGGCGCGATGACCGGCTTGCTCACGCGGATCACGCAGGCTCACCTTGTTCCTGGATACGGGCAGCCGCTCGTCTTATTAGCTCAAGGGCGCGCTCGTCTTCTCTAGAAAGAGAGCTCGGCAGCTGGAGCAATCGTTCTTTCAAAACAGACAAACGCTGCTCGTCCTCTTGGTTGCGGCTAGTTTTTGCGACCAATGCTTTTTGTTCAACGACCAATTCCTCCACGTCGGGAGGCCAAGGCGTCTTTAGGTTGAATAGTTCGGACGTGACGATTTGATCGAGTCGCCAATCATGGACGATGCTCGGGTCGCTCACGATAACTGCGTGGTCTTCGTCACGCTTGATGATCGCGAGATTGTCCTGCAGCGAGGATTGAGCCATCAGCGGGCTGTGAGCAGTTGCGATAAACTGGACGTTGGGAAAATGCTCCGTGAGGTGATCGCGAATTTCACGCTGCCATCTCGGATGCAGATGCAAGTCAATTTCATCGACAATTACGATTGCCGGCTCTGCCAACGCATTCTTGCTGTTGGGATAGTTTCTGAAAAGCTGTGTCGCGATATCCACCGTCCAGGCGACCGTCGTTTGATATCCCAAACTGAGTTGATCCAACGAAACTTCGCCGTATGGCGTCGAAATTCGTACACCCGTGGCGGCGCTGGTAAGGCCAGGAGACGGAAGTCCATAGATCTTGATCTGCTTTGGACTGCTCACATCCGGCAAAACAGTCGCGAGAACATCTAGCAGGCGCTTGAGGCGAGCTTCTGCTCCAGCGCGCTTCCGCAAGCGCGCGTCATCCAGTTGGTAGAGAATTTCACTCGCATCAACCAGCTCAGCTGTGGAGTCGAAAAGTGTCTCAGTTCCAGTTGCGGAGGCCGACGCTTCTGAATTTGCTCGTCCCATGTGGCGCCCGGCACCATACGCAAGAACCAGAGGCTCATTTCGAATTGCCGGACTTCCTCCACCATCAACTTCCTGGATTGAGCGCGAATCGCGCGTTATTTTCATCCAGGTAGAGAAGGGTGTAGGCTTGCCCTTTCCGCGCAGGCTAACTCCCGCGACCAAATGAGCTTCGAGCTGGACCGCCCCGGATGTGCCGTTCCGAGCCAGCGCACCTAGCACCCGGTTGTCTTCCTCGCGGAGCATCTCGGGTTCGATTTTTTCTTTTGAATCCCGATCCTCGCTTGGCGCGCTGTAAAGCGGTCGCATTCTGGCTAAGCACTGCAAAAGGGTGGTCTTACCGACGCCGTTCTCGCCAACTATTAGAGTCCACTGCGCGGGCGCGCCATTCGCGCAGGTGAGGTCGAGCACTTGCCGATCGGCGAAGGAGCGAACGTTTTCAACAATGAGCTTGGTGAAATAAATAAAGGGACTAGCCAATCCGTTCTCTCCTTCCGGCGAAAGCAAGCGCGCCGAACGTATCGATGCTAGACAATTGTGCGCTCGGCGTCAGCTTTCGCGCCCTTAATCTATCAGCCTTCGATGCGAAACGGTAAAATAGCCCCGGATCCACTGGCGGCAATACGAGTCGGATCTGATCGAGGTATCAACCTTACGATTGCGCCTTGGTCTTCATCGAACCAGCCGACCGGCAAGCCAGCAAGGCTCTCTACATCTCGAGCTGAGATGGTGAAATCTGAACTGAGCAACTCTGTCTTCGTGCGCAATTGCGCATCAACAACAGCATTCAGCGCTTCGGACAAGGCACGTGGTCGCGGAACTGCCCAAACGTCGTCTAGCGGTTCCCCTTTGCTCCATCCCCTAGCGCTGTAGGATTTGTACAAAGTACGCGCGGACGCTGGATCCAAAATGTCGAGATCCGAAAGTCTCTTGATCTGGGCTTTGATGGAGACTTTCCACCTGTCCTTAAGCGCTTCAAACTCAGCCAAGCTGTGGAAACGGGTCTCTCCAGGGTAGACCGTGTGAGGAAGGAGAAAGGCGCTCGCTACTCGAAATGCCTGGTGCTCGATAAGATCAAAGTTCTCGGCGAACTCTTCCATCGAGACGCCGCGATGAAGAACGGCATGCGCCATCTCGTGGGCAGCATCCATTTGGCGACGAGCGAACGACATCTTATCGTCGGCCAGCAGCACGTAAGGCCGTTGTTCATCGTCGCGCCAGCGACAAAGACCATCCAGCCTTGCCGTGCCCATCTCCTCGGACGCGACAACGAAACCGCTGCGCTCCATGAATGCCACTACATCGACGCACGGACCATGTCCGAGGCTCCAATGCTCGCGCAAGTCCAAGGCGATGCGCTCTAGATCCTCGCTACGCAGCTGTTTAAAAGATGCGCCGCCCATGACATCCGGAATGTCCACCTCTGGAAGCTCCACATACTCCTGAAGCGCACTCGAGATATCGAACAGCCACGACATCCGCGCGCGCTGTAGCGCTTTCTCACGCTTGAGCGAGGAAGCCAAAGATCGGAAGAAAACAGGGCGATCAGAGTTTTGAAGCGGGCGCAGAAAATGTTCGGGTCGGACGTTCAGCGCCTCTGCCAAAACACGCAGCGCGTCAGGCTCCGGCGTCGCGCTTCCTTCTTCCCACCGTTGGACGGTGCTCGCGCTTTTCGCGACGCGGCGCGCCAACGCTTCGCGCGTGATAAAGCCCTGAGCCTCGCGGGCTTGCACCAGTCTGCTTGGAACGAAACCTGGCGTGCCGTTGCGCATCGGCCCTCGAATCCCTCAACCCGACTAGCTCCGTTGAGCTGTCGGGCAAATGCCTGAACAAACCGTTTTTGCCTATTTCCCTTTTTGCTTGCCTGGTGCCGCAGAAGCTGCCTCGCTGCTCGCCGCCGATTTTTTCGACTTGAGCTTTACGAGAGGCCCCTTCGGCGGGGGAGCGGGTGCCACCGGCGACGTTATTGAGCCTGCATCGGGGTAGGAGGCAAGGAAGTCCTTGAGAGGTTGACGAACTACGAACCGACTAAATGTCGCATCGATCACGGCTATCTCGACGTCACGAACCTTGCCGCGCATCGCCTTGTCTCGCGAAACGAGGACAGCGACGTAAAGGTCAGGCTCTTTGAGGAATTCTTCTTCAAAGGGAAGCGTTGGCGTGCAGAATAAGTTCATCGCCGCCGCGCCGCCGCGTGTCTTGTTCTTGGTGGGTAGGGCGCCGGGCTCGGGCTGGGATGAGATGCCGACGATGACCGATCCGAAGCGCTCCATCGGCTGAAAGAACGTCTGTTCGGTTCCCGGGATTTCTAGGCCGAGCATGCACTCGCCCTTGTGATGCTCACCGAGCTCTTGGAACGACTGCTCCAGCTTCTGGAACCGGGCAAACGCCTCAACGTGGGCAGACCGCTTTGGCGTCAAATCCGCCTTTTTTGCCCACTCTGCAGCAGACCGAAGCACTGCCGGAGCACTGTCGAGAACGTCCTGCAAGAACGCTCGGGGCACGTTACGCCTGATCTGATCCATGACGTCGACGGGCATGTGAGATCCGATTCCGTTATGCCGGAATTGGTAGCCGATTTCTTCCGGAAAGCAATGGAATCTAGTTGGTCGCATGTGAATAACCACAATATATGGATTCGCGAGCAACTTGAGCGGTGAATGGCGACAGGTGGGATGGGAAGTCCCGTAGCCGATATCGGGTTGTAACGCGCTGATCGCACGCCGTGCGTGTTTCGGGGGGCGGGGCCGCCCCTCGGTTAACCGGACGATCGCAGCTATAATTGTAGTCGGCCATATATGGCCGATTAAACTTGCAATCCGGTCGTAATGGGCCACATATGGCCTTATGCTGAAAACGCCCATTGAAATCTTGAGTGATCTTGGTTCGGCAGTCCGTACTCGTAGATTGGCCCAGCGCTGGTCTCAGGCTGAGGCGGCGTCGCGCGCTGGAATGGGGCTCCGAACCTGGCGACGTATGGAAACGAGCGGCCAAGCCACGATCGAGAACTTAGTGAATGCAGCTATTGTACTTCGATGTGAGGATGGTCTGGCGCAGCTGTTTCCGGCGCCGGCGGTGGGCAATCTGGACGAGCTACTCGAAGCGCAAGCGGCGGTTGCCAAAATTCGGCGGCGCTCGCCCCAACAAGGTCGACGCTCATGAAACTCGCGCCCGGCATACCTCTATCGATCTCACTGGTGTTCGACCCAGCGAGGCCGCCAGTGCCGACGGGGCGTCTGGCGATGGATCGGGGGTTGGCTCAGTTGGAATGGTCGCCAGAGGTTATCGCGGCCCGTCTGTCGGTTGACCCTTATCTCTATCCGCCCGCCCCGGGCGTGCAAGCGGCGCGAAGTCGGGAATTTATGGGATTGCATGGCTTTCTAGCTGACAGCCTGCCGGACGGTTGGGGCTACATCGTGATGCGCAGACGCCTCGCGAAGCTCGGCGTCGACATCGCAACGCTTTCCCCCCTTGAGCGCCTAGCGCTGGTTGGCGAGCAGGGCAGAGGTGCGTTGGCGTATTTCCCGGTCACCACACCGACCGACGAGATTGCGAGTCTGGATCTCGATGCGCTGGCTTCGGAATCGGCAGCGTTGATTGCGGGAGAGGAAATTAGCCTCGCCGACACCCTCGCAAAACTGGCGGGGGGTTCCGGTGGGGCTCGGCCCAAAGTGCATGTGGGGTTTGATGGCCAAGGCAGAGTATCGGTCGGTACAGGGGAGACCGCGCCAGGACACACTGCGTGGTTGGTGAAATTCCGTGCGCCTCAAGACGAGGCAGACATCGGCCCAATCGAAGAGGCATACGCTTTGATGGCCGAGGCGGCAGGACTAACGCTGAGCGAGCATCGCCTGATTCCAGCGAATCATGGCTACGGCTATTTTGCGACGCGACGTTTTGATCGTCCCGATGACGGTACCCGCGTGCACATGGTTTCGCTTGCTGGCGCCATCGAAGCGCCCTCCAATGTCCCGTCGATCGGGTACGATATGTTCTTGCGCGCTACGCGCGCGATCACCCGGCGAGCCGATGACGTCAAGGAAGCATTCCGGCGCATGGTGTTCAACGTGCTTGCTTACAATCGCGACGACCACACGCGTCAGCAGTCATATCTTATGGATTCGGACGGAGATTGGCGCCTATCGCCGGCCTACGATCTTACCTTCGCGTCCGGTCCTGGGGGGGAGCATTACATGGATATTGAAGGAGAAGGTCGGCAACCGACCCTTGCACACGTTCTCGCCCTTGGCGCGCGTCACAGTCTAAGCGCCAAACAGACGTCCACGATCATCGAGGAAGTGCGCGCTGCTATTGCGGACTGGAACACGTTCGCGCGCATCGCGGGCGTAACCCAAGCTTCAATCGGCGCGGCGAGGGCCGCGCATGCGCGGGTATGGACTGACTTCGCGGGCCCCTAGATCGTCGGCATCGACTAGCCACGCGGCACCGATAACGGACATCCTGCTACGCGATTCTGGCCGAAAATGGCGAGGTCGACATAGCCTGCTCGGTAGCTATCCTCGCCTGGAGCGCAATGCGGGAAGAGCCAGCAGGATGATTCCTATTACGGCGGCAGGCGCGCTCTCCAAAATTGAGCTCGGCCTCAAATGGCAAGGCCATTACGACTGGTGGAAGCCTTACGCCTGGGAGCTCATGTAAGGTGGAATCACAGAGCTTCGGGCGATAGTGTTACACAGCTGACAGATCGACCTCCAGCTCTATTGGGGTGTGGCTCATCGTTCGTGGTCAGAACGTTGTTCGTCTCGTCACGATGATCGAGATTCGAGTCCCCGCCGACGCGCGAATTGTCGGCGGTATCCCCAGCCCCCGATCAACAACCCGATTTGTCACGCCGCTCGCGCTTCGCTGGACGCCATCCGCAATGGCTGCATCAACCGGATCGCGCGAGATTGCGCCTATGCCGCCGTAGGTGAGCTGCGGCTCTTCCGTGGTGGCGACGCCGACATTGATCAGCGTTCCCAGCGTGGCTGCGCCGAACACATCGCCCCAGTGATTGTCGACCTCGCCTCTGACCCCAGCGGCGCCTGATGGATCCGCTCCTACTTCATCGAGCACCACTTCGTCGCCATTCGGCATGATCAGCCGTGACCAGATGATGGCGATGCGACTCTGGCCGTATCTGCTGGACGATCTGTATTCGCCCATCAGCCGCGCGCCCTGCGGGATGAGCGCGATCCGGCCTGTCGCGCTGTCATAGATGGTCTGTGTGACCTGTGCGATGACCGGCCCGGGCGACTCGGAGTTCAGGTCCGTGACCAGGCTCGCCGGTATGACCGTCCCGGGGAACAGTACTCGGTCGTTGTGGGCAGCGCTTGCCGGCTGATCGCGATCCTGAGGCGCAAGAGCTGTGAGGGGAGAGCGCGACTGTGCCTGATAGGCAATTGGTTGTGCTGCCGCCATATCAGCCTTCCCCGGCTCCTCACGCAGGGCAAAGAAAATCCCCGACCTGTCCGCTGCTGCAGCTTCCGCGATCGCAGGATCCGGCGCAGGGGGCGGTGCATAAGCCGCAGGCGTGCTCCAGTCGTTGCTGTAAGCCGGCATCTCTCCCGGCGCCTGCTGCGCCTGCGCAAACGCTGCGATGTCGCCGGGCAGCGGTGGGCCAAGTTGCGGCGGTCCGGCCTGGTCGAACGGCGTCGGCGTCTGATCTGCTTGCTGCGCTTCAAGCGCCGCCGCCTGGGCATAGTCGACCGGCAACGCCTTGATCGCGCCCTGCGCCATTTCTGGGCGAGCAGGATCCGACATCATCGGTTTTGTGGTCGCAGGCTTTGTGGAGGGATTGCTGGAGAACGCGCCAGACGCCAGCAGCAACACGACCGCAACGCCGCCTCCAGCCGCCGTGAGAATGGCAGGCTTGTTGAGCCCGCGCGCGCCGGGTCCCTTCACACGGATCGCATCAAGCTGGGGCGGTTCAGTGGGATTGGTGGGTTGCTGCGCATGCGGCTCATCAGATGCCGCGTCTGAGGTCGGCGGGAGACCATCAGCCATTGGGCCCTCCATTGTCATTCACGGCGGAGATCGGGGTCTGCCGGATGATGGTGACCTTCTTCTGGGTCCAGCCGGAGCCAAGACGCAGCTCCGCCTTTTTGAACAGGCGATCAACGATGTAGTACTTGCCCCGGATCCGGTAGTTCACGGCCTCGAGGCCTTCATCGCCGATCACATGGAGCGGCGGCGCCTCGATCAGATTGTCTGGCATCTCGATATAGACCTGTTTCCCATCATCGAACGCCGACAGCGGACGCCAGTCCGGCTTGTCGCCATCGATGCGGTAGCGAAGGTTGAGCGTCTCCGGCGTGAACGTTGGTGGCTGCGGTGCCGTGGCTGCAGGTGGTGGTGGTGCAGGTGGCAGACTGCTGAGTTGGGTCATACCGATCGGATAGCGCCAGGCGACCGCAGCCATGGCGGCGCCTGACGTGCTCTTGAGATCGACATGATAGACGCGCCGGTCGGTCATGATGACCAGGTTGGTCGCGAGGTTGGCGGCATTCGGCTTGACGAGGATGTGGGACTGGATGTTGCCGGCGATGCCGGACTGCGCGTCGCCAACAATCCATCGCGTCGTATCGCCCGCAGAGACGGAGAGCAGCGTTTCGCCGGGCTCGAGGGCAATGTCGGTGATCCGCTGCGGCGAGGCCTGGACCGCATAGAGGGCGCCTCGTTCATAGGCGAACTCATGCAGGGCGCCGACGAGCGATGCATCGCTGGGACCACGTGTTGCCGCCTCGTTGCTGGCGGAGATCGTGGCCGCAGCCTCTTTGGGTAATGGCTGCGCCAGTGCGGGTGAGGCCAGCATGAGCGTGGCGATGCAGGCGGAGAGCAGAAGAGGACGTGTCATTGCTGGAGATCCCGTGACCAGTTGAAGGCGTGGACGTAAAGACCGAGCGGGTTCTTCGCGAGCTGCTCGGGCGAGGAGGAGGGCGCAATCACGATGCTGGCGACGCCGGAATAGCGCTCGACATCAATCAGCGTACCGCTGGCATATGTGCTCTCGCGCCAGCGCAGCTGAAAACTGTCCGGGGAAGCGCGCACGACCGAGATCACCTCGACCGCAACCGTCCGCTTGCCGACCTTGGCGAACGGATCATCCTCCTTCGCCATGGCGTTGAGCACCTGCGCGCCACCCTGCGTGGTCCAGTCATAGGCGCGCAGCCAGTTCTGGCGGACCACGATGGCGTCTGACGGCAACCCCCGGATCATCTCGATGAACCGCGCCAGATGCCAGGCGAGCTGGGCGTCGCTCGGCACGTAGGCCGACGTAGCGGGGCCTACGAGCCGCGCTTCGCCTGTTTCGTTTGCTTCAATCACGAACGGAACGGCTGCCGGACGAAGCGCCAGCACCACCACGCCTGCCGCCATTGCGCCTGCAAGAGCAAGGCTAGCAAACGCAGCTGTCCGCCAGGTGCGGGCATGGGCAAGCGATGATCCCATTCGGTTGTCCCAGAGCTGCTGGGCCTGCCGGTAGGGCGTGTCGGGTTCGGGTGTCCTGCCAAGACGCGAGGATCGCCCCCTACCAGACGAAGTTGCGGTAAACATGTTCAGTCCCTCTGCTTGAGATTGGGGCCTTCGGAGGCGCCGCCGCCATCGCCCGCGTTCAGGGTATGAGCGGCGACGAGCACGCCTTCGCGGATCGACTGCGTGCGCTTGAACCGGTGGGCCCAGGCGGGTTGGCCAGATGTGGCGAATGATTGAGATCCGGATGCGGAGGCTGAAGTTGAGGTGGGCGGCGGCGTGATCGCACCGGCCGCGCCAGCAACAGCGCGCTGGCCTGCAGTTCCACGCGCTCGGAAGTGACCGGCGACACGGCCCGCTGCCAGGGAGAGGCCGCCCGCCGCTGAGGCGCCGAGACCGACTGCCGCGTTGAGCGGCGCCGCGACGGGACCGGAGAGGCCGGTGCGCATGGCGCCAAGCGCGGTCGCCGCGCGCAGGCCGCCGCCGGCGGACGCTGAGCCGTTTGCTGCTGCGCGCGTGGCCCCGACGGCAGCGCCTGCAGCGGCGCGACCTGCGGTGAAAGCTCCTGCACCAGCTCCACCGACGCCCAGCATCGTTCCGGCTGCAGCGCCCGCCGATAGCTGCGGCGCGCCGGAGACGAGGCCCGCCGCGATACGCGGGCAGAAAATGGCAAGCCCCATCAGGGTGAGCGCGCCGAGCACGACCGCAAAGGCCTGCTCAATGGTCATGTCATCGGGCGAGAGCGCGGTCCGCAGTGTTGCGAACATCGTCGAGCCGATGCCGATCACCACCGCGATCACCAGCACCTTGATGCCGGACGAGATGACATTGCCCAGCACGCGCTCCGCCAGGAAGGTCGTCTGCTTCCAGAACGCGAACGGGACCAGCACAAAGCCCGCCAGCGTCGTGATCTTGAACTCGACAATCAGCACGAAGAGCTGGACCGAGAGGACGAAGAAGGCCGCAATGACGATGATGCCGCCCAGACAGAGCAGGATCACCTCGGCAAGGTTGGCGAAGAACTCGATCGGACCCGGCGCAATCGTACCAATGTGATCGAAGATCGGCTGCGAGGCGGCAAGGCCCTCCGCAGCCACAAGCCCGGGCTTCAGGAGATCGGCCGGCGAGAACCCGGCAGCTGATGCCTGGAGCCCAAGCGTTGCAAAGCTGTCGAACACGATGGTCGAGAGCAACGCGAAATTGCCGAAGATGAACGCGAACGCGCCGACATAGAGCGTCTTTTTGACGAGGCTCTGCAGGATGTCGTTCTGACCCCAGGCCCAGAACAGCGCCGCCAGCGTGACATCGATCACGATGAGGATCGCCGCCAGCGACGTCACATCACCCGAGATCAGGCCGAACCCTGAATCGATGTAGGTGATGAACGTCGCCAGAAACCCGTCTATGGCCGAGAAGTCGTTCATGGCGTGAGGCTCGTGGGCGGCATGGGTTGCGCGTCTCTGCTTGTGTCTGGGTCTGGGTCAGGTCTCAGGGCCAGGGCGGCGCTTCGGGATGTGCGGTACGTGCGCCGCCGAAGAAGTGCGCATGCTGGGCGCGCGCCTGAGCCAGCACCTCCAGCTCGCGGGCGCGCTCCAGCGCCTCGGCGCGAGATTGCGCCACCAGCAACGCCTGCAACCGCATCGCCTGTTGGGCCTGCAGCGACAGGATCTCGTTGGTGGCCTGCTGCGCCGACAGCGCGCCGGTTGCACTGGCGCTTGCATCGGCCAGTGCGCTCAGGATGCGCTGGTCATTCCTGAGTTGCTCGGTCGTCTGCGCCTGCAGGAGAAGCGAGGACTGAAGCGCGGAGCGGGCATTGTCCATCTGCTGGGCAGCCGACCGGGCGCGGCTTGCGATATCCGTGTTGCGATAGTCACCCGTATAGAGCGTCTCGAGCGCTGCCCGCGTCTCGTTCACCTTGAGCGCCAGCCCGCGCGCCGCATTGATGAGCTGGTCGAGCTGATCAAGCTGGCTCATCAGCTCCGGCGCGAAGGTCCGCCCGAGGCTGGTGAGGTTGCGCGCGTCATTCTCCAGCTGCCGGATCTGGTTGCTGATCTGCAGGACCTGGTTGCGGACCTGCTCCAGCGCCCGCGCCGCACTGAGCGCGTTCTGGATCAGATTGGTCGGGTCGAAGACGGCAAGCTGTGCCTGGGCGGCTTGCTGGAGCGGAGAAACAAGCGCCACGGAGGCAAGCATCAGGGGGAAGATGCGGGCAAGTGATGACCGGTACATCAGACAGTCTCCAGAGTGCGGTGTGAGGACGTGGCAGGGCTGTGTTCGGGGGCATCGATGGCGTCGAGCACCCAGCCGAGCTGGCGCGCGCGCAGGAACCGGCGCCAGAACGGTGTTGGGGAGGATTGCCGCTCAAGCGCTGCGATTGTGGCGCGGGCGTCGGGGTCGGAGGCCGTGCAGAACGCCAGCGCGACTGGCCCAAGCGCCAGTTCGAACAGGCGGCGGCCCTTTGGGCTCGCATAGTAGTAGTGGCGCTTGCGCTGGGCGGTTGCGATCAGGTCGATCTCGGTCTCGTTGAGCCCGAACCGCTCATACGCCTGCCGTTGCTGCGGCTCGAACGCGCGCTCGTTCGGCAGGTAGATCCGGGTCGAGCAGCTCTCGATCAGGGCCGGCGCAATGCTGCTGGTCGCAATGTCCGCCAGTGACTGGGTTGCAAACACCACTGCCACATTCTTCTTGCGCAGCGTCTTCAGCCATTCGCGAATGCGGGCAGCAAAGATCGGCGAATCGAGGAACAGCCAGGCTTCATCGAGAATGAGCAGGCTCGGGCCGCCATCGAACTGCTCTTCCAGCCGGTCGAACAAGTGAAGGAGTGCGGGCGCGGCAGCTTTGGGCCGCGCCATGATCTCCTCCATCTCGAACAGGACAAGGTCGGAGAGGGTGAGGCGATCTTCAGCCCCATCGAACACGCCCCCCATCGCGCCTTCCTGCGTGTAAGGCTGGAGGGCGGCCTGCACGGCGGCGTTCTGGACCAGGAGCCTCAAGCCTGTGAGATGTCGCTGCTCAGGCGGGGCGGACATCAGGCTGCCAAGCGCCGACCAGACCGGTTCCTTGACCTCTGGCGTGTCGGCAAGCCCTTCCTGCGCGAGTATGGTCATTACCCAGTTGAGGGCGTCGGCGCGGCCTTGCGGGGTATCGATGCGGGCCAGCGGCTGGAAGGCCGCAACGCCATTGCCGCCGAGATCGATCGCGGTCCCGCCCATGCCGAGCAGGGCCGCACGCGCAGAGCCGCCCTTGTCGAACACGAACACTTTGGATCCAGCAAACCTGCGCCATTGCAGGGCGAGGAAAGCGAGCAGCACCGACTTGCCGGCGCCGGTCGGGCCCACAACCATGGTGTGACCGACATCGCCCACATGAAGATCCAGCCGGAACGGCGTTGAGCCATCGGTGCGCGCAACGGCAAGCGCCGGCGCGTTGAGATGCCGGTTGCGGGCGTCCCCCGCCCACGCCGTCGAGAGCGGCGCGATGTGGGAGAGGTTGAGGGTCGAGACCATCGGGTGACGCACATTGGCGAAAGCGTGACCCGCAAGGCTGGAGAGCCAGGCTTCCACGGCATTGAGACTCTCCGCGATGGTCACAAACCCACGTGAGGCAATGGTGCGCTCGGCATTGCGGAGTTTCTCGTCGGCCTCTTCGGGCGTCGCGCCCAGGACAACCAGCGTCGACGTCAGGAATCCAAACCCGATCAGTTCGGAGCCTAGTTCCTGCAGCGCTTCATCGACCTCTTCGGATTTGGCGATAGCGTCCGGATTGGCGAACGTCGCCGCCTCCTTGGTCAGCATCTCCTTGATGAGCGCGCCCATGGATTTGTGCTTCGAGAACCAGAGCCGGCGCCATTTGACGAGTTCGCGTTCTGCCTCCTCGCGGCCGAGACAGACGAACCGCGTCATCCAGCGCCAGGTCATGGCCGAGGCGCTGAGATCATCCAGCACGCCAGGATGTGTGAAGGGCGGGAACCCCTTGATGGTGAGGACGCGCAGATGCCTGTTCCCCAGCATCGGCGCTATGCCGCCGACAAGCGGAGCGTCGCAGAGGACGCCGTCGAGGAAGGCCGCGCCGGCGGGAGTGCGTACGGCCGTCGGTCGCGGCGAGACCTGCCGTTTCAGGTAGGACAGCGTCTCGTCATCGCTGAGAATGTGGAACTCGGCGACGACGCCCTCGAACATGCCGAAAGCCTGCGCGACGCTGCGCTGGAAGGTCTCAAGCGCTTCGCGGGCGACACGACGCTCGAGCGCGCCCCTGTTCGCTGACTTGTCCGCTGACCGCGTCTGCCGGGTCCGTCTCGGGGCTGGAGCAGAAGCCGCCTTTTTCTGGTCTATCTCGAAAAAGAAGGCCGAGGCCTTGGCATGCGCGTCAGGTGGAGGCGTCCATTGCAGGGTGAGGTGATGGACGGTCTCGAACTGCGCGCCTGCCTGTTCGAACTGGGCGGCGCGCTCAGAGTCGATCAGCCGCGAGAGATCATCCTCGAACGCGCCATCGGGATAATCCGTGATCTCGCGGCGATCGGCTTCGATATAGACAACCCAGCCATGCCCCAGCCGCCGGAACACATTGTTGGCGCGCGCCGTGAACGCGACCAGCTCTTCCGGTGTGGACGAGCGCACGTCAGGCCCGCGGAACCTGGCTGTCGCCTGGAAGGACCCATCCTTGTTGAGGACAATGCCGGGCGCAACCAGCATGGCCCAGGGAAGGTAATCCTCAAGGCGGTTGGGCGTGTGGGCGTAGGGGGCAAGGCTGAACATGAGACGTATCCGTGTGAGTGTGGCGCGGGCCAGCTAGTCCTCGAGGCGCTCATGTCTCGAGATGGGTGGGAATGCGCATGGCGCGGCTCATCACTTCGACTGCGTCGGGATCGCGCCGGGCGAGGAAGACGCCGAGCACATGACCCGCGATGCCCAGAATGAGCCCGGGGAGGAGGGCTCCGGCAAAGGCGACGATGGCCGCCAGCGTGCCGTTGAGAATGGCGTAGGATCGGGGAGCACCGCCCATGAGGAGGGGAGCGGTCAATGCCTGCCGGACGGGCGCCACAAATCCTGGAACATCGCGGGGGTCGCGCATCCGAGCTTCTCCTCTACGGAATGACAGCGCCGCCGCCGCCAACCAGCGGCAGGAAGAAGCTCGCCGCAGCGAACGCGATGGCGAGGCCGAACAGGATCTGCAGCAGCTTCTTGAAGCCCTGGCCGACGTCGCCGAACGCCAGTGTGAGACCGGTCGCGACGATGATCAGGATGGCGACGATCCGCGCGACCGGGCCGGTGATGGAGTCCAGCACCGCTGTCAGCGGGCCCTCCCACGGCATGCCGCCGCCGGCGGTCGACGCGTGCGCGGCCCCGCTGATGAGGACGGCGGTTGCGCCGAGGGTTGCTGCGCGCGTGATTGCGCGCAGCGTCTTGGTCAGTCTCATGGTTCACTCCTGTTGGTGGGTTCACGTTTGCCAGGCTCAGGCGCGTCAGCGCCTCGCGCCCCGGGCCGGGGTGCGTTGGGGTCCGGCGCTTGTGGGTTGAGACCCTTGGGCGCGAGGATTTCCGGGATGCGGCGGCCGGCAGGACCGCCACGCTCCACAAAGACGATGAGATCGATGGCTTCCGCGATCAGCGCCCTGGGCGGCGTCTCGCAGACTTCCATGGTGAGCTGTTCGAGGCGCGAGAGCGCCGCAGATGCGGAGTTTGCATGCAGCGTCGCGATGCCGCCCGGGTGGCCGGTGTTCCAGGCCTTGAGCAGGTCGAGGGCTTCAGGACCTCGCACTTCGCCGACAACGATGCGGTCAGGACGAAGCCTGAGGGTGGAGCGCACCAGGTCCGACAGTGAGACCGATCCCGGCTGGGTCCGCAGGGCCACCACGTCTTCTGCTGCGCACTGCAGCTCGCGCGTGTCCTCCAGAATGACAACGCGCTCGCCGAGCTGGGCGATCTCGTGGAGCAGGGCGTTGGCGAGCGTCGTCTTGCCCGAGCCTGTACCGCCCGCGACCATGATGTTGGCGTGATCACGTATGGCCGCGCGCAGAGTGGCGGCCTGTTCAGGGGTGATGACGCCGGAGGCTTGATAGTCATCCAGCGTGAACACGCGCGATGCAGGCTTGCGGATCGCAAAGCACGGCGCCCGCGAGACCGGCGGCAGCACGCCCTCGAACCGTTCGCCGCGTGGGGGG
>NCEM01000094.1:0-860 GCA_002280725.1 Alphaproteobacteria bacterium 32-64-14
GAGTATGCGGGTGGCGCACGCCGCCTTGTTCCAGTCGAGGAAGCGGATCGCATCTGGCGATATGGCGCGGATCGTTCCGCCGTCACGCTGGATGGTCTCGATGGCGCCAGCTGGCGCAAGCGCCGCCTGATCATCGACAAGGCGATGACCGAGACAGCGGCCGAGATGACGCGTCTTGCGAAGGAAAACGCAAAGCGTCGCTCGCCAAAGATCGAGCCCGATCCAGGCGCTTATGCCGACTTCGTCACCGGCTTCCCGTTCTCGGAGACGCCGGACCAGACGCGCGCGATCAATGCGGTGCGCGATGATCTTGCGTCGGGCAAGCCGATGGACCGGCTCGTGGTTGGCGATGTCGGCTACGGCAAGACTGAAGTGGCGCTGCGCGCGGCCGCCCTCGTCGCGCTGGCGGGCAAGCAGGTGGTGATCTCCGCGCCAACGACGGTGCTGGTGCGCCAGCATTATGAAACGTTCAAGGCCCGCTTCGAGCGGACGGGACTCAAGGTCGCCTCTCTGTCCCGCCTGTCCGACACGGCTGAACGCAAGCGGGTGAAAGCGGGGCTGGCTGATGGCTCCATTTCTGTCGTTGTCGGGACCGGCGCAGTCGCGGCGGACAAGGTGGAATACGCCGGCCTTGCGCTGGTCGTGATTGACGAGGAGCAGCGCTTTGGCGCGGCTGACAAGGCGCGGTTGCGCGACCTTGCGGGCCCAAGCGGCCACCTGCTCAGCCTCACCGCCACACCCATTCCGCGCACGTTGCAGAATGCGCTGCTGGGCCTGAAGCAGATGTCGGTGATCGCGACGCCGCCGGCGCGCCGCCAGCCCATACGCACGTTGGCGGGCACGTTCGACGAGCATCAGGT
>NCEM01000094.1:931-5179 GCA_002280725.1 Alphaproteobacteria bacterium 32-64-14
ATCGGGGCGGCCAGAGTTTCGTGGTTGTCCCGCGCATCCAGGATCTTGCCAGCATCGAAGCGACGCTGCACCGGCTGGTGCCGGAACTGACGCTCCTGAAGGCGCATGGAGAGATGCCTGCTGCCGATATCGACAGCTCGATGGTTCGCTTCGCCGGCGGCCTCGGCGATGTGTTGCTCGCAACCAACATCATCGAGGCGGGGCTCGACGTGCCGCGCGCGAACACGATGGTTGTCTGGCGCGCTGACCGGTTTGGCCTTGCGCAGCTGCACCAGTTGCGTGGCCGGGTTGGTCGGGGCAACAGGCGTGGCCACATCCTGCTGGCGACGGAACCAGGCGCCACGCTCACCGAAGCAACGAAGAAGCGGCTGCGAACGCTGGAGTCGCTTGATCGCCTTGGCGCAGGTTTCGCCATCAGCGCGCGCGATCTGGATATTCGCGGCGCTGGTGATCTCGTGGGCGATGCGCAGAGTGGTCACATGAAGCTGATCGGCATCGATCTTTATCAGCACCTGCTCGAGCGCGCCGTGCGCGAGGCGCAGGGCGAGACGATCGAACGGTGGGCGCCTGTCATCAATGTCGGCCTCAGTGGCCGCATTCCGCCGGACTGGATTCCGGAAGCCGATACACGCCTGTCGCTCTATCTGCGCCTGGCGCGGCTCACGTCGCGCGTCGAACTGGACGCCTTCGAGGACGAACTCGCGGACCGTTTCGGCGAAGAACCGGAAGAGGCCGCGATGCTGCTGCGCATCGCCAATGCGCGTGTTCTGCTGCGCGACGCCAACATCGCCAAGCTGGATGCGGGGCCAACGGCCATCGCCTTTACCCCGCGTGTCGAGCCGACGAAGAAGGCCATCGCCGAAACGGGGCTGGTGGCGAAGAATGGCCGCCTCATCCTCGAAGAGGCGATCGCGTCCCCAGTTGACCGGCTTGCGCGGGCCGAAGGCATTCTTGGGCATCTCGCGAAGCCCCGCAGGCGAGGCTAGGGCCGGTCGCGGCGACGATGGCGGCCTGAATCCTCTGGGGATCCATCCCGGCGCTTTCGATCGGCGAAGGGGCTACGTCCTCCCTGCAAACATCCGATGTGGTTCAAGGCTCGCAACCGAAGCACGCAGCGCCTCGAAGCTCTCGCCGGCCGCTTTCAGCGCAAACGCGATCTCCGCATCGCCCATCGCGGCGGACAGGAACATGTTGTGCCAGGGGTGGGTGTAGACGCCGCGCTTCAGCATTTCCGAACACCAGCCATAGCCGACGCGGTAGTCGGGATCGTCGTCGAACAGTATCTGCGGCATGGGGCTGGGGCCGGTCTGGCGTATGGAGAACCCGTGGGCCTTCGCGCGTTCATCGAAGCCTGCGCGGAGCGTATCGCCCATGGCGTTCAGGCGTTCGAGATAGTCCGTCTCGCGGATCAGTTCCAGCGTGGCGAGGCTGGCGGCCATGGCGGCGGCGGCGAACCAGTATGAGCCGGTGGTGAAGATGGACGATGCGCCGGGGCGGGCGCGGTCTGAGCCCAGCACCGCGGAGATGGGGTGGCCGTTGGCGATAGTCTTGCCCCAGCAGGAGATATCGGGCTCGACGCCGACGATGGACCAGCTGCAATCGCGCGACACGCGGAAGCCGCCGCGCACGTCGTCGACGATCAGCAGGGCGCCGGTCTTGTCTGCAAGCTCGCGGCAGCGCTGGGCGAATTCGCGCGTGGGCAGGGACTGATCCTGGAAAGTGTCGTGCCGGAAGGGCGAGACGAAGATGGCGGCGAGATCATCGCCTGCTGCTTTGACGGCTTCTTCGAGGCTCGCGACATCATTGTAGGTGCAGAAGTGCTGGCCGGCGCGGTCGCCCGGGGATGTGCCCGCGGGGCGCGGGTTCGACCAGGGTTGGGCGCCGTGATAGGCGCCGGTTGCGCGGACGATGGCGTTGCGCTTCGTCTGCGCGCGGGCGGCCATGAGGGCGATGGTGGTGGCGTCGGAGCCATTCTTGCAGAACATCGCCCAGGTTGCGTGACTGATCATCGATGTGAAGGCTTCGGCGAGTTCGACCATGAGGGCGGTGGGGCCGGTCATGGCGTCGCCAGTGCGCATCTGGTTGGCGTAGGCTGCGTCGATGCCGGGGTGGGCGTAGCCGAAAAGTTGCGGGCCGTAGGCGCACATGAAGTCGAGATAGCGATTGCCGTCGACGTCCCACAGCCACGGGCCTTCGGCGCGGGCGAAGAATTGCGGATAGTTGGCGGGCAGGCTGGCGGCCGACTGGTGGCCGTACATGCCGCCGGGGATCACGCGGGCGGCGCGTTCGCGGAGAGACTTGTCGATCGGTCCGTTCATCACAGCTGCCTTCTGGTCAGAGCAGCCGGGCTGCAGACGACACCGGCCGGGGCTTCGCATGGCCTTGCATGAGCTTCAGGCACCGGCTCTGTGTCCACGCGATACGGTTTGGCTCAGGTCAAGGCTATGACATGCCGCCGATGTTGCAAGTGCCTGGCCGGCGTCGAAGACGGCGGTGATCGGGGTCCTGGGTGGTGCGCTTGGCGATCATGCCACGGAGTGATGGATCCATCCGGGAGTCTGGACGGCCTGTCGCTGTCACCCTATCGTTCAAACCAGAGGGGCTGTATGTCATGCGCAAGCTGGCGGATGCTGCGGAAGTAACCGGGAATACCAGGATGACGCGCAGGCGCGGCGTACGGACGAAATCCGCAACTCCCAAATCCACGACGCCGAAATCGGCAACACCGAAGGTTGCGGTCGAAAAATCCCGGCCGAATGTTGTCGCCATTCGCGGACCGCATGCCGAGCGGACGGCGGCGATGCGCAAGCGGCTGATCGAGGCGGCCATCGCGTGCCTGACCGACCTCGGCTATGGCGCGACGACGCTGCAGGAAGTGACTGGCAGGGCGGGGGCGAGCCGGGGTGCGATCCTTCACCACTTCCCCAGCAAGGTCGACCTGATGATCGCGGTGGCGGAGTATGCCGCCGGCAAGCAGGACCGGCAGGTGGCGCGCCTGCTGGCCGACACCGAGCCGGGAATGGACCGCTTCCTCGGCATCACCATGGCGACGTGGGATGCGATGCAGCGGCCGCCGGCGATCGCGCTGCTGGAGATCATGATGGGGTCGCGCTCGGACCCCGAGCTGGGCGCGCGGTTTCCGCCGGTCATCGAGGCGCTGGAAAAGCGCCAGCGCGAGGGCGTGTGGGAGCAGGCGCAGTCGGTCGGCATCACGGACAAGGCCCAGATCGAGGCGATGACCTGGCTGCACACTGCAGCGATGCGCGGACTGGCAATGGAGCTGATGTTCGCGCGCGACCTGCCCAAGGCGAATGCGGCGATGAAGCTGCTGAAGCACTACAAGCTCTGGCTGACGGGCCAGCTGATCGCGAAGGCTTCGGGCTGAGAGGCGGCGCCGGGTAGGCGCGAGGCGAGGCTCGATCTGCACGCGACCGAGAGACCCCCTCCGTTTCGCCGCGAAGACGCGCCGATCCACCTCCCCCACTTGCGTTGCAAGTGAGGGAGGCAAACGCACTTGCCTCCCCCAGTCGCCACGCGACTGGGGGAGGTGGATCGCTGACGAAGTCAGCGAGACGGAGGGGGTCTCGCGTATTGCGCATCGCGTGCGTCGTGCGCGTATCGCGCGTCGTGCGCGTGAGGCGCGTGGCGCGGCGCGCCGGCGGGCAGCCGTTCTCAACCTGCTCAGCAACGAACAGGGCGCGGGTCTGCGGTCTCGCAGATGGCTGCGAGTTGAGGAGCTTGCGGTGGAGCTGGGTCATGTTGTGTCGGGCTCCGTGTGGCTGAGCGCGAACCAGAGCAGGGCTTCGCTGAAGTCATAGTGGAAGGGGATGATGACGCCCGCCATGGCGGCGGAGACGGCGAGGTGGCCGATCGCCTTTGGCGCTGCGATGAGGGAGAGCCGGTAAGCGATCTCGCGGCGCTTCGCCATGGCGAGGGCGGCGCGGCGGATGAGGGCTTCTGGATTGGCCACGAGCTCCTTGAGCTCGGCGAGGCGCGCCTGCAGGGCGGCTGTGTCGAGGAGGACGGGGACGGTCTTGCGCTCGAGCTTCGGGCGCGCGGGGCCGGTTGGCGCGCGGCGTGGCCTGGTGTCGGGGTCCTGCGTGGCCGCGCGATACTCTGCGTTGAAGACGGCCCTGGCGTTGGCCCTTTCTGCGGCGAGGTCGCGCGTGGCGTGCCAGCGCATGTAATCCTCGGGCGTCATCTCGGGCGGCTCTTTCGAGATGGGAGCGCGGTGCGTGTGAGACGCGC
>NCEM01000036.1 GCA_002280725.1 Alphaproteobacteria bacterium 32-64-14
CGTGGAGATCAGCATGCAGGGCGGCGCTTTCGCGCTTCCCGCTGGTGAAGTCCGCTTCGCTGTCGGCGCCAGCTACCGTGAAGACACCTTCCTGCTCGTGCCGGACGGCTCGCTGACCGGCCCGATCACGACACAGCCCTGTATCGCGACCGCTGCCTACAGCGGCTCAGGCGCGAACCTCGCGCAGTCGACCTGCGCGGGCAACTCGACGCCGGCTCTGACGGGCAACGACATCGCGGGCTTTAACCCGTCGGCGCGTCTCGAAGGCGCCGGCGACGTCACCGAATTCTTCGGCGAGGTGCTGATCCCGGTTCTCAAGGATCTGCCGTTCATCGAAGAGTTCAACGTCACGCTCGCAGCCCGTCAGTCGGATTACTCGACGGTCGGCTCGCTCTCGACCTACAAGATCGACGGCGACTGGCTCGTCACGGATGGCTTCCGCCTCCGCGGCGGTTACTCGCAGGCTACGCGCGCGCCTTCGATCTCGGAACTGTTCTCCGCGCAAACGCTGGGCTTCCCGGCCATCGGCTCGCCGCAGACCTCGGCCTCCGTGCCGCAGAAGTCGGGCGATCCGTGCGACGTGCGTTCGGGCTATCGCTCGACCGCCGGTTCGAACCTTGCCGCCTCGTCGAACGCCCAAGTCCGCGCTCTCTGCATCACGCAGGGTGTGAACGCCGGCGTCGCCGACACCTACACCTACACGAACGGTCAGGTTCCGGGTCTTTCGGGCGGCAACCCGCTGCTCACGGAAGAAACCGCGACGACCTACTCGGTGGGCGCCGTGTGGCAGTCGCAGTTCGAAGATCCGCTGTTGGCCAACCTCTCGGCCTCGGTCGACTACTACAACATCGACGTTGAAGACGCCGTTGGCACTGTGTCGGCCTCCGACATGATCCAGCTGTGCTACAACGCGAACGGCACGTCGAACCCGACCTACTCGGCGACGAACTTCTACTGCACGCTGTTCACGCGCGATCCGCTGTCGGGCAACATCATCAACCCGATCTCGACCAACGCGAACCTGGCGAACCTGAAAATCTCGGGCGTCGACTTCCAGGTTGACTGGTCCTACGACATCGGCCCCGGCACGCTCGATCTGGGCTGGGTCGGTACGTGGCTCGAGAACGCCGAATACCAGAACCTGCCGGGCGGCGCTTACCGTCAGCAGGAAGGCACCATCTCCAACGCGACGGCTTCGGCCTATCCGGAATGGAAGTGGACGGCTGATGCGACCTACCGTTGGGGCCCCGCCCGCCTCGGCGCGCGCTGGCAGCACATCGGCAAGATGGACAACTTCAACAACCTCGCGACCGACGTGCCGGCAATCGGCTACTTCGACCTGATCGCCAGCTACGACATCCTCGACAACGTCACGCTGCGCTTCAACGTCAACAACGTGATGGACGAGCAACCGCCGTTCTACACGCCGTCCGTGCAAGCCAACACCGACCCGTCGACCTACGACGTGCTCGGCCGCCGCTACACGGTTGGCATCACGGCTCGCTACTAGGCGAACCGCGAGCAACCAGTTCGACTACGGGAAGGGCGGAGCGAAAGCTCCGCCCTTTCTGCGTTCTGGGGGCGCCTGCCTTGGGATGCGCCGCACGACGGTGTCATTCCGGACGCGCGCGATAGCACGCGAGCCGGAGCCCGGAGGCAGCCAGCATGGCGCTTGCGGCCCGTGGGTTCCCGCGCTTCGCTCTGCGGCAGGAATGACAATTGTTGATGGAGGTGTGTGCGTCAGTCGCCGATGGAATGCAGGGCGCTGCCGCGTTCGTGCAGCCAGGTGCGAGCTTCGCGCCAGTCGGGGTAGCAGCGCTCGACCTGCTTCCAGAACTTCGCCGAGTGGTTCATCTCCTTGATGTGCGCCACCTCGTGGGCGGCGACATAGTCGAGCGCGAACGGGGGGGCGCAGACCAGGCGCCAGGTGAAGTTGAGGCGGGCCTCGGACGAGCACGACCCCCAGCGCGAGCGCATGTCCTTGATGGCGATGGAGCGGGGCGTGACTTTCAGCGTCTCGGCATGGACGGCGACGCGCTCGGCGAAATCGATGCGGGCGGAGGCGCGCAGGAAGGCGCGCACCTTGTCGGCGAACGCCTCGCGCGGGCCGGGAACGAGGATCAGCGGCGTCGGCGCGGATGTGCGGTCGATCTTCACCGTGCGGCCGCCTTCGGCCTGCTTCAGGCGGTGGATGACGCCCCGCAGGGGGATGTAGACGCCGGGACGGAAAGCGATGGGGGGAGGCAGGGCGCCGAGGCGCTCGGCGATCCAGTCCACACGCTCTGTCGCGAAGGAAAGGGCGTCCAGGGCATGGCGGGCTGCGGGGGCGGTGGCGACGGCCTCGCGGGCCATCGTATCTATCCTAACGGAAACCCGGCGGGCCCGTTTATCAATGTGCACACGCACAGGAACCGAAGCACCTGATTTCGCTATCAAAAAAACCCGAGGATGGGATTCCGCGACGACCATGCTAAGGGGTATCTTCCTGGGGACGTTGAAGCAACCAGACCCATCGAGGGGGACCACTAAAATGAAGCTCAAGTTTGCGTTTGCCAGTCTGCTGGTTCTTTCCGCCTGCGGAACGAGCCAGGAGGCTCTCCAGGCGCTGGACCTCATGCAGTTCCGGGAAAATGCAACCGTTGCGGGATTTTCCTATTCCAAGCTCTCCGGCTCAGGAAATGACGTGAAGCTGGAGGGGGTCTCCTTCCTGTCGTCGCCCTTCATGGCGGCCATGATGGGCATGGATGCCGAAGAGCCCGAGGACGAGGATTTGGACACCGAAGCCGTCACGCCGGTGCTGACGGCCGGGTCGGTCGTCCTCAACGGACTCACCATGAAGGGCGGCAAGCCGGTTGTGCGCGACTTCGTGTTCAATGGGATCACGCCGGTGGGCGATCTCAGCGGCGCGACGGTGACCATCGGATCCGTCGGCATCGAGGGGATGGACGAGGCGACGGGCGCCTTCATCGCCGGCGCGTTCACGGAAGCGGGGCCGAGCGAAATGCCGGCCTTCGAGGCGTGGAAGTTCGGCAAGGCCGGCATCAGCAACATCGCCGTCAAGGGCGAGGTCGAGAGCGAGGCGGGCCTCTCGAGCTTCGACGTGAAGGTTGGAGAGCTGTCGGTCTCCAATCTCAGCGACACGATGATGGGTCTCGTGCGCATCGCGGGGATTGCGGGCGAGGTGAACATCCCGACCGAGATGGTTCCGATCTCCGCCGTCTTCGACCTCGGGACGCTCGATATCGCGAACCTCAACTCCGGCCTTTTCGTGAAGCCTTTCATGATGGGCATGGAGGCCGCGATGACGGGCGGCGGCGAGCCCGACTTCGCGAGCATGTATGCTGACTACACGAGCCCGCTCGAGGCCGGCTACGACAGGCTGGACTGGTCGGGCATGAGCGTCGATGTGTCAGGCCTCAAGCTCAACTCGACATCTATAAGCTCGCTCCTGACGCGCAACGCTGATGGCGTCGTGACAGCGTCGGAGATGCCCCTTGGCTCGTTGAGGCTGACGGCGGACTCCTCGGGCGGCATGGCGGGCGCGATGGGCCTGATGGTGCTCGCCATGGCGGGTTATCCCTCCGACTCGGTCGAGATCTATGCTGGCGGCAAAGCGACGTTCGATCCCGCGAAGGACATCACGCGCTATACGGGCTACAACCTTGGCGTGACGGACGTGGTTGATGTGAAGGTGGATGTCGGCGTTGTCGGCCTGCAGGCGGCCCTGCCGGCGCTCATGTCCGCGGTCACGAGCATGACCAGCCTGGTCGATGACGCGGCCGAGCCCGAATTCGACGAGGACGGCAATCCGATCCCCGGCGATTCCGACGGCATGTCGAGCGCTTCCACCATGATGGCCATGCAGATGATGATGGCGATCATGCCGCTGCAGCTGACCGATCTCGACGTGTCGATCACGGACGAGACGCTGGTGAAGCTGATCCTCAACCAGCAGGCGGCGGGCTCCGGCCAGAGCCTCGATGCCTATCGCGGCGACCTGGTCGCGATGGTGCAGGGCGCTTCGGTGTTCATGTCGGATGCGGGCGTCGACCCTGCGATCGCGAGCGAGCTGACGTCGGCTGCGGCAGGCTTCCTGTCCGGTCCGGGCTCGCTGCGCCTGCAGATCAAGCCGAAGCAGCCGTTCGGCGTGCTGAGCGCGATGGCGGCGCCGATCACGAAGGACAGCCTCGGCTTTTCGGCGACGTTCACGCCAGCCGCGGCGCCGGAGCCGACGGCAAACTGATCCTCTCGTACTGAGCTTCACGCTCGATGAGATACAGGCCGGGCTCGTGAATGCGGGCCAGGTTTTGTTTGGGAGCGGGGCTACGCACGCATCGTTCGAGACGATTGGCGCGCAGCGATCGTCTCGAACGATGCCTTCAGCGCGCGCGTCAGCTGCAGTCGGTTCCGGCGCAATCGTCGCCTTCGATCTCGACCGTTGCGTGGCCAACGCCATGCGCGTCGCGCAGGCGCGTCTTGATGCGGGCGACAATGGCGGGGCCTTCGGCGCTGTTGGCGATGCGGGCATGCAGCGTCATCATCGAGCGGCGGCCATCGAGCGACCAGAGATGGGCATGGTGGACGTCGAGCACGCCCTCGACATGGTCCACAAGGTCATGCGTGACCTTGTCGAGGCTGATGTTGGTGGGCGCGCCTTCAAGCAGGATGTGGGCGCTCTGGGCCGTCACGGCCCAGGCCGAGCGCAGGATGATCAGCGCGACCAGAACCGACAGGATCGGATCGGCCTGTATCCAGCCGGTCGACATGATGATGAGGCCGGCGGCGATGGCGGCGACCGAGCCGAGTAGATCACCGATCACGTGGAGCAGGGCGCCGCGCACATTGAGATTGTCGCGGTCGGCCCCATGCAGGACGAAGAAGGACGCGATGTTGACGGCAAGGCCCGCCACCGCGATCCACGTCATCAGCACAGGCTCGATGGTGCGCGGATCACTGAGGCGCATGATGGCTTCGTAGACGATCCAGACGGCGATTGCGAAGAGCGTGAGGCCATTCACGAAGGCGGCGAGCACGGGGAAGCGGCGGAACCCGAATGTGCGGCGCGAGTCGGGTGGGCGGCGCGCCATGCGGAAGCCGATCCAGGCAAGCGCGAGGCTGCCGAAATCCGACAGCATGTGGCCTGCGTCTGCAACAAGCGCGAGCGAGCCGGTGATGAGACCGCCTGCGAGTTCGATGCCCATGAAGCTGCCGGTCAGCAGCGCGGCGATGCCGATGCGGGCGGCGTTGTTCTCGTCGCCGCCGTGATCGTGGCCATGCGAGTGCGCATGATCATGGTTGTGCGAATGGCCGTGCGCGTGATCATGGGACTGCCCATGATCATGTTTGTCGTCATGCGCGTGGGTGTGATCGTGCGCCATGCGCGTCACCTACGCGGCGTGCGCGCAAATATCAAATGAATACAATGGAACGATATACCACTACGCCGTCTTGGGCGTTGCGCTGGCGGCCCTGGGGCCGGTTGCCTCGATCATCGCCTGCGCGATTTCTTCCTCGCCCGAGATGATGACATCTGCGCCGCGTACGGCGAGGTGTTCCGCCTCGGCGTCCGAGTGCGAGCGGGCGAGGATGCGGATGCCGGGGTTGAGCTGGCGCGCGATCTCGGCGACGCGGCCGGCCTCGAAGCCGTCCGGCACGGTGATGTAGATCAGGTCTGCGCGTTCGACGTTGGCGGAGCGCAGGGTGTCGATCGAGGCGGCGTTGCCGATGATCGTGGTGATGTTCTCCTCCAGCAGCCGCTCGATGATTTCCTCGCGCTCCTCGACGACCGTGTACTTGATCTTCTTCTGGTCGAGCTGGCGGCCGATGCGCGAGCCGACGCGGCCGAAGCCGACGACGATGGCGCGTTGAGTGACCGCCTCGGCTGTGGGTGCTGGCGCGAGGCCGGGCTCGACCGGTATCGGTTGCGGCTTGGGCTTTGGCACGAAGCGTTCGAGGACAAGGAAGGCGAGGGGGTTCAGCACGATCGAGAGAATGGCTGCGCCAAGGATCAGGTCCTGGGCCGCTGCCGGCATCAGGCCGAGGCCGACGCCGAGGGTTGCGAGGATGAACGAGAACTCGCCGATCTGCGCAAGACTGGCGGCGATCAGCATGGTTGAGTCCGCGGGCTGCTTGAACGCCTTCATGATGGCGATGGCGGCGAGCGACTTGCCGACGACGACAATGCCGAGAGCGCCGAGCAGGGGCCAGGGGTTCTGCAGCAGGGTCATCGGATCGAACAGCATGCCGACCGAGACGAAGAACAGCACGGCGAAGGCGTCGCGCAGGGGCAGGGTCTCGTTGGCGGCCTGGTGCGACAGCTCGCTCTCGCCCATGATCATGCCGGCGAAAAAGGCGCCGAGCGCGAAGGAGACGCCGAACAGTTCGGAGGCGCCGAGGGCTACGCCCAGCGCGATGGCGAGGACGGAGAGGCGGAACAGCTCGCGCGAGCCGAGATGGACGACGCGATGCAGGATCCACGGGATCAGGCGTTTGCCGAAGATCAGCATGACCACCATGAATGCGCCAACCTTGCCGAGCGTCATCAGGATGGCGAGGCCGATCTGGCCGGCCTGGTCCCATGTGAACGCGCCGCCGCTTGTCGCGACCTGATTGCGCAGGTCGGCCCAGGTGGGGAGCAGGACCAGCGCGAGGACCATCGCGATGTCTTCGACGATTAGCCAGCCGACCGCGATGCGGCCGCGTTCGGTCTGCACGACGTGGCGTTCCTGCAGGGCGCGCAGCAGCACGACGGTGGAAGCGACGGAGAGGGCAAGGCCGAAGACGATGCCGCCTTCGAGCGGCCAGCCCATCAGATAGCCCATGCCGACGCCGAGCAGGGTCGCCGCAAGGATCTGGGCCAGCGCGCCGGGAATGGCGATGGCGCGCACGGAGAGGAGGTCATCGAGCGAGAAATGCAGGCCGACGCCGAACATCAGCAGGATCACGCCGATTTCGGCGAGTTCGGTGGCCAGCTGCGCATCGCCCACGAAGCCGGGCGTGAAGGGGCCGATTATGACGCCCGCGATGAGATATCCGACCAGCGGCGACAGCTTCAGGCGGGTCGCTATCATGCCGAAGACAAAGGCCAGGCCCAGGCCAATGGTCAAAAGCGAGATTAGCGGTGTCCCGTGGGGCATCGTGCGGTGGCATCCCTCGATTGGTGTGAAGCCTAATGGCCAGTTGGGTGCGAAGGTGCGGGATTGCAGCCCTGAAAGCCAACAAAATCATCGTGTAGGCGGGCGCAATTTGCTTGTGTGGCTTCGGGGAGCACTTTTCGTCGGGCCGTTGGGGAGGCTAGCATCTGCGCATGACGCATGAAGCAATCCTGGCGGGCGATGTCGGCGGCACGAATGTGCGTTTCGCCATGGCGTATGAGGACGGTGGGCGCGTTACGCTGTCGGAAATCTGGAAGCGCGCTGGCGCGAGCTTCGCGAGCTTCGAGGCGGCGCTCGATACATTCCTCACCGAGACCGGTCACAAGCCGGATGGCGCAGCCCTGGGCCTCGCCGGCGTGGTCGAGAATGACAGCGTGGAACTGCTCAATCGTGGCTGGACCGTCAATCTTGCTGCGGTGCGCGCGCGGCTTGGCGGCAAGCGGCTGGTCGCGGTGAATGATTTCATCGCCATGGCGCGGGCCGCGCCCGAACTGAGCGATGAGGGGCTGGCGCCGATCCGCTCTGGCGCGCGCAATCCGCTGGGATCGGCGGCTGTGGGCGGGCCGGGTACGGGGTTTGGCGTCGCGCTGTTGCGGCGCATGACATCGGGCTGGGTCGTGATCGGCGGCGAGGGTGGCTATCAGGCCTTCGCGCCGGTGACAGAGCTTGAATGGGAACTTTCAAAAGCGATCCGGGCGCGGGGCGAGGATGCGTTCAACGAGCTGATCGCCGCCGGCATGGGGTTCGAGCTGACGCGCGATTGCCTCGCCGAGGCCATGGGCCTTCCGCCCAATGACCTATCGCCCAAGGCTGTCATTGCTGCGGCGCTGGAGGGGGACGCATTCTCGGCAGCGTTCTGTCGCCTGCGCGCGGCTGTCACGATGACGGCGATGGGGAATATGGCGCTGGTCTGTAATGCGTCGGGCGGCGTCTACATCGCGGGCGGGGTCGCCCAGCACCTTGCGCCTTGGCTGGACGAGCCAGAAGCGCTGGCGCGGTTCAACCGGCGCGGGCCGCGGACGGCATTGCTGGAGAAAATTCCGATCAGCCTGATTACATCGGATGCAGCGCCCCTGCTGGGGGCGGCGCACCTGTGGCTGGACGAACGGGAGCGTGGCTGGCTTTAGGGCCTATTTGCAGCCGCAGCCGCCACCATGACCGCCGCCTTTGCCGCCGCCGAAGGAGACGGCCGACGCGCTGGCGAAGGCAACAGCCGCGGCCGACGCCTGGGCGCGGGCTGACCCGCCGCCAATAATGATCACGCGGCCACGGCCGCCTGAGCCGCCATTGATGTCGATGCCGACGCCACCTGTGCCGAAATCGGACGGCAGGGTTATCGGCAACGGGCCGGCCTTCACGGGCACCGGCACAACGGGCGGCGGTGTGGGCGAGGGCAGGGTCGGCGGCGTTTGAAGCGGCGGGGGAGCGGGCGCAGTCACCGGCGGAACGCGGCGGTTGCGGCCATCGGCGAAGGCCGGGCTCGCGAGCGAGGACATTACGAGGGCGGCGGCGAGGAAGCGGTAAATCGGTTTCATGGCGATCTCCGATGCAGCACCCGTGCCGGGTAACTGGCCGGGTGATTGCGGATCAAGCAAAACCTTAACACAGCAACGCCGGACAGGGCCAATCCTGACGCCCTTCAGGCGATCCAGAGTTAATCAGAAGTCGACCGCGAGACCCTTCTTCTCCCAGTCGCCATAGCGGGTGGGTTCCTCGCCCTCGCGGCGGCCGTTGATTTCGACGGGAAGATTTTCCGGGGGCGCGGCCTGGCGCCGCGCCTCGGCCTCCTGCAGCGCGCGGATCGCCTCCGGTGAAAGCGTCTTGCCCGGGGCAGCGCCGGGAATCGCAGGAATTTCAGGCGTTGAGACTTCGCTCGCGGCAGCGCTTTCGGGCGTGATGTCTGGGTCGCTCATGGTATCGGGCTCGCTCATGGGACCGCACGTTCACCAATTTTTTCCGGTTTGGAAAGGAAGCATTCACCAAGATCACCAAAGCTGTCCGGCAGGGAACATCCCTGCGTGAGAGACCTTCGATGAGCTACATCAAAGCCGCCGGACTGATGCTTCTGATCCATCTCGCCTTCGCGGGACTGGGCTGGTCGATCGCGGGCAGGGAAGGCGCGCTGGTCGCGACGCTGATCGCGCTGGCCTTCCATATCACCGTCTTCTGGTATGCCGAGAAGATCGTGCTCAAGCTGCACAACGCCCGCGAGGTCGGCTCGGACGATGCCTCGCCGATGATCCGCGCTTTCGTGGCCGATTGCGATCGCCTTGCCATGCGGGCGAACATGCCGCGCCCGCGCACCTATATCGTCGACGCATTCCAGCCGAACGCTTTCGTAGCGGGGCGCGACACCAATCACGCTTCCATCGCCGTGACCGACGGCCTGCTGAAAACGCTGACGCGCGCCGAGGTCTCGGCGGTTGTGGCGCACGAGCTGGCGCACGTGAAGCGCGGCGACGCGCTGGCCATGGGCATCGGCTCGGCGCTTGCCGCCGTGCTGACAACGATTTTCGGCGCGATTGCTTATCCACTGGGCCAACGCAAGCGCGTCGAGCGCATCGTTGCCGGTCTCGTCGCCCGTGCCGGCCAGAGCCACCACCGCGAATACGCCGCCGATAAGCAGGCCGGCGAAATTTGCGGCTCACCCGTCAACCTCGCCAACGCGCTGCTGAAGCTTGAGCGCCACACGGCCTCGCTGCTGAACCCGCTGGCCGAGCGCAGCCCAGCGACGGCGCACATGTTCGTCATCGACCCGCTGCACGGCCCGCGCCGTGGACCTTCCGCCTCGCACCCGCCGACCGAACGCCGCATCGCGCGCCTGCACCGTCAGGCGGCCGAGATGGAAGGCACGGAGTAGGCCCCGTCTCGATCCGACACTGGAAAGCGCGCCCCTCGGGGCGCGTTTTTCGTTTGTGGCTGGCGCCGATCGGGATGTGTCCAACGTGGCGCATTGCATTGCCCGCGCGATGCATCGCAGACAGGGGCGCGCGCAGATGCGCCAGCGGGGACGGCATGACCACACAGATCGTGATCGACCCGGCGACTGCGCGCCCTGCGCCGGGCAGGGGCGTGCTGTCACAGATTGTTCGCGGCCTGAGCCGCGTGCATCTCGCGCTCAGCGGATGGAAGATGCGGGGCGACTGGCCGGCCATCGACAAGATGGTGCTGGTGGCGGCGCCGCATACGTCGAACTGGGACGGGCTGAACATGCTGTCGGCGGCGGGGTATTATCGCATCCGCCTGCGCTGGATGGGGAAGAAGACTCTCACGCAGGGGCCGTTCGGCTGGATCATCAAGGCGCTGGGGTGCGTGCCGATCGATCGATCGGGCAGCAATGATGTCGTGCAGGCGATGCGCGATGCGTTTGCGGCGAGCGACAGGATGGTGCTCGCCATTCCGCCCGAAGGCACGCGCAGCCGGGTTAGCGAATGGAAGAGCGGGTTCTATCACATCGCGGTGGGTGCGGGCGTGCCCATCGTGCTGAGCGTGCTCGACTATGGAACGCGCACGATGAGCATCGCGGCGGTGATTCACCCGAGCGGAGACTATGACGCCGACATCAGGATCATCCGCAGCTTCTACGCGAAGGCCGTGGGCAAGCATCGCGCGAAGACATGACGCTCCAGGTCAGCCAGTCAGCGGATAGACCGCTTCCTCGACATAGTGGCTGCCGGCGCGGGTCGCGCGCGAGGAATACATGCAGAAATGATCGACGATAAAGGCTTCCGTGCGGAACTCCGCGGCGTCCGAGAGGAAGTGCGCGACCTCCACATCGCGCGTGCCGTGCAGGTAGGCGACGGTGACGTGCGGCTTGTAGCGGCGGGGCTCGGGCGGAATACCGGCATTGCGGATGGCGGTCTCGCAGGCGCCGGCGAGCCGGATCAGGGCAGGGCAATAGCTGACGCCGGCCCAAAGCGCGGAGGGCTCGCGGCCGCCGAAACTGCCAACGCCCTGCAGCGCGATCTCGAACGAGGCGGCGACGATGCGGCCAACCTCGGTGTCGATGTCGCGGGCAACCGCTTCGTCGACCTCGCCGATGAAGCGAAGGGTGAGGTGATACTGGTCCGCCGTGCGCCAGGATGCGCCGGGCACGTCGCTCTCCAGCGTCGCGAGGCGATCGGCGATGGAGGCGGGGACCGGTATGGCAAGAAAAAGGCGAAGCGCCATGACGATGATCCGGTGTGCCACAAGCATAGTCGCGTTCACCATCGCGACTGTAACAAGCCTTACAAGAAGCGCGGCAGCTGTTGTCTGCCAGAATCAAGGGTTAGCGCAGATTTACCGAGATCACAGACTCGCCAGACAGCCCGCAGAAAGCCGGATTTACTTGCATTGCCGGGCCGCAATGACCATTATCCAACGAGACTGGCAGGTCATGCACCTGCCGCTGACAGAGGGTTGAAAACAGAACCATGGCTGACTTCCAGTATGCCCAGACGCGCACAGGCGCTCAGACGGGCGATATGGCCACGGACGCCGGCCTCCGCAAATTCATGCTGGGCGTCTACAACAAACTGGCGCTGGGTATCGCGCTTGCTGGCGTTCTCGCATTCGTCGCTGGCACAGTACCGGCGGTGACACAGCTGGTCTTCGGAACGCCGCTCTACTTCGTCGTGCAGTGGGGCCCTATCGCCCTGATGCTCGGCTCGATGTTCTTCATGAAGAACCCGTCGCCGCTCGCCACGGGTATCATGTACTGGGCCATCGTAACGATGATGGGCCTGGGTCTGGGTATCTGGGTCGCTGGCGCTCAAGCGGCGTCGGTCGGCGCGCCGGTGGATTTCGCGTCGCGCGGCGGCATTACGTTCGACAACCTGACCTATGTCACAATCGGCAAAGCCTTCCTGATTACGGCGTCGGCCTTCGGCGCCCTGTCGCTGTTCGGCTACACGACCAAGCGTGACCTGTCGGGTATCGGCTCATTTGCGATGATGGCCCTCTGGGGCGTCGTGGCGATGTCGCTGCTGAACTTCATCCTGCCGCCGTCCTCGATGTTCGAATGGATCATCATGGGCGCGGTGTTCGCGCTGTCGGCCGTGCTGATCGCGGTTGAGACGCAGCAGCTGAAGAATGGCTACTACGCCTTCGGCGGCGACGCCCGCAGCCTGGCGGTCATGACGAACTGGGGAGCGCTGAACTTCTTCATCTCCTTCATCAACATGTTCCGCATCGTGCTGATGTTCCTCTCCTCGCGCGACTAACGCGCTGAGGCAGACGCAAAAAACGAGAGCCCCGGACCGATGGTCCGGGGCTTTTCGTTTCGGGTTATCGACAGCTGTGGATGAAGGCCTGTGGACTTGCTGTGGATCAACTTCGCGCATCTGGCTTGCTGCGCGTTAGCCTGCAGCTAGTCGACCACGTTGAAGCGCTTCTTGTCGAACAGGCGCAGCACCTGCGTTAAATCTTGTCCACGCTTGAGCACGAGACCCGCTGAATTGGTGACCGAATATGCGCCCTGCCTGCGCGCAAGCTCGGGCCATTTCTCGATGATCCAGGTCGGCGCTTCGGAGGCGCGCTTGTACATGCAGAAGGCCGCGTGATCCGCGTAGGCGCCGATGGCGTAGTCGCGACATTCCCCTTCAGCCACAAGCTTTCCGTAGGCCCAGAGGATGAGATCGAGCTCGCGCCGGTCGAACCAGATCTGTCGTGGCGCGGTCTGAGAAGCGGAGAGAAAACCGGGCTGACCCGTCTGCGTCATGGCGTGTCCTGTGGACCGTTGAACGTCCAGATTCGCATGCTGCGCACCTTACGAAGAATTCGCAATATCTCCACATTTTGGACTAGCCAAAGCCACCGATCACGGTCAGGTTAACAACGTCGGGCGGACAGTTAAGACGCCGACCTTGGACCCAACAGCCCCCCAGCCCCCCAGGGTTGCGACTGGACGGTTCGTCCGACACTCAATCTCTCCAAAATCCTCCGAAATTCAAGCCTTTCAGCGCCTCACGGCGATTACGCGCGTTTGTGCGTCCGGGTTCCTGTGTGCGCCGCGAAAGCGTTAACGAGCCTCGCGAATCGTTGCGGCCACACGCCGATTCGCATTGGCCGAATCTTCATCAAGTCCGGGCTTTCTTCCCGGCTATGGCGGGCCTAGCAATCGGTCCCGAAAAGACGCCCCAGACTCCACGCCGAAGACTCCCAGCCAGCGGACAGACATGGACGCGCTAAAAGTCGAAAGCCTCTCCAGATCGTTCGGATCGCGGCAGGCCGTGCGCAAGGTGAGCCTCTCCGTCGCGCGCGGCGAGACAGTCGCCTTCCTCGGCCCCAACGGGGCAGGCAAGTCCACCACGCTGCGCATGATCGCGGGCTATCTCGAGCCGGACGAGGGCGATGCGTGGATCAATGGCGCGTCGATCCAGTCGAACCGCACGCGCGCGCAACTGGCGCTCGGCTATCTGGCGGAGGGCGCGCCGCTCTATCTCGATCTTTCGGTGAAGGATTTCCTCGCCTTCCTCGGCCGCACGCACGGCCTGCGCCGGGCCGAAGCCAAGGACCGCATCGCAAGCGCTGCTGAAGACGCCGCCATCACCGATGTTCTTTCGCGCCCCATCGAGACGCTCTCAAAGGGCTATCGCCGGCGTGTGGCGTTGGCGGGGGCCATTGTGCACGATCCGCCGGTGCTGATCCTGGACGAGCCCACCGATGGCCTCGACCCCAACCAGAAGATCGCCATGCGCGCGCTGATCCGCCGGATGGGGCAGGCGAAGGCCATCCTGATCTCGACGCACCAGCTGGATGAGGTGGAAGCGATGTGTTCGCGCGCCATCCTGATCGATCGCGGCGAGATCATTGCCGACACCACGCCGGCTGAGCTGGCCTCGCGCGGGGCAGGCGGCCGCCTTGAAGACGCCTTCCACATGCTCACACGCCGCGAGGCGGCCGTATGAGCGAGACGACCGCCCCCCAATGGAAGGAAACGTTGCGGCAGGCATCCAGCGCCATGCGCGCGGTCTACCTGCGCGAATTGTCGGCCTACTTCCTGACGCCGCTCGCCTATGTGTTCATCGCGATCTTCCTGATCGCTCTGGGCGCCTTCACCTTCGAGATCGGGCGTTTCTTCCAGACCAACCAGGCCGATCTTGCGCCCTTCTTCCTGTTCCATCCCTGGCTCTATCTCGTCTTCCTGCCTGCCATTGCGATGCGCCTGTGGGCTGACGAATCGCGCGGGGGCACGCTGGAGCTGCTGCTGTCGCTGCCGGCGCCGACATGGTCGCTGGTGATCGGGAAGTTCCTTGCGGCGTGGACGGTCGCGGGCGTCGCGTTGGTGTTCACCACGCCGATGTGGATGTCGGTCAACTGGCTTGGCAGCCCGGACAATGCGGCGATCTTCCTCACCTATGCGATGAGCTTTCTGATGGCGGGTGGGTACCTCGCCATTGCGTGCGCGATGTCTGCGGTTGCGCGCAACCAGGTGGTGGCGTTCGTTCTGTCTGTGGCGGTGGGCTTCCTGTTCACGGCCGCCGGCCTGCCGGTGGTGACGTCCGGGTTGTCGGGGATGTTCGGACCGGGGGCGGCGGATGCGCTCGCCTCCTTCTCGCTGCTCATGCATTTCGAGTCGGCGCAGCGCGGCGTGCTCGAATTGCGCGCGCTGATCTTCTATGGCGGCTTCATCGCGCTCTGGCTGGCGCTCAACGCGATCTGGGTCAGCGCAAGGAAGGGCGGGTGATGCGCAGGACGCACTACGCCATTCTGGCCAGCCTTGCCGTCGCTGCGATTTTTGCGGGCGCCAATGTCGCGTCGTGGAAATGGATTGCGCCTGCGCGGGCTGATTTCACGGCCAACAAGCTCTACACGCTGTCGTCATCCTCGCGGCAAGTCGTCGAGCGGCTGATCGAGCCGGTGGAGCTGGAGTTCGTCTATTCGCGTTCGCTGGGATCGGACTTCCCGGCGATCCGCGCGCATGCCGACCGCGTGCGTCAGTTGATCACCGAGATCACCGCGCATTCGGGCGGCAAGGTGAAGGTGCGCGAGACTGAGCCCGAGCCTTATTCGGAAGAGGAAGAACGCATTGCGGGGGCAGGGCTTACGCCCGCGCCCACCGATCGCGGCGATCCGCTGTATATTGGCGTCATCGGGCACAACACCGTGGATGACGCCATCGCGATTCCTTTCCTCGCGCCCGAGCGCGACGCCTTGCTCGAGTACGAATTGGTGCGGCTGATCTCGCAGCTGGACGATCCCTCGCCGCCGAAGGTCGCGGTGATATCCTCGCTGACGCCCTATCGCCTGCATCCGAGCGAACCGCAGGCAGCGCTTGTGCTGCGCGAGGCGCGGCGGGCGTATGACGTCGAAGTGCTGGAGCCGGATTTCCGCGAGCTGCCGCCGGGAACCGATGTGTTGATGATCGTGCACCCCGGCCCGCTCAGCGAGTGGCAGCAATATCTGATCGACCAGTTCATGCTGAACAAGGGCACGGCGCTGATCGCGCTTGATCCGGCCGCGCGCGCGGCCGCCGTGCAGGTGGGCGGGCAGGCGCCGACAGCGTCTTCGCTGGCGCGCGTCGAGCAGATGCTGGGCGTCAAGCTGGCGGCGGATGTGGTGGCTGATCGTTCGATTGCGCTGCCGGTGAATGTGGATGCGGGCGCGGGGCGCGTGGCGCAGGAAGGCCAGCCTTTGTTTATAGCGCCGCCGCCCAGTATGATGTCGAAAGCCGATGTGATCACCGCAGACCTGTCGCGGCCGATCAATTTCGGTTCAGCGGGGCATCTGGTGGTTGAGCCGCGCACGGGTGTCACGTTCGAGCCGCTGATCGAGGCGGGGAGCGACGCTGCGCTGATGACGCCGGACTTTGCGATGAGCGATCCGGCGCCGCGCGCGGTGATGGAGGCGTACAAGCCTTCGGGCGTGAAGCCGGTTCTGGCGGCGCGCATTTCGGGCGAGCTGCGGTCGACATTCGCGCGTCCGCCTGCGCCGCCGCAGGACGATGATCCCGTGATGGCGGAGCTGCAGCGACAAGCGATGGAGCGTGCGCCGCCGTTTGTGTCCGCGTCGGAATCGCCCGCGGAGGTCATCATGATCGCGGATGCGGATGTGATGGACGATGGCTTCTATGTGCACCCGCAGACGGGGCAGGCGCTGGCGGACAACGCGGCGTTCGTGCTCAACGCGCTGGACAATCTGAGTGGCGACTATGCCTTGACTGAACTGCGCTCGCGCGCGCCGGCGGCGCGGCCGATGACGCGCGTGGACGATATCGAGGCTGCAGCGCGGACGCGGCTCTATGCCGAGCAGACGCGGCTGCAGACGCTGCTCGACGATGCCGAGGCGCGGGCAAGCGCGCTTGAGGCGCGGCGGGCCGGCGGGGTGGCGTCGACCGACGAGGAGCTGGCTGAAATCTCAGGTTATCGCGAGCAGGCGCTGGACGCGCGGCGCCAATTGCGTGCGGTGGAGCGCGAGTTCCGCCGCGATGTCGATGCGCTGGCGGCGCAGCTGTCCTTCGTAAACATCTGGCTGCCGCCGTTTGCCGTCGTGCTGATCGGTGTTGGCGTCATGGTCTGGCGCAGCCGCAGGCGAGGAGGCGCAACATGAGCGGGGTGGGCGCGCGCCGGCGGCGCAGGACGCTGATCGTTCTTGGCGCTGTGGCGGGCGTGTGCGCGGTGCTGGGGGCCGTGGCGTTGCTGCCGCCGCAGCAGAACCTGCCACGGTCTGAAGTTGGCCAGCGCGTGCTTCCGGCCTTCGAGAGCAAGACCAGCTTGATCCAGCTGATCATGGTGTCCACGGAGGAGGAGAGCTACCACATCGTCCGCAATGGCAATGACTGGGTGCTGGCGGAGAAGGGCAACTATCCGGTGAGCCCGGCGCGCATCCAGGATCTCACGCAGGCGCTGTCGGCGATGACCTATGGTGAGGCGATGACGCGGGACGATCGCAAGTTTGACCGCATCGGCCTTGGCGATCCGGGCGTGGGCGGCACGGGCGCGCTGCTGGAAGTGGGCGATGGCAATGGCAACAGCTTTGCCAAGCTGATCGTGGGTTTTCGCGATGGGCGCAGCTATGTGCGCAAGCCGGACGATCTGCAGGCGTGGGCGGTGGAGGGGGCGGTGATCCCGCCACTGCAGCGCGCGGCGCGGTGGCTCGATCTCGATGTCGTGAATGTTGCGGCCGCCGATATCGCGGAGGCCGGTCTGCGACCGGCGGAGGGGTCGGCCTACAGGCTGGTGCGGATGCCGGACGGCGGCTTCGGTCTTGGGCCGCCGCATCATCAGCGGCTGGTGCTGGCCGCGCTGGGCCCCAAGATGGTGGCGGAGGCGCTGTCGCGGCTGGCGCCGGTGGATGTCGCGCCTGCGGGCGAGATCGGGATTGGCGTGCCGTTGGCCGAATACACTGCGCGCACGAAGGATGGCGTGGCCATTGTCGTGCGCTCGTGGCGGGCGAAAGAGCGCGGCTGGGTGACGGTGAGCGCGGCGACTGCGGAAGGCGCCGGGGTGGTGGCTGTGCAGCTTGCAGCCGATATCAACGCGCGGGCGGCGCCCTGGGCGTTCGGGCTCAGCGAGCTTGACTGGGGGACGTTCTCAACGCCGCTGGCGGCGATTGCGGAGTAGCGGCCGGACGTAGCGTTACTTCTTCTGGGCCGCGCCGATGACCATGCCTTCCATGCCGTCCTTCTGCACCATGACGACGCAGCCGGTGGGGCAGGAGAGCGCATAGCGCTTGGAGCCGCCACTCCATTCGCCCAGCGCCTCGAACTTGGTCACCAGGTTGAAATAGGACATCGACTTGCCCTTGTTGGCCCCGGCGCCGGGCGTGACCTTGGTGAGGCCAGGGCGGAAGTGGACGGCGACGACGCCGGCTTTCGTAACGCCAGTGGGCAGCGATCCCGCGATCGACACGCCATCGCTGCCGATCGCGACGGTGACGGGGTACGGGCTGATGTCGCGGCGGCCGAAGGCTTCCTCGATATCCTTGATGTCCGTTCCGGGGCCGTGCAGGCGGCCGGAGTAGACGACCTGCGGCGTGTAGGGCCCGCGATATTTCAGGACGCGGTTGTAGCGCTTCTGCCGCTCGGTGAACTCCGGCTTGGCGAAGGTGTCGTCCCAGCCAAGATAGTCCCAGATGCCGACCGGATAGGTCAGGGCGATCACGTCAGACCGCTCGGCCAGCAGCACGATGTTCTGGTTCGCCGCCGGGCAGTTGCCGCAACCCTGGCTGGAGAACAGTTCCATCACGACAGGCCGTGAGGCGTGCTCGGGCACGTTCATGCCGCCGCGCTGGGCCAGGGCGGCCGGAGCGACGAGCAGCGCGAATAGCGCGCAGAGGATGCGGGATGCCGACTTCATTCAGTCCCGTTATCTCGCAGCCGCACAAAACAACGAATCAAGACGCTGTGACAAGCAGCCCATTCTTGATCACGAAGGCTTGGCCCGATCACGAAGCCTTGGCCAGCTCCCGAAGAACATAATGGAGAATGCCGCCGTTCCGGAAGTAATCCAGCTCGTTTTCAGTATCGATGCGGACTTTTGCCTCGATTGACTGCGTGCTGCCGTTCGGGAAAGCGACCTTCACCGTGACCGTCTGACGCGGAAGAAGTTCTGTGATTCCATCAATCGTGACGGTTTCCGCACCGGTAAGTCCGAGGGTTTTCCAGCTCACGCCATCGGCGAACTGGAGCGGAAGCACGCCCATGCCGATCAGGTTGGAGCGGTGGATACGCTCGAAGCTTTCCGCGATGACCGCACGAACGCCAAGTAGGCGCGTGCCCTTGGCTGCCCAGTCGCGCGAGGAGCCGGTGCCGTATTCCTTGCCGGCGAAGATCACCAGCTGGGTTTTCTCGGCGATGTATTCCATTGCGGCGTCGTAGATCGCCTTCTGCTCGCCGTCCTTCAGCGTGATGCCGCCTTCGACGCCGGGAACCATGTGGTTCTTGATCCGGATGTTGGCGAACGTGCCGCGCATCATGACTTCATGGTTGCCCCGGCGCGCGCCGTAGGAGTTGAAGTCGGTGACCGGAACCTGATGCTCGCGCAGGTACTTGCCGGCCGGGCCCTTGGCCTGGATGTCGCCGGCGGGCGAGATGTGGTCGGTGGTGATCGAATCGCCGAACAGCGCGAGGATCTTCGCGTTCGCCACGTTGGTGACGGGCTCGGGCGTCATCGTCATGCCTTCGAAGTAGGGCGGGTTCTGCACGTAGGTCGAGGTCATCGGCCAGCCGTAGGTGGCGCCGCCCTCGATCTTGATGGCCTGCCACTGCTCGTCGCCCTTGAAGACGTCGGAATAGCGCGTGGCGAACATTTCGGCCGTCACGACCGTACGGACGGTCTCGGCGATTTCCTGCGAGGTCGGCCAGATCTCCGACAGGTACACAGGCTCATTCTCGTCATCGTAGCCGATGGCGTCGTTGGTGATGTCGACATTCATCGAACCGGCGAGCGCGTAGGCGACGACCAGTGGCGGGGAGGCGAGATAGTTCGCGCGCACATCCGGGTTCACGCGGCCTTCGAAGTTGCGGTTGCCCGACAGCACGGAGGTGGCGACGAGATCGCCCTCGGCAATGGCTTTCGAGACGTTGTCCGGCAGCGGTCCGGAGTTGCCGATGCAGGTAGTGCAGCCATAACCCACCAGGTTGAAGCCGAGCGCGTCCAGGTCTTCCTGCAGGCCGGCCTTGGCGAGATAGTCAGTGACGATCTGCGAGCCTGGCGCCAGCGAGGTTTTCACCCAGGGCTGCGTCGAGATCTTGCGCCGGCGCGCGTTGCGCGCAAGCAGGCCCGCTGCAACGAGAACGGACGGGTTGGACGTGTTGGTGCAGCTGGTGATGGCCGCGATCACAACGTCGCCATGGCCGATCGAGTATTTCTCGCCTTCAACCTTGGCGCGGATGTGCGCCTTGTCGAGACGGTTGAACTCCTTGTCGAGGCAGATGGCGAAATTGTCGGCGGCGTCGCGCAGGGCGATGCGGTCCTGCGGGCGTTTCGGCCCGGCGATGGAAGGCTCGATCGTGGCGAGGTCCAGCGACAGCGTGTCGGTGAAAACGGGGTCCTTCATGTCGGCGCGCCAGAAGCCCTGTGCCTTGGCGTAGGCTTCGACGAGCTGCACGCGCTCGGCAAGACGGCCGGTGGCGGAGAGGAAGTTGATCGTCTCTTTCGAGATCGGGAAGAAACCGCAGGTCGCGCCATACTCGGGCGCCATGTTGGCAATCGTGGCCTGGTCTTCCAGCGAGAGGTTGTCGATGCCGGGGCCGTAGAATTCGACAAACTTGCCGACGACGCCCTTCTTGCGCAGCATCTGCGTGACGGTGAGCACGAGGTCGGTCGCGGTTGCGCCCTCGGGCAGCTTGCCCGTGAGCTTGAAGCCGATGACTTCCGGGATGAGCATGGAGACCGGCTGGCCCAGCATGGCGGCCTCAGCCTCGATGCCGCCCACGCCCCAGCCGAGAACGGCAAGGCCGTTGATCATGGTGGTGTGCGAGTCGGTGCCCACGCAGGTGTCGGGGAAGGCGACGATCTCGCCGTCTTCTTCCTTGGTCCACACGGTCTGCGCGAGGTATTCGAGGTTCACCTGGTGGCAGATGCCGGTGCCCGGCGGCACGACACGGAAATTATCGAAGGCGCTCTGGCCCCATTTCAGGAACTCGTAGCGCTCCATGTTGCGCTCGTATTCGCGCTTCACGTTCTGGCCGAACGAGGAGGCCTTGCCGAAATAGTCGACCATCACCGAGTGGTCGATCACGAGATCGACCGGGACCAGCGGGTTCACTTTCTTGGGATCGGCGCCGAGCTTGGCGGCGGCGTCGCGCATGGCGGCAAGGTCGACCACGGCGGGGACGCCGGTGAAGTCCTGCATCAACACGCGGGCAGGGCGATAGGCGATCTCGACCTCGGCCGAGCCCTTGTCCTGGAGCCATCCGGCGAAGGCCTGGATGTCGGACTTGGTGACCGTCTTGCCGTCCTCGAAGCGCAGCAGGTTCTCCAGCAGGACCTTCAGCGATACCGGCAGGCGAGAAATGTCGCCCAGGCCGTTTTGCGCTGCCGCCTCAAGGCTGTAATAGGCGTACGTCTTGGCGCCCACCTTGAGGGTTTTGCGGGATTTGAAACTGTCGAGGGACGGCATGTCGGGACAGCCCTTTCAGGGTAGCGGGTTAGTGTTCGGGGGAGAGCTGGCGGCC
>NCEM01000037.1 GCA_002280725.1 Alphaproteobacteria bacterium 32-64-14
CGCATCCGCCGGTCGCAAGACCGGCACAGGCACTAACCCACGGCGCATCCTGCGCGCCCCGCTCCCTCGCTGGAGGGCGGAACGGCAGCAAACCTCCAGACGCAAAGGCGTCGTGGAGTTTTCGGCGCATCCGCAGCAAGCGCCAAAACAAAACGCCCCGCATCTTGCGATGCGAGGCGTTCAGTCCGTCGGAGAAAATCAGATCACATCGCGCCGCGTGTACCCGCCGGAGGCGCCACATACGAGCCCTGCACATTCGTCTTCGCCGTCAGCGGCGCGCCGATGTCGAGATAGCTGTTGGTCTGCTCGGTATAGGCCGGCCAGTCGATCAGGCCTTCCACGCTCGGATTGCCGGTCTTGGCAAACTGCGCCCACACCGTCGCCGCGTCCTGCGCGACCTTCATGTCCGTCTCGTCATGCACCGGAACGGCGTTGGAGCATCCGCCACCCGCCGCAAGGAACAGCGTCGTCGGCGAGGAGAGCCCGCCCGGCACGGCGCCGAACACATAGGTCAGCTCAAGCCCATGGAACGCCACGCAACCCTTCTCCTCACGCCAGCCCTTCGGCAATTGCGTGAAGTTGTAGACCCAGGTCGGATTGCCCGCCTTGGAGTGAAGGTTCGCCATCAGCGGCACGTTGGTCTTGAGCGAGGACTCGCCCGCATTGGCGCCCACGATCAGCGGAACCTTCGCCTGCTTGCCCGTTTCGAAGATCGTGCTGATCGGCTCGGGGATCACGTGTCCATCGACAACCACGGTGGCGCGGAAGCCTACGTCTTCCTTGCCCGCCGTTTCGATCAGCTTCTCCCAGGGAAGCGCGCGCAACGCGGCGAGCGTTCCGGCATCTTCCTTCACGCCCAGCGCCGCAACCAGCTTCTGGCCTGTCGCCTCGGCATCCTTGAGCAGCGTCACACGTTGCGCGTCCACCAGCGCCGATCCGCTCTCGACGATTGCGCGATCGAACAGCCCCGCCGCCAGCGGCGTCGCCATCTGCGAGATGACTTTCGATCCACCGCCGGATTCGCCGAAGATGGTGACGTTGTCCGGGTCGCCGCCGAACGCTGCAATGTTGGCCTGCACCCAGTCCAGCGACGCCTTGAGATCAAGCGTGCCAAAATTTCCCGAGCCCGTTCCGGATTCGGCGGAGAGGGCGGGGTGAGCCAGATAGCCCATGGGTCCAAGCCGGCTGTTCACCGTCACCAGCACCACGCCCTTGTTGGGCAGAGTCGGGTGGTTGTAGGTGGTCGAGCTTCCGGTGCCGGTCGTGAGACCGCCGCCATGGAAGAACACCATCACCGGGCGGTTCTCGTCCGCGGTCTTCGCTGCCGTGACCACGTTGAGATAGAGGCAGTCCTCGCTGATCTCTGTGTTCATGCCCATGCTGCTCGCGCCCTGCGGACAGCGATTCGGCCACTTCGTCGCGTCGCGCTCGCCTTCCCAACTCGCTGCAGCTTGCGGCGCCTTCCAGCGCAGCTCGCCGGTCGGCGGGGCAGCGTAGGGAATGCCGCGATAGATGAAGGCCGTCACGCCGATATCGGTGACCGTCTCGCCGCGAACAGCGCCCTGCTTGGTCTGGACAATCTCGCTGATGGCTGCCTGCGCCGACGCTTCCGGCGTTGGCGCAGGCGCCTCTCCGCCACAGGCCGACAGAGCCATGATCGCGCCCAGCAAGGGCGCCGTGAATGCACGCATGTGTTTCTCCCCTAAAACAGTCATTGATGCTTGTTTATGGGTCGAACCTAGCGCCATCGATTTGGCAGCGCCAGCCCGCGCGCCTTTCACAAAATCGCCAAGAGCGCTGACCCTTACGCGCGCGCAAAGTCTGATCAGAAAAGCGAAATGCCGGGTGCGCCTAAGGCCGCATCCCGAAGCTGCGCGGCTCTGCCTTCAGCACGCGGTAGGCGTGGTGCACGAACTCCACCACCAGCGGGCGCGTATCGCGTGGGTCGATGATCTCTTCCGCGATGAAGGCTTCTGCAGTCCTGAACGGCGAGCGCATCGCTTCGAACTTGCGGTAGAGCTCCTTCAGCTCCGCTTCCGGATCAGCTGCGGCTTCCAGCTGGCGCTTGTAGGCCGCCTCGATGCCGCCCGCCATCGGCAGGCTGCCCCAGTCGCCCGAAGGCCAGCAATAGCGCCAGCGCGTCTTGGTCGGATTGAACATCGCGGACCCGGCGAGGCCATACGCCTTGCGGATCACCACAGGCAGGATTGGCGTCTGCGCCTGATAGACGGCCGCCATCGCCCGCACGCCCTTCCGCGTCACGCCGGCGCGCTCGTGCTTCGCGCCCACCGCAAACCCCGGGCAGTCGACAAAGTGGATGATCGGCAAGTGGAATGTGTCCGCCATATCAACCATGCGCACGACCTTGTCGCACGCATCCGCCGTCCATGCGCCGTCGAGGAAGAACGGATCGCCCGCAATGATTGCCACGGGATGCCCATCAATCCGCGCCAACCCCGTCACAACTTGACGCCCCCACAGCGCGCCGATCTCGAAGAAGCTCGATCCACCCGGCTCCTTGTCGACCACTGCCTCGATGATCTTGCGCGGCATGTAGGGCGTCTTGCCGTCCTTCGGCACGATGTCGATCAGGAAGTCCTCGCGCCGGTTCGGATCATCGGTCGAGGGCAGGACAGGCGGCGCCTCGCTGGAGTTGAGCGGCATGTAGGAGAGGAAGCGTCGCGCCTGAGCAAACGCCTCGTGCTCGGAGTTCACCACATTGTCGACCACGCCATTGCGGCCGTTGATCTCCCAGCCGCCAAGACCTTCCTTATCGACAATCTCGCCGATCGCCTTGGCCACGGGCGGACCGGCCACAAACACCTGGCTCAGCCCCTTCACCATCACGGAGAAATGGCTTGCCGCCACACGGCCTGCGCCAAGACCCGCACACGGGCCCAGCGCCAGCGACACCACGGGCGAGCGCTGCATGTTGGCGACCAGCCATTCCCACGCCGGTGTCGTGGGAATGTAGGTGCGGGGATTCTGCTCCAGCGACTTCACGCTGCCGCCGCCGCCCGTGCCGTCGATCATGCGCACGATGGGCAGCCCGTATTCGTTGGCCATCTGCTCGGCCATCAGCATCTTGCCGGCGATGGACGCATCCGACGCCCCGCCGCGCACGGTGAAATCGTCGCCGAGAATCACAGCTGGCCGCCCGTTCAGCTTGCCCCGGCCGAACACCATCGTCGCCGGCAGGAATTCGGCGATCTGCTCGTCCGGGCCATAGCCAGCCTTGCCCGCAATCTTGCCGACCTCGTGGAAGCTTCCGGGATCGGCCAGAAAAGCCACGCGCTCCCGTACGGTCAGCTTGCCCATGCCGCGCTGGCGCGCCACGCGCTCCTCGCCGCCCATCTGCTCGGCCAGCCGCTCGCGCGCGCGCAATTCCTCGATATGGCTTTTCCAGCTCATGGGGCCTCCCTAAATCAAGCCTAGCGAGGCGATCCGCGTCCGGCGAGGGGATTTGAAAGAATCCCGTCGGGTTGCGCTGACGCCCGCAACGCGCGACAAAGGCCTGACACCGTCAAAGGGGTTTCGACAAGAAGGTCAAGTTCGATTTCGGCTCGGTCGGCAAGCTGCTGATCGACGGCGCCGCCGGCAAGGCTTCGAACGAGGATGGCGCAGCCGACGCGACTGTCTCGGTCGGCTTTGACGACTTCCTCAAGCTCGCGCAGGGCCAGCTCGACCCGACCATGGCCTTCATGCAGGGCAAGCTGAAGGTCGCCGGCGACATGGGCGTCGCGATGAAGCTTCAGTCGCTGTTCTCGAAACTGAAGTAGCGCCGTGGGCGATGGCGCTCAGACGGATGCGGCCGGCCGCGCGGACCTTGTCCTCGTGCCCGGCAATCCGCCGCCCGCCGGCTCCGAGATCATCTGGTATGCGGGCGAGGGCGGCATCCGCCTTCGCATGCTCTACGCTCCGGCGACGGCCGCCAGCCCACGCGCGCTGGCCATCGTCTGTCCGGGCCGCACCGAATCGATCGAGAAGTATTTCGAGGTGCAGCGCGACCTGCAGGCGAGAGGCTTTGCCATCGTCTGCTTCGACTGGCCCGGGCAAGGGCTGTCCGATCGTCCGCTGAAGAATCCCATCCGCGGTCACGTGCTCAATTTCAACACGTATGTGGATGCGCTGTTGCAGGGCATTGCCGCAATCGCGGATCGTGCGCCGAAAGAGCATGTCGTCGTCGCGCATTCGATGGGTAGCGCCATCTCGCTCGAAGCCCTGCGCACCGGCAGGATCGAGGCAAAGCTTGCGGCCTTCGGCTAGGGACGTTTCCGGCGCAACCGGAATCGAAGGAAGAGAAGTTCGAGGGCAATCCCTTCACGCACGATCATGAGCGCTGGGGTCTCTACCGTCGCCTGGTCACAGCCGAGCCACGCCTTGCGCTGGGCCAACCCACGATCGGATGGGTGGTCGCAGCGCTCGAAGTGTGCGCGGGCTTCTTCAGGCCGGGCGCGCTGGATCGCTTGAAAGCGATACCGATGCTGGTCGCGACGGCGACGGAAGACGCCATTGTCGATCCGACTGCAGGCGCACGATTGGCCGCGTTGTTGCCGGCGGCGCAGCACCTGCCGGTGCAAGGCGCCGCGCACGAGATTTTCATGGAAACGGACGCGCGCCGCGCAATCTGGTTCAAGGGGTTCGATGCCCTCTGCGAGAAGGAGCAGGTCTGATAGGCGATGGCAGGCTGCGCCGGCGCCCCGTCCGATCTTTGCGCATTCGGTGCGCCGAATTACTTGCGGCGCTGGATGCAGTCGGCGCTGCCGATCAGTTCCGGTAGATCGGCGCCACGGCGTCCCGCAGGTTCTGCGCGGTTGGCTCATGCTGCTGAAGCTCGCCCGAGCTGTCGATGTGCCGGTTGAGGATTTTCGTCAGTGACGACGCCAGCGGCCGGTTGTCCTGCGTGAGGCGGCGCTGGCGGAAGCGCTTGTTCTCGGGCCGGGTGAGGGCTCCAATGACCGCGGCCTCATCGTCCGGGTTGCTGACATGGTCCAGCGTGTTCTGGCCGGCGAAAACATAGGACGCGACGCCGTCTGAGCGTGCAAAGCCTTCCATGAGCTTGCGCGCCTGATGTTCAGGGGTCGGTCCGCGCAGCCAGCGGCGAACGAGGGTCACGCCGAGCCAGATAACCGCGCCGACAATCGCCAATGAAATGAGCGCCTCGATGCCGCTCTGGCGAAGCTGTCCGAAAACGCCCTCGTAGAAGGCAAAGGCGTTAGCTCTCACGTCGTCATTCTGCCAGGCCGCCATCCCAACGACGCCAAGCGCGATGCAGGCAGCGCGGATCGGCCAGCGCCAGATCCGCTCGAAATTCAACTTGGTCTCGGCGCGGAACAGATCCTGACGAGTTGCGCGAAGCGCCTCGTCATGATGGCGGGCCAGTGCGAGGATTTCGACTACGCGCGGCGGTTCCAGTGTCACCGGGTGTGTGCCTGCACGTGGTCTCATGCCGTCCTCCCTGGACCAGACTGCAACGCCCATCCAGGTCCGGGGTTCCGGTGGCTCAGAATTTCTCGGGATCGAGCCCGAGCGCCTCGGCAAGCGAGCTGACGGCCTTGTTCTCCTGCGCTTCCAGCTTGCCATCCGCGACGGCGGCCGCCTGGGCGACGCGCATCATCAGGGTTTTGCCTGCGTCATCGGTAATCTCGGCACGGATCCGGATCAGCGCGCCGCCAAAGCTCTGCGCCTCGTGCACCTCGTTGGAGGCGACGGCCCAGGCGTCGGACGCCTGAAGATGGCCGAAATGGTTGAGAGCAGGATCCTGTTCGGCCAGCCGTGAGAAGCGCTGGGCTTCCTTCGGGCTCAGCCGCCCGTCCGCGAACGAGACCATGGCAAAGGCGCGCGCGGCGTTGAGAAGAAGCGGGTTCATGCGTCCATCCTTCCAGGTCAGAGCGCGGAGCGCCTGAGCGAGATCAAGGCTTCATCGAGAATTTTGCGGCAGCTGGCGGCGACGATCTGCCCGCCGAGCTTGGCGGGCTCGCCGCGCCAGTCCGTCACCAGTCCGCCAGCGCCGTGGATCACCGGGATCAGCGCGGCAACGTCGTGGGATTTGAGGCCGCTCTCGGCCACCATGTCGATCGTGCCGGCCGCAAGGCGTGCGTAGGCGTAGGCGTCGAGACCATAGCGCGTGAGCTTTGCCGTCGCCCGCAGATGATCGAACGCGCCGCGTTCGGGCGGCGTCAGGATGAACGGGTCGGTGGTTGAGAGGATGGCTTGCGTAAGCGTCTGCAGCCGCCGCGTGATCAGCTGGGTCTTTGTTCCCCGCGCCATCAGGTATGCGGTCCAGTCCCTGTCGGTGAGGCCGACATAGCGCTCGTCCATCCAGGGCTGGTCGATGACGCCGATGATTGGCCGGTCATCCTGCACGAGGCCGATCAGCGTCGTCCATGAGGGCAGGCCGGCGACGAAGGCGCGCGTGCCGTCGATGGGATCGAGATACCAGGTGAAGCCGGACGTGCCCGGTTGCGAGCCATACTCCTCGCCCTCGATGCCATCGTCAGGACGCAGTTCGGCGAGGATGTCGCGCATCGCGCGCTCGGCGGCGCGATCGGCTTCCGTCACAGGGTCGTAGCCATCCTCCGCCTTGTTGTCGGCGATGGATGCAGCGGACCGGAAATGGGGAAGAGCGGCCGCACGCGCAGCGTCAGCCAACTTGTCAGCTATCGGATAGAGAGAGTGCGCGGCGTCCATGCGGCGACCTTTGCCCGTGGGCCGGTCAAGCCGCAAGCTTGGAGGCGCGCAACGCTGCGAGCGCCCGGCCGAAGAATGGATCGGCCGGGCGCTCTTGGCGTAGTGGGTCAGAAGACCTTAGGACGCAACCGCGTCGGCCGGATCGACTTCCAGGGCCTTCGCGAGGTCCAGAAGACGGCGGCGCGGACGTTCCGACAGGCGGTAGTAGGCGCGCACCAACTCCAGGGTTTCCTTTTGCGAAAGGATGTCGCCCGAGAGGCGGTCGGCCTGATCGTTGGCCGGAGCCTGCTTGCCATCCGGCGCGAGGCCTTCGAAGAAATAGTTGATATTGACGTTCAGAGCCGTGCCTAGGCTGAACAGCCGGCTAGCTGTGATGCGGTTTGCGCCGCACTCGTATTTCTGGATCTGCTGAAAACGCACGCCGACCTGGCCAGCCAGGTCCTGCTGGGTCAGGCCCAGCAGCCGGCGACGGCGACGCAGCCGCTTGCCGACATAGATATCCACATCCGTGGCCATACTCATAACTCCCACACGCCGGCCCGTACCATTCCAAGACCGTCGGGTGGTTGATCAGCAAGCCGCTTGCCAACCTGGGGGGCGAGTAGGCGAGCGGGCTGTCTGGGGAATTGTGCAATGCAGCACACATAGGGTGCTCAAGAAGCGGACACGGGCGCCTCAGAACGTATCAGAATGTGCATTTTACAAGGAAACTGCGGAAATTCGCCGCAGCTGCGAGATTCAAGCTTGAGCTTTTCGCACTGCAGCGTAAATTCCTCTCGTGGCTCTTCGGAGCCGCTGCCCTTATGGGCGTTTCCTCCCTAAACCTTTGGCCGCGCTGGTATCCAGCGCGGCCTTCTTCTTTGTCTCGTCAGGTTCCAGCCCGACCTGTGCACGCGCGAACGCGCAGATTTCAGCTGCAATTTCCCCAAGGTCATGACGTAGTGAGATAAAGCCGTCATGCGGCTCGACGTTAGCCTCGTCGAGATAGAGCCGTCTGCGCACCTCGATCTGGAGGGCGTGCCGGCCCAGACCGGGCTGACCATGGGCAAGCGTGGCGAAGCCGCCGGCATAGGGGCTGTTGCGTGCGGTGGTGTAACCCCGGCTGCGGAACAGGTGTTCAACAAGGTCAGCCAGCCCTGGCGAGCAGGACGCGCCGAAACGGTCGCCAATCACGATATCGGGTGAACGCCCCTGAGCCTCGGTTTCGGCGGGCATGGAATGACAATCGACCAGCCAGGCCTGGCCGAACATGGCCTGCGCCCGCCTCAGGAGGGCCTCAAGCGCCCGGTGATAGGGCCGATAGACCTGATCCAGCCGGCGTTCGGCTTCCTCCCGGCGCAGGCGGCGCTCGTAAATCGGAGCTCCGTTGAATGCGACGCGGGGGATGCAGCCCAATCCTGCATCGACCCGGGGCGATCGCTGGGCAAACCAGCCGGGGGACGGATCCTCGAACATGGCCGGGTCCATTTCGGATTCCGCCCGGTTCAGATCGACGAACCCACGCGCGACCAGCCCGCAGATGACCGGGGCGCCCGACAGGTGCACATCCGCCAGAAGCCGGTCGACATAGGCATCCTCGATCCGCCGCAGGTCCAGCATGGAGGCGCGAGAAGCGTCGAGAAAACCCTTAGGATACAAGCGGCCAGAGTGCGGCGAGGCAAAAACCACCGGCGAGACGACCGCCACGGGCTCATCGATGGAGAAGGCCAGCGCTGGGCGTTCGGCAGCCACGGCGCCAGCGGTTTCCTGCGCGCCGGCTGCCTCGTTTTCAGGGGATTGGCCTGCGAGATCCGAGAAGAGCGTCATGCCAGGAAACATCGCGCCATATTTTCGGAGCCCCGCATTCGGTCAAGGCGTGTTTATCCCTGCTTTACCACGACGCCTCACAAATCGTACGATTCAACTCGCTGGGTCGAGGTCCTGCAAACGATGGCCAAGATTCTTCTTGCCGAAGACGACGATAGCCTCCGCGGCTTCCTCGTGAACGCGCTCAAGCGCGCCGGGCACGTCGTGAAGGATTTCGACGAAGGCCGCACGGCGCTCAAGGCGCTGGAGCGTGAGGTGTTTGACCTCCTGCTGACCGACATCGTCATGCCCGGTCTCGATGGCATCGAGCTGGCCCGGCGCGGGGCTGAACTCGATCCGGCCATGAAGATCGTTTTCATCACGGGCTTTGCAGGGGTGGCGCTTTCAACCGGCGGGCCTGCGCCAACCGGCGCCAAGGTTCTGTCCAAGCCCTTCCACCTGCGCGAGCTGGTGGACGAGGTCGAGCGCGTGATGGCGGCTTAGCCTCGACGTGACCTAGCCACGACGTGAGCTGCGAAGGCTGGTGGGCGGTACAGGGATCGAACCTGTGACCCCTACCATGTCAAGGTAGTGCTCTACCGCTGAGCTAACCGCCCAATTCCAGCCTGAAGTCGCAGACAAAGGCTCGCTGACAAGGCGAGGCGCGCTTATTGCCCCGCGCGCCGCCGGGCGTCAATGGCGGCATTGCGCCCACCCTCAGACGCTGACTTCGAGGGTTTTGTCGGTCCGGGCGGGGGTGAGCTGGGCCAAAGGGACAACCGGAATGATGCCGCGCGCCGGAAGCGGGAGCGGTTGCCGGTCGATCTCGCGCGAGCCGCGATTGGTCTCCCGCACGATCGCGGGGATACGCAGATCCTCCGGCGTCGCCATCAGACGCCAGGCGAGGCTCCGGCGCTGCGGCGTCAGGCTGAGCGCCGTGGAGATCGGCCCCGCGAGCACAAGGCTCAGGGCGACAGGCAGCGTCCAGGCGACAAAGCGGGGATCGATCAGCATGGTGACGCCCAGCAGCGCGCCGATCGTCAGCTGCGAACGATAGCGAAGCCCCGTGGGCGCGCCGGCGCAGGCAACGCGCGCTTGCGGCCGCCAGCCGGCGTCGCGGCCGAAGAAGGGCGCCAACACCGCCTTGGCCTGGCCAACCATGAGGATAGGGGCCATGGCGGCCGACACGACTGTTTCGGTCACAAGGCCAACCACGAAGCCGCGATGGCGCCCCCATCCCGGCAATTTACCAGTCGCCCACAGCAGCAGCGCGAGCCATTTCGGGGCGAGCACGATCAGCACGGTGACCAGCGGCAGCATGCCGTTCATCGGCGTTGTGCGGATCGTTTCCTCCGGCACGTGCAGCCATGCCGCCAGCGCGCTGACGAGGATGAGCGCCAGCCATGTCAGCGCAGAGGCATAGCCCATCACGCCGGCCAGCATGTGCGCGCGGCTGGCGGCGTCGAACCCGCCTGCGCCGATCAGCTTGATGTGCTGCAGGTTGCCCTGCGCCCAGCGCCGGTCGCGGGTGAGCAGGTCGTCGAGCGTCGGCGGCGATTCCTCGAAGCTACCTTCTATCTCCGGTGCGATCTCCACACGCCAGCCGGCGCGGCGCAGTAGCGCCGCCTCGACGAAGTCGTGGCTCAGGATGTGGCCACCGAGCGGACCCTTGCCGGGCAGAATGGGCAGGCCAGCGTGCGCTGCGAACGCGCTGACGCGGATGATGGCGTTGTGGCCCCAGAAATTTCCAGCGCCGCCCGACCACCACGCCAGGCCCTCACCGAAGATCCGGCCATAGGCGCGCATCGCGAACTGCTGCGAGCGTGCGACGAAGGTGTTTGCGTTCACCAGTGTTGGCACGGTCTGGATCAGCGCTGTGCGCGGCTGCGCATCCATACGGTGAACCAGTTCTTTCAACGCATCGGCTGACATCATGCTGTCGGCGTCCATGACGGCCATGTAGTCGTAGCGGCCGCCCCAGCGGCGCACGAAGTCCGCCACATTGCCTGCCTTGCGGCCGTGATTGACGGTGCGGCGGCGATAGAAGACGGGCGCATAGAGGCAGGTCTCGCGCAGGCGTTGCAGCGCAAGCTCTTCGGCGCGGGCGTGATCTGCATCCAGCGTGTCGCTCAGCAGGAAGAATTCGAACCCATCGGCGACTCCCTCACGCACAAGCGCGTCATGCATCGCCCGGACGACGGCGGAGATGCGCTTGGTTGGCTCGTTGCGGATCGGGAAGATGATCGCCGTGCGCGACGTGGAGAAGAACGGAAGCTGCATGGGGGCGTGCGGGCGGCGCATCGCCAGCCTGATCGCGCCGGCAAAGGCCGTGGCGCCCGCCAGCGAGATCCACGCGATGTTGGCGCCGAGCAGGGCAAGGCCCAGCCATTCGATGGGCGAGACGCCATCGACGTTGAGAGAGGCCCATGCGCTGACGACCGCAAGGCACGTCACCATGGCTGCTCCCGCAACCAACTGGACCAGTCGCCAACGGCCGTCGGCTTCACCGGCGACAAGGACGCGGCCCGCCGAAACGGGCTGCGCTGGCATGTCCAGCGGAGCTTCCGGCGGCGTTTGTGGCGCCGGCTCGGGGAGCGGCCCCAGGACCGGCATTGCGCTGGAATCGAATCTCATTCTGGCGTCCATCGGAACAACCAAGTCTCTGTCTGTTGCTGGGAGTCGTCAGTCAGCGCGGCGTGCAGTTCGATCTGCTGAGCTGCGCCGGGGTCGAGATCGAAAGCCAGCTGGGCGATGCCGCCAGCTTCGGGGTTAAGCGAAATGTTCGAGATCGTGCCGCCGGCGCTCCACACGTCGGGGTGAAGCGTGGTGGCCGCGTTGGCGTCGCCCGCAAAGCTGATCGTGAAGCGGCTTACGGGGGAGGCGCCATAAGAGGACGGCGCCTGCACAACCTGCGTGGCGATCACTTGGCCGGGCGCCGGTGCGTCGGCGTTCGACGTCCAGTGCAGGCGATAGGCAAAGCGCTGCACGTCGCCTGCGCGCCACGGATCGGCTGGACGCCAGAAGGCGGCAATGTTGTCGGCATATTCGGTGTCGGTCGGGATCTCAAGCAGGCGGATGCTGCCAGCGCCCCAGTCGCCCTGCGGTTCGATCCAGACAGTCGGGCGCTTCTCGTACAGCGCTTCGGGGTCGCCATAGGCTTCAGCAGTGCGCTGGCGTTGTTGCAGGCCGAAGCCCGCGGGCGTGCCGGTGAACTCGGAGACCTGGACGTGGGCAGGATTGGCCAGCGGACGCCAGATGCGCTCGCCATTGGCCGAGACGATGGCAAGGCCATCGCTGTCGTGCACTTCGGGGCGATCATCGATCTGCGCGCCGGGGTCGGCGGGCGTATGCAGGAACATGCTTGAAAGCGGCGCAAGACCGGCCTCCGCGATATCGGTGCGCGGGTGGATGTCCGCCTGCACATCGATGATCGTGCTGGCGCCGGGCGTCAGGATGAAGCGATAGGCCGAGGCGACGCTGGGCGAATCCGCAAGCGCGATGACAAACAGGCTGCCGTCGTCAGCTTGCGGCTCGAGGATCCAGAAGTCTGTGAAGCGGGGAAATTCCTCGCCGGTGGGCGAACCTGCGCCGATTGCCAAAGCGCGTGCCGAGACGCCGTAAACGCCAGCCTCACCAACAGCGCGGAAGTAGCTGGCGCCCTGGAAGACCGCAAATTCATAGCCCGTGCCCGCGATGCTCGGCTGCGTGATCGCGCGCCAGCCCGACATGCCAAGACCGGCGCGGTCAGCATCGCTTGCCTGCGGGAAGTCGACGAAGTCGATGAACTCGGAGGCGGATCGTTGGGTGACATCGCCAGAGGCCGCCACGAAGTGGATGATGACTGGCTCGTCATAGAGACCGCCACGCGGGAGGGGCAGCGCGGCGAAGGCGTTGCCGGCCTCGCCCCAGACCATGGTTTCGGGCCGCGGCCGCAGCTTGCGGTAGCCGTCATAGTCGAGATCACGGAAAACAGCCGGAAGGTCGTCGGCCGGGGAGACGTAGTCCAATGCGGCCAGTTCGGCCGCCTGGCGCGACGCATGGTCAAACAGCTGGTCTGCCAGCGCGAGCGTGCCGGCGCGCGGCTCGTCGTCGGCAAGCGCTGGCGCGGCCATGAGGCTCGCCGCAAGCAAGATGATCGTGTAGGAGGGCAGACCCCCGTAGAATCTCGACATCGTGCACCCAAAGCGCGAAGCCGGAATTGGCCTCGCAGTCAGGCTGCCCGTGTGCGTTGTGCTCCCTGTCTGGCCTTCGTTGCCCCCATGGCCATGACGCCGGGATATCTACTTGGGTTTGTGAGTTCTGCTTGCGCGATCTGCACGAAACCCTGCCTTCTTTCAGAGATTTAATAGAGCAACTCCTCTTACGGGCGGCGCGAAGGCCTGGCGCCTCTTGATCGGGCGAAAAAGAAAAGGCCGGAGCATCGCTCCATCAAGGTCGAGCGCTTTGAAGCGCGGCTTCAGGGACGCCATCATGCCCTTCAGTTCGCCTTCCTGGATCAGGTTGTCGTAGTTGTCGTCGATCATGCCGATCGACAGCGACGCCATCAGCTGTTGCTGCAGGTCGTTGCGGACGTTGTCGACGGTCTCGTCAGCCCAGCGATAGTTGACGCGGAAGTACATCATCTCGTCCGGCGTCTGCTCGCCCCAGGTGACGTCACGCGTCGGATCGGGGTTGGCGCGGTTGTTGGTCGAGTTGTCCCACACCCAAGTGGCGACCAGCTTGGTGCCCTTGGTGATCAGGATCGGCTCGATCGGATCGTAATCTCGCTGCCAGTTGAAGTCGTACTTCGGCAGGCTGAGCAGCATCGTTTCCTTGCCGTCAGGCGTCACCGATTTCAGCTCGACGTGGAAGCCACGATAGTGCGCGTGGGGGTAGAGCGTGTAGAGATACGCATCCGCCGGGAACGTCTGATAGGCGACTTCTTTGTGACGGGCGGCGCCGGCCGGGATCTTGAAGCCGAAGTCGCCGATCACGGTCGAGCGCTTGATGAACTTCGGCGGGGCCTTCAGCGTGTAGAAGCCGACCTGCGTCTTGTCCGTCGCGGCCTTGCCGGTGGTCGTGTAGTGCATCTGGAAGTTCAGCTTGCCGCCGCCCGGCACGGGCGCGCCCGCGTCCTGCGCGATGATCTGGGCTTCAGCGCCCGGCGTGTAGGAGCCGACGGAACCGCCCGGAATCTTGGCGCGCGGCAGTTTCGGATCCGGCACGTGGTTCGAAATCACGTGATGCAGCACGGTGCGATCACCCGGCTTGATCGAGATCGCACGCAGCCAGGTGTCTTCCTTGAACGGGTTGTCGACGCGCTGGTTCTGGTATTCGACGAGGCCGGAAGCCGGAACGTCAAACGACGGCAGTTCGACGATAACGTCCGGTTTGCCCAGGTAAGTCGGCCATTCCGGGGCTTCGCCAGCTTGGGTTTTCAGAATGTCTTCGCCTGTGCCACGCGGCGCGCCAGCTTCGATCCAGTGGATCAGCGTGCGCGTCTGTTCGGCGGTCATGCTCTGGTCGTTCTGGAACGTGCCGATGTGCGGATCGGGGAAGTAGGGAGGCATGCGCTCGGCGCGCACGGACTCGCGGATCATCGGCGCGAACGTTTTCACAACGTCATAGCTGTCCATCGCGAAGGGGGCGATGCCGCCCTTCTGGTGGCAGGTTACGCACTTGGCCTGAAGAAGCGGGGCGATCTCGCCGGAGTAGGAGATCTTGGCGTGCTCCGTTGCCTTGCCGCGCTCGGGGAAGGAAATGGCGGCGCCGGATTTCACTTCAACCCGCGCGTTCGCAACCGGCTTGCCAGATGTGATCGCAGCGATGGCGTCGGCAGCGTAAGCCTTGCCGTCAGCGGCGAGCGGGCCGTGATAGGCGATGCGGAAACCATCCAGCGGCGTCACGACAAAGATCTCACCTTCGCGCTGGACGCCGAGCGATTCACCGACCAGCTGGAGTTCATCCATCAGGATCGGAATGTCATAGCCCTGGGCCTTGGCTTCGGCGGCGGCGGCGTCGCGCGTGCCGGCCGAGTTCAGCATGTAGAAGAGCACGCCCTTGTCCTTGTAGGTGGCTTGCAGCTTCTCGAGTTCAGCGGCGGCGGCGCGTGAGGCGGCCGTGCCGTTGACCTGGCTCATGATCACGATGGCCTTGGAGTCGCGGAAATAGTGCAGCTCATGCGCCAGACGGGTGTGATCCGTCAGCTGGAAGTTGTCGGCCTTCTCCGGAACGGAGACCGTGGCCGGCGAGGGTGCGGCGATGGCGGAAACACCCGCGATTGCGCCAATGCCGAGCACGGCGGCGGCCATGGTCGAGGCCAGCAGCTTGAATTTCATGGCGGTATCTCTCCGATTGTCGCGCACTCGCTCCGCGCGATCCTGTAACTCTGATTACTACAGGCGGGGAAAGCGGGAAACCGGCGCGTACGCACACTAAGACCTTGGCAGGTCACGATTTCGCTAGAAGCGTGTGTGTGCTGCTAAGATTGACGTAAGGGAAGATTCACAGCCGTGACCATGGTAGGATGTAAGGTTCTCCCCCGTGCGCGCCCGCGAGGGCGGCGATGCTATAGGCTTTGGCGAGGCGCTCAGGCGCGAGCACCTCGGCCGGCGGCCCCTCGACGAGGACGCTCCCGCCTTCCATCAGCACCAGCCTGTCCATGAAGCGCGCCGCGAGGGCGAGGTCGTGAATGACGGCCAGCACGCCTGCGCCGGAGCGGGTGCGTTCGCGCAGAATCTCCATCACATGGAGCTGGTGATAGGGGTCGAGCGCCGTGACCGGCTCGTCCGCCAGCAGAAGCGGGGCCTCTACCGCCAGAGCGCGCGCCAGCAGGATGCGCGTGCGCTCGCCGCCCGAGAGGACTGACACTGGGCGGTCGACCAGCGCCTCGGCCTCGACCATGGCGATGGCGCGCTGGACGGCGTCGCGATCGGCAGCGGTGGCGCCGCCAAAGCCGCTGCGATGCGGATAGCGGCCCAGCATGATCACATCATGCGCCGTCAGACGCCATTCGACGCGGCGATCCTGCGGCAGGAAGGCGACAGCGCGGGCGCGTGAAGCTGCGGGCATCGCGCTGAAGTCCGCCCCGTCGAGCGCAACCTGCCCGGAATCGCGTGGCGTGAGGCCAAGCAGCGCGCGCAGCAGCGTGGACTTGCCCGCGCCATTCGGGCCGATGAGGCCGACAAATTCGCCCGATGACAGGGACAGCCCCGCGTCGTGGATGATTGTACGGCCACGCGCGGAGACGCTGATATTGCTGGCTTCGAGCTTCATAACTCGAACTCCGCACGCGCGCGGAAAATCAGCCAGAGGAAGAAGGGCGCACCGATCAGCGATGTGACGACGCCAAGCTTCAGCTCAACGCCGGTGGGCAGTATGCGGATGAGAATGTCTGCGGCCATCAGCAGCGCCGCGCCGCCGAGTGCGCTGGCTGCCAGCAACCGGCCCGGCGTATGGCCCACCAGCGGGCGAAGCAGATGCGGCACAACAAGCCCGATGAACCCGATGCCGCCGCAAACGGCCGTACCAGCGCCGACGCCGATCGAGGCGCCGCCGATGACGAGCGCGCGCGTGCGCGTGAGGCTAGCGCCCAGGCTGGCTGCTGTTTCCTCACCCAGGCTGAGCGCATCGAGGGGGCGGGCGGCGAGCATCAGCATCAGTGCACCCAGCGCCATCAGCGGAGCGGCCAGCATGACATGGTCCATGCTGCGATCGGTGACCGAGCCCATCAGCCAGAACATGATTTCGGCCGCCGCATAGGGGTTGGGCGAGAGGTTGAGTGCAAGCGACATCAGGGCGGCGCACAGGCTGGAGATCGCAACGCCTGCGAGCACGAGGGTGAGCATGCCGCCGCGGCCGGCCAGCATGAGAAGAATGGCGGCGCTGGCCAACGCGCCGACGATGCCCATCAGCGGCAGGGCGAGTGGGAAGGCCATCGATACGCCGGTGTAGAGCGCGATCACGGCGCCAAGCGATGCCGAGGTCGTGACGCCGACGACGCCCGGATCGGCCAGCGGATTGCGCAGGAGGCCCTGAAGCGCGGCGCCCGCCATCCCGAGTGTTGCGCCAACCATCAGCGCGAGCAGCGTTCGCGGCAGACGCACTTCGCCGATCATCATCCACGCCAGGTCCTCGTCGCCGCGCGCGATCATGGCCATGATCTCGGCTGGTCCGCCACCGGGGCCTACCATCATGGAGATGGCGCCAAGCACGAAACAAAGCGCGGCGAGAAGGGCGAGGAGAAGAGCGTAGGGCAGCGGCGCGCGGGTCATCGTGCGGCCTCCGTCTTGCGGGCTTCAACGAGGATCTCGATGGCGCCGAGGACGCTGGGCGCGCCGCAGGTGGTGTAGCGCTCCGGGATGACGACCTGCGGGGTTTCGGCCATCAGCCGCCGCAGCGCAGGATGCCCGAGCGACATGGTCGACAGGGAGGGAGGCGAGGTCCATGGCGTTGCTGTTGAGATGAGCGCCGGACGAACGGTGAGAACCGTCTCCAGCGGCAGATTGCGATAGCCCGCGAAGCCGAGCGCCTGGCCCAGCGTGCGATAGCCGCTCGCATTGACGATTTCGGTATAGAGCGTGTTGGCGCCGGCGATGTAGTTGTTGACGCCGATGTCGGCGAAGACGGGCTTCTCGCCTGCCGGTATCTGCGCCTGAAGGGCGGCGAAGCGTGCGTCGAATTCGGCGATCGCGGCTTCGGCGCGGGCGGGCTCGCCAACAACTTCGCCAAGATGGCGGATGTTGGCGCGCATGTCCGCGAGCGAATTCTCGGGCGGGAAAACTTCGACACGATAGCCAAGGTGACGCAACAGGTTGGTGGCTGTCGTGGCGGCGAACTGGCCGGCGAGAATGAGATCGGGATCGAGCTTGATGACCTCCTCGGCGAGGCCGTGGTTCACGGGCAGCCGGGACGCGATGTGGTCGAGCCCGAGCGGCGCGTTGACCGGCTGGCGCGAGAGATAGGTGATCGATGCGATGCGCGACGGATCGACGATGCGCATCAGCAGCTCGTCCGTGCACAGGTTCATCGAGACGATGCGCTGGGGCTTTGACTGCGCGTAGGCGGGGAGACCGGCGAGAAGCGCAGCCAGAAGCCATGCGACCGCGCCGGAAACCAAGTGACGAAGGTGTTGAAGCAGACGTCTCCCCCTGCGCGTTGGCGCAGGAGGAGACAAAGCGATGCGGCGGCGCTTCGGCGCGAACAGACGTCGCGGGAAGCTGGCCGGTGTCACTTCTTGACCTCGTCGCGGAAGCGGATGCCGATATAGGCGCCCTGCGGCGCGCCGAGATATCCGATCACTTCCTCATACTCCTCGTCCAGCAGGTTTTCGATCCTGCCGTAGAGTTCGATCTGGTCCGAGACCTTCCACGCCGCCCCAAAGCGAACGAGCGTGTAGGCATCCACCGGCGTGCGCAGGAATGAGCCGAAGTCGGTGTCGGTCGACTCGCCTGTGTAGGACACGCCAAGGTTCAGCTTCACCGGGCCGCCGAACACCGCCCAGCTTGCATCAAGGGACGCCTGCTGTTCCGGGCGGCGGATCTCGATGCCGGCAGGCTCGGACGCATCAAGCTGCGTGTACGAGCCGTAGATCGAGATGTCGTCGGTGGGGTTGGCGTAGACGGTGACCTCCCAGCCGGAGCGGTCGCTGTTGCTGCCGCTGTTCATTGCCATCGTCTGGAATGTCGGCAGGAAAGCGGTGAAGATCTCGTTCTCCAGCTCCGAGGAAAAGTAGGTGAGATCAAGCGTCAGCTTGCCGTCCAGCAGCGTCTGCCCGATGCCTGCATCCCAGCCGAGCGCTTCTTCGGGAACGAGGCTGGCGTTGCCGATGAAGGTCGAGGGATCGAACCCGAACTGTTCGATAAAGGTCGGGTTGGTGACGCCCGTACCGGCCGATGCGTGCAGGCGTGTGCCCACACCCGGGATCGCCCAGGCGGCCGAGACGCTCCACGTATCGGCATCCTGGAAGGCGTCGTTGTCGTCATGGCGCGCTGTGGCCGACAGGTAGAGCTGCTTGAACAGTTCGGCGCGGTATTGCAGGCCGAACGCATTGAGCGTGCGTTTCTCCTCGCGAACGGCGAACGCGTCTTCGTAGGTTTCCTTCTCGTGCTCGGCAAAGCCGGTGAGGAAGCTCGCGAAGGTTTCGTCGCCGAATGCGTAGGTCGACCGGATCGCCGCCGTGAAGCGCGAGCTGTCGGTGCCGCTCGTGTAGACCGGAACCTGCAGCAGTTGCGCCGGCGTGGGCACGGGCGGTCCGAACAGGAACGGGAAGTCGGTCAGCCAGTTGCGGCGCTTTGCGTCGACGTTCGAGACGGACAGGACGGTTTCCCAGGCGCCATCCCACGGATCGAAAGTCGCCGACGCGCCGACAACAAACTGCTCATGCGTGGAGCGGCTCGGGTCGTCATAGGTGCGGCCCGCGATCGGGAAGCCGTAGGACTGGCCGTCGAGTTCGGAGTCAGATGTTGTGTAGCGTGCAACGCCATTCACGCGCAGATAGTCGGTCACAATCATGCCCGCGCGTGCGTTGATGGTCGTGATCTCTGAACCTTCCTTGTCTCCGGCCTGCGCGCCGACGCCGACTGCGGGAACGCCGTTGGCGGTCTGGTCGGGCGAGGTGTCGTAGCCCTCCGAGGCGAGGTGGTTGAGGCTGATCGAGGCGTAGGCTGCGCCATTGCCGATTCCGGCGCTGGCTTCGATGTCGGATGTCTGGAACGCGCCGACTTCGGCCGAGGCGTTGACATAGTGGCCATCGAGTTCGCGGCGCGAGATCAGGTTCACCACGCCGGCGAGGGCGTTCGAACCGTAGAGGCCGCTTTGCGGGCCGCGCAGGAATTCGATGCGGTCGAGGCCTGCGGTGGTGAGGGTCGAGAAGTCGGTCTCGTTCTGGTCGGGGCTCGAGATGTCGATGCCATCCAGCAAGACCAGCGTGTGGTTGGCTTCAGCGCCACGCACGCGGACCTGTGTCAGCGCGCCGGGCGCGCCCATCTGGCTCACGGCGGCGCCAGGCATCTGACGCATGACGTCGGGCACATAGTTGTAGCCCTGATCCTCGATCAGCGCGCGCGAGATGACCGAGATCGATTGGCCGACCTTGTCCTCGGTCACCGGCGTGGTGACGCCGGTGACGATGACGGTGTCGCGGGCCGTATCTGCGTCCTGTGCGTGTGCGGCGAGAGGACAGGCGACGATGGCGAGGCTGCTTGCGGACGCAAGCCAGGAAGTTCTGAATCGCAGTTTCAAATGACGTCTCCAACATGATGGAGGACCGTTCCCGCCGCAGCGGAATTGCCGGGGCAGGATGGGGTCCGAAGACGTCGCCAGCCGGAAATAATTTCCGTTCGCACGATCCATCCCCGGATCGCCGAAAGACGACTGCAACAGGCAGGTCTCCTGGCTTGCGGGTCATCACGCTTGCACCGCCTTCCCAGTCATCCCCGGAAATCGGGGGATCCCAGTGGCATTCGGTGCGGCGCTCGCCGCTTACAGTTGCGGGGGCAGCCCGGGCTTGGTGTCCCGGTTCCCTTTGAATCCCCTTGCGGGGGAACCTGTCGCGGGGGCGATCAATACAGCGGGACGCCGCGTCCGCAAGGCGTATTGAAACAGATGGCGCGCTTGGTGCATCCGGTGTGGCCAAGGCGGAACAGATGAACGTAGCGCCCGCGAGTCCTGAATTGACCGCCCGCACGGCGACAACCGGCGCGGCGGCGCAGCGATTCCTGCTGCTGGACGGCTTGCGTGGACTGGCGGCGTTTGCCGTGATCCTCGACCACACGCCGGCCAATGTGCTGGGCGATCTTGTGCCGGGCCGGTACCTGGCGGTCGATTTCTTCTTCGTGCTGTCGGGCTTCGTGCTGGCCAATGCCTACGGGAAGCGGCTGGAGGGCGGCTGGTCCGTGTTTGCCTTCATGCGCGCGCGGGTGATCCGGCTTTATCCGCTCTACTTCGCCGGGATGATCATCGGCCTCTCGCTCGTGCTCGTGGGCGTAATGCGCGGCTGGGAGGCAACGCCGATCGGGCAGATTGGCGTGTTCGTGCTGTTCGGGCTGCTCTTCCTGCCGGCGCCGCCGATCTACGATTTTGGCGGCGGGCACCTTTACCCCTTCAACGGACCGTCCTGGTCGCTGTTCTTCGAACTCGTGGTTAACTTCATCTATGGCCTGATCGCGAAGGTGCTGACCTGGCGCTGGCTATTCGCGATCCTGATCGTGGGCGCCGTGGCGCTGGTCTACACGCTGATGCGTCACAGCACGGTTGGCGGGCCGGGGTGGCTGTGGGGGCATTTCGACGCCGCTCTGGCGCGGGTCATCTTCGATTTCTTTGCGGGCGTCGCATTGTTCCGGATGCGTGAGCGCTTCCGCATGCCAGCGCTGCCGCCACTTGTTCCGGCGCTGATGTTCCTTGCTGTGATCGCAACGCCCGTGGCCGCGGAGTGGCGCGCCGTTTACGACGCGGTCGCGGCGATCGCGTTCATGCCGCTCCTGGTGGCGCTCGCGTCAGAAGCGAAAGTCAGCGGCCGGGTGGGACGGGCGTGCGAGGGCCTTGGCGCGATGTCCTATGGCGTCTACGTTCTGCACGTTCCCCTGATGGGCATGCTGCTTCTCGCAGCGAAAACGGTTCAAATCGACTTGCCGGGCCTTGCTGTCGTTGGCCTGATCGTCGTGATCGCGGGGCTCGCGGCCATCGTGCTTCACCATACCTATGATGGCCCAATGCGCCGGTGGCTGTCAGAAAAGCTCCCCGGACGCGCGAGCCGCTAACCATCGCTCATGCAGGGGGTGAACATGGTTAACGTTCACCAGGTGGGATGGCATGCAGCTTGCTCGCGCATAATGCATGGGTTCAGTCCGCCCCCGGTCTGGTGGGCTCACCACGGGTACAACGTGAAAACGGCGCTGAAATTTGTTGCGCGGTCAGCTGGCATCGACCGGGCCAAATTCGCATCCATGAGGATGTGTTGCGAACGGCACGTGCTTGCGCGTGTCGGCCGTTCCCGCAAACGCTATATCGGGCGCATTCTCTGCTATCATACCATCGGCCAGGAAGAGTGGGGCGTTAACGACGTCACGCCGAGCATGTTCCGCCGCCACATCGAGCTGGCGCTGAATGCCGGCTATCGCTTCGTTCCGGCCTCCGAGATCGCAAAGACCGGTGGCGGCGCCAAGGATCTCGCCATCACGTTCGACGATGGCATGAAAAGCGTTCTCACCAACGCCGCGCCGATCCTGAAGGAATACAGTCTGCCCTGGACCTTCTTCCCGGTGTCCGAATGGACCGAGCAGAAAGTTTCGCACGTCGAAGGCAAGTGCATGACGTGGCGCGATGTCGAGAAGCTGATGGCTGACGGCGCCGAGATGGGCAGCCACTCGGCCACGCACCCGGACTTCGGCAATATCGAGTACGACCAGATGGTCGACGAGCTTGGCGGCTCGCGCGACCTGTTCGAGCGGCGCCTCGGCTATGCTCCGCCGACCTTCGCCATCCCGCTCGGCCAGTCGATGAACTGGAAAGAGATGTCGATGAAAGCCGCCAAGGACGCGGGCTATGACGTGATCTACGCCCAGGCCGAGGAAACGCGGCCAGGCGGAACCGTGCCACGCACCTTCATCAGCAAGTTCGATGGCGACCGCATCTTCAACTCGCTGCTGCAGGGCAAGTTCGATCGCTGGGAGGAATGGGTATGAGTGAACACCACTCCAATCCACCGCGCATCGTTTCGGTGATCATCGGCACGCGCAATCGCCCGGATACGCTGCGGGCAGCGCTGGCAAGCATTCGTGCGCTGGAAGGCCCGGACCTGAAATTCCAGATCCTCGTTGGCGACAACGGCACGACGCCCGAAACCGCCGGCGTCGTTGCCGATTTCGGCGGGATCTACGATCGCACCGAGAAGTATGGCTGCCCTGCGGCGCGCAATCTGGCCATCCGCCGGATGACCGGCGAGTTTGTCGCGCTTCTTGACGACGACGATGTCTGGCTGCCGGATCACATCCGCGCGCATATCGCGATGCTCGACGCCAATCCCGAGATGGCCGCCGTCTTCGGCCAGGTTGTGTTCGCTGATGACCAGCTCAAGCCGCTGCCGGAAGAAGAGCAATGGAAAGCTGTTGCGCCGGCTGACGGCGATGTTTTCCGCATGATGATGAGCGGCTATTTTCCGCAGGTCGGCGCGACCGTCGTGCGCGGCGAGATCGCGCGCAAGATTGGCGAGATGGACGAGACGCTGATCGGCGACAGCGACTGGGACTGGCAGCTGCGGATCGCGCGAAATTACAAGATCGGCTTCGTCGATACACGTTGCGTGCTGTTCCGCGGCCGTCCGCCGGGATCGTCTGACAAGCTGCAAGCCACGCGCGTCGGCTACACGCGCAAGATCTTTTTCCGACACCTGCCGAAGAATCTCGGGCACTGGAAGTCGCCGGTCAGCGTTGTCCGCTCGTATTTCGGGACGGTCGAGAATTACTACGCATATTTCATCGCGACCGCGAAGGCTGAGGTCGAGGCTGGCCGCAAGGGCGTCGCGCTGCGCGCCTTCTGGCTGGCCTTCAAGACTTTCCCGTCGCGGATGCTTCGCAACACCATGACGGATCGCACCGTGCGCCGGGCGCTGCTGCGTGCGATGCGCCTACAGCGCGGCGTTGCGCCGCCGGGTGCAGGCGCTGCCTGACGGATCAGATCCTGTTCGCGAAATCTAGTGCTGGGCTGGACGCTTCAGGCGCCGCTTCAGCCATTCGGGCATCAGCAGACGGATCGTTTCTCCCGCGCCCTTGATCGCGCCTTCGCGGCGCAGTTGTCCCCACATCTTGAATCGTGTCGGGAAGCTCAGCACACCCATCTGGTCCTTGGCGATTTCGGTGAGCGGCGTGTGCGAGCCGTACATGTCTTCATGACGGCAATCGGGTTCGCCGAAGCGTGGCGTGTCGATGTCGCCAGGCATGGGAGCGGACAGCGGCGGAAGGGGGGGCAGGTCCAGCGCCTGCTGGAACGCCCTTTCCAGCCATTCACGCCATCCGGTCGGTTGCGCGATGGCGACGGCGCGGGTGGCCGCGTGGCTCTGGGTCTCGCGGAAGGCCGGGTCGCGGATCATGCGTGTGAGGGTTTCTTCCCACTGGCCTGTCGAGTGCGCCTGCACGACGCCGCCATCGAGGCCAAGGTGATTGATGCCCACCAGCCGGGCTTCATCAGGCGCCATGAACAGGGTCAGCAAGGGCAATCCGTATCCAGCAGCCTCCATGAGGGAGGTCGAGGACGAGAAGGGATAGGAGTCGACATAGACGTCAGCCGACTCGAAATATGCGGAGGGATCGGGCTGCTCGGGCAGGCCGACGATCCGGCCGGGAACCTCGTCCTGCGAGGGCTTCCAGTCCTCGGGAGAGCCTGATCCCACAACGAAAAGCCTCGCCTTCGGATTGGCCTTGAGAACTCCGACAAAGCGGCTCGCATAGGTGACGCCGTTGATCGGCCTGTATTTCGCGCCGCGGGCCACGGACACAAGCACAACGGCATCCTCGTCGATACCAAGCTTGGCGCGTGCCTCCTTGCGGCTCATCTTGCGCGTGGGCGGGTCAATCAATGTGGGCAGCATCAGGCTGCGCTGGGCTGCAACGCCACGCCGGTTAACGGTGATATCGGCGGCAGCCTCGCGCAGGTTCAGAACCGCATGACTGACGCTGGGCCCAAGCCAGAAGATATGGTCGGCATGGTTGAGCATGAGCACCGGCGGAAGCGTCTCGGCCGGCCCGAAAGCCAGGACCGGTATCGTGTCCTCGCAGTTGATGTGCATCACGACGAGATCGTACCCGCGTGCGATCCTTCGCAGCCTGAGCGCCCAGTCGAAGAACGATCCGGCCTGCGTGTTGAGCTTGTAGACTTGTCCACCGCTGCGGGAGACCGCTTCGGACAGCTGGTCCGGGAAGACACCGCGATAGCGCGTCAACGCGACCGAGTTCTGGCGCGAGGCGTCGGTGTTGATCCAGCGCGTCATCATGCGCGTGAGGCCGCCAACGGCGGTGAGTTCGGTGGCGACGTGGAGGATGCGGCGAAGATCCTTGCCGGCCTTGACTCTCGGGAGCGCGGACGCGCGATCAGGCAGCGTTTCCGAGATCGTGCGCAGCACGCGCTCAAGGCGCTCGCTTCCGAAGACGCCGCAATGCTTTTGCGTCGCCAGGGCAGACGCCAGCGCCGCCGCCAGCGCAGCTTCTTCCAGGCGCCCTGCCTTGAGGTGGGCTTCGGATTTTTCGACTTCGCTGTTGAACCGGCTGAAGTTCGCCTTCAGCCGCGCCGTCGAAGCGGAGTGCGTGTCTGCGGCGGGTTGCTGGTCGATGCGGCTGGCGTGGTCGGCTGCGAGATTCATCGATGGAGCTCTGTGACGACTTCAGCTCGGGATGTCACAACTTCGCTAACCGCGAATGTGCGCGAGCTGGTTTTTGTCGTTGGCAGCAAGAACGGGGCCGGGCACTTTGACGTGCGCGGCAATTTGGTTAGGGTTCCGTAAACCAAGAAACGTCCGGAGGAAGTGCTATGTCGGCAGATGCAGGCGCCCAGGCGCCGTTCAAGCCGCTGCCCTACAAGGCGCCGGATATCGAGGTGACGCAAGGAAAGGGGGGCGTCGTCTATCTGCGCTCGCGCACCCCGCCTGCGCCAGCGGCACGCTCCATGCCGCATATACTGGACGAGCGGGCAGCGATGCATCCCGACCGCATCTGGCTGAAGCAGCGAAAACCCAATCACGGCCCCTGGCGCGAAGTGCCCTATGGCAAAGCCTCAAGGATGACGCGCGCGCTGGCGCAGGCTCTGCTCGATCGTGGGCTGGGGCCGGATGCGCCGCTGATGATCCTGTCGGGCAACTCGATCGAGCACGCGCTGATGTCGCTGGCGGCGCAGCGGATCGGAGCGCCCGCGACGCCGATCTCGCAGGCCTATTCGACGATGTCGAGCGACTTCGTCAAGCTCAAGCACTGCTTCAATGCGGTGAAGCCGAAGGCGATCTTCGTGCAGACGATGGACCCCTTCCGCAAGGCGCTGGCAGCGCTCGATCTCACGGGCGTGACGGTCATTTCGGCGGATGGTTCGGAAGGATCGGAAGCGTATCTCGATCTGACCAAAGTCGCGCCGACGTCACTGGTCGGTACGGCGATGACGTGGCTGGGACCGGATTCCATCGGCAAATACCTGTTCACCTCGGGCTCGACCGGCATGCCCAAGCCCGCGCCGCAGAGCCAGGGCCAGATGACCGCGCAGATCGCAGCGCGCGGCGGCATAGAACTGCCGCCAGACGATCCCGATGAAATCGCGCAGACGCTGGACTGGATGCCGTGGAGCCATATCTCGGGCGGCAACGTCAACTTCAACAACGTGATGTCGATCGGCGGGACGTTCCATATCGACGAGGGCCGGCCGATGCCGGGCCTGTTCCAGACCACCATCGCCAACCTGAAGGACGTGCGGCCGCAGGCGTTCGGCTCCGCGCCCATCGCGTTCGGCATGCTTGCCGAGGCGATGGAGGCGGACGTCGAGCTGCGAGACGCCGTGTTCTCGCGCATGCGGGCCTTCATCTATGGTGGTGCTACGTTGTCGGACGATCTCTACGATCGCCTGCAGAAGCTATCGGTCGCCGCGACCGGCATGCGCATTCCTCTGCTGACGATGTATGGCGCGACGGAGACGCAGGGCGTGACGATGACGCACTGGGTGCTTGAGCGCGTGGGGATGGTGGGTGTGCCGCTGCCGGGCACGACGCTGAAACTCGCGCCGGTGGGCAACAAGATGGAAGTGCGCGTCAAAGGGCCGATGGTGATGCGCGGCTATCTCAACATGCCTGAGAAGAACGCGCAGGTGTTCGATGAGGAAGGCTTCTATTGCCTCGGTGATGCCGCGCGCTTCGAGGATCCGGCCCACCCCGAGAAGGGATTGGTGTTTGATGGGCGCGTGACGGAGGACTTCAAGCTGGATTCCGGCACGTGGGTTTCGGTCGGCACGCTGCGGCCGGATATTGTTGCTGCGTGCGCCCCCCTCGTGTTCGATGCGGTGGTGTGCGGACAGGACAAGCCCTTCATCGGCGCGCTGGTGTGGCCATCCCCTGCCGCCGTGAAGGCGGCTGTCGAAGCCAATGGCGGCGACATGGCGCGCGGCGTTGGGGCGATCACCGCAGGCATCCGGGAAAAGCTTGCTGCCTTCAACGCAAACGCGGGCGGATCGTCGCGCAAGGTGGCGCGGTTCAGGATACTGACCACGCCGCCATCGCTGGACGCGGGCGAGATCACCGACAAGGGCTATGTGAACCAGCGTGAGACGCAGGCGAACCGCGCAGCCGAAGTGGCGCCGCTGTTCGCGGCGGATCTGGCGCCGGGGGTGGTGCAGGTTTAGGGCGCGCCTGAAGGTTTGCCCTCAAGGCGCTCCGCCGGCTTGTGCGGCAGGGGTGCGCGCGGCGGCTGGCGTGACAAGTATCACCACGGCTCCGATCAAGGCGGCGATGGCGAGGGCGACGAAAGCTGCTGCGCTGTCGCCATCCGTCGCAGTGCGGATGCGGCCGATCATGTCAGGCCCGACATAGCCGCCGAGATTTCCAGCGGAGTTGATCCAGGCGATGCCTGCCGCTGCGCCTGCACCTGACAGGAAGGCCGTCGGCAGCGACCAGAAGGTCACGACCCAGCAGAGCGTTCCGGTTGTCACCAGGCTGAGTGCTATGAGGGAAGGCACGGGGTCGCGGCCGACAAGGGCAAGCATGGCCATGCCGATCATCGCCACGAACAAGCCCAGCGCTGCATGCCAGCGCCTCTCACCCGTGCGGTCGGAGTGTCGCGCCCACAGAACCATGGCGGCTGCAGCTATGCCCCACGGGATCATGCTCAGCAGGCCTACGCCGAAATAGTCGGCACGATCGACGCCGAGTTCCTGCACGATGGTCGGCATCCAGAAGTTGACGGCGTAGAAGCATACGATTCCGCAGAAGTAGACCAGCGTCAGCGCCCAGAGCCGGATATCACTGAAGGCCTGCCGGATGCTGTGGCGGCGACCGCTGCCGTGCTTCCCGGCTTCGTCTTCCTCGAGGCGGCTGCGAATGACAGCGCGTTCCTGTTCGTTCAACCACCGCGCGGAAGCAGGCGAGTCCGCCAGCAGCAACAGGAACAGACAACCGACAATTACAGACGGCGCGCCTTCGATCAGGAACAGCCATTGCCAGCCCGCCATTCCCTGCAGGCCGTCCATGAACTGCAGGATGGCGCCGGACAACGGTGATCCGATCACGTTGGATAGCGCGATCGCCGTCATGAACAGGGCAACGACTTGCGCGCGGCGCGCCGCGGGAAACCAGAAGGTCAGATAGAGGATCACGCCCGGGAAAAAGCCTGCTTCGGCGACTCCGAGCATGAAACGAAGGACGTAGAAGCTGAACTCCGCGTCGGCGAGGCCAAACATGGCGGACACCGGACCCCACGCAATCGCGCCTGTGAACACGAAGGCTGACGAGATCAGACCCCAGGTGATCATGATACGCGCAATCCAGATGCGCGCGCCGACTTTCGAGAGGATCAGGTTGCTCGGAACCTCAAACACGAAATAGCCGATGAAGAAGATGCCCGCGCCGAAACCATAGACGGCGTCGCTGAAGGCGAGATCACGCGCCATCTGCAGCTGCGCAAAGCCGACGTTCACACGATCGAGGAAGGCGACGACATAGCCGAGGAAGAGCAGGGGGACGAGGCGCCACATCACCTTCGAAAATGTCGCGTTCTCGAAATCACGCGCCGCGTTGTCGATGCTCAAGCGCGCCCCCTGCGGACTTGCTCCCCGGTTGCAGGTTGCGAGGTCTCGGTCAGATCCGGGAGCATTCAGCCGTGAGCGAGGCGTGTCAACGACAAGCCAGGCACCGCGGGCTACGTAGCGTCAGCCGGGGATTGGCGTGGACAGCAGCGGCTGCGTATGCAGGATGCCGCGCGCGTAACGCTGGTTTTGCTGACCTTCGAACACTGAACGGGGATTTCCATGTCTGTCCTGAATGTCGAACGTCCCGATTTCATGGCGGAGGAAGAAATCCGCATGTTCGAGGATTCGGTCGCGAAGTTCTTCGAGCAGAACGCCCCGGCCGAGCGTGTCGAGAAGTGGCGCAAGGACAAGGTTGTCGAACGTGCGATGTGGGAGGAGTGCGCGGCGGCTGGTCTGCTGGGTCTCTCGACGCCGGAAGAGTACGGCGGCATGGGCGGCGACTATCGCCACGAAGTGATCCTCATGGAGCAGATCGGCCTCAAGGGCGTCGATGGCTTCGGCGCCTCGCTGCACAATGCGATCGTGATGCCGTACATCCTCCACTACGGAACGGAGGAGCAGAAGAAGCGCTGGCTGCCGCGCATGGCGTCGGGCGAGCTGATCTCCGCGATTGCGATGACGGAGCCGGGCGCGGGATCTGACCTGCAGGGTATCAAGACGACGGCAAAGAAATCCGGCAACGGCTACGTCATCAACGGCTCGAAGACGTTCATCACGAACGGGCAAACCGCCAACTTGATCTGCGTTGTGGCGAAGACTGACCCGACGCTGGGCGCGAAGGGGACGTCGCTGTTGTTCGTGGAGACTGATGGCGCTGAAGGGTTTGAGCGCGGGCGCAATCTCAAGAAGCTGGGACAGGACGCGCAGGATACGTCCGAGCTGTTCTTCAACGATGTGAAGATTCCGGCGGAGAACCTGCTGGGCACGGAAGAAGGCAAGGGCTTCTTCCAGCTGATGGGCCAGCTGCCGCAGGAGCGGCTCAACATCGCCGTGCAAGGCATCGCGACGATCGAGCGGGCGCTTGAGCTGACCATCGCCTATGTGAAGGATCGCAAGGCGTTCGGCAAAGCCGTGATCGATTTCCAGAACACGCAATTCACGCTGGCCGAGTGCAAGACCGAAGCAACCGTTGCGCGTGTGTTCGTGAACCACTGCATCGGCGAGCACCTCAAGGGCAAGCTCGACGCGGCGACAGCGTCGATGGCGAAATACTGGGTATCCGATCTCGAAGGCAAGATCGTGGATCGCTGCCTGCAGCTGTTCGGCGGCTACGGCTTCATGGACGAGTATCCGATCAGCCGCATGTATCGCGACAGTCGCATCCAGCGCATCTATGGCGGCACGAACGAGATCATGAAGATCCTGATCGCCCGTACGTTGTAAGAGGGTCGCTCGAGGGAGTTGCGCGCGATGGAGCAGGCTGCAGACTTTCTGGGCGAGACGCAGGCGCTGGGGCAATTGCTGACGCCCTTGCCGGATGCTGCGTTCAGCGAGGCGACGCAGTTCAAGGGCTGGACCATCAACGATGTGATCCGCCACCTGCATTTCTGGAACCGTGCGGCGGCGCTTCAGCTGACAGACGAGGCTGAGCTGACTCGCATGATCTCCGGCGCGATGGGCGCGGGCGGCATGCGTGCGTTCGAGAAGGAGACGCTGGGCGGCCTTGCCGGTCACGCCCTGCGCGAGGCGTGGCTCGCAACGGCGTCGGATGTGGCCGGGCTCTATGCCAAGGCCGATCCCAAGGCACGATTGAAATGGGCGGGCCCCGACATGAGCGCGCGCTCGTCGATCACGGCGCGGTTGATGGAAACATGGGCGCACGGGCAGGAGGTCTACGATCATCTCGGCGTCGAGCGCGTCGATCACGACCGCATCAAGAACATCGCGCACCTTGGCGTGCAGACCTTCGGCTGGACCTATGTGGTGCGCCGTATGGAAGCCCCGCCGGTCGCGCCCCTTGTGCGGTTGACGGCGCCCTCGGGCGACATCTGGGTATGGGGGCAGGAGGGCGCGGTGAACGCCGTCACCGGCTCCGCGACCGAATTTTGCCAGGTGGTGACGCAGGTCCGCAACGTGGCGGACACGAAGCTCGATGTCCGCGGCGCCGTCGCACGCGAGTGGATGGGCATGGCGCAGTGCTTCGCCGGCAAGGCGGAAACGCCACCCGCTGCCGGTACGCGGTTTCGCAGACTGCGCGCGGCGTGATAGGGCGCCGCGCTGTCGCGTATCCACGCCGATCTCAATCGCATCGAGCGGGTCGAGGATGTGCGTATCCTTTTCGCCGTGGAAAGCGGAAGCCGTGCATGGGGCTTCCCGTCGCCAGACAGCGACTACGACGCGCGCTTCGTCTACGTGCGCAAGCCGGACTGGTATCTTTCGCTGGCGCCGGGGCGCGACGTGATCGAGCTTCCGATCGAGGACGACTTTGACACCAATGGCTGGGACATCCGCAAGGCTCTGAGCCTGCTTCTGAAGCCGAATCCGGTGCTGCTGGAATGGTTGTCGAGCCCGATGCGCTATCGCTGGAACGAGAGCGCGTGCTCGCAGCTGCTGACCTTCGCGAAGCGGACCGCACATGCGCGGGCCTGCCTGCATCACTACCTGTCGGTAAGCCGGAGGCTGTGGAATGAGTTCGTGGAGGGGCGCGAGCAGGTCAACCTCAAGAAGTACTTCTACATCCTGCGGCCGGTTTTGTGCATCGCTTGGATACGGGAGCAGCCCGGAGAGATTCCGCCTATGAGCCTGCCGGACCTGATGGCCGGGGTTGATCTGTCCAGCGGCTTACGTTCGGCAGTTGAAGACCTGCTGGCGCTGAAGGCGCGTACGTCTGAAGTGGGCGCTGGCGCGCGAATCGGAGTGCTGGACGAAGTCATCCTACGCGAGTGGGCGTGGGCGGATCGCCAGGATATTCGGGATACGCCTCAGCCCGGCCTGCACGAAGAAGCTGAAGCAATGTTCCGTGCATTTGTGAAGGCGCAGGTATGAGTGTGGAAGCATGAGCACGCCCACATTCGACCGGCGTGACCTGACCGGTCCGTTCGACCTCATCGGCGATGTGCATGGTTGCGCGGATGAGCTGGAAGAGCTGCTTGTCCTGTTGGGCTATGATGTCGAATGGGCAGGCGGCGTTGTGCGCGTGACGGCGCTTCAAGGCCGCATGGCGGTGTTTGTCGGCGATCTTGTCGATCGCGGCCCGCGCACGCCCGATGTGCTGCGGATCGCGATGGCGATGACGGAGCAGGGCAACGCGCTTTGCGTCGATGGCAATCATGACAACAAGTTCGCGCGCTGGATCAACGGCGCCAACGTGAAGACGGCGCATGGGCTGCAGGCGTCTGTCGACCAGATGGCGGCGGAGGATCCGGCCTTTCATGCGCGCGTGCGGAAATATCTGGCCAGCCTGCCGCCCTATCTCTGGCTGGATGATGGAAAGCTGGTGGTCGCGCACGCCGGTCTCAAGGAGGAGATGATCGGCCAGATGAACGGCAAGATTCGCTCCTTCGCGCTTTACGGCGATACCACAGGCGAGACGGATGGATTCGGCAATCCAGTGCGACGCAATTGGGCGCTGGCGTATAGCGGCGATGCAGCCATCGTTTACGGTCACGTCGCGGCGCCGGAAGTCCAGGCGGTGAACAACACGTGGTGTATCGATACCGGCTGTTGCTTTGGCGGGCGGCTGACGGCGTTGCGCTGGCCCGAGCACGAGCTGGTGAGCGTGCCCGCGCGTCAGGCGTGGTTCACGGGGTCTCGTCCGCTCGCTGAACGCACGAGATAGACGAGACGGCTTGACGCCGTCTGGCTGGCGGTTTCCTGATAGCAAAAATCAGGAAGGAAACTGTCGCCATGAAAACGCGCATCACCGAGCTCTTCGGCATCGAGCATCCGATCATCCAGGGCGGCATGCACTATGTAGGTTTTGCCGAGATGGCGGCTGCGGTTTCAGAAGCCGGCGGCCTCGGCATCATCACCGGCCTGACGCAGCGGACGCCGGAAGGCCTGCGCGCCGAAATCCGCCGTTGCCGCGAGATGACCAAGAAGCCGTTCGGCGTGAACCTCACCTTCCTGCCGTCGGTGACGCCGCCGGATTATCCCGGCTTTGTGCGCACCATCATCGAGGAAGGCATCAAGATCGTGGAGACCGCCGGCAACAACCCGGCGCAGGTGATGCCCTTCTTCAAGGAAGCGGGCGTCAAGGTGATCCACAAATGCACGTCTGTCCGTCACTCGAAGAAGGCCGAGGCGATCGGCTGTGACGCGGTCAGCGTCGATGGCTTCGAGTGCGGCGGTCACCCCGGCGAGGACGATGTGCCGAATTTCATCCTGCTGCCGCGCGCGGCGGAAGAACTCAAGATTCCCTTCGTCGCATCGGGCGGCATGGCGGATGGCCGCTCGCTCGTCGCTGCGATAGCGCTGGGCGCCGAAGGCATGAACATGGGCACGCGCTTCATGGCGACGAAGGATGCGCCGATCCACCAGAATGTGAAGGATGCACTGGTGGCGGCCAGCGAGCTCGATACGCGCCTGATCATGCGCCCGCTGCGCAACACCGAGCGCGTGCTGAACAATGCGGGCGTCGCCAAGATCGTCGAGAAAGAGAAACAGCTCGGCGCAGGCATCAAGTTCGAGGATATCCTCAACGAGGTCGCGGGCGTCTATCCGAAGATCATGAAGGATGGCGACATGGATGCGGGCGCCTGGAGCTGCGGCATGGTCGCGGGCCTCATCCACGATGTGCCGACCGTGAAGGAGCTGATCGACCGCATCATGCGCGAGGCGGACGACATCATCGCCAAGCGTCTCGGCGGGATGCGCGCAGCTTGATACCTTCAGGGCTGACGCTTCAGCTCTTGCGGTATTCAGGCGGACGGTTGTCGACGCCATTGAGTTCGTTCATCACGACGCGGGCGGCGTCAGCGACATAGCGGTCCTTGCCGTGCAGCTTGGCGGCGAGGGCAGATAGCCCGTCCAGCATGGCGGGGCTGTTCGCGCCCAGATCTGCGATCGCTACGAGGAACGACTCGAACCGCAGGCAGGTTTCGACGCGGCCGGGTACGTCCTTGGCGGGCTCAAGCGAAAGACCATCGAGAATGCGCAGAACCTGTGGCGCCAGTCGCGGATCGTCGGGCCCGGAGAAGATGCGCCGCGCATCGCGCAGCATGGCGACGCCGGCGCTGAACGTGTTCGCGTCAGCGGACCCTAGCCATTCCATCATCACGCCATAGGCATCCGGCCGGCGAAGCAACAGGTCGGCGGCCAGTTCGCACGACGGGCTGCGCAGGTGGGCGTGCGATTTAAGGATATCGAGATCGCTGCCGGGGCGTATGTAAAGCGCGTGGCGCGCCACGATGAAAGCATTGAGCGCTTCGGGAACATCCGGCGGGACGGCGGAAATGTTGGTGCAGGCAGAGCCGATACACCACGCGCGCGATTGCGCCGCCTGCTCGGCGCCGAGCCGCGCTTCAAGCGCATCGAGCGATGCCTGGTCCGCAACGCGCGTATCGGCGGGATAGACCAGTATCGGATAACGCACGAGCTCGGCCGCCATCGGCCAGCGCCAGGGTGCGCCGCCATAGGCGATGTTCATGCGTGGAAACTGCGCCAGCCAGTCGACGATCACCTGTGACGTCGGCACGGTCCAGTAAGCTGTCCACGCATTGCCGGTGTGATGGCCATCATCGCCCACCTGCCGCGTCACGGTGACTGCGCCGCAGCGGAGGCAGGCATTCACGCCAAGCTGAGCGAGCGGCCACACTGTGCGATGAAAGGCCGGGTCGCAGCCGCACGCGACCCGGTTCTCGTTAAGACAGATTTCTTCTTGCGGATGCAGTCCCTCGAAACGTGCAAGCGATGGGTCCGCCTGGGGCGCGGGTGGCGCGGCTGGGGAGGGCGCGGCTGCTGCGGGCTTGCGCTCGCGCGGCGGCATCACCAGGTCGCCCTTCTCGAAATATGTGCGCATGTGGTTGGTGCGCGGCCCGTCCGTGGCTTTCATCAGGAAGGTGAGCCGTTCGGTGGGTCCGCCGGGCGCCACACCCTCGCGTTCCCAATCGATGTAGATTTCCGTCACGTCGTCGCTGATGTCGATCATGCGGATGACGCCGCTCGCCTCGAACGGCACGCGCACGCCCTTCGCGTCCGTGAAGCCACGGATCACGGTGTAGCGGTGATGCGATTCGAGATGATCAACCGTTGCCCCCATCTGGTGTCAGCTCAGGCGCCAACACCCAGACCGGCGGGACAATCCACGCCCGTGCCGCCAAGTCCGCAATAGCCGTCTGGATTCTTGGCGAGGTATTGCTGGTGATACCCTTCCGCATAGTAGAAGGCCGGCGCAGGCAGGATCTCGGTGGTGATCTGGCCGATGCCGGCAAGCTTCAGCGCCGCTTGATAGGCCGCACGCGAGGCCTTCGCTTTTGCCGCCTGATCGGCGGACACTGTGTAGAGAGCGGAACGATACTGCGTTCCGACATCGCCGCCCTGGCGCATCCCCTGCGTAGGATCGTGGTTCTCCCAGAACACTTTCAGCAGCGCTTCATAACTGGTGACCTTCGGGTCGAACACGACCAGCACCACCTCCGTATGGCCCGTGTCGCCCGAACAGACTTCCTGGTAGCTGGGGTTGGGCGTCTCGCCACCCTGATAGCCGACGGCGGTCGTCCAGACGCCGTCCTGCTGCCAGAACTTGCGCTCTGCGCCCCAGAAGCAGCCAAGGCCGAACACCGCCGATTCCAGTCCTTGAGGGAAGGGGCCCTTGATTGCCCGTCCGTTGACGAAGTGATGGTTATCGACCGGCATGGCCGCCGCCCGGCCCGACATGGCCTCGCCCGCCTTGGGCATCGTGACCTTTTTCCCAAGGGACGGCATTGCGACTTCCTTCGTGGGGTGTTTCCGCTTCCTTGTGAGGCCCTCGGAGCCGGACGTCAAAACCCCACCAGAACAAGCGCCGGGCAGGCGATACAAGGCAGGCAGCAGGCGATAGGGCGGCGGCCGGTAACTTGCGCTTCAGACGCGCCCATGTAAAAGGCCCCCTGCGCGGGTGAGGTGGCCGAGTGGTCGATGGCGCACGCTTGGAAAGCGTGTGTACGGGAAACCGTACCGTGGGTTCGAATCCCACCTTCACCGCCACGTAGTCCGATCTCTCGATTTGGGTTCCCGTTTTCGGTCGATTTCGCGCGTTTCCAGCGGAAATTGCGGGTGTGCGGGCCTCTGCATTTCTAAAATTAGGTCTCGCTTCGGCCTTTCCGGAGCGGCGGCCTCTGTTGCCACGAACGTCGGTCTCATTCACGCGCCTAAAGAGGCTTCTGGGCTAGGCTCTTGCCCGAGACTCACCGGCCGTTGTGGCGTCCCCGCCGAGAGCATCCGCGAGAATTCTCGGCCAGACAGACTGGGACCGCCGGTTCGCACTGGACTACGTTAGGTGTGCGCAGGTGCTGTCAGACCAATGCTAGCCAGTCTCTGGTAAGGGCAGTGGCTATTGGCCCCCCGGAGGAACCCCTGTGACGCGAATTTTCTACAAGCGGCGCCGCTTCCCACCAGCCGTGATAAAGCATGCGGTCTGGCTCTACTTTCGCTTCACGCTCAGCCTGCGTGATGTCTAAGAAATGCTCGCTCACCGCGGCATCGACGTGAGCTACGAAACGATCCGCTATTGGACAGCCAGGTTCGGCGCGAAGATCGCCGCCAATCTTTGATCCGGCAACGATGCCGGTGATGATGAGGATGCGCTTCATGTCGATCTCCGAGATGACACTCCTCATAACCCCCACTGCCCAATGAGCGCCAATTGCGAGCGCGCGACTTCTAATCCGCAGCGCCGACCGCGACTTGACGAGGCGCCCGCATCTCAACGCGGGCTTGGCGCAGGATGGCCCAGCCTCCCGAGACCGACAGCGCAGCCATAAGCGTGGCGACGATCACGTCCGGCCATAGCGTTCCGGTACCGAATACCCCTAGTGCCGCCAGCATCACGGCGACGTTCCCGATGGCGTCGTTGCGCGAGCATATCCAGACCGATCGCATGTCGGCGTCACCACGCCGGAAGCGAAACAGCATAAGCGCCACACCTGCGTTTGCGATGAGAGCGACAAGGCCGACGATGCCCATGACATCCGCCTGGGGAATAGCGCCACCGAACGCAACTCGCCAGCCTGCGCTGCCGACAACCCACAGGCCCAACGCCAGCAGGGTGGCGCCTTTGAAGAAGGCAGTGCGCGACCTGACGGCCAAGCCCATCCCGGCAACGAAAAGGCTGATGGCGTAGTTGGCGCTGTCGCCCAGGAAGTCGAGTGCGTCGGCTTGCAGGGCAGACGAACTGGCCGCGAAACCAGCAGCGATTTCAGCTGCGAACATGGTCGCGTTGACGATAAGCGCGACCCACAAAGTGCGCCGCCAGATGGGGTCTACCTTGGGCCCTGCATTGCTTGCGCAGGCGTCGTGTTCGCAGCAGCCCACCATGGTCCAAGCCCTCGACAAATCAGCACGTCTGGGCAACCTGCACCTTGTAGTCACTACAGAGTCAAGCGATGCCAGACAGCCGGTCAGGAAGGTATTCCATCGGGGCGCTAGCGGAAGCCACGGACACCAAGGTGGAAACGGTGCGCTACTATGAGCGTGTCGGCCTGCTGCCAAAGCCTGGCCGCACGACCGGGAATTATCGTGCTTACACAGGTGACCACCTGGCGCGTCTGAGCTTTATCCGCCGTGCGAGGGATCTGGGCTTCACCCTGGACCAAATCCGCGCGCTGCTAGGGCTCGCCGATCACAAGGACAATGACTGTTGCACGGTGGACGCGATGGCGCGGGATCACCTGGGCGACATCGACCGCAAGATTTCCGATCTCAAGGCGCTGCGGAGAGAGTTGAACGACCTCCTGGGTCAGTGCCAGCGTGGGACCATTGCCGACTGCCGCATCATTGGCGCGTTGTCACCAGTTGCAAAGTAGGAAGGAGGGCAGGATGACCGCGAACATTTCCCGGCGTGGCGCGATGGTTGCGCTAGCCTCCGTCACCTCTGCTTGTGCGACGGCTGCGCCACCGGCATCGACCGCTGCGCCTCCCTTGAGCGCGCCCCTTCAGCCCATGTCCAGGTTCGTGGGCAAATGGAAGGGGACCGGCAAGGGCGACCCAGGCAACTCAACAGTAGAGCGCATCTACACGCCTGTGCTGGGCGGTCGCTTCATCGAAGTGCGCAACACGTCCACCTACGCACCGCAAGCCGCCAACCTCAAGGGCGAAGTCCATGATGACGTTGGCTATGTGAGCTTCGACAATGTGCGCAAGCTCTTCGTGCTGCGCCAGTTCCACGTTGAAGGGTTCGTGAACCAGTATGTAGCGACAACGCCCGACTTCACCGGCGACAAGCTCGTATTCGTGTCGGAGGGTTTCGAGAACATCCCCGCCAGCATGAAGGCGCGTGAAAGCTACACGTTCACTTCGGCTACCGCGTTTGAAGAAGTATTCGAGATTGCCGAGGATGGGGTCACGTTCCAGATTTACTCCCGCAACTCGCTCAGGCGCGTCTAGCCAGGCATCATTTTGCTTGAAGCGGTTTCGGTGTTTCCGGGTACGGTGGCCAAGCTGGAAGTCTTCCATGCCAAGAGTACTCGCTCAAAGCGAGCGTTAGTTGCCTCGTTCGGCTGACGCGACTGGAAGGCCGGCAGCCCGCCATTCTGGCATTCCATGCTCGAGCCTTCGGCTCTTGAACCCCGACGTGCGCAGCAACGCTACGGCTTCAAACGCCATAACGCAAAATGCACCTCGGCAGTAAGCGACGACTTCCTGGTTGCGAGGTAATTCGGTGAGGCGCTTCTTGAGTTCACTGACTGGAATGTTGAGTGCGCCGGGAATGTGACCGGCTGCAAACTCATCTTCCGGCCGGACATCCAGGATGGTGACAAGTCCATCTTTGATGCGCTTGCGCAACTCTGTGCGGGAGACAGGCTCCATGGCGTCGCGCTCGTTGAAATACCCACTCACGACGACGCTCACTTCAGCGACGTTTCGTTCTGCGACGCGGCCGATCGCATGCATCAGGTCAAGCACGCAGTCGTCGGCGAGACGATAGAGCGTGAACTTTCCATCGCGCCGCGCCGCCAGAAGACCAGCCCGTCGCATGGACTGGAGGTGTTGCGACGCGTTGGCGACCGACAGGCCCGTTCGATCCGCGAGGCCTTCAACTGTCCGTTCGCCCTGCGCGAGGTGTTCGAGAATGGAAAAGCGATGTGGATGTGCGGCGGCTTTCGCCACCGCTGCAAATCCCGCGAGCAACGTTTCTTTGACGCTCTGCCTTGACATGATCTGGCCAACTCTCCATCATTCAAGTGAACAATGGAACGACGCCGCTCGACGTGTCAACAGCAAAGGATTTTCCAATGAATCCGAACAAGGCGCTCTGGGAAAAGGGCGACTTCACGCGCATTGCCGAGTGCATGCGGCAGAGTGGTGAAGCGCTGGTTGCGGGATTTGGAGTAACAAGGGGGCTCAAGGTCCTGGACCTCGGCTGCGGAGACGGAACGACGGCCATTCCAGAGGCGAAGCTCGGGGCGGACGTTTTGGGCGTCGATATCGCGAGCAATCTTGTTGCAGCTGGCAACAGGCGCGCCCGGCAACTGGGACTTGCGAACGCCAGATTTCAGGAGGGCGACGCGTCCAATCTGCATGAATTGCGGGACGGAGCCTTCGATCTCGTCGTGAGCATCTTTGGCGCCATGTTCGCGCCAAAGCCATTTGATGTAGCGAAGGAAATGGTGCGGGTAACCCGGCCCGGCGGTCGGATCATCATGGGAAACTGGATTCCCAACGACCCAACCCTGGTCGCACAAATCCTGAAAACAAGCTCCGCGTACTCACCGCCGCCGCCGGAAGGCTTTGTCAGCCCGATGACGTGGGGGATCGAGGACAACGTGATCGCGCGATTTGGCGAAGCGGGCATACCAAAGGAAAAGGTGTTGTTCCTCCGGGACACGTACACCTTCAACTTTCCCGGTTCGCCATCGGCATTCCTCGCAGCATTCAGGACATTCTACGGACCGACCATGAATGCGTTTGAGGCGGCGGAAAAGACCGGCCGTGCCGCCGACTTGCAGGGGGAGTTGGAAGCTCTGTTCAACAGCCAGAACGGAAGCTCCAGTCCCAACGTCACGTCCATTCCCGCCACCTTCTTGCGGGTTACTGTGAACCGTTAGCCCGGGCAAAACGCCCTCATGACCGCGCGTCAGCCTGCGCAGCATGTAGCGCCGATCTATGTCAAGGAACACCGTATGATACTTCGCCAGTTCCTGCACACCGAGCCGGTCGCGATATCTTACTTGCTCGGATGTGGCGGCAAATCGTCCGGCGCAGTCGTCGATCCAGTCGGAGACGTTGCCCCATACCTGGATGCGGCTGCAAAGACCGGCATGCGACTTCTCTACGTGATCGACACGCATATTCATGCTGATCATGTCTCTTCGGGCCGGGCTCTGGCGGAGGCTTCAGGCGCCGAATACGTCCTGTTCCACGAAGCGGAGGTTGCGCCGCCGATTCATGGCGTCCGTGATGGCGACATGCTCGAACTCGGCAACGTGACCGTTGAGGTCATGCACTCACCCGGACACACGCCAGAACATATCTCGCTGCTCGTCCGCGATCGGACGCGGTCCGAAGAGCCGTGGTTCGTCATGACCGGCCACACGCTAATGGTCGGTGATCTCGGGCGTACAGAACTCGCTTCAAGCGCGGAAGAGGGAGCCCGCTTTCTATTCCGAACAGTGCAACGTCTGAAGGCTCTACCCGATCATCTAGAGATCCTGCCCGGCGCCTATTCTGGATCGGTGTGCGGCAAGAGCCTGAGCGGCAAACCAACATCCACGATCGGATTCGAGAAGCGGAACAACAAAGCCTTCCGGATCGAGGACGAAGAAGCGTTCGTCAAACTGATGACGACCGACATTCCGCCTCCGCCGCCGGGAGCAGCGGAGTTGCGGGCGCTCAACGCCGGAACAACTACCGCCAGGACATAGGATATGGCGCTGGGAGGGAGCCTCGGCGCGATCGGGCCGGTCGCGCTCGGGTTGAAAGCAAACTGGCGACAGTTTGCCATACTGGTTCTGATCAACGCCTTCGTGGGAGGCATGATCGGGATCGAACGAACCGTGGCGCCACTGATCGGCAGCGAAGAGTTCGGTATCACCTCCACGACACTCGTCGTCTCTTTCATTGTCAGTTTCGGGCTGGTCAAGGCGTTCGCCAATCTCCTGTCGGGCCAGCTTGCTGATCGATGGGGCCGCAAGCGCGTCCTGGTGCTGGGCTGGCTCGTTGGCTTGCCCGTTCCGTTCATGATCATGGCGGCGCCGACATGGGAATGGATCATCGCCGCCAACGCGCTGCTTGGAATCAGTCAGGGCCTTGCCTGGTCGATGACTGTTGTCATGAAGGTCGATCTGGTCGGCCCGAAATCTCGCGGTCTTGCGGTTGGACTGAACGAATTCGCTGGCTATCTCGCGCTCGGACTGACGGCATTGGCGACGGGGTATATCGCAGCGATCTACGGCTTGCGCCCGGCGCCGATCTATCTGGGCGTAGTGTATGCCATTGCAGGCACAGTTCTCTCGATCATCCTGGTCCGAGACACACGCCAGCATGTCGCCCTGGAACTGAGCCAGTCGGCGGTGGCGCCCTTGTCGCTGACGTTTCGCGAAGTTTTCGCCCTGACAACCTTCAAGGACAGAAACCTCTTTGCCGCATCGCAAGCGGGGCTCGTCAACAACCTCAACGACGGGATGAGCTGGGGAATCTTTCCGCTTTTCTATTCAACATTTGGTCTTGGCCTCGATCGCATCGGGCTGCTCAAGGCGATCTATCCCATCACGCAGGGACTGCTTCAGATCGCAACCGGGCCGCTGAGCGATCGTTGGGGGCGAAAGGGGCTGATCGTTACGGGCATGTGGGTTCAGGCGGGCGGCCTTCTTCTCACGGCTGCAACGCGCGACTTTGGCTGGTGGTTCGCCGGGAGCCTGCTGCTCGGACTGGGTACCGCCATGGTCTATCCCACGCTCATTGCCGCCGTTTCGGATGCATCCCAGCCGACATGGCGAGCGCGGTCGCTGAGCGTCTACCGGTTCTGGCGCGACCTGGGTTACGCGATCGGCGCTCTGGCGGCGGGGTTGATCGCCGATGCCTTCGGGTTTGCGTGGGCGATAGCAGCGATCGGAGCGCTGACCTTCCTGTCGGGGACGATTGTTGCTTTCGCGATGAAAGAAACACGGCCACACAACTCGGCCGCTCACGACACGCCTGAACATCAAACTTAGAGTTGATCTGAGTCAGGAATGGCTGGACGCCGTCCGTCTAGGCGGCGCGACGCGCAGTACGTTGGATGAACTGGCGACCACCATCCTGCAGGCCGACAAGGTCGTTGTGTTCTCGGGCTGTTGTCGTCTGTTGCGACTGTGCACGGGATGGCGTCCTTCGGAGCGTCTGGCGAAGATGGCTGCGACGCGCTAGTTCAGTCCCATGCTGGACGCGCTCCTTATCCTAGAAGTTCTGTTGCGTGGACTTGCGGTCGGCGCGCTGATCGCCACGGGCTCGGGCTTTGGCCGCAGCGGCGCGGCGCCCGCGGTTCGTGTTGGCGGCGCTCTTTTTTGTGCAAGCGTCGCTGCGTATGTGATCAATTCGTCGCCCGCTATCGGCGAAGCCCTTGGTCCGGCAAGACCGCTTTCGCACGTCCTGTCCCTGGGCGGCGTCGGTGCGTTCTGGTTGCTGGTCCGCGCCTTGTTTGAGGACCGGCCGCTGGCGCTGGGGGCGTTTTTGCCTTTTGCCATCCTTACACTGTTCGGATCGGTGGCGATGGCGATGCCAGAGCAGATAAAACCGGGCTTCTGGGTGGCGCACAATCTGATGGAAGTCAGTCTCGCAACGCATGCGCTCCTGATCATACAGCGGAGTTGGCGTGGAGATCTGGTCGAGGCTCGCAGACGAGCGCGCGGCCCTTTCCTGATATTCGTGACGCTGTTTGTGGTCACACTTTCCGGATTCGAGATCGGCGAGAGCTTCGGTGTCGCAGCGCCCTGGTATCCGCTCGCTGGAGCAGCGGCGCTCGCGATCTTCTGCCTCGGCGGCGCGATCGTCCTGCTGGAGACGCGCTCCGTCCTCTTTGGCGTTTCCGCCGCTGTCTCTCCAGCCGATGACAGCGACGCCGCAACGGGGCCAGCCGATCGCGCCGAAATTGCCCGGCTGACCGCGCTCATGGCCAAGGAAAAGCTATGGACCCAGGAGGATCTGACCGTTGGCGCGCTGGCGGCCAGACTCGGAGCGCCGGAGCATAGGTTGCGCCGGTTGATCAATGGCCAGCTCGGGTATCGGAACTTCGCGGCGTTCATCAATTCCCACCGCATCGAGGAGGCCAAGTGCCTGTTTGCCGACGCCGATCAGGCGCGGAAGACTATCTCGTCCGTCGCCTTCGAACTTGGCTTTGGATCGCTGGGGCCATTCAATCGAGCTTTCCGCGAAGCGACCGGCCTGACGCCTACGGAATGGCGGAAGCAGGCCTTGGCGCAGGGCTCGCCGAAACTGGAAAAACCTGACTGATTTTGAAAAGGCCCAGTGATTTCAAATCCCGGCGAGACGCATCGACCAGAAATGCCTTCCAGTCCCTCCCGCATCAGGGAGAGTTGGCATGCCGGAATGGGCCCAGACGATCGCCGGTCAATGGCTGGAAAGCGCGGGCGTGGATATCGTCAGGTATGTGGTGTTCGCCGTTTCTGTCTGGCTGGTTCTGTGGGTTGCCTGCAGCAGCCTGCTTCGACATCGGAAGATTCGGGAGGAGACGCCGCCAGCCCGTCAGCTTGTCGTCGAGTTCCTGATCTCCGTCCGCTCCGTCGCGATCTTCTCGACCATCGGAATTTCGATGTTCCTCCTCGAGGGGGCAGGGCTGTTGCCCGGTCCTGCGCTTGCCGCGCAAGGCGGCCTTGTCTGGGCCACCGCCAGCCTTGTCCTCATGGTCATGGCTCACGACGCCTACTTCTACTGGTCGCACCGGTTGATGCATGATCCGAGGCTGTTCCGGAGACTGCACCGGCGTCATCACCGCAGTCACAATCCATCGCCATTCACCGCGTACAGCTTCGACCTGGGCGAGGCGGTCGTCATGGCCAGCTTTGTGCCGCTCTGGATGATCGTTGTTCCCACCTCGTGGGGAGTTCTGAGCCTGTTCATGCTGCACCAGATTGTCCGGAATACCCTGGGACACTCGGGCTATGAGCTGATGCCTGCGACGTCGACTGGAAAGCCGATGGTCGATTTTCTAACAACGACAACCCACCATGACTTGCACCATGCCGAGGCTGGCTGGAATTTCGGGCTATACTTCACATGGTGGGACAGGATGATGGGAACGGAACATCCTGAGTATCATGCTCGCTTCGCGCAAGCCGCAGGCAAGCTCGTCGCTTCTTCAGTACCGGCAACACAAGGCGATCCGGCGTCAGGGCTCAATCCCGAAACGCAACAGGGTTGAAGCGGACATCATGCGCAGGCCTCGCTTCATTGCCGAACAGGCACGCAACGCGAAAGGGCCTATCGGCCGCGTCATTGCGTGGATCATGGCGCGCGAGACACAGAGGGACAACCTGCTCGCCATCGAAGCACTCGATCTGCGCGAGACCGATCACGTGCTCGACATAGGCGCGGGTCATGGATGGGCACTTGCGAGGATCGCCTCGCAAACTCAGATCGGAACTGTCACCGGCCTCGATCCTTCCAGCTTGATGGTAGACATCGCGAAGCGCAGAAATGCCACCCTGGTGCGAGACGGAAAGGTCACGATAAGGCAGGCGCACGTCGCGCATCTGCCCCTGCCTGATGCGGCTGTGGACAAGGCGATGTCGGTACACACGCTTTACTTCTGGCCTGATCTTGGCGGCTCGTTTAAAGAGATTGCGCGGGTTCTCAAACCCCAAGGCCAGCTTGTGCTCGTCTTTCGATCTTCGGACGACGTGCGCGCAGCAGCAGCCTTTCCAGCCGAAGTTTATAGTTTTCCTGCCGTGGCCGACGTCATTTCAGCGCTTAGGCATGCCGGGTTCTCAGTCAGCGCACCTCGCCTCGATCAAACTCCACCTCAGGGGTATATCGTGATGGTAGCCACGCGCCAGGCTTGATGCCTATCCGCATAGCTTCGCGTTCACACTCTTGCTGCGAGGCTCAAAGGAAAAAGACTGGCGCAAAGCCGCCGCCTTCGGTTCTGAAGTTTGTGGTCTGGCCCTGATAGAGGCGAGCCGCCGCGATCAGCAGGCGGCCATCGTAAGTGTAAAGGCGAACGTCGACTTTGCGAGCGACCGTATCGTCTCCCAGCTTTATCAGTCTCTCTCCGGGTGGTGCGAGCTCCTGCGCGATGTAAGCGGCGCCAAGAATGTCCACCCAGGTCGATCGGGTTAGTTTGTCTCCGCGGTAAACAGCTTTTCCTCCGTGCCCGGCGACCGGCTTGAAGAAAAGTGACTTGCGCCTTTGCCAGAGTTCGTCGGCGTTGCCAGACGTTACAGGTACAGCCTTCGGAATGTTCGCCAGAGCGACGCGCGCAGCTTCGGACGCGCCCCAGTCCTGCAGTCGATTGGCGTCCGTCAGCAGCATCAGATTACGCTTGTCGGCGAGTTTCGCGTGATTATGCGGGTTGGGCGTCAGTACAGCGGCGCCATCTTCATACGCCCCGCGCAACGCGTCGTGCTGAGGCTGGGAAAGATCAAAATCGACAAGCCGGTTGTAGATGAGGTCGATCGTCTGGCCGCGACACGTAAGGGAGTCGCCGTCATAGGCCAGATCGTCTGGCTCGGCGATAAGCGCGGCGATCCCGTTGGCCTCGAACAGCCGCTGCGCTAGCAGGAATTCGGGATAGAGGTATTGCGCTTCAGGCGCGTCGTCGACGATGGCGATACTCCTTGGCCGGCCAACGCGCCCCTGTAGGCGCCACTCTGCCTCGAACATCGCAATCGCGTCGCTGTCAAAGTACGACGCCTCAGCATCCGCCACGGCCGCCGCAACCTCTGGACAGCATGCAAGCTGTGCCTTCGCGGCGAATGCATTGAGGAAAGCGCCGCCAGCGTTCGTATTGATCTCGATGAGGCGAGGCGCGTCGCCGGCCAGATGGAAATCGTAGCCCATAAAGACGCCACGCGGGCCATGGTCCTGACGTGCGATGCTTGAGGTCCATTCAAAGGCGGCCTCTTGAAAGGCCGGCAGCCGGACAACGTCTTCGATGGCCGCAACGATCGCCATCATGCTGTCGAGGTCGGTGCGAGGCAGAAAGACCGGGGAGTTCGAGAAGAGATGCGGCCGACTCTCGATGTGCTTCGCGAAAAAGCTGCCGTCACCCGAGGCTTCAAGCATCGCAGCGGCCATCGATTGCCTGTCGAGTGAAATGCAGAAGCAGCTTCGATTCAGGTCATCAGCCAGGCCGCGCGTGGCTCTGGCGTTGCCAGGAGGGATCGGGTCAGCCATGGCGCGCCTCAGCGATCAACGGAACCTTACCGCACTCCGCGTTGCAAGCGAGGCGGAGAGCGGCGTGCAGATTTCGGATGAGCCGCTACAGCAATCCTCGATCAGGAATCCAAGCAAGTCGCGCATTGCACCATAGTCGGCGCGATAGATGATGGAGCGGCCATCGCGCCGCGAGGACACAAGGCCGGCGTTTGAAAGAAGCAACAGGTTGGTCGATAGCGACGACGGCGGCATTTTGAGGCGCTCGGCGATGTCGCCTGCCGGCACGCCATCCGGTCCCGCCTTCACCAAAAGCCGGAACGCCGCCAGTCGGCCATCATGGGCAAGTGCGGACAACGCAGATATCGCTTGCTTAGATTTCATATTTCGAGAAATATAGAAATATGGAGAAGAATGCAAGATGGAGACACGATTTTCGACGGTCGCATCCGCGGACCATGAAGGGGCGGGCGCGATGATCGAGTTCTACGCCGCAAGGAGCCCGAACGGACGTAAGATCTCCATCATGCTGGAAGAGTGCGGAGCGCCTTGTCGTGTTCACCTTGTAAATCTGGAACAGGGTGAACAGTTCAAGCCGGAATTCAGACGTATCAATCCAAACTCGAAAATCCCGGCGATCATCGACAATGAAGGCGAAGAACAGGTGACCGTCTTCGAATCGGCGTCGATCCTGGTCTACCTTGCCGAGAAGTACGACCGCCTGCTGCCTAGGACGCCGGCCGCGCGAGCCGAGTGCTTCAGCTGGACAGTCTGGCAGGTCGCGAACGTGGGCCCGATGTTCGGTCAGTCGCATCACTTCAACAGCGTCGCTCTCGAGAAGTGCCCCTACGCGATCACACGCTTCTCAAAAGAGGCGGCGCGGCTTGTCCGCGTAATGGAGAGACGCCTGGCAGAGCGTGCATTCCTCGCGGGAGACTATTCAATCGCCGACATTGCTGTCTTTCCCTGGATACGTGTGGCGCTGGATTCGATGATCCGGAATTTCCCCGACCTTGTGGGTGAGACGGCAAACCTCCGGCGTTGGTTTGCCGAGATCAGCGAGCGGCCTGCCGTGCAGCGCGGTCTGGCGCTGGGGCGCTAGCGAACGGACGGGTCACATTCACCACCGACGGCGCAGCTGGCGCCGTCTGAACGCGCGGAGCCGCACGCGCATTCCGCCGCACGTTTTCTACGCGCCCCGGCGCGCAAGACCAGCACGGCGGCTCCGGCAACGAGCGCGGCGAGGACTGCGATGCAGGCGATTTCTCCCCATGAGGCGCCAAGAAACCCGCTGGCCGTCGCGCCCGCGAGGCCGGCCCCGCCAGCCCCGGCAACCAAAGGCAGAAGCAGGGGTGCGCAGCAGGCCGCGCAAGCCACGCCGAGGCCTGCGGCGATCTTCCACTTGCTGACAGGTCTGGTCACGTTTGAGAACTCCACCATCATGTTGACTGGAAGAGCGTGCATCCTCATGTAGCATGAGGATCAAGCGGAAAAACGCGGGCGGGCATCATGTCAGGCATGAGTATTGGCAAGGCCGCCGAGCGATCGGGTTGCACCATCGCCGCGATTCGGCACTACGAGGAGATCGGACTTCTCGGTGGCGTCAGCCGCGCCTCGAACGGCCGGCGCGTCTTTGGCTGGCCTGATGTTCATCGCCTGCGCTTCATCCGCCGCTGCCGCGACATCGGATTTGGTCTCGACGAGGTGGGCGCTCTGGTGGGCGGCGCGAATGGCAGGGCGCCCGACTGCCTTGCGGTGCGTAACCTCGCTCTCGCGCACGTCGAAAGGCTCCAGGTGATGCGGGCGGAAATCGAAGCGCTTGAGAGATCGCTGTCCTCGATCGCTGCCACATGCGATGAAGCCTGCGCCAGCGGCCGGTCGCCTGCCTGCAAGATCGTGGACGATCTCAGCGCAATCGGCTCAGGCTGAGCGCGGTGTAAGGAGAATCACGGCCGCGCTGGTAATGCAGATGGCAACTCCAAGCGTGTCCCAGGCATCGGGGCGAGCCTTCTCTACCACCTAAGTTCAGGCGAGCGGCGCCACAATAGACCCCGCCATAAGCCGCATAGGCTCGCCCGGCCGCGGCTGCCGGCACGAGCGTCAGCGGTCACGCGAACGCCACGAGCGCGGCGATCCCAGGCCCGATCCGCCAGCCCGATCGGCCTTCCCGCAGCCATGCCCAGAAAGCGAAGCACCCTGTGATCTCGGCCAGAGCGGCGCCGCAATAGATGGCAATCACTGAAGCATTCACGTTGAAATCCCCTTCATTGCGCGGCGCGCCCGCCAGGTGATTTCGACCAGCTTCCGAAAATTGATGGATGTACTACATCCCACCCCCACAATACTCGGCGATCCTGCCGGAAGGTCAGGCGATGAAGTTGGTGTGGTTGCGATCAACGATTGCCAGAATCTCGCGCGCTGCGTCCCCTTGAGATGTTTCGTCGAGCGAAGAGAGCGCAATTGTCGCCAGCTTGGATCTTTCGTCGCGTCGGCTGGATCGCGCGTAGGAGGGATCGTAGTGGTTCTGCACGACTTGCTGGATAAGTGCGAGGAATTCGCCTGCCTCGGCCATTTGACGCCAGCTCTCCAGACGCTTGCGGCCCGGGTAGACCTCGAGGCGTGAAAGGGCCGCCTCCAGCAACGGCCTGCTCGCGACGATTTCTGGATAGGCGTCCAACAAATAGGACGCGCGCGTCTCCAACGGCGCGGCAATTTCGATCCTCGGTGCTTTGTTCATCGCGTGCCAGAGGGCAGGGGGCAGGGTGCGATTGCCGATCTTGCTAGACTCCGCCTCAACCAGCACCGGCCGGCCCGGATCGAACTTGTCAAAGGCGGCCATCAGGCTGGACTCGAACCATTTCTGCGAGGGCTGGGCGATCCCTGACAGCGCGCCGAAGAGCGACCCGCGATGCATCGCCAGCGCCTCAAGGTCAACAACCTGTGCGCCACGGCTCGCAGCCTGTTTGAGAATCGCGGTCTTGCCGCAGCCCGTGCCGCCTTCAAGCAGGACAAGCTGCAGACCGAGGTCGCCTTCATACAATCGTTTCTGGACCGCACGCCGATATGTCTTGTACCCGCCCTCCAGCACGATGGTGCGCCATCCGACCTGCGCGAGGACCAATGCCATGGAGTTGGATCTCTGTCCGCCTCGCCAGCAATAAACGAGGGGCCGGAAGCCGGCGGCTTTGTCCGAGAGCGCCGTATCGAGATGGTGGGAGATGTTGCTCGCAACCTTGGCGGCACCGACCCGCCGCGCCAGAAAGCGCGACTCCTGAACGTAGATCGTGCCGACAATCGCGCGCTCTTCGTTGTCGAGAACAGGCAGATTTACCGCGCCAGGAATGTGATCCTCCGCGAACTCTGCCGGACTACGGACATCGATGATCATGTCGAACTGCGAAAGCGACTTGCGATCGGCGGCGTCGGTTACTCCGGGGTTCGACATGAAGCTGGCGGCGCCTGTCCTTGAAGGCCCGGCGCACTGTCAGGCCGGTACACGCTCTGCTATCAAACCGCAGCGATCTAGCAAGCACGGAGCTTTGGCATGACCCAGGACGTTGACCTGACCTCTCCCCGGTTGACCTCCCTGGCGCACGGCGGCGGGTGCGGATGCAAGCTTGATCCGTCCGTTCTGCGCGACATTCTCGCAACGATGCCGGCATCGGTGGCGTTTGCGAACCTCATGGTGGGAACCGAGACGTCCGACGATGCGGCTGTCTGGCGTCTCAATGACGAGCAGGCGTTGGTGGCCACCACTGACTTCTTCATGCCTGTGGTCGACGATCCGTTTGAATTCGGCCGCATCGCCGCGACAAACGCGCTGTCGGATATCTATGCGATGGGCGCCACACCCATCCTCGCGCTCGCAATTGTCGGCATGCCGATCGATGCGATGCCTGTGGAGATGATCCGCCGGATTCTGGAGGGCGGCGCATCCGTCTGCGCAAAGGCTGGCGTTCCTGTCGCTGGCGGTCATTCCATCGACAGCAAGGAACCCATCTACGGCCTGGTCGCGCTCGGTCTCGTTCATCCCGACAAGCTCCTGACCAATCGCACAGGAAAGGCCGGTGACGCGCTCATTTTGACCAAGGCACTGGGAGTGGGCGTCTACAGTGCAGCGTTAAAGCAGAACCGCCTAGGTGAAGCAGGCTATGCCGCGCTCATCGCGTCAACGACCCAGCTCAACCTGCTTGGTAAAGATCTTGGAAAAGTAGCTGGCGTTCATGCGCTGACCGACGTCACAGGTTTTGGCCTTCTGGGTCATGCGCTGGAAATGGCGCGAGGAGCCGGGCTAACCGCCGAGATCGGCGCATTGGCGACGCCGTTGCTTCCAGGTGTTGAAAGCCTTGCGAGGGACGGCGTCCGGACGGGGGCCGCAATGCGCAACTGGGCCAGCTATGGAGGTGCAGTGATACTACCCGAGGGACTGGATGACTGGCGACGCGACGTCCTGTGCGATCCCCAAACGAGCGGAGGGCTCCTTATTGCGGTTGCACCTGAAGCGGCAGCGTCGGTTCTAGCCTTGGCAATAGATGCGGGCTTTGCCGACTGCGTCATCGTGGGACAGCTGTCAGCCGGTCATCCCAGGGTTGTTGTCCGTCTATAACCAGACTTGCTCACCACATCGCTACTCGGCGTCGCCTTGACGTCGCAAGCCGCGCAGAACATTCTGGTAGGCATGCGCAAGCTCTGGTTTGCCCTTCTCCTAGCTCTGTCGCTCGCGCTTAGCGCGACTGCGACTGCGAGCGCGTGGGCGGCGCAAGCGTGTCCTTACAAGCAGGCTGCGGCATCTGCAGCTGCGCACGATTGCTGCCCGGACCAACAGGTAAAGCCCAAACCCATTGACCATCATGGCAAGGCAATCGATTGCCAGCTTGGACAGTCGTGCCGGGCCTCGCACGCGGTTGAGCCCTTTCTGCCGGTTCTGACAGTCGCGCGCGTGGAGATCGTTGAGCTAGCGGTGCTGCGCAGTCAGCAAGCGCCGCCGCAGTCCATACCATCCGGTCTCTGGCGGCCCCCACGCTCGGTGTGACAAACTGAGCCGCGATGCGCAAATCGCGCGTTGCAATCAATCACATCGACAAATGGACATCACATGCGACGAGCATGGTTATTGTCCTGCGCCGTCGGCCTCGCGCCGGCCGCGCGGGCGGACCCCGTGACCTATGTGCAGGCTATCGAACGCGCTGTAGGAGCATCTCCAACCGTTGAACTGGCTCTTGGCCTCGAAAACGTGCCCGTAAGCGGGGCGGATCGGTTCCGCCTCAATCGCGATGAGATGACGATGGCGAGCGTCGGCATCATGCAGGATGTGCCAAGCGACGCGACAAGGCGAGCGCGGGAAGGGGTGGCTCAAGCCGAAGTTCGTGCCTCGAAAGCCTCAATCGGCATTGCGCGATTGGAGGCCCAGCTCGCAACAGCCAGCGCGTGGATCGATCTCTACTTTGCACAGGCAAAGCTCGCGATCCTGGTGGCCCTGGAAAGTGATGCGGCCGAACTCGATCGTGCCCTTGTCGCAGCGGTCAGCGCCGGTGGCTCCACATCCGACCTGGTGCTTGCTTCGAAGCTGGCCATCGCACGATTGCAGGATCGCGTTGCCAGCGTGCAGGCGGAAGCCGGAATGGCGCGGGCTGCGCTTGAACGCTGGATTGGGCGGATCGGCGTAGACGGCGTCGGGCCATCAGCTCCGTTGTTCGATATCGACGCTGAAGCTATGCGGGCGCATGTCGAACACCATGTCGAACTGGCGGGATCGTCCGCGGACATCGAGCGTGCGAAGGCAGCACTGGAGGTGGCTCGGGCGGCACGTGATCCGGATTGGTCATGGTCCCTCATGTACAGTCGTCGTGACCCTGATTTCGGGGACATGGTTTCCTTTGGATTGAAATTCAGCCTTCCGCTGTTCCAGTCAGATCGGCAGGCGCCGATGATCGATGCGCGGCAATCAGACGTCCGGCAGGCCGGGTTCGCACGCGACGCCGTCCTGCGCGAGCATCTGGCGATTCTGGAGGCAAAGCTGGCAGAGTATGCAAGTCTCCAGCAGCGTATTGCGCGTCTTCGCGACGTCGTCGCGCCGCTCGCCGCCAAACGCGAAGAGATTGCTCTCGCTGGGCATGCCACTGGAACAGGGTCTCTGGAGACAGTCTTCGCGATGCGCCTCGAGGCCCGCGAAGTTGAACTCGACAGGCTTGAGCTCGAACGGCAGCTCCTTCGAGGCGGCGCCTATCTGACACTCGAATACGGGGAGGGCGCGCAGTGACACGCCACCAAGCATTCCTGGGAACTGGCTTTCTATTGACCGTCGTGGTCGTCGGTACGCTAGGGTTCTTGCTCGGCCGCCAACAACCGTATCAAGCGTCTCAAAGCGAACGACAGGTGCTGTACTGGTACGACCCAATGGTTCCCGACACCCATTTCGACAAGCCGGGCAAGTCCCCTTTCATGGATATGGACCTTGTGCCGCGCTACGCGGGTGACCCGGAAGCGCCATCGGGAGTGACGATCAATCCGAGCGTTGTCCAGAACCTGGGCATCCGTCTGGCGCCGGTCGAGCGAACCTCCACAAGCGCAACGATACGCGCGTCTGGAATCCTCACCTTCAACGACCGCGCTCTTGCAACTGTACAGGCCAAGCAGGATGGGTTTGTTGAGCGCAGTCACGGCAGAGCCGTCGGCGATATCGTTCGGGTCGGCGATCCTTTGGTCGATGTCCGTGTACCCGCGTGGAGCGGCGCCATTGCAGAGTATCTTGCTTTGCGCGACGGCGCCGATCCGACGCTCGCCGAAGCCGCCCGCCGTCGTCTGGGGGCGCTCGGCGTTCCAAATGATGCGGTGCAGACTGCGGAGCATCAACGAGCAGCCCCCGCAACTTTCACAATCCGCGCGCCAGTATCGGGGGCGCTCACGTCCCTCGATGCCCGGCCAGGCGCTGCGTTGGGAGCAGGCGCGCCAATCGCGATAATCAGCGGCCTGTCTCCTGTGTGGTTGGTCGTCTCGGTGCCGCAAGGCTCGATTGGCGCCACGAAACCTGGGACCTCTGCCGCTATCCGCTTCCCGGCATTCCCCGGAGAGGATTTTGGTGGCCGCGTCGATGTGATCTTGCCGGCGGCGAATACCGCCAATCGCACGGTGGAGGTGCGTGTCGCTCTCGACAACAGTGACGGTCGGTTGCGTCCCGGCATGACGGGTGATGTGACGCTCTCCGCAACATCCGGAGGCGATGCGTTTACCGTGCCGTCCGAGGCGGTGATCCGCACAGGCCTGCGCAATCTCGTCATCGTCTCGCGCCCTGACGGGGTTTTCGAACCGCTGGAAGTGATGCTGGGATCAGCCGTTGGAAGTCGCCTAGAAATCCTGTCCGGCCTGACAGAAGGTCAGCAGGTCGTGGCGTCAGGCCAGTTCCTGATCGATTCCGAAGCTAGTCTCTCAGGCGTGATGGCTCGTCTGCAGTCCGCCAACGCGGGCGGCAGTCCAGAGGAATACAGTACGACTGGCAAGGTGATGGCGATTGACGCCACCGGCGTCACCTTTTCACACGCGCCTGTTGAAGAGCTCAACTGGCCGGCCATGACGATGCAGTTCATGTGGGACAAGGAAGGCCCCATAGGCGGCATTAAAATAGGAGACGATGTCCGGTTCGGCTTCCATCGCGAGGGGAAGGCCTACGTTGTCAACTCTATTGGACCTGCGGGGGCGATCCGATGATTGCCGCAATCATTCGTTGGTCTATCGCCAATCGCTTTCTTGTTATTATCGCAGCGCTGATGCTCAGTGTTGCAGGTGGACTGGCGGTCAAATCGACGGCCGTCGATGCACTTCCAGACCTGTCAGACGTTCAGGTGGTGATCCGCACAAGCTATCCCGGACAAGCGCCGCAGATCATCGAAAACCAGGTCACCTATCCGTTGACCGCAACAATGCTGTCCGTGCCCGGCGCCCACAGCGTACGTGGGTTCTCCTTCTTCGGGGACAGCTTCGTCTACGTCATTTTCGATGAGGGTGTCGATCTCTACTGGGCGCGCTCGCGCGTACTCGAATATCTCACCCAAGCCCAGGCGCGCCTTCCTGCGGGAGCAAAGACATCTATCGGGCCGGATGCGACGGGCGTTGGTTGGATCTATCAGTATGCGTTGATCGATAGGACCGGTAGTCACGATCTCAGCCAGCTCCGCGCGCTCCAGGACTGGCTTTTGGCGTTCGAGTTGAAATCGGTTCCGGGCGTTGCGGAAGTCGCGTCTGTCGGCGGCATGGTGCGCCAACACCAGATTGTGCTCGATCCCCAAAAGATGGCCTCTTATGGCGTTACGCAAGCCATAGTCGCCGACGCTGTACGGCGCGCCAATGCAGAAGCTGGCGGCGCTTCGATAGAGATCGCCGAAGCTGAGCATGTCGTCCGCGCTAGCGGTCTTCTGAAGTCTGACGACGACTTTCGCGCCATACCGTTGAAACTGACCGAAGGCGCTGTTCCTGTAACGCTTGGCGACGTCGCGTGGATCGAAAAAGGCCCCCAGATGCGACGTGGCATTGCCGAGCTTGATGGCCAGGGCGAGGTAGCCGGTGGTGTTGTGATCGCGCGGGTCGGCGCGAATGCGCGCGAGGTGATTGCTGCCGTCAAGCAGCGTCTGGAAACTGTCGTACCGCGCCTGCCGCAGGGTGTCGAAATTGTCGCGACCTACGATCGGTCGCATCTGATCGATCGGGCAATCGAGAACCTGACCAGCAAGCTGGTTGAAGAATTCATCGTGGTCGCTCTGGTGTGCGCGCTCTTCCTGTTCCACCTACGCTCGGCGCTAGTTGCGATCGTCATGTTGCCGCTCGGCATCGCGACAGCCTTTCTGGTCATGCGCGCACAAGGCGTTGAAGCCAACATCATGTCTCTGAGCGGAATCGCGATCGCGATCGGAGCCATGGTCGATGCAGCCATCGTGATGATCGAGAATGTTCACAAGAAGTTGGAGCATTGGCGCGACGACAATGGCGGTGAGATGCCGAAAGGCGAAGCGCATTGGCGCGTGGTCGCGGCCGCATCTGTCGAGGTCGGCCCGGCCCTGTTCTTCAGTCTCGTCATTATCACACTGTCGTTTCTGCCGGTCTTCACCCTCCAAGCGCAGGAGGGTCGCCTGTTCGCGCCGCTGGCGTTCACCAAGACCTACGCGATGGCGGCGGCCGCAGCGCTGTCAATTACCCTTACGCCCGTATTGATGGGCTACTGGATCCGAGGCCGCATTCCGAGCGAAGCGGCGAATCCGATCAGCCGCGCGCTCACGTTCATCTATCGACCCGCGATCGGGTTCACGCTGGAACGGCCCTTGGTCGTCATACTTGCGGCGCTTGCAGTGTTGGCGACCACCGCCTGGCCCCTGTCACGACTCGGCGCGGAGTTCATGCCGAACATGGACGAAGGCGATTTGCTCTATATGCCAACGGCGTTGCCGGGACTGTCGGCGGCTAAGGCATCTGAGCTGCTTCAGCAGACTGACCGCATGATCAAGACCGTTCCGGAGGTTGAAAGCGTTTTCGGCAAGGCCGGCCGCGCCGAAACCGCAACCGACCCAGCGCCACTTGAGATGTTCGAGACAACCGTTCGCCTCAAACCACGCTCGGCCTGGCGGCCGGGCATGACGCCTGAGAGCATTGTCGAAGAACTGGACCGCACCGTTCGCGTACCCGGTCTCACCAATGTGTGGGTGCCGCCGATCCGCAACCGCATCGACATGCTGGCGACCGGCGTGAAAAGCCCGATCGGCGTCAAGGTCAGCGGATCCGATCTGACCGCTATACAGCTTGCCGCCGAAGCGATCGAGGGGGTGGCGCGCAAGGTTCCCGGCGTATCGTCTTCAGTCGCCGAGCGGTCTGCGAGTGGCCGCTATGTCGACATCGACATCGACCGGTTTGCCGCCAGCCGCTACGGTCTCAATGTCGCCGATGTCCAGGAAGTTGTGTCGGGAGCGATTGGCGGCGAAGTCATCGGCGAATTTGTCGACGGCCGCGCGCGTTACCCGATCAGTCTGCGCTACCCACGCGAGTTGCGGGATACGCCGGAACGGCTCACTCAGTTGCCGATTGTGACAGCGTCCGGTGCGTTGCTGACGCTTGGCGAAGTGGCTAGCGTGAAGGTGACCGACGGGCCATCAATGATTCGCAGCGAGAATGGCCGGCTCGCAGCCTTCGTCTTTGTGGACGTACGCGGGCGGGACCTTGCCTCGGTCGTGCGCGACATTCAGACCAATGTTGCGGCGACGCCGCTTCCTCAGGGTGTCACAGTCTCTTACTCGGGGCAGTTCGAATACCTGCAGCGCGCTGCCGAGCGCCTGTCGCTGGTCGGTCCAGCGACCCTCGTGATCATCTTTTTTCTGCTTTATCTGACGTTCCGGCGCGCCGACGAGGCCATGCTGGTCATGGCGAGCCTGCCGTTTGCGCTTACGGGCGGTGTCTGGCTTGTCTACCTCATGGGTTACGAATTCTCGGTTGCTGTGGCCGTCGGGTTCATCGCCCTCGCCGGTCTCGCGGCCGAGTTCGGCGTCGTCATGCTTGTCTATCTCCGCAATGCCCTTCAGGACCGCATTGATCGCGGCGAGGGGATCACGCCGGGTTTGGTTGCTGACGCGGTTCGCGAGGGCGCCCTGTTGCGGCTGCGGCCCAAGGCCATGACGGTTGCTGTGGTTCTGGCTGGCCTGCTACCTATTCTTTTCACGGAAGGAACGGGAAGCGAAGTAATGCGCCGGATCGCAGCGCCGCTAGTCGGCGGCATGCTCAGCGCCCCGCTGCTTTCCCTCTTCGTCATTCCTGCGGCGTTTCTCATGATCCGCCGCCGCAGTAGGATGCCTGTGGCATCTAATGAAACCCGGATCGTTGAAACAGGAGATTGAGATGCAGAAGACAGGATTGATCACTGCTGGGATTGGCGCAAT
>NCEM01000038.1 GCA_002280725.1 Alphaproteobacteria bacterium 32-64-14
ATGACCTCGTCCGATTTTCCCCAGTTTGCGGCGGCCTGCGCCATTCTGTTGTCGGTGGTGATCCGCTGGCTGCGCTCCGGCATGTCGTGGGACGCGGTGGCCGAGGGACGCGCGACGGCGGATGTCTTGCGCGATCTCACGGGGATACTGGATTTCGACCGGCTGCAGGAAACGTTTGGCCCGCCGCGTCTGGACGACGGTGTCTTCCCAGTGACGCGGCGCGAGGTGCTGCGCGAGCGCACGGGGCTGGGCTATCTGTTCGGCGACCAGTGGCTGGATGGCGGATCAGCCGTGATCGCGATCATGGCGCTGCTGCCGATCTGGTCGGTGTGGGACTCGAACACGTGGTTCGACACGCTGCTGATCTTCGCGAGCGTCTACCAGGCCGCAGGCTGGATCGCGGCGTTCAGGCTGATGAAGCGCCGCTAGCGGCGGGCGGTCTGCAGGAAGCGCGTGATCCAGCGAGCGACAAGCGCGCTGTCGACCGGCTGTTTCAATGTTGCGATGGCGCCATCGACCTGCATGCCGGTCAGCGCCTTGCCGCGCCGATTGTTGTAGAGCGCGCTGACATAGGTGTCCGAGAATTCCGGATGGCCCTGGATGGTGATCGCGGGAATGTCGTCATAGGCGAGCATGGCGTGTTCGGTGTGGGACGAGCGTGCGAGCGTGGTGACGGCGCGGGGCGGCGTGATTACCTGATCCTGGTGGCTGACGGCGAGCGAGAGCGTCTGCCCTGCCCCTTCCATCCAGTCGCGCGTTTCGAGCACCTCGTACGTGTGGCGACCGATGCCCCAGCCTTTTTCGGACTTGCGCACATCTCCGCCGAGCGCATCGGCGATGATCTGGTGGCCGAAGCATATGCCGACGAGGGGCGTGCGGGCGGCGGCCGTGGCGCGGATGAAGGCGCGCAGCGGATCCATCCAGGGCATCGAATCATAGACGCCGAAGGGCGAGCCCGTGATCAGCACGGCTTCGCAGGTTTCCGGCTCGGGAAGCGCCTCGCCATCGAGCACGGCGGCGGCATTGAACGTCAGCGCCGCGTCCGCAGGACTGAGCAAGGTGCGGAACATCTCCGGGTAGCGCGGAAACCTGTCCCGCAAGAGGCCTGGGGCCCGTCCGGTCTCGATGATCGTCAGCCGCATGGCCATAGGAATAAGGCCTTTGCGCTCAAGGCCAAGTGACGCTTCCCGCCGCGTTGACAGGGCCAAAATGGGGTCTAATACCGGGTGCAACGCGATGAGGGTCGCGAAAAGGGCTGAAGGGACAAAGCCATGTCATCATGGACCGACAAACGGCCGATGTCGCCGCACGTGTCGATCTGGAAGTGGCACATGACGATGGCCTCTTCGATCCTGCACAGGATCACCGGCGTCGGGAACTATATCGGCATCTTCATCGTGGTGGCCTGGCTGTTCGCGACGGCCGCAGGGCCGGACTATTACGAGCCGCTGGCTTCCATCGTCGGCACGATCTGGGGCCAGCTGATCCTGTTCGGCTTCACGCTGTCGATCAGCTATCACCTGCTCAACGGCATCCGGCACCTCGTGATGGATGCGGGCCGGGCGCTGAACCCGAAATTTGCCAGCTTCCTGTCTGGGCTTGTCCTCGTCCTGTCGGTCGCCCTCGCGGTGGCGATCTGGCTGCTGGCGGGACTGGTTCCCGGTGTTGACCCTCTCAACATCACCGGTACGGGCAACATGATCGCGACGGGAGCTGCGCAATGAGCAAGCCGCAGGAAACCATGCGTACGCCGCTCGGCAAGGTTCGCGGGCTTGGCTCGGCCAAGCACGGCGCCGGCCACTTCATCACGCAGCGCGTCTCGGCCATCGCGCTCATCTTCCTCGTTCCGTGGTTCCTGATCTCGCTGATCGGCGCGGTGCGCGGCGGATATGACAGCGCGCTGACCTGGGTCGCGGATCCGATCAACGGCGTGCTGACGCTGCTGGCCGTTGGCGCAGCGCTCTATCACATGCGCCTTGGTATGCAGGTTGTGGTCGAGGACTACATCGCCAAGCACGGCGCCAAGAACCTGCTGCTGATCCTCAACACGTTTGTCTGCGTCGGCCTGTTCGCCGCCGCCGCCTATGCGGTGTTGAAGATCGCTATCGCGTAATTTTCTGATCCGTTTCGTCTCGCCCACTTCGACTTTCAGGAACTGGCCACATGACTGCGTACACCTGGAACGACCATACGTATGACGTTGTGGTTGTCGGCGCGGGCGGCTCGGGCCTTCGCGCGGCGCTGGGATGCGCACAGGCGGGCCTGAAGACGGCGTGCGTCACGAAAGTGTTCCCCACCCGCTCGCACACGGTGGCGGCGCAGGGCGGCATCTCGGCCTCGCTCGGAAACATGGGCCAGGATGACTGGCGCTGGCACATGTACGACACTGTGAAGGGCGCTGACTGGCTCGGCGACCAGGACGCCATCGAATACATGGTGCGCGCAGCCCCCGCCGCCGTTTACGAGCTTGAGCACTGGGGCGTCCCCTTCTCGCGCACCGAGGAAGGCAAGATCTATCAGCGCGCCTTCGGCGGCATGACCAAGAACTATGGCGAGGCCTCGATCCAGCGTACCTGCGCGGCGGCCGACCGCACCGGCCACGCCATGCTTCACACGCTGTATGGCCAGTCGCTGAAGAACGCCGTCGACTTCTTCATCGAGTATTTCGCGCTCGACCTGATCATGGAGAACGGCGCCTGCCGTGGCTTCACCGCGATCAAGCTCGATGATGGCACGATGCACCGCTTCCGCGCCCAGCGCGTGATCCTCGCGACCGGCGGTTATGGCCGCGCCTACTTCTCCGCGACCTCCGCCCACACCTGCACGGGCGATGGCGGCGGCATGGCGCTGCGCGCCGGACTGCCGCTGCAGGATATGGAGTTCGTCCAGTTCCACCCCACCGGCATCTACGGTTCGGGCTGCCTGATCACCGAGGGCGCACGTGGCGAAGGCGGCTATCTCACCAACTCGAAGGGCGAGCGTTTCATGGAGCGCTATGCGCCCACCGTGAAGGATCTTGCCTCGCGGGACGTGGTCTCGCGCGCGATGACGATGGAAATCCGTGAGAAGCGCGGCGTGGGCAAGGAAGGCGACCACATCCACCTGCACCTTGATCACCTCGACCCGAAAATCCTGCACCAGCGCCTGCCCGGCATTTCGGAAAGCGCGAAGATTTTCGCGGGCGTCGATGTCACCAAGGAGCCGATCCCGGTTCTGCCGACCGTGCACTACAACATGGGCGGCATCCCGACGAACTATCACGGTGAAGTCCTCACCAAGCGCGGCGATGATCCCGATGCGATCGTGCCGGGCCTGATGGCCGTTGGCGAAGCGGCCTGCGTGTCGGTGCATGGCGCAAACCGCCTCGGCTCCAACTCGCTGATCGATCTTGTGGTGTTCGGCCGCGCGGCCGGTCTGCGTTGCGGCGAGAAACTCGAAGCCAACGCCAACCAGTCCGACCTGCCGAAGGGCGCGGGCGAGGATCACCTCGCGCGCTTCGACAAGTTCCGGAACGCCAAGGGCGGCACACCCACGGCCAAGCTTCGCGCGGCGATGCAGAAGGCGATGCAGGAAGACTGCGCCGTGTTCCGCACCGGCGAGACGCTGCAATCCGGAGTCAAGCGTATCGCTGAAGTTGTCGGCGGCGTGCCGGACATTTCGATCCAGGATCGCGGCCTTATCTGGAACACCGACCTGATCGAGACGCTGGAGTTCGACAACCTGATCGTCCAGGCGGCGGCGACGGTGAACTCGGCGCTGAACCGCAAGGAAAGCCGCGGTGCGCACGCGCGCGAGGACTTCTCCGACCGCGATGACGTCAACTGGATGAAGCACACGCTGGCGTGGGTGGACGACAAGGGCGCGGTGAAAATCGACTACCGCCCGGTGCACGCCTACACGATGTCGAGCGACGTCGAGTACATCAAGCCGAAGCCCCGCGTTTACTAGCCAAATTGTGTATTCGCGATTACGGAATGCCGCGCATCAGCGGGGCATTTTCGTTGGCGATATCGTGATCGCCGCATCCCCGATTTGGCATGAATCTCGCCAGCCGGAGGCTGGTCGTTGTGCGGCCAGTTGACGGAGGCCGCCCGGTGAATCCGACCTTTCCAGACCTGCTGCAATGCCCGCTTACGGGCGGCGATCTGCACGTGACGGACGACAGCCACATCGCGGCTGTGGGCGGTCCGGCTTATCCCATGATTGACGGCGTCACCTGCTTCCTGCCCGAAACCCTTCGCGTGCAAGGCCGCGAAGGCGACGCAAGCCAGAGCATCCGCGATTTTTACCAGAATGATGGCTGGGAGGTCGGCGAGGACGGGCTCTATGGCGACAGCCGCGCCTTTCTCGATTCACGCCCCCTCGCGCGCAAGTTCGAGGATCACTGCATCGACCGCATCGGCCGCCATTTCGCCAAGGGCGGGAAATACATTCTCGACGCCGGCAGTGGCCCAATCCCGCACAAGCAGCTGTTGCCCTACAGCGATGCGTTCGAAAAACGCATCTGCGTGGACCTCTCGGTCCAGGGACTTCGGGCTGCGCGCCAGAAGCTTGGCGACCGCGGAATCTACCTGCAGGCCGACATCTCGCGCCTGCCGATACGCGACAATTCCGTCGACGCCATCACCTGCAACCATGTGCTCTACCAGATCCCCGAGCAGATGCAGAAGGACGCCTTCCTCGAGCTTTGGCGCGTGCTGAAGCCCGGAGGCATCGCCGTGATCGTCTACTGGTGGCCGACGCCCTCGCTGCCTCACCGCCTTGGTCGCGTCGCGAAGCTGATGCGCACGCTTACGGGCATGCGCGGCATGCCGCAGAACCCCGATGCGGCGTGGCCTGAACTCTATCACCACCCCCATTCGCCGGACTGGCTCAAAGCGCAAGACTTTCCGTTCGCCTACAAGCTCGACGCGATGCGTGTCATCAATGACGCCTTCATCCGCGATAATCTGAGCGACGACTGGCGTGGCCACAGCTTCCTTGCGGGCGTCAAGGCGCTTCAGCGCTTCGCGCCTGGCTTCTGCGGCCGCACCGGCCAGATGCCGGCCATCATCGTCCGCAAGGAATAGCGCGCGGCTCGCTTGACGCGCGCACGCGGCCAGCGTCCTTTCCCGAAAACAAAACCGGGACGGAAGCTCACCATGAAACTCTACAATGCGCCGATGCCGGCGCCGAACCCGCGCCGCGTGCGCATCTTCCTGGCCGAGAAGGGCGTGACGCTGCCCATGGTCGAGGTCGGTATCATGACCGGCGACATCAAGAAGCCCGACCATCTGGCGCGCGATCCGATGGGACAGCTGCCAACGCTGGAGCTGGACGATGGCAGCTTCATGAGCGAGACGGTCGCCATCTGCCGCTATCTCGAAAGCGTGTATCCCAACCCACCGCTGTTTGGCCGCACGCCGCTGGAAACCGCACGGATCGATCAGTGGACGCGGCGTATCGAATTCCAGGCGGGCACGCCTGCGGGCATGTTCTGGCGCCATGCGCATCCGTTCACGGCGCGCGTCGTTGTTCCGCAGTACAAGGAGTTCGGCGAGTCAAACCGTGGGCACTATGAGAAAGCGCTCGGTTGGCTCGACAGGGAGCTTAGCGCCCGCCCTTTCCTCGCGGGCGCGGACTACACGATTGCCGACATCTGCCTGCTGACGCTCGTCGACTTTGGCGACTGGATTGGCCTCAAGGTCCCCGATGATCTCGGCAACCTGCGCGCGTGGCACGCCCGTGTTTCGGAACGGCCGAGCGCGAAGGCCTAGCGCCGCTTCTTGCCGAACGATCCGGCGGGAGCTGCCGGGGCGGACGGAGCCGGGCGCTTTGCGGCGGGGGCTGCGACGGCGGGCTGCTGCTGCGCGTGATAATCCGCGAGGGCGCGATTGACGACATCGTCGGCGTTGTCCGCGACCACCGAAACGCCCGTTTTGGCAACGTCGCCACGTGGCGATGGGCCGTGTTCGTTCGGGCCGGGCTGGCCCGGCATGAGGGAGAGATAGCCGACATTGATGGCGACGCTGGCGACCGTCAGGCCGAGCAGCGCCATCGGGACGGGGTCAATCGTTGGCGCCATGGCCTGGCCAATGAGGTGCAGCGTTGCATCAAGGTCGCCCGCAGACGCCAGTTGCGCGGGTACTAGAAAATCGAGCGCGAAGGCGAGGAGCGGCAAAACGACGATGCCCGGCCTGCACAAACGATAGAGCCGGCCTGAATTGCCAAGGTCGTGATAGCGCCGGATGTTCTGGGCATCGCCCAGGGCCATCAGCAACAACCAGCCAAGCGCGACGCCATAGATGCCGAACTGGCCGAGCGTGGCGAACTGCTCGGGCGCGGTGAACATCGATGCGGTCAACGCAAGCGTCGCGAGGAACGGCAAGGTGAAAGTCAGCGCATAGGCCTGCTGGCTCAGCCGCCCTTCGTGCGACGGCCATTTGCGCGTTCCGACCTTCATGCATGCCCCCGCATTTCGGCAGACATTGTATCAACGCCGCCCTGAATTACGCTTGTCGCGGTCGAGCAAATTTCACCGATCTGGCGGCGGACCGGGCCGCTTGACCCGCGCAGGGGCGCGTCCCACCCTCTATGCCAAGGCCTTCAAGGGGATTGGCGATGGCAAATTTCACGCGGCGCGGCGCATTGATGACAGGCGGCGCGATGATTGCGCTGGCCGGATGTGGCGAGGCGGCCAAGCCGGCCGGGCCAGACGCCAACGCCGCGTTCGACGCGGTTGCAAAGACATGGCTCGACGAGATGGCGAAATCCTCGCCGACCTACGCGACGCAGCTCGGCGATCACCGCTTCGATGCGGAGCTTCCCGATGTCAGCGAGACAGGCCGCAAGGCGCGTGCAGCGCAGGTGAAGGCGACGCAGGACAAGCTGGCCGGCATCGACCGCACGGCCCTGTCGCGCGACAATCAGGTGGATGCAGCGATGCTGGCGGAATCGCTGGAGGCTGAAACCTTCCGTGCAGAAAAAGTGCAGGACTGGGCGTGGGATTCGTCGGGCTATCAAAGCAGCGCGGGCGGATCGCTGTACGGCCTTGTGGCGCGCGATTTTGGCCCGCTGCCCGAGCGCCTCCTGAATGCGGCCGCACGGATGGAGAAATTCCCCGCCCTGCTGGCCGAGACACGCAAGCAACTGGTGGCTGAGCGGGTGCCACCGGTCTATGCGCAGACCTATTCCGCGCAAAACGCAGGAACCGCGTCGACCATCGACGGCATGATCCTCAACAACCTGTCTGCGCTTGGGCCGGAAGATGCGGCCCGGCTGACCAAGGCTGCGGACACGGCGAAGGCCGCGCTGGCCGAGCATCAGACGTGGATCGACACGCAGCTGGTTCCCAATGCGAAGGGCGATTTCCGCTATGGGCCGCTCTATGACGAGCAGCTGCGCTTCTCGATCAGCGCAACGACGCCGCGCGCGGAGCTTCTGGCCAAGGCACGCGCCGATGCGGATGCGATCCGCGACGAGATGTTCGAGATCTGCGCGAAGCTGGTGAATGCAAAACCGAACGTCGATAAGCTGGCGACTATCAAGGCCGGCATGGCGATCGCAGCGAAGGACCAGCCGCCGCGTGAGCGGTTGATTGCGGAAGCGACGCGCACAACGGAAGAGGCGATCGCCTTCATCCGCGAGAAGGATTTCATCGGCCTGCCCGATGCGCCGGTACGCATCATCGAGATGCCGAAATTCCAGCAAGGCTTCTCGGTCGCCTATTGCGACAGCCCGGGGCCGCTCGACCGGAATCTCGAGACCTTCTACGCAATCTCGCCGATCCCGTCGGACTGGACCGAGGTGCAGACGCGCTCGTTCCTCTCCGAATACAACAGCCACATGCTCTATGAGCTGTCGATCCATGAGGCGATGCCGGGCCACTACTTGCAGATCTGGCGCTCGAACAAGCACACCAGCACGACGCGCGCGGTACTCGGTTCGGGAACCTTCATCGAAGGCTGGGCCTGCTATGCCGAAGACCTGATGATCGAGATGGGCTTTGGGGCCGACAATCCGTTGCGCCGCCTGACCAATCTCAAGATGCGGCTGCGGTCGGTCACCAACGCCATCCTTGATCAGGGCATCCATGTCGAAAACTGGGATGAAGCGGCGGCCATGAAGTTCATGACCGGCGAAGCGTTCCAGGAGGAACGAGAAGCCGCAGGCAAATGGACCCGCGCGCGCCTTTCCTCGGGGCAACTGTCGACCTATTTCGTCGGCTGGGGCGAACATCACGCCCTGCGCAAGCACGCCGAGACGACATGGGGCGGCGAGTTCGCGCTCAAGAAATATCACGACACCGCGCTGTCGCACGGGTCCCCGCCGGCTCGTTTCGTGCGCGCACTGATGTTCGACGAACCGATCGCCTGATCGCCTGTCTTTGTGGGTTCACACGCGGTTCAGGACTGGGCGCCTAGATTTTCGGATGCGTGGATCGCAGCTCGTGCGGTTGACGCACGCGGATTGAATGACGAATACACGGATCATGCAGGATATCTGGGGTCGCCGCACTGAATCGGGCCACTCGGCTGAGGAACTCCGCGAGGAGTTCCGCCTGCATCTCGCGCGCAATCTGGGCGAACCGCACACCGCCTTCTCCGATCAGGACGGCTGGGCCAACAAGTCGAAGGAACCGGGCCCGCCGGTCGACGTGATGGTGGTGCCGCCCGAGGGCGAGCGCCGCTTTGCCTATGTCTGCAGCTTCGGGTCCGCCATGCGGAAGGGCGGCGATCCGATGTCGCCGGGCGGCAAGACGCGCATGGAGTTCGCGCTCGCCGTCCAGCAGAAGGGGGACGCGGCCGCCGATCTCGCCAGCCTCAACATGGCCGCCAACACGGTGCGCCAGTTCGCCAAGCTGGTTCACATCCAGTCGGTGCGCGTCGGCTCGGGCGAGACCGTGCAGTTCTCGCAGGATCCCAAACCCGTGCTGGAGAATTCGCGTCAGGTTGCCTTCGCTTTCATGCGTCCGCGCCTTCCCGCGGACGGATTTATCCGCATGCGGCTCGAGGATGGCGAAGGCATCGACTTCTGGAGCCCGGTGCCGATCTATCGCGAGGAGCTGGATGCGGCAGCCGCCCACGGCATCGACCGTCTCGCCAAGGCGCTGGAAAAGGCCGGGGTCACCGAGATGATCCACCTCGACCGGCCCACAGCCGCCCGCAAGGCCTATGGCCTGCGCCGGACCTGGGTGTCGCGGATCCGGGACTTCTTCCGCCGCCGTTAGCCCCGCCGGGCGCTATCTCCCGGAAATCTCGTGAAAATCCCGCGCAAGACGCGACCTTCCGGCGCTTGTGCTTGGCGAATCCAGGGGTAGATTGCGCCCAACTCGAAGGGCCCCCGGGGAAAGCTGACGCGATGGTCGAACTCGCACTTCCGCGCAATTCCAAGATCAAGATGGGCAAGCGCTGGCCCAAGCCTGCCAATCCCAAGAAACTGCGGACCTTCAAGATTTACCGCTATGACCCCGAGACCGGCGGAAACCCGCGCTGGGATTACTACACGATCGACATGAGCAAGGTCGGACCGATGGTTCTCGACGTGCTCATCTACATCAAGAACGAAATCGATCCGACGCTCACCTTCCGCCGTTCGTGCCGCGAGGGTGTGTGCGGATCGTGCGCCATGAACATCGGCGGCGGCAACACGATTGCCTGCACCAAGGGTTGGGACGAATTCTCGGGCGACATCACGATCGCACCCCTGCCCCACCAGGCTGTGGTGAAGGATCTCGTTCCCGATCTCACCACCTTCTACGCGCAGCACGCCTACGTGCAGCCGTATCTGAAAACCGAGACGCCCGAGCCACAGAAAGAGTGGAAGCAGACCGAGGATGACCGCAAGAAGCTCGACGGTCTCTATGAGTGCATCATGTGCGCCTCGTGCTCCACCGCCTGCCCCAGCTACTGGTGGAATGGCGACAAATTCCTCGGACCGGCCGCCCTGCTGCAGGCCTATCGCTGGATCGTCGACAGCCGCGATGAAGCCACCGGCGAGCGGCTCGATGACCTGGAAGATCCGTTCAAGCTCTATCGCTGCCACACCATCATGAACTGCGCGCAGGTCTGCCCGAAGGGTCTCAACCCGGCCAAGGCCATCGCGGAGATCAAGAAGCTGATGGTCGAACGCGCGACCTGAGGCGGCATCCTGAAGAGCCGCGGTCGCGGCGAAGCTTCAAGACAGCCGTTTCTCTCCTCGCTGAGGCGTGACAGGCTCCGCCCGGACGGCATTGTCCGCCTCGGGGATTCGGGAGCCTGCATCCATGCAAACGCACGCCTACGTCACCATTGTCACGCTGGTGGCTCTACTCGTCTATTTCTGGATGGGGATTCGCGTCGGCGGCGCCCGCCGCGTGTCGGGCATCGCCGCGCCCGCCATGACCGGGCACCCCGCCCTCGATCGCGCCGTGCGTGCGCACGCCAACACGCTCGAATGGCTGCCCATCTTCCTGCCTTCCCTGTGGCTCTGCCATCTCTTCTGGCAACCCCAGGATCCGACCGGCGTCGTCGTCGCCGCCATCGGCCTCGTTTGGATCATCGGTCGCGTTCTTTATGCACTCGGTTACGCCGCCGATCCGGCCAAGCGCGCGATGGGGTTCTACATCCAGTCTCTCGCCGCCGCCGTCCTCCTCTTTGGCGCACTCGGCAAGGCTGTGATGGTTCTCGTCGCGGGCTGACGCGATGGGCGTGCTGCTACAAAAGTGTCATACGTGCTGAGTAATGAAGGCGCCGCAAGCTTGCAGGCGACTCACACATGACGTCCGATACTCGTCGCCGCCTGTTCGCCGAGCTCCTTGGCGCCTGCCTGCTGGCGGCGACCGTCATTGGATCCGGCATTCTTGCCGTGCAGGTATCTGCCGGAAATGACGGCGTCGCCCTGCTCGGCAACACGCTGGCGACGGCCGCCATTCTTTATGTGCTTGTCTCGACGCTTGGCCCGGTTTCTGGCGCGCATTTCAATCCGGCTGTCACGCTGGTGATGATGCTGCGGGGCGAGACGCGCATGGCCGATGCCGCGCTTTACATCCCGCTGCAGATCGCAGGCTGCGTGCTGGGGGCTATCCTCGCTCACGCCATGTTCGGCCTGCCATTGATCCAGGAAGGCGCAGCCGACCGCAGTGGCGCGGGCCGGCTTATCGGCGAAGGCGCTGCGACCTTTGCGCTGGTCTTCGCCATTCTGGGCGCCATTCGGCACAGGCCGAATGACGTGCCCGCGATCGTCGCCCTGGTCATCACGGCAGGTTATTGGTGGACGTCGTCCACCTCCTTCGCCAACCCCGCCATAACGATTGCCCGCGCCATGACCGATTCGTTCGCCGGCATTCGCCCGGCTGACGCGCCGGGCTTCATCGTGGCGCAACTTGCAGGCGCCGCCATCGCGTGGCTGACGGGTGGCTGGCTGTTCGGAAGGAAAGCGGCATGAGTCATTTCCCCGTCGTGATCCATCACAATCCGGAGTGCGGCACGTCGCGCAACGTGCTGGCGATCATCGAGGCCAGCGGTTACTCGCCGATCATCATCGACTATCTTCGCGAGGGTTGGACGCGCCCGCAACTGCTTGCCTTGTTCGCGGCCGCAGGCGTGACCGTCCGGCAGGCGCTACGCGAGACCAAATCGCCCGCCGCAGACCTCGGATTGCTTGATCCTGCGGTCAGCGACGATGATCTCATCGCCGCAATGCTGGTTCATCCCGTGCTGGTGAACCGCCCCTTCGTCGCGACGCCGAAAGGCGTGAAGCTCTGCCGCCCGGACAGCGCAATGGTGCTCGACCTGCTGGAGCGCTGGCCCAAGGGCCCGCTGGCGAAGGAAGACGGATCGCTGCTGATCGATGCAAACGGAAATCGCGTGTGATCTCGCGCGCGTCCTAAACGATCGCACGCACGCAGCGCCCCTTGCAACGCCGCGTCGCCGGCGCAACAAAGCTGTATGCTCACCCTGCGCCCCGCCCGCGAAACCGATCTTCCACAGATCACAGCGATCTATAGCCACGCCGTTCTGAACGGGACGGCTAGCTATGAGTATGACGCGCCCGGCCTCACCGAGATGACAGCGCGTTTCAACGCCACCACCTCTGGATCGTTTCCGTATCTCGTCGCGCAAGATGACGATCGCGTTCTCGGCTATGCGTATGCGAGCGCTTTCCGCACGCGGCCGGCCTATCGCTTCATGGTGGAAGACTCGATCTACATCGCGCCGGAAGCGCAGGGACAGGGTCTGGGCACGCTGCTGCTTGGTGAACTGCTCGCGCGTTGCGAGGCGTCAGGATTTCACCAGATGATCGCCGTCATTGGCGATGCTGCCGTCAACCTTGCATCGGCGCGGCTGCATGCGGCGATGGGCTTTGCCGAATGCGGGCGCATCAAGGGATCTGGCTTCAAGTTTGGGCGCTGGTGCGACACGATGATGATGCAGCGCGCGTTGAATGGCGGCGTCGAAAGCTTGCCCGGAAGCTAGAGCGCACAGGCAACTTGCGTCCGGGTTGCGTGACGCTTGAGTCATGACGATATCGTCAGTCCACGCACCACTTTCGTGCGTTTTCAGCGCGCCGTAATCCGTCATCTGTGTGCCGCAATCCATCACACTTGGCCGCGCATCCTGAGTGGAACCAGCTGCAAATTTCCTGCGTTCTCCCCGTGTAAGTCTTGGGGTGCGCCAATCGCGTTCCCCATATTTGAGAGGACGTGTAGCCGGCATAACGCCAGCGCCGCGTCAGGTGGAGGCAGACAGATGTATGTTCGCGCCGCAAAATCCGGGAAGAGTTCGCGCATCGCCGGCATGGCGACCGCACTGGGCGTGACCGCGGTGCTTGGTTATGTCGTCGCAGTCAGCGTCGACACCTTCATCCCGCCTGAGGACGTGCGCACGGAGCTTGCGCTCATCACGCCGCCGCCTCCGCCGCCGATTGAAATTCCCGAGCCGCCGAAGGTGGAAGTGGTCGAGGAGATCGAGGCCCCGCCTGCGCCGCCTGAATTGGTCGCGCCGGATATCGAGGTGCTTCCGGAATTGCCGACGATCGTCGCGGCTGTCGCCGAGCCCAATCCGATCCCAGAACCCATCCCGGTTGCGCCCAGCCCCGCAGCGGTGACGCAGACGCGATCTGCGCCGCGACTGATCGCGGGCGACAAACCTGACTACCCGTCAGCCGCGCGCCGTGCAGGTGAACAGGGTACGACTGAACTTCGGGTGTGCGTGAGTTCGGCTGGCCGCGTTACGTCCGTCGCGGTTGCGCGCTCCAGCGGTTCGTCAAAACTAGACGACGCGGCGGCGAAGTGGATCCGTGGCGAGAAATTCCAGCCGGCAAAAATCAACGGCGTCGCCAGCGAAGTGTGCGGCCACAACGTCGCCTATGAATGGAGCCTGCGCGACGCCTGACCGGCTGAGCGTGAGTTGACGAAGCAGCGGCCCGCCCTCACCGGCGGGCCGTTTGTTATTCGGGCCGATGCAACGCCCAACCGGAAATGACTGCGGCGGCCCGATGACTGGGCCGCCGCCTGAACATTCAGCCTGCGCTGAAAGTGATTATTCCGCGTCGGCGCGGGCGCCGCCGGTTTTCTCGGCGATGCGGGCGCGCTTGCCGGTGCGGCCGCGCAGGTAATACAGCTTGGCGCGACGGACCTTGCCGCGGCGGCGCACTTCGATGCTCTCGAGCACCGGGGAGTTCACCGGGAACACGCGCTCGACGCCTTCGCCGAACGAGAGTTTGCGGACCGTGAAATTCTCGTTGAGGCCCTGGCCGGCGCGGGCGATGCAGAGACCTTCGAAGGCCTGAACGCGCTCGCGATCACCTTCCTTGATCTTCACGTTGACACGCAGCGTGTCGCCGGGGGCGAAATCAGGGATTTTCTTGCCTTCAGTGACGCGAGCAATTTCCTCGCGCTCGAGGATCTGGATGAGGTTGGCGGCCATGGCTAAATGTCTTTCAGTCGCGCGGTTTTGCCCGCGTACCCTGCACTGGAGGGGCATTCCGGGAAGCGGCGTATAAATCGGGTCTTCTGGCTTTAGTCAACTCCTCGGCCTGATTTCTCCGCCAGGCGCGGATTTTGGCGTGATCTCCAGAGGTTAACACCGCTGGAATTTCCCGATCCTCCCAGACCTGGGGCCTTGTATACTGGGGGTGTTCCAGTAGGCCGGTCTCGAAACTCTCTTCGGTCAGGGACTCCGCATTCCCCGCGACCCCGGGAAGGAGGCGAACACAGGCTTCCAGCAGGGCCAGGGCAGCAACCTCCCCGCCAGCCAGCACAAAATCCCCCAGCGAGACCTCTTCGAGCCCCCGGCCCTCAATCACCCGCTCGTCCAGCCCTTCGAACCGGCCGCACAGCAGGATCACGCCGGGGCCTTTAGCCAGCTCCCGCACGCGGGCTTGGGTCAGCGGCCTCCCTCGCGGCGACAAATAGATCAGCGGGCGGCCTGCCCGCTCCACGCTGTCGATGGCGGCGGCGGCGACATCTGCGCGCATCACCATCCCCGCCCCGCCGCCCGAGGGCGTGTCGTCGACATTGCGGTGCTTGCCGATGCCGAAGCTGCGGATGTCGACCGTCTCGAGGACCCACAGGCCGTCGCGCAGGCCGTTGCCGACGATTGAAACGCCAAGCACGCCGGGAAAGGCTTCTGGCAGAAGGGTGAGACAGGTCGCGTGAAACGGCATGACACGTCCGTTAGCTTGGCTGGCGCCGAATTGCACCCGTCATGTGCGGGGCGCCTGTTGCCGGCGGACGGGAAATGCTATCGGAAACGCATTGGTTTCCACTCTGGGAGGTTCACGTGAAACTCAATCTTGCCCTGTTCTCCGCCGTGATGATCGCAGCCCCGGCCCTTGCGCAGACGGCCGCCCCGGCGTCCGACACCGTGAAGGCCATGATCGACAAGGGGGTCGTGATGCGGGTGATGGATTTCGAGGGCGAGGTTATCTACACCGCAGACGGCAAATTCTCGGGGTTCGATGGCATGTTCTCGGGCACCTACACGGTCGATGGCCCCAAGCTGTGCACCACGTCCGACATGGGATCGGGCTGCCAGGAGTACCCTGACGGCAAGAAGCCGGGCGATACCTTCACAATCGAGATGGATCAGGTCGGCGAAGTCTCGATCACCATCAAGCAATAGCCCGGACTTCGGGCCAGGGAGTTCCTCGGGGCGCCCTTGGGGAACCGGTTGCAGTGTTTCTGCAGTCGGCTCTTGCGCGCTGGCCCCCCCGCTCTGTAGAAACCTGACACTATCAAGTTCAGATAAACGGGTCTGGGAGAGACACAATGAAACGCCTGAAATTCATCGCTGCCGCTGCGCTCCTCATCGCTGCTCCGGCCCTCGCGCAGACCGCGCCTTCGGACACGCTGGTCGTCGTCCTCGAAAAAGGCACGACCATGAACGTGGTCAGCATGGGTCTGGCCGGCGACGTGATCTACAAGCCGGATGGCACTTTCTCGGGCCTCGATGGCCTGTACGAAGGCACCTACAAGGTGGACGGCACGAAGCTCTGCGTGACGTCGGCCGCCGCGCAGCAAGACAACGTCTGCATGGAATACCCCACCGGCCTCAAGTCGGGCGACAAATTCAAGATCACGGACGCCAACGTCGGCGACATCGAGATCACCCTGAAGTAATCCAGCCGCAAGGCCGGAACGGAACGCCGCCCCTCACCGGGCGGCGTTTTTGTTTGGGCACACCACTACGCATTGTGATGTGGCGATCCGCGCGCGGGGCGCCTAAGATTTTGTCCGATGCAGAACAGCAGGCAACATAAAGGACGTGTGCGGGGCGCGGCAGCCGCGATGCTGGCCTGCTGCCTGCCCCTGCTGTCGGCCTGCGAGTCGATGTTCGAGGCCGAGGCGCGCCGCACATATCCGCCACAGGGCAAACTCGTGGATGTGGGCGAAGGCCGCCGCATCCAGATCGACTGCCAGGGCGAAGGCGGCCCGGTGGTCGTGTTCCAGTCGGGCGGGGACATGCTCGGCTCGCTCGCGTGGAAGCCGGTGATGGCGCGCGTGGCGGCCAAGGCGCGCGCTTGCGCCTACAGCCGCGCCGGCATCATGTGGAGCGATGCGGCGCGCGGCGCCTTCACGCCAGACGAAGTTGCGCGCGACCTGCATGCGGCCCTTGCCGCGGCCGGCGAGACCGGGCCGTACATCCTTGTCTCGCATTCGCGCGGCGGGCTCTACAGCATGATCTTCGCGGGCCTCTATCGCGACGAGATTGCGGGCATGGTGTTTGCGGATTCCTCCCACCCCGACCAGGAGAGGCGCTTTGCGGAGGCCGGGCTGCCGGTTGGCGATTATGTGTCGCCCGGGCAGGAACTTGGCCTTGCCCTGCGGTGGACGGGCCTGATGCGCCTGTCGCCCTATCCCGCCGATCCTTCGATTGCGGATGCGGTGAACGCCTACTATCCGCGATCTGCGGAAGCCAATGCGCGCGAGGCCCGCGCACGATCCACCACGATGGACGTGGCCGGGCGCTATCGCGACCTGCAGAACTGGCCGGTCGTGGTGCTGGCGCGCGAACTGCCGGCGCAGACGCAGGCGCGCAAGCGGGCGGACGCGCATGATGCCTATCTGCTTTCAGCAGACGGCTTGGTTGCCGGCGCGGATACGCCCGAGAGCGAGATCGTGTGGCGCCGCCTGCAGGCAGACCTCGCAACATGGTCCAGCCGCGGCCGGCTCGAGATCGTGCCGGAATCCAACCATGCCTTCTTTTTCCACCGGCCCGATGCGGTGGCTGCCGCAATCGATGAAGTGCTGGCCGCTAGCCGTGTCGTGCGGCGGCAATCTCTTCCGGCAGAATAGCGGGCTCGCCCTTTGCGGCGATGACGGTGGCGGCCATGTCGCCCGAGACGTTGCCCACGGTGCGGAAGATGTCCGGCACAGCTTCCACAGCGACGAGCAAGCCCAGCAACTCGATCGGCACGCCCATGGCCATGGAAATTGGCGCGACGCTGGCGACGAAGGAAATCTCGCCCGGCAGGCCGACAGAACCGATGCTGATCGCGATGGCGACAAAGCCGCCGACGATGATCTCGGTTGGCCCAAGCTTGACGCCGAACACAGCCGCGCAAAAGAACACGACGCCAAGGTTTGCGACCGGGCTGGTCATCCGGAAGATCGCCACTGCCAGCGGGAGAACGATGCCGGCGACACGCTGGGGCACGCCGAGTGCGTCGCGCGAGCGTTCCACCATCAGCGGCAGCGAAGCGAGCGAGGAGCGGCTGGAGATCGCAACCGCGAGCACCGGACCGGTTGCGGTGAGGAAGCGGCCGGGCGGCACGCGACCCCAGACGATCGCGAAGATGAACGCCATCGGCACGATCAACGCGGTGACGATAGAGACGATCACCACATACTGCGCGATCAGACCGGCAATCGCGAGGCCCGCCATGAGGCCAACGCCAAGCGCGAGCGCGAACACGCCCACGGGCGCCGCAACCAGCACCCAGCGCACAATGACGATCATCGTGTCGGCAACCGCGCGGAAGAAGCCGACCATGGGCATGCGCTGGTCTGGCGGCAGTCGCGTGGCGGCAAGGCCGAACATCATGGCAAAGACGACCAGCGGGAGAATGTCGCCGCGCGAGGCGGAGGCGATGATGTTGCTTGGCGCAAGCGCCGCAAGCCATTCGCCGAGGGTTGGCGGGCCTGCCGCACTCACCTCGCTGGTGGCCGCACGGCCGATGAAGGCGGATGCAGCCGTTGGATCGACCGGCCAGAGCGCGAGGAAGAGCGGAAACACGAGGCAGGCAAAAGCTGTCGCGGACACCAGCAACACGCCGAACACGAAGATCGAACGTGCAGCCAGCTTGCCCGTGGACGCCGCGCTCGCAACCGAGGCCACGCCGGTGATGAGCAGCGAGACCACGAGCGGGATCACCGTCATGCGCAGCAGGTTGAGCCAGAGATCGCCGATATGGCCCACCTGGGTGGCTAGCTCGACGAGGCCGGCATTGCCCGTGGACGCCACCCAGGCGCCAACGCCAATGCCCGCGGCAAGGGCCAGCAGCGTGATGACGCTCAGCCATTTGATCATGAAGCCGCTCCAGCCTGTTCCCGCATCGACGCTAGCAGGGATTTGACGCGCACGGCTACCCGATCGCTAAACACACGCTTCAGCGCAGGACCGGCAGAACGACGTAGCTCGGCTGGGATTTCGTGTGCTTCACTTGGTTGGTGGCGACTACACCCTCCCCCTCGAACTCGTTGCGGCCGCCCGTGTTGAGGTTGCGCGCGTATTTCGGGAAGCTGGAGGACGTCACTTCCACGCGGATGCGATGGCCCGGCAGGAAGGTGTTGGCCGTGGTCATCGGTGTGAAGTCGAGCTTGTAGGTCTGGCCTTTCGCCATGAACACTTCGCGGTCATAGCCCTCTCGGAAGCGGGCGCGGAGGATGGTGTCGTCGATGATGTAGGCCGCGCCATCGGGCGCGACATCGACCAGTTTCACCGCGAAGTCGGTGTCCTTCGCGTCCGATGACACATGCAGGATCGCATCGACGAAGCCGGCGATGGACAGTGGCTCCTTCAGCGGATCGGACGTGTAGACCAGCACGTCGTGCCGGACCTCCGCAGGCCGCTGGTCGAAGGCGCCGGGGACGACCACGCCGCCATTGCAGCAGTCGCCGCCGCCGATGGTCTGCACGGGCGTCTTCGGATCGTAGACATAGGTGTCGGCAGGCTCGCTGGCGCCGGGCGCGGAGAAGGACAGCTTGCCGTCGCCGAACATCGAGTTCGCCTTGCCGCCCGAGCGCAGGTAGAGCTTCACCTCCTCGGCCTGCTTTGGCGGCCACTGGTCGGCGGTGCGCCATTGGTTCGCGCCCATCTGGTAGTAGCGGATTTTCGGTTTGGCCTGGAACGCATCCTGATCACTCTTGAGGAAGCGGTCGAAGAAGGCCCACACCTCGGCGTTCACATCGAGCGAGGCATCGCCCAGTTCGCGGTCGCCGGATTTGTAGTTGGGCCCGAGACCGGCATAGGCGCAGTGCACGCTGGGACCGACGATGGCGTACTGGTTGTCGCGCGTTTCGGCATCGACGCCCGACTTGGTGGCGTGGTTGTAGAGCGCCATGTTGGGGCCGATGGAGACATCGTACCATGAATTGTACCAGAGCGCGGGTACGCCCCAGCCTTCATTGTCGTGATAGAGCCCACCCTTGAACCATTCCGGATCATCGGGAAGCGTGCGCGCAATGAGTTTCTCGAACGTGCCGGGCGGCTCGCCGAGCGAGCTCAACAGCTCGGCATAGGGCAGTTTCGCAACCTGGCGCGACCAGGTGACCGCGGGCTTCTTCGGGTTGAGATCGCTGTAGGCCGAGAGATACTGGCGCATCTCGGGCGAGAGATCCTCGGGGATCTGCGCGCGCAGCGGATTGTCGGTGTCGTAGAGCCAGACGCCGAACAGAATGCGCGGCACGCCGCCGCGATACCAATTGCCCTGCTCGTGGAATTCGCCGACGCGGCCAATGCCCGCGCCAGACGCCATCGGCACCATGGCGGCGTGGGCGGGATGGTTGGTGGCGGCAAGCTGCAACTGCCATTCCGCGGTCGACGAACAGCCGAGCGTGCCGACCTTCTTGTTGGACCAGGGCTGGTCGGCGATCCATGTCAGCGCGTCATAGCCATCGGTACGCGGATGTCCGAGAATTTCGAACACGCCTTCGGAGAAATACCGTCCACGCTCGTTCTGGTAGATCACGGCATAGCCACGATCGACCGCTTCAACGACCTGACGCAGCGAGCCGCCGGTGAGCGTGTTCATGTTGTACGGCGTGCGGATGAAGATGGTGGGCACGGGACCATCAACGCCCTTGGGTCGATAGATGTCGGACGAGAGACCAACGCCATCGCGCATCGGCATCAGCACCTTGCGCTCGACAACCGCGCGCTTGGTCAGTTCGGCCTCCAGCGCGGGCTGGCTCCACTTTGAATAATCGGTCGGGGCGACATCGCTGGTCGAGACGAAAGGCAATGCGGGACCGGTCTGTGATATTGCGGGCAGGCTCAGGACCGTAATAGCGGTGGCGACCAGCGCGGCGCAGGCAAGCAGTGTGCGTTTCATCAGGCGCTCCCGGTGCAGGCCTTGAGCCCGGCGCAGACGCTAGCAGCGACGCGACCCGGAAGCCAAGCGCAGGGTTAAGCCCGCTTCTGGCCATCGGCGCGGCGGCGCTCCACATAGGCGCGCAGCACCGCGTTGATCCCGGCGTGCGGGTCTTCCTTGCGGCTCGCGAACCAGTCTGCGATCTCAGGATCGAGACGAAGTCGGACGAGCTTGCGGTTTCGGGAGGGATAGAGTGGCGCCGCTTCCCGCCAGAAGGCGGGGCCGAAGCTTTCCTTCGGATTGGCCGTGTCCACGGTGTAGTCCGCCATCTTGCGGACCTGCGTAGGGGACAAGTGCACTGTAGATTGCTTCATCGTCGCGATCCGCCTTCCACGCCTGGACGATGCGGCGGCGCTGGCCGCGCGGCGTCCACGCCACCACAATGAAAATTCCGCCCGAGGGTCTTCGCGCTCGAGCACCGGATTGTCGAAGACCTGCGCCGCGCGGACGAAATCGATGCCGTACTGAGCGATATTCTGCTCGCGGCGCGATTCCTCCCACTCGAACATGACGCCCCTTCCATCGCCTGCCCGGAACAAGAGCAGGACCGCTCCTATTTGGCTGCGGCGCCGCAGGCTGGCAAGCAATGGGCTGCGCGCATTGCGCGGCTTGACCCCTTCCCGCATCCCCCCTACTCCGCGCGCCTTACAAGACACTCGACCCGATGGCGGTTCGATCCCGTCACGGCGCCTGGAGACATAAGCGATGGCCCGCAAGAAGAAGGGCGAGCCGGTTCACGGCTGGCTGATCCTCGACAAACCCGAAGGCGTGACCTCGACGCAGGCCGTCGGCATCTGCCGGCGCGTGTTCAATGCGCAAAAGGCCGGCCATGGCGGTACGCTGGATCCGCTGGCGTCCGGCATCCTGCCGCTGGCGTTCGGGGAAGCCACCAAGACGGTCGGCTACGTCATGGAGGCGGACAAGGATTACGCCTTCACGATCCGCTGGGGCTCCTCCACCACGACGCAGGACCGCGAGGGCGAGGTGAC
>NCEM01000039.1 GCA_002280725.1 Alphaproteobacteria bacterium 32-64-14
GTTGCGGCGGGCGGCGGCGACGATGGCGGCGCAGTTGTTGGAGCCGCAGGCGAGGGTCTGGCCTGCGTTGCGCTCCCACGTGCGCAGGCGCGTCTCGGTGCGCGAGATGATTTCGAGGAAGCCGGTGTTGACGCCCTGCGGGAAAAGCGGGTGCCACTCCACCAGCGAGCCCACGGCCTTCACGTCCACCTTATCGAGCTCGGGCACGAAGAAGATGATGTGCGGGTTGCCCATGTTCACCGCGCCGGGCAGCTGCAGGTAGGGCGCGTCGATCGGCCCGATCTTGAGATCGATGCCGCGCGTGTCCATCCGCTCGGCCAGCGGGATCTCTTCCCACTTGAGCAGGGGCGAGCCCATGTCGACGGAAATCTTCGTGGGGCCGAGGCGTTCGGACTTGAGCTTTCCGGCCACCGTCTCGACGACGATCTTGTCCTTGCCCGTCTCTTCCATCACCAGCCAGGCGACGCAGCGCGTGGCATTGCCGCAGGCCTCGGCGGAGGAGCCGTCCTTGTTCCAGATGCGCATGAAGACGTCGCCGCGCAGCGTCTGCTCCATGGCGATGACCTGATCGGCGCCGACGCCCGTGGCGGGGTCGGCCAGCGCCTTCACCTCCTCGGGCTTGAGATTGAGCGCACCTTTCCTGTCGTCGAAAATGACGAAGGAGTTCCCGGCGCCATTCATCTTCCAGAACTTCATGGCATCTTCCAGAATTTCATGGGGGGAGATGTAAGGGGGGAATGGGGAGTAGGGAATAGGGAGTGGGGCGGCGGCGGGGGCCTACTCGCTACTCCCTACTGCCTTGCCGGGCCCTGACCCGGCCGCTAACCCTTTCGGCACTGAAAACAGGGGATACGCATGCGCACTATATTGATGGGCGTGGCCGCGGCTTGGCTGGCGGCATGCGCATCCCAGGAGGCGATACCAGTGACGACATCCCCGGCGGTTTCTGCAAGTGCGCTCGACCCCAATTCAGAGGCGCATCTCTATCTCGAAGAGGTCGAGGGCGCGGATGCGCTGGCGTGGGTGCGCAAGCAGAACGAGCGGACGCTGGGCGTTCTGGAAGGCGATCCGCGTTTCAAGGGCTATTACGATGCGGCGCTGAGCATCTCGACGTCGAAGGAACGCATTCCCTACGGCTCGATCCGCAAGGGCCATGTCTACAATTTCTGGCAGGACGAAGCGCACGAGCGCGGCATCTGGCGCCGGCAGCATCTGAGCGACTACGCCGCCGGCAAGGATACGTGGGAGACGCTGCTCGACATCGATGCGCTGGCCAACGCCGAGGGCAAGAACTGGGTCTACAAGGGCGTGTCGTGCCGCCCGCCGGAGTATGACGACTGCCTGCTCTCGCTGTCGGATGGCGGCAAGGATGCGGTGCGCGTGCGCGAGTATTCGATCTCGAAAGGCGTCTACGGTTTCACCCATGGCGGCTTCGACATTCCCGAAGCGAAGCAGGGCTTCGTATGGGAGAGCGACAACTCCATCCTGCTCGCGACCGACTGGAGCGGTGATGGCGCGACGATGACGGAGTCGGGCTATCCGTTCGTGGTGAAGCGCCTGGAGCGCGGCCAGCCGCTCAGCGCGGCGCAGGAACTGTTCCGCGGCGCGAAGACGGATGTTGGCGTCTATGGCATGTTGATCGAGGACGAGACCGGCAAGCGCTGGTTCGGCATCTCGCAGGCCGAGACGTTCTTCACCGCGAACTACTACGTGTTCGGCGCGAATGACAAAGCGGTGAGCCTGCCGATCCCGAAGAAGGCGACGCCGCAGGGCGTGTTCGCTGACACGCTGCTGGTGACGCTGGAAGAAGACTGGGCGCCGCCAAATCCAGGAGGTGGGGTCCAGGGCCAGTTCAAGACCGGCGATCTTGTCGGCTTCTCGTGGAGCGCGTTCCTCGCCGATGGCAAGCTGCCGAAGCTGGAGCTGGTGTTCCGCCCGACGACGAAACAGGCGCTGCAGGGCGTGGGCATCACCAAGCACCAGGTGCTGGTCAATATCTCCGACAACGTCGCCGTCAAGGTGATGGCGTACACGAAGGCCGGCGGTAACTGGACCTCGAAGGACGTGCCGCTGCCGCCGAACGGATCGGCCGGCGTGATCTATTCCAGCGAGAGCGAGACGACGGCTTTCCTCGGCTATGAAGGCTATCTCTCCCCCGACACGCTCTACACGTACGACTCAAGCACGGGTGACGTGAAGCAGCTGCGCCAGCTTCCGGCGTGGTTCGATGCGGCGCCCTATCAGGTCGACCAGTTCGAGGCGACGTCGAAGGATGCCACGAAGGTCCCGTACTTCGTGGTGCGCAGACAAGACATCAAGCTCGACGGCAACAATCCCGCGCTTGTCTATGGCTATGGCGGTTTCCAGGTCAGCCAGACGCCGGGATATTCCGGCACGGTCGGCAAGCTGTGGCTGGAACAGGGCGGCGTCTATGTGATGGCGAACATCCGTGGCGGCGGCGAGTTCGGCCCGGCCTGGCACCAGGCTGGCCTCAAGACCAAGCGGCAGGTCGTCTACGACGACTTCATCGCGGTGGCCGAGGATCTGGTGACGCGGAAGATTTCCTCGCCCAAGAAGCTTGGCGCGATGGGCGGGTCGAACGGCGGCCTCCTGATGGGCGTGATGTATACGCAGCGCCCGGACCTGTTCAACGCGATCATCTGCCAGGTGCCGCTGCTCGACATGCTGCGGTATCACCTGCTGCTCGCGGGCGCGTCGTGGATGGACGAGTATGGCGATCCGGATGTGGCCGAGGAGCGGGCGTTCCTCGATAAGCTGTCGCCCTACCACAATGTGAATCCGGCCGTGACGTATCCCGAGATCTACTTCGAGACGTCGACCAAGGATGACCGCGTGCATCCGGGCCATGCGCGCAAGATGGCCAAGCGCCTCGAAGAACTGGGCAAGCCGTTCCTCTATTACGAGAACATCGACGGCGGCCACTCGGCGGCGGCGAACCAGCGTGAAACAGCCCGCCGCGTCGCGCTTGAATTCACCTACCTCGCGCGTAAGCTGTTGGACGGCAAATAGCACCGCGCATCGCTCGCAGTTCTATAGACACTGTCAGCTCGTTCGGGAGCTAATGTCGGTCGCGCAAGCGATCGGGAAAGTGCGCCTTTTGCGTCGACGCCACGCACATTTTCGAGAGTTCCGAAGAAATACGCTACGGCATTCCGTGCGCGTTCAGTTGACCCGGTATGTAGACCACCCATCGTGAGAGCAAGGACATGCCCACCTCCCCGGGGCATGCAGCGGCGCACCAGAATACTGGCGCCGTCAATGACAAGAAACTTTCAGGGGAGGAACGCATCCAATGGTGCGCATAAGCCGTCTTTCAACATTGAGCCTGCTCGCACTCAGCGCCGCCATGCCGGCGTTTGCGCAGAACACAACCACCACAACGACAACACCGCAGGCCACGCGCCCGGCACAAGCGCCCGCTGACGAGGACGACGCCAACCGCGACGTCGTTGTCGTGACGGCCAACAAGCGCGAAGAGACCGTGCAGGATGTGGCCGTCGCCGTGACCGCCGTCACGTCCGAAATGCGCGACGAGCTGGGTGTCAACACGATCACCGACCTCACCAACTTCACGCCGGGCCTGTCCTACACGGCCGCCAACGAGCGCGTTACGCTGCGCGGCATCGGCCGCGTGACGAACAATTTCGGCGCGGAGCCGGGCGTCGCCAACTATACGGACGGCGTCTATCAGTCCTTCGCCTCCATTGCCGGACGCGATGGCCTGTTCATCGACCGCATCGAGGTTCTGCGCGGCCCGCAAGGCACGCTGTACGGTCGCAACTCGGTTGGCGGCGCGATCAACATCATATCGAAACGGCCGACCGACGACTTCCAGGGCGAATTCAAGATCGGCGCCGGCAATTTCGGCCAGAAGGAAGTCGGCTTCTCGCTATCGGACACCATCCTCGAAGACTGGCTGCGCGGCCGCGTCGTCGCCTACAAGGAAGTGCGCGACGAGGGCGTCTATTACAACCACGGAACGGGCGACACCGAAGGCTACAACATCAACAACTGGAACGCAGAGATCCAGCTCGAGGGCGACATCGGTGACAGCTTCAGCTGGTGGACCAAATACACCAGCGGCCGCTACACGCAGGCCGGCCCGCCGGGCGGCCGGACGGGTGGTGGATCGAACGCGCCCTACAACCGCAACTTCAACGTGGGCGGCGTCCTGCCGTCTCCGACATTCGCTTACTGCAACACCAACCTTGAAGCGGGCCTTGGCTGCACGCCGAACGCATCGGTGATCAGCTATACGCAATCGGGATCTCTCACCACCAACCCGCGCATGATCGAGGGCAATACTGATCTCAACGACAGCTATCCGCGCATCGCCGACCTCAACAACTACGACGATTTCGCGCTGGAGATGGTCTACGAGGCGCCCGGCTTCGACATCAAATATGTCGGCGGCTACATCTTCTATCGCTACCGCCTGACGGGCGACCAGGACGGCACGCCGGTGAAGTCGATCACCTATCGTGGCACGCCAAGCGCGCTGGGGACGGTAAACCCGAGCAACACGGGCACGACAATCCGAACGATCTATCCGGATCAGACGCTCGACTACAACGAGAACAGGGCCTTCTTCTCGAACGAGCTGAACTTCATCTCCACGCACGATGGCCCGATCCAGTGGATCGGCGGCATCTATGCCTACCAGGAGAACTTCCGTCAGCCGATCAGCACCTATCTAAAAAACGAGCCACTCGCTTCCACTACCAACTGGACGGTGATCGGGTGTCCGTATGTCCCAACGGGTGGACCGGCCTGCAACGCATTTGGTTACGTCAACTACGTTCCCGGCCCGGGCGTTTCGATTCCCACCGCCGTTTTCGGCGGTCCGGCCAATCCAGATCGCTTGCTGACCTACACGGACAACAGGGGTCTCAACAACGCTTACGGCATCTTCGGTCAGGTCGACTGGGAGATCACGGAAGAACTGAAAGCCACGCTCGGTATCCGCTATTCGGTCGACAACAAGCGGATTCACGAAGAAGCCGAACTTAATTGCCTGATCATCTGTGGCGCGCCCTTCGCCAACATCACGCAGGCATCCTGGAATGGCGGCCGGGGCATTACGACTGCACCGCAGCCCGGCGTGTCCTCCGCCACGACGGCTAATCCGACAGGCATCACTTTTGATCCAACGACCGGCGTGTCCTCTCGCGAATTGGCAGACGAGTGGAAAGCCTGGACGGGCACGGCCGGCCTTGAGTGGTCGCCGTCCACCGACACGCTGACCTATGCGAAGTACTCGCGCGGCTACAAGACCGGTGCGTTCAACGCCACCAGCATGTCGCCATCCCCGCGCACGGACCCCGAGTATGTGGACAGCTACGAGTTGGGCTGGAAGCAGGAAGTCCGCGACTGGGACCTCACCGTCAACATGGCGGCGTTCCTTTACAACTACACGGATATCCAGGTTCCTCTGACCGAAGTCTTCAACATCGGTACGGCTGGCGAAACCCGGATCAGCAGCCTGCGCAACATTCCTGAAGTGCAGACGACCGGCTTCGAGCTGGAATCCGTGTGGCGCCCAGTCGACGATCTGACACTGCGCTTCACCTATGCCTACCTGAAGCCGGAGATCACCAAGAGCGGCATCTACCTGAACTCGGACGTGCCGACGACAGTGCCGACGACGGATCCGACCTATGTGAATCCGCTGCAGTCGCTGGTCGGAAAAGTCCTTCCCCAGTCGCCCGAGAACAAAATCGCATTCAACGCATCGTATGCGTTCAACTTCGAGGACGGTTCTACCCTGATGCCGTCGGTCAGCTACTACTGGCGCGACGAATTTACCTCCAGCGTGTTCAACAATGCGGGCGACATTACGCCGGCATTCGACCAGACGGACGCGCGCCTGATCTGGAACGATGCGGGTGGGATGTTCACGGTGATTGGCTTCGTCCGCAACGTGTTCGACCAGAACGGCTATGACTCGGCCAGCACATCGTTCCGGGCGAACCCGCGCACCAACACAACGCCTTCGCCGCAATGCACGACGGCCTCCACCGTCTGCTACAATCCTCTGCAACCGGTCGGGCCGGCAAACGTGGTCGGGTATTACTACCAGAACTACACACGGACACTTCCGCAGACCTGGGGTGTCGAGCTGCAGATCCACTTCTGATCTCAGCGCTTCTGGCCTGAACGGGTTGCCGCCTCCATCCGGGTGGCGGCCGTTCTCAGCAGAACGGGAAGGGCGCTGCCTCAAGCGGCGCCCTTCCATTTGGGAAAACTGAAAAGAAAAAGGGCGCCGGAGCGAGCGGCGCCCTTCAGTTTGCGCGTCCGGCTTTTCGGGAGCCCGGAGCGATCTCGCTACTGCTTGGCGGCAGCCGCCCGGCGGTCCTGCTCGCGCGCGCCTTCGAGGATGCCGAACATGCCGTGATTGCCTTCGTGGCAGGCGTATTCGTAGATGCCCTCGGAGGCCCAGAACTCGTACTCGCCGCCCCATGGCTTGTCCCACGTGACGGGATCATCGATCGAGAACTGGTAGAGCAGTCGGTTGTCGGCCACGCGCCGGAACCGCTCGGTCACCTTCACCTGATCGGAGGCGCCGTAGAGCTCCTGGAAGGGGTGGTAGTTGATCGTCTCGACGACCAGCGTGTCGCCCTCATACCAGCCGATGCCATCGCCCATCCACGGACGGATCGCAGCAGATCCCCGGTTGTGTTTGCCGCCGATGCGGATGACGCGGATGTCGTGGATCATCTCGACCCAGATGGCGACGGAATCGCCGCCCTGGGCGATTTGGTAATTGTTGTTGTACAGCACCGGCCGCATCACGGCGCCGGCCGTGGTCGGCATGAAGATGCAGCGCTCGGGCAGGCCGCGCGCTTCGGGGCCGTCGTTTTCGCCGGCTTCGGCGCTGAACTCGCTGGTGAGGGCGACGCGACGCTTGGGCGGCGGTGGCGCGCCCGTCTTGCGCGGCGGCACGCGGCCATCGGGCGTCGTCAGGATGGACGAGCGCGGCTGTCCGTTGACGCGCATCACCTGCGTGCCCGGATCCGTCCAGAAACGGTTGTAGCCGAGGTTGGTGTTGCGGTCGGTGGGGGCGCCGACGCCGGGATCGGTCGGCGCATCGCCCGCCCGGCGATAGGTTTCGGCGCGGCCCTGCACGTTGGCGGCCTGTTCCTCGGTGAGGTTGAGGCTGGTGAACTCCTTCGGACGCTCCACCGGCGTGGTGGTGGCGTTGCTCCACACACCGGAAATGTCCGGCTGGCCGAAGCCGTTGCGCGGCGGGACATAGCCTTCGTAGTCGGGTTTTGCGTAGGCGTCGGCCGAGTAGCTGTTGACCTGTGCGATGGCGGGCGCCGCAAACAGGGCCAGCGTCAATGCGATCATGGATGTGCGGATCTTCATGCGTCTTCCTCCTCCAGACTGGCGGTGAGATTGGCCGCCGCCCCGCATGTTTGCGGCGGCGGCGTTGCTCCCCGTCAGTTGTCCTGCGCGGGCGCAAGGCCCACTTTCACGAAGCGCGCGAGCGCGTCGATCTGTCCGGCCGACAGCGTGGCGCTGAAGCCAGGCATTTCGGGCGCGCCGCGCGTGATGAAGTTCACCACGTCGGTGAGCGAGCCTGTCGCCGTCACCGGCGGCGCACTACCGCCGGGTATGCCCTTGCCCGCGGGGCCATGGCACATGGCGCAGTTGCGCGCGAACAGATCGCGCCCCGTGGCGAGCTGTTCCGGCGTTGCCGTGACTCGCTCGGCGGAGGCGGCGGGCGCTGTGGCAGCTGCAACCGTTCCCGAAGCCGATGGCATGCGCGCACCCGGCAGCGACAGGACGACCAACTCAGCCGGTTGGCCCTGAGCCGACAGCGCGACAGCGATGTATTGCCGGCCGCGATGCTCGTACGTCATCGGCGCGCCGGAGGTGAGGCCGGGCAGGGTGAACTCGTGGACCACCGCGCCGGTCGTCTTGTCATAGGCGCGGAACATCTTGCCGCCCGGATCGCCGCCGATATTGGCGGACTCGGCGATGAACAGCAGGGACTTGGTCACCAGCGGCGAGGGCCGCACGGAGATCTGGCCCATATTGTCGAAGTCGAGCGGCAGGTTCTTCAGCAGCGGATGGTTGCGGATCGAATCCGGTGCGCCGCCGATGGCGCGCGACCAGATATGCTCGCCGCGGTTCATGTCGGTTGCTGTCACCAGCGCCCATGGCGGCTTGTTCACGGGGATGCCGTTGGACAGGCGCAGCACGCCGGTGCTGACGGGCGCGTAGGCCCAGTCGGTTTTGGTGGGATCGGTCTTGCGCAGGCCGATCGCCATGAAGGTGTTGCGCGTGGGCACGAACAGCGTGTTGGTCTCGAGGTCGGCTGCGCCGCCATTCCAGTTCGAGCCGCCGCCATAGTTCGGATAGACGATCGAGCCCTTGTTGGTCGCCGTGACGATGGTGGGCGGCGTGTACATCGGGCCGCGCGTGTATTCGGACAAGAACTTCATCGCCTCGGCTTTGATCTCGGGCGTGAAGTCGACGACGTCTTCCTCATGGAAGCCGAGGCGCGAATAGGGCGCGGGCTTGGTGGGGAAGGGTTGCGTCGGGGAGAGATGCTCTTCCGGCGGCGCCATGTCGGTCGGCACCGGGCGCTCCTCGATCGGCCAGACCGGCTCGCCGGTTGCGCGGTCGAACACGAAGTTCATGCCCTGCTTGGTGAGGACGGTGATCGCCTTGATCGTCTTCCCGTCCTTCTGGATGTTGTGAAGGATGGGGGCGGCGGGCAAATCATAGTCCCACACGCCATGGTGCAGGACCTGGAAGTGCCATTTGCGCACGCCGGTTTTTGCGTCCAGCGCCACGATGCTTTCCGCGAACAGGCCGTCGCCGGGCTTCTGGCCGCCCCACCAGTTATTGGTGGCGCTCTCAACCGGCAGGTAGACCATGCCGAGTTCGGGATCGGCTGACATCATCGACCAGACGGACGCGGCGCCGAAATCCTTCCAGCTGTCCTTCTCCCACGTGTCGTGGCCGTACTCGCCGGGACGCGGGATGGTGTGGAAGGTCCACAGCTTCTTGCCGGTGCGGATGTCGTAACCGCGCACATAGCCGGGTGTGCCGCCCTTGGTCGGGATTGTGTCGTCGCCGATCACCTGCACGACGATAACGTCGCCCACCACAATGCCCGGCGCGGTGGAGTTGATGTCCTGCACGGTGCGGGGATCGTCGGGCGGCAGCAATTCCCGCTTGAGATCGACCTGGCCTTTGACGCCGAAATTCGGGTCGAGGAGGCCGGTGACGGCGTCGATCGAGATCAGGCGGCCATCGATGGTGTTGTGCAGGATGCGTTTGGCGACGCCGTCGGTCCACCACGACACGGCGCGGCTGGAGCCGGAGAAGGCGCGGGTTGATTCCTTGCGATAGGGATCGGGCTCGAACGTCCACAGCGTTGCGCCAGTCGAGGGATCGATGGCGGAGATGCGCGTGCCGCCGTGGGGGACGTACATCACGCCATCCACCACCAGCGGCGTCGCTTTCCAGTTGGGATCGGGGCGGCCGGCGACGTCCGACGCTTTCCAGCGCCAGGCGATTTCAAGCTGGCCGACATTCTGCGCGTTGATCTGGCTGAGCGGGGAATAGCGGGAGTTGCCCGGATCGCCGCCCCAGGTGATCCATTCGCCGGGCTTGCGGGCGAGGGGGTCTGTCGTGCTGGCGGAGACCTGTGGCGCGCTGCCTGCACCGGTCATCGCCATCTGCGTGCAGCCGATGGCCAATGCCGAAGCAGCAACCAAAACGCATAGCCCGAAACCCAGCTTGCGCTGCATGCCGTCTCCTCCCCTGGCGTCCTTGACAGTCTCGCGCCTCTCGTGGACGCTTTACAGTCTCTGTAGACCGCCAAATTGCCCGTGCGGAAGGAAAAGTAAAGCCCGCTGCGGACGCCGGGCGCTCACGAAATTGCGCAGCCCCGGAGCGGGGCTCCGGGGCCGTCTGGGCGCTGGCGCTAGTTGAAAACCAGCGCTGTGATGAGGCCGGTGGCGATTGCAGCGAGCACGATCTCGCCGGTGTTGTCGTCCCGGACATAGTGGTAGCCGCGCGGCGGCTCCTTCAGGCGGTGGGCGCGATAGTCGACTTCGCGATACCGCCGGTTGTCGCGGTCGATGCGGTCGCCGGTGCGCCAGTGCGTCTCTTTACTTCACGATGACGGCCCGGTCGGGGCGACCATCGCGGTCGCGGCGAGAATGAAGCGCTTCATCAAGTGTCTCCCTTGTCTTTGCGGCGCCGGGGAGGGCGCCGTGTCTGTATGGAAGGAAACGTCCGGGCGCATGAATGGAGGACGACCGCGCTGTCGGGTTCGGTTCATCCATGTCGCAAGCTGTCGCGAAGAGGGCTGAACGCTGCCATGCGCACATGCAGCGACAAGTCTCGCGCCGGCGTGAAGGGGTTGTTCGCCGTCATTCCGCGCCCCGGCAAATTCACAGGAAACACGTGGGCCTGCAGAGTCGCGAGACATGACGGAAGATTCACCTGCACGACCCTGCGCATCGCCGCGTTGCATCACAAAGCCGGAATCGCCCGCGAATTGGCATTGTCCGCACGCGGATGAACTCGGCGTAACCGTAAACGCGGAACTTCTGTCCCGCGCGGCGCGAGCCGTCAGTGCGGCAAGGCTCGGAGCGCGTGAAGGCTTGCAGTCATTTCACTTGCCGGATGGCTCGCCTGATCCATGTTGGCCTGAGGTGATGGAGGTACCGAATGTCATTCAAGATCTTCGCGGCAGTGACCGCAATGGCGCTGGCCGCAACCGCGTGTCAGCAGATTCCCGAAGACATGACCGTGGCGCAGTTCTGCGCGCAGCCCGACAAGGCGAACACGGACGTTTGCAAGATCAATGTCGAGATCGATGGCCAGCGCCAGGCGCTGTCGCAAACCGACATGCGCCTTGGCGATGCGCGCCGCATCGCTGACAGCGCGATGGCCCGCGCCAACTCGGCTCAGGCTTCGGCTGACGCGGCCAAGACCGCTGCTGATGCGGCGATGACGCAAGCTGCGTTCAACTGCGAGACCAAGACCGTGCAGCGCTCGAAGACCGGTTCGTGCGGCGAAGGCTACAAGGTGCAGTCGTGCGTGCAGACGCGCTTCACGCATCGCGCTGGCGCTCCCTCGATCCTCCGCGAAGTGACGGACGAAGGCTGCCGCTTCAACGATCAGGTTCTGGAAATGCAGATCCGTTGCTGCACGACGGGCCCGGCTCCCGTGCAGACCGACATCGCCGCCCCGGTGACGCCGCAGCCGACGGCTCCGGTCAAGCCGACGCCCTCCTCGTAAGACTGGCGTCGTAAGGCCGGCGTCGTAAGGCTGGGCTGACTTTAAATGCGAAGCGCCGCCTCTGACCGGAGGCGGCGCTTTTGTTTTGGGGAGGAGCGAGAGGGCTCAAGCGGGCTGCGGCGAGGCCACGGCGCGGCTCTTGAGTAGCATCATCACGCCGAGCACGAGCGCCCACAGGGCCCAGAGCGAGAAGGCGATGGCGTTGATGTCTGCAGTCATCGCGACGCCGAAGGGCTCAAGCATGCCAGCCATCACGCCGAAGCTGAGCACCACGCCGCTTGTGCCCAGGATGCGGCGCTCGCCGAAGATCAGGGCGGAGACAAGCAGCGTCCAGACGCCGGTGAAGAGATAGCCGAGGTGTTCGCCAACGCCGACGCCGAGATAGAGGTTGGTGGCGTCGAACAACGCGACGCTCATCGCCTGCTGCGCTTCGGTGGCGCCGGGGTTGACGTAAGTGGCGGCGAGCGCAGGCGTGAGGATCACCCAGCGGATGAGGCCGAAGGCCTGCACAAGTCCGGCGACTGTTCCAAACGCAATCGACAGGCTGGCGAGCAGGTTGTCGCGCTTCCACAGTGCAAGCCCCGTGGCGACCGAGGCGGGGATCATGCCCACCGCTGCGGCCATCATGGCGTACCAGTAGGCGTGCAGGTTCCAGCCTGCCTGGGCAAAGCGCGTCAGCACCTCCCCCGCAGGCTGGCGCAGGATGTCGGGATAATCGAACGTCATCTGCAGGCCGGTGAAGCCGGCGGTGAAGACGAGCGGCACGATGATGAGAAGGGCGCCAGCGGCGCGGCGGGCGGAGGTCATTTCGATTTGTCCCTGATGATGTGAGGCGCGAGGATTCGGCGGAAAAGGCGGACGCCCTGGTCCATGTCGGCTTCTGCCGGCTCGCCGCCGCCTGCGTCGCGGAAGACGAGCCAGAAATCGCCGACCAGCCAGAGCAACTGGGTGATCTCTTCGAGTGTGCGTTTGTCGGCGGGCGCCATGAGGCCGGCGCTGGCGAAATGGCGGAGCAGGGCCTGGGTGTTGGCCATGCCGCTGTCGCGGTTGGTGCGATACTGCGCGGCGAGATCCGCGTCGGCGGCAAGCAGCATGGTGAGATCGCGGAAGAAGAAGCGGTACTGCCACTGGATGTCGAAATTACCGGCGGCCATCGTGTCCATTGTCCTGAACGTGGGGGCCTTGCCAGCGGGCAGGGCGTAGTTCGCCGCCCACGCCGCCATGATGCGCTGGAACAGGCCGCGCACGATCTCGGCCCTGTTGCGGAAATGGTAGTAGAGATTGCCGGGGCTCATCCCCAGCGCCTCGGCGATATGATTGGTGCTGACGTTTGCCGAGCCCCGCTCATTGAAAAGCGCGAGCGCCGCATCGAGAATGCGGGACTTGGTGTCCGGTTTGGTCTCTGCCTTGGGATCGGCCATGGTCGGGCGCCAGTCTAGAGTTATTGCTCTAAGTGGAAGTAGAGCAATCACTCTAATCTGTCAATCGGGCTGTCAGGCTGGCCGAAATGAGAGGAATGCGCGCATGATCCTGATAACCGGAACGGTGGAGATCGCCCCGGAAAACCGGGCTGAGTTCATCGCGGCGGCCACACGCCACTGCTCGCTGTCGCGCGAGGAGCCGGGCTGCATCAGCCACACCTGCAACGAGGACGTGATGGCGCCGGGGACGTTCGTGTTTGTCGAACGCTGGCGCGACATGGCCGCGGTGCAGGAACACTTCGCCAAGCCCTACAGCCGCGAGATCGTGGCGACGATGCGGAAGCTGGCGACAAGCTCCACAGGCGTCGAGATCCACGACATCGCTTCGACGCGCGTGGTCTGACAGGAAGGGCAGGACAATCGATCCAGCAGGGGCTGGCAAACCTGCAGGATCACGCGATGATGTCGGGCATCATGCGCGAGGCCAGCCACGCGATGCGGTCTTTCACGCGCAGCTTCTCGCGCTTGAGCGCCATGATGCTGATGTCGTCTCCACCGGAGGACTTCAGCTGCTCGATCGTGGTGTCGAGCTCGCGATGGCGCGCGCGCAGCTCCTCGAGGCGCGCCAGCATCGCATCCGGGTCAGCGGGAATATCCGGGGGATCAAAACTGCTATCGCTCAATGCGTCGCTTCCGGATCCTGCAAGCGCCAGATGCTTTGAACCCCGGAGACTGTTCCCGGATTCCAGAAGCGATTCAGGGCGCTGGAATAACTGGCTACGCAGCGGACACCTTGTCCGCATGCCCTCCTACCAGCGCGCGACATACCAAATTCGGGACCGGCGTGGAAGCGGGATAGCGGCTGGCCGGTGGTCAGTCTCACGGCGCTTGCCGCAGCGCGGCAGCGTCGAATTGCTCTTTTTTCATGCGGCAATGCGTTTTTCGCTTTTCAAGCAGTGACGCGAAATATTCTTCATGTTTCACTTCTTCCTGCGGCTGTTCAGCGAGCCGCGTCGGTCTCCTCGACATCTCTCGCGAGGCCGTAGCGGACGCAGCAGCGGCCGCTCGCGGTCGGGGTTGGCGTACGCTAGCCCGGGCGCTCCCTTGGGAGAACCCGGCTGGGGCGCAACTGAAAAGGAGAAATCTCTCGATGAGCCTGGAATCTCGCATCAAGGAACTCAGTGATCGTCATAAGCGGCTCGAAGTCGCGATTGCTGCGGAACAGAAACATCCCGCAGGTGACGATGTGCGTATCCACGAGCTCAAACGAAAGAAACTCCGGCTCAAGGACGAGATCGCTTCGCTTCGCGCGAACTGATCGTCTGATTTCAATCGTCTGACCTCATCAGCCTGCAGGCCTGCGCGCGATGTATCACTTCGCGAATGAAGTGGTGAATTTGCGCGTTCGACTCAGGTATTGATTGACCTTCTTCGCAAGGCCGCGAATCCTGCCGCTCAAGGGGCGTGACGGGATTTGAGAGGGTCAAACCTGATGCGAGGCCTCTGGGACAACGAGCAGCCGCTTTCACCAGCGCTGTTGCGATCCGCGCTTGCGCTGGTGGGCGCGTTTCTGGGCCTCACGTCGATCGTGATGCTGATCATCTCGGTCGCCAGCGTCGCCAACGGCAATTACGCGGCGGCTGCGATGCAGTTGGCGGCGGGCGTCGCCCTGCCGTTCGGCATCTGGCTTGGGCTGCGCATGCTGGCGGACATGCTGATTGTCATGAACCGCGCGCGCGACAGGCTCGAGGGGATCGAGGAAGCACTGTCAGGCAGACCTGTTGTCACGCCGGCGCCGGTTTTCCAGACCAATGGCGCGAAGGCGGGGCACGAAAAGGCAGTGCGGGCGGGCGATGATGGGCCCGCCTATCCGGCGGAAGAGTAGGCGCCGGCGAGCGCGACACCGATCACGACCTGCCAAACTGGCGCGCGCAGCATAAGCCCGGCAAGGCCCGCGAGCGCGATGGCCCAGTCCGCAGGACCCAGGACCGCAGACGAAATGACCGGACGCCACAGTGCGGCGCCGAGGACACCGACGACCGCGGCGCCCGCGCCCGCAGACAGTCCGGCCATCCACCCCCGTTCGGACACGCGGTTCCATAACGGCATCGCGCCGGCGATCAGCAGCAGCCCAGGCGCAAAGATCGCCAGAAGCGCAATCAGGCCTGCTATGAGCGGATCAAGGCCGGTCTCGGATACAGCCCCCAGATAGGCGGCGAAGGCGGTGAGCGGGCCCGGCAAAGCCTGCGCGGCGCCATAGCCCGCGAGAAAGGGCTCGGCAGCGATCCACCCGCGCGCGGCCGTTTCGGCCTCCAGCAGCGGGAGGATTACGTGGCCGCCGCCGAACACCAGCGCGCCGGTACGGTAGAAGCCGTCGGCCAGCTGCAAGGCAGGAAATGGCGCCAGGGTTGCGGCTAGGGGAAGGCCGATCAGCAGGGTGAGGAACAGGGCAAGACAGACCATGCCTGCGGCTCGTGAGAAGCCGACAGGACCGAGTGAGCCTGCGCCCTTGGTGTCATGCAGGAAGGCGATTCCGGCGAGGCCTCCAGCGACAATCAATGCGGGCGCCAGCCATGGGAGATCGAAGACGATGAGGGCGGCTGCCGCAAGTGTGGCGATGCTGGCCGTCAACCATCCGGTACACAGCCGTTGCGCCATGCCGATGACGGCGTGGGCGACGATTGGCGCGGCAACCAGCACCAGGCCGTGAAACAGCGGCGTGCGAAGATTGGTCGGCAGCCATTTCAGGCCCCATGCAGCGGCCAGCATCAGCAGGGCGGAAGGAAGCGTGAAGCCTGCAAAGGCGGCCAGCGCGCCGCGCATCCCACCTTGCTGCAGGCCGATGGCGAAGCCGACCTGGCTCGAGGCGGGTCCGGGGAGGATCTGGCAGAGACCGACGAGGGAGCCATAGGCGTGCTCGGTCAGCCACTTCCGGCGCACGACGAAGGTGTCCCGAAAATAGCCGAGATGCGCGATGGGGCCACCAAAGGAGGAGAGGCCCAGCTTGAGAAAAACCAGAAAGATAAGCCCGGCGTGGCGTCTTTCGGGCGAACCTTCGACGTCGCGAACTGGCTTGCCCATCATGATGGCTCTTGCGGCTATTCCTCGGCGCCGGCCTTCTTGCCGAAGTTGGCGAAGACCTGCGCGGCGGAGATGTCGCGCGGACGGCCTGCGTCCTCGGCATCTGCTTCCGGGTTCGGCTCGGCCGGCGGGGGCGTCACGACCTTGCGCAACGTCGGGCCGGAGAGACGGGCTTCCTTCTCGTCACGGTTGGCGGCGCGCTTGGACGCGGCCTTCGAGACGATGGCGTCGAGTTCGATCTGCGTGACGAGGCCCAGCGTCACCGGATCGACCGCCTTGAGGTTGGTCGCGTTCCAGTGCTGGCGCGAGCGCACGGATTCGATGGTCGACTTGGTGGTGCCGATCAGTTTCGAGATCTGCGCATCGGTCACCTCCGGGTGGTGCTTCAGGAACCAGGCAATGGCATCCGGGCGATCCTTGCGGCGCGAGACCGGCGTGAAGCGGGCGCCTTTCTTCTTCGGCTGGGGCACTTCGGCGTGTTTCGGCGCCGGCTGCTTCAGGTGATAGGCCTTGTCCTTCTCACCCTTCTCGATCTCCTCGCGCGTCAGTTCGCCCGAGGCGACCGGATCGGCCCCGCGCATGTTCTCGGCCACTTCGCCATCGGCAATGCCTTTGACTTCGAGCGGATGCAGTTCGCAGAACTCGGCGATCTGTTCAAAGGTCAGCGTGGTGTTGTCGATCAGCCAGACGGCTGTCGCTTTCGGCATAAGGATCTTGGCCATGTGCGCCTCGTTAGTCCTGAAACGGAAAAACCCGGCGCTGGGGCCGGGTTTCTCGGAATTGTCGAGAAGGGAAGTTAGTCCTAGCGCCGCTGATATAGTTCAGGTTTTTGCTCTTGTGAACCTCAGAAACGCGACTCCCGTCCCGTAGAATCAGGGCTTTAGGGTGCAACCTGCAGAATTATTTTGCCGGTATGGTCCGTGGCTTCCATTTTTGCGTGGGCGGCGTCGGCTTCCGCAAGGGTAAATACCCCGCTCACCAGCGGCTTGAACTTGCCTGCAGCGATCCACGGCCAGGCATGTTTCACGGCCCCCGCCGCCAGCATCGCCTTGTGCTCGTTGGTGCGTATCCGCAGCGTCGAGCCCGAGACCGAGATGCGCTTCAGCATCAGGCGCGTGAGGTCGCCTTCGATGCGCGAGCCCTGCAGGAAGGCGATGTAGGTGAGACGGCCGAGATCCTTCAGGATCGTCAGGTTCTTCTCGAAGTACGGCTTGCCGACCATGTCGAGCACCACATCGACGCCGCCAGCGTCGCGCAGGACTGTCTCGAAATCTTCCGTGCGATAGTTGATGGCTTGCCTGGCGCCGAGGCTTTCGCACAGCCGGCACTTTTCGTCGGTACCCGCCGTCGCATAGACGGTGGCGCCCCACGCTCTCGCCAGCTGGATCGCCGTGGTGCCGATGCCGCTGGCGCCGCCATGGATCAGCAGGCTCTCGCCCGGCTTCAGCTGCGCCATGTGGAAGACGTTGTTCCAGACGGTCAGCACAGTCTCGGGCAGACCGGCAGCTTCAACGAAGCTCAGCGGCGCGGGCAGGGGCATGGTCGAGCCTTCGTGCGCCACGGCGAATTCGGCATAGCCGCCGCCGGGAACCAGCGCGCAGACCTTCTCGCCGCCCTTCCACAGCGTGACGCCATCGCCGATCGCCTCGACCACGCCAGAGACTTCGAGCCCCAGCGTCTCGGGCGCGCCCGGCGGAGGCGGATACTTGCCCGCGCGCTGGATGAGGTCGGGACGGTTTACGCCTGCTGCGTGCACCCTGATCAGCACCTGGCCCGGTCCGGGCGTCGGTTTCTCGATCTCGTGCAGCGTCAGCGGCTGACCCACGACGGATTTGACGGCCTTCATCATCGGTTTGGACATTTTACCGATCCCGCGCTTTAATCATGAACAGGCAAGCTAGGTTGTCTTGGGCGCGACATGCCCATGAGGTCAAGCGGGCCGCAATGGGGGTGGGGGCGGAAGGGTCTAGACCCGTTGGAGAGCAAAGGGGCAAGACGGCCATGACGTTCGACGAAGAGCCAATTCGCGTTGTGAAACGATCGCTGGATGACATGTCGATCCAGGAATTGAAGGAGCGCATTGAGGCGCTCAAGAGCGATATTGCCGCCTGCGAGCAGATGATCGCGAAGAAGGAAGCCACGCGAAAAGCCGCGGAAGCCGCCTTCTTCAAGTCATGAGGGTGCGGTGTGTCGCCGCCGCCTCATACTTCGGCAAGGGTCTTGCGTGATACCGGTCTGAACACCGGGGCAACCCGCATCAAGGCTCGGGCAAGGTCTCAGGTAGGGACTGCTTCGCCGGATGGATGTATTTAGAGGGACTGATGCGCGACGCCATGTATTCCGCCGACCCTGCGCGAGATGAATGGAAACAGCGGGTGGCAGAGTTTGCCAGCTCCGAACTGTTCGACCGTCTGTTCAAGGAAGGCATGGCCCTCGTCGAGGAAGCCGCCAGCTATCTCGATGGCCCCGGCCGCATGGATTCCCGCAAACTCAATCGCGAACTCGCGCTCGTTTACGCTGCCGAAAGCATGGAAGTCACCACGCGCCTGATGCAGGCCGCATCCTGGCTGGTCGTCCAGCGCGCCGTCCGTGAGAAGGACATGAAGGTCGAAGAGGCCGGCGACGAGAAGTATCGTATCGCCCGTCCCGGCGAGCCGCACCCTGTCGACCGCGCCATCATGCCGGCGCCGCTGATGACTCTGGTTGACCGCAGCCGCGCGCTTTACGAGCGTGTCTGGCGCTTCGATGCCACGCTGTATTCGGAAACACCGCAGCCGGCCGAGAACCACGTCATGAAGCAGATCGACCGCCTGCGGTCGGCTGCCGAAGGCGGCGCGTTTGATCCGCTGTCGGCTTGGCGGAAATAGCGCTCAGTTCTCGGGACCTTCCGGCGACGGGGTTGCGCCTAGCGCTTTCATCATGTCGGCAAAGGGTGCGGCCAGCGTGTATTGGCCGTTCTGGCGATAGATGAACTCCGCATCGCGATAGTGGTTTATCGCCTCGATCCTGTCGCCGCGCTTCTCCGCGATCTGTCCAAGCAGGCCCAGCGCGTAGGCTTCGGATTCCCGCGCCGCCATGTCCTGGGCAAGCTTCAGGGCTTCATCCAGAAGCGTCTTGGCCGCATCGATGCGTCCACGGTCCAGGTCCACAGACGCCAGGCTGTTCAGCGCCACGGCGCGGCCCTCGATATCGCCAAGCTCTTCCCAGATCTGGCGGGCGCGCGTGTAGGCCGCTCCGGCCTCGGAAAGCCGGCCCCGTCCCTGCGCCAGCCCACCGAGACGCAGGTGAGCGCTGGCCTCTGAGGCCTTGTCCTTGGTATCCTGCGCAATCTTGAGCGCACGGCGCATGTACTCGCTGGCTTTTTCGTCGTCGCCCTTGAGGCGCAGCACTTCGCCAAGATCCCTGAGATCCCCGCCCACACCGGCCAGGTTGCTGGTGCGCTCATTGAGTTCGAGCGCATCGCGGAAGTAACGCTCCGCATCGTCCAGCAGGTCGAGCGAGAAATAGGCGAAGCCGAGATTGCCGAGTGCGACGGCGTGCTGTTCGTCGTCTTCGGCGACGTATTGCATCGTCTCGTAGACCTTGATGGCTTCCTCGTGCCGCCCTGTGCGCATGTAGAGGCTGCCCAGCATGTTCAGCGCTTCGGAATTCTCTGGCGCCAGCTCGGTGGCGCGCTTGTAGGCGTCCATGGCGGTGAAGGTGTCGTTGAGATAGGCGAGCGCGCCGATCTCCATCCAGGTCTCCGCCAGACCCGCGACGACCTTCTCGCCTTCGTCGGCTGCGCCCATCAGGTCCATCATGGCGCCTTCGAAATTGCCCGAGGCCAGTTTCTGCGCCGCAGCGCCGCGGGCGCCGTCCTGCGCCGCCAGCAATCGCTGGATGCTTTCGCGAAGGGCGGCTTCCGCTTCGTCGCTCAGATCTTGTCCCGATTTCTGTTTCAGGAGGAGCAGAACTTCCTCGACCTTGGCATTGGTCTCGTTGAGCGCGCGTTCGGAGGCCGCCGGGTTGAGCGCGCCATCGATGGTCTGCCGGAGGTCGCCAAAGTTCGCGACGATCGCAACCGCGCCAAGCCCAGCCGCGCCAAGCCCGCCCCACGACAGGTAACGCGAGCGCCACAGGTCACCGCTGAACAGCCGGCGCGACAGGCGCGAATGCAGCGTGCTCACCAGCGACAGGAATTCCCGGCTGGTTGAGTCTCCATGCCATCCGGAGAGATCGGCGAGCGGGCGGCCGAGATTGGCGGGGGGCGTGCAGGGGGCAAGGATGATGGGCGTGAACGTCTTCGCCTTGCGGGCGCGGGCGGCTTCCATGTTGACGTGATCGCTGGCGACTGCGGCGGGCGTCCAGCAGATCACGACGGCGTCTTCGCCGCCTGCCTGTGCGCCCTGATCGATCAGGGCGAAGCCTGCCGCCTCCAGGGCGCGCCCCAGCTGCAGCGCCA
>NCEM01000095.1:0-3215 GCA_002280725.1 Alphaproteobacteria bacterium 32-64-14
CCGGGGATCGTCGCAGAAGCTGTCTATGACCGCTCGAAGCTGGTCAATGCCACAATCGATACCGTTCAACGCAACCTGCTGGAAGGCGCCCTGCTTGTCGCGGCGACGCTATTTATCTTCCTCGGCAACTTCCGCGCAGCGCTTATCGCGACGCTCGTCATCCCTCTGTCGGCGTTGATGATGGCGACTGGCATGAACACGTTCGGTGTCTCCGGCAACCTGATGTCGCTGGGCGCGCTCGACTTCGGCCTCATCGTCGATGGCTCGGTCATCGTGATCGAGAACTGCATGCGAAGGCTTGCCGAACGTCAGCACCACGAAGGCAGATTGCTCACGCTGGGCGAGCGGCTCCACGAGACACTGGAAGCCTCGCGCGAAATGATCAAGCCAACCGTTTACGGACAGCTGATCATCTTCATCGTCTTCGCTCCATTGCTCACCTTCTCGGGTGTCGAGGGCAAGATGTTCTCACCGATGGCCATTACGCTCATGCTCGCGCTTGGCGGCGCGTTCATTCTGACAATGACCTTTGTGCCGGCCATGGTCGCCGTCCTTATTCGCGGCAAAGTCTCGCATAAGGACGTCAAACCTGTCGCGATTGCGAAGAGCGCCTACGTGCCTGGGCTCGACTTCGCCCTGAAGCGTCCGCGTCAGCTCATCGCCATGGGCGTCGGTGTATTTGCCCTGGCCGCGGTTGGTTTCACGACGCTGGGCCAGGAGTTCATTCCCACGCTCGACGAGCAGGACATCGCCAACCAAGCGATTCGGATTCCCTCGACATCTCTGCGTCAGTCCGCCGAAATCCAGATGAAGATCGAGAGGGCATTGAACGAATTTCCGGAGGTGAAGGTTGTCTTCTCCAAAACGGGAACGGCGGAGGTAGCCTCTGATCCGATGCCTCCAAACGCGTCGGATGCATTCATCATGTTGAATCCGCGCGAGGAGTGGCCTGACAAGAATGAAACAAAGGCCTCTCTGATCGAACGCATGGAAGAGCGTCTTCAGCAGGTCGTCGGAAGCAACTACGAGTTTTCCCAGCCGATCTCCTTCAGGGCGTCCCGGGCGCTGCGGACGTCAAGGTCGAGCAGACGGGTGGTTTTCCGACTCTCGACGTGACCTTCGATCGCGACGCGATCTCGCGCTACGGGTTATCGCTGCAGGAGGTCGCTGACACTGTCGCTGCCGCGATGGCAGGGAGAGAGGCGGGGCTCATATTCGAAGGCGACCGGCGCTTTGACGTTGTCGTCCGCATGCCTAGCGCTGTTCGCGACGACCTTGACGCGATTGGGTCAATCCCCGTGCTGTTGCCAGAAGGGCCAGATGGGCACCGCGCGTCCGTAAGCCTGCGCGAACTGGCGCGCTTCAGCTTCTCGGAAGGTCTCAATCAGGTCAGTCGCGAAAACGGCAAGCGGCGGGTCGTGGTGCAAGCCAACGTCCGTGGCCGCGACCTGGGATCTTTCGTCGGAGAAGCCAAGCAACGGGTCGAGGCCGGCGCCACCCTCCCGCCGGGATCCTGGATCACCTGGGGCGGACAGTTCGAGAATCTGCAGTCAGCGTCGCAGCGCATTTCGATTGTCGTGCCCGCCTGCTTCCTCCTTATCTTCGGCGTTCTGTATGCCGCGCTGGGGACGTTCAGGGGCGCGACCGCCGTCTTCTCTGCGGTCCCCTTGGCGCTTGCCGGCGGCGTATTTGCGCTCGTGCTTACGGGAATGCCTTTTTCGATTTCGGCCGCCGTGGGCTTCATCTGTCTGTCGGGCGTTGCGGTGCTTAACGGCCTCGTCGTCATGACCAGCATCAACCAGCGACTCGATCTCGGAATGCCCCTGAATGACGCAATTCGGGAAGGCATGCTTGAAAAATTCCGGGCCGTATTGATGACGGGTATCGTGCCCGCGATTGGTTTTGTGCCAATGGCGATCGCTCACGGAACAGGGGCGGAGGTTCAGAAGCCTCTCGCAATCGTCGTCATTGGCGGCCTGATCACGGCGACGCTCCTCACGCTTTTCGTGCTCCCGGCGATCTGCCGGTTGCTCTTGAAGAGCGGTCACAAACTCAAGGAAGGTGAAATGCCGACGGCCTACTCACCCGCGCCCGCGCCCGCGCATGCGGAGTAGGACGCCGCTAACCCGATAGAAAATGGAGGACCGGAAAATGGCACTCGAAGCTCTGATCGACGCGCTCCCGCTGTATGCGGCAGATATCAGGACAAACATCTCGCGAGTGACTGCCGATCCTGCCCTGACCGAGCAGCAGACGTGGGGCTGTCTCGTCGCTTGCGCGTTCGCTGTCGGCGAACCGTCTGTGATCGGGGTGATTGAACGCGAAGCGGGCGCGCGCCTCAGCGAAACTGCGGCCGACGCTGCGCGGACAGCGGCAACAATCATGGCAATGAACACAGTCTACTATGGGGCGGTAAACCTCTTTCGCAATCACGATTACCGAGCCGATGACTCGCAGCTCAGCATGCAATCGCTCGCTACCCCCGGGGTCCACAAGATTGACTTCGAACTCTGGGCGCTTGCTGTTTCCGCGTTGTCGAATTGCGAAGCGTGTCTCAATTCTCATGAGGATGAGTTACACAAGCGAGGCGTCTCCATCGAGGCAGTTCAGGCTGCCCTGCGAATCGCCTCCGTCGTAAACGCTGTGAGTGTTGTGCTTAGGGCGGAAAAAGCGCGTGTTGCTTGACGCCGCAGGGAGCAAAGACTGCGGAACAGCAGCAGCGCCGGACGCTGCTGATTGTCCTCGTGCTCAATTTCTTCCTCTTTGTGGCGCTCGGGATCTCAGGTTGGATCGCCGACTCAAGCGCATTGATCGCCAACGCCGTGGACAATCTTTCAGACACCGCCGTCTACGGGATCAGCTGGCTCGCTGTCGGCAGATCGGCAAAAATGAAGCGGGGTACAGCGCGCGCATCTGGCATAGTACTCGTGATATTTGCGGTTGTTGTTCTTGTAGATGCGCTGCGGCGGCCATTCTTTGGCCCCGAGCCGGTTGGCGTGACAATGATGGCGATGGCCGCATTGGCGGCGGCGATAAATCTGGGCTGCCTCTTCCTTCTCAAGCCGCTGAAGACGGAGGACGTAAATTTGCGGGCCGCGCAGACCTTCAGTTTGAACGACTTCTTTTCGAATGGCGGCATCCTGGTCGCCGGAGCGCTGGTGTGGTGGACCGGCTCGTGGATACCCGACGTTGCGGTTGGACTTGTTGTGGCAGGG
>NCEM01000095.1:3270-10339 GCA_002280725.1 Alphaproteobacteria bacterium 32-64-14
GGGTCGTGCGCGACCACGCCGCCATCAGGTGCAGCCGTCCCATTCGAGGTCACACAAGGAGAACTGGTCGAACTCTGGGGCGTTTCGGCCGTGCGAAGTGGCAAGGGCGTGGATGTGTCAGGATCGGTGACCCGCCCGCGCGGGCCCAACAGGCCCTTTAATGAACATCTTCATGCCGAAGCGATCAGTCCGTCGAATGTCGTACTCGAAGCGCGGGACGTACCCTGGAATTCGATCACGTCTCTCAGAGTGCGCCACTCCGCGACGTTTACCGCCACCTTTATGTCTCCCGACAGCGAGACCATTGCGCGGATTCGTCTCAAGGTCGTGCCCGGGGCCGTACATTTCTCCGACTAAACCGTCACCGCCGGCATGGCGCCAAAGCTTTTGGGGCGACGTCGATGACACGCGAAGGCGACGAACTCATGGCTGCACACAATGACACTGAGAACTCGAAGCACGCGGACCACAACCACACCCACGGCGGCGCACTGGGCGAACGCACTGAGCTGGCGTTTGCGATCTTGTCGGCTGTGGCTCTTGCGATTGGATGGCTGATCGAGACTGCCTGGGCAAAAGAGCCCGCAATCGTAGCTTACGTCGCCGCCTACATGTTCGGCGGCTTTTTCACCGTTCGCGAGGCTTTCGACAACCTGAAGCGCGGCCGCTTCGAGATCGACACGCTGATGATCGCAGCAGCGATTGGAGCGGCGATCCTTGGGCACTGGTCGGAAGGGGCGCTCTTGCTTGCGCTCTTCAGTCTCGGTCACGCGCTCGAAGGCTATGCGATGGGTCGCGCGCGCAAAGCCATCGAAGCCCTGGGCAAACTGGCGCCGGAAGTCGCGATTGTGCGCCGCGGAGCCGTGACAGAGCAAATACCTGTGGCCCAGCTGGTGGTTGGCAACATCGTCATCGTCAAACCGAACGAACGCCTGCCGGCCGATGGCCTGGTCATTGTCGGCGAGAGCAGCATCGATCAATCGCCGGTAACAGGGGAGAGTGTCCCGGTCGACAAGCGGCCGTTTGCTTCTCCATCCCCGTCAGCCGACGACTTCGCCAAGGCTGGTCCGGAGACGAAAGTCTTCGCGGGCACAATCAACGGACCAGGCGCGCTGGAAATCTGGGTTGCGCGTCTGGCGCAGGAATCGACCCTGGCGCGCGTTGCAAAGCTTGTGGCCGAGGCGCAGTCGCAGCGCTCGCCGACTCAACAGTTTACCGACCGGTTGGAACGCATCTTCGTGCCGGCTGTCTTGATCGGTGTGTCGCTCCTGATGTTCGCCTGGACCGTCATCGACGAGCCTTTCGCGGCAAGTTTCTACCGCGCGATGGCGGTTCTCGTCGCTGCCAGCCCGTGCGCCCTCGCCATCTCGGTGCCAAGCGCGATCCTGAGCGGCATCGCCCGCGCGGGTCGCGGCGGCGTTCTGATCAAGGGCGGGGAGCCGCTAGAGAATCTCGGCACGCTGAAAGCCATCGCCTTCGACAAAACCGGAACCCTGACGGAGGGCAAGCCACGGCTGACGGATGTCCTTCCGCTCGGCGCCATACAGGAGGTCGAACTCCTTCAGAACGCCATTGCTGTGGAGGAGCTAAGCGATCATCCGCTAGCCGCCGCTGTCGTGCGCGACGGACGTGAGAAGCTCGGCGCCGTTGACGTGCCAAAAGCTGACGGCGTCGAAGGAATTACGGGCAAGGGCGTCAAGGGCAGGGTGGCCGGCCGGGAAGTCTGGATTGGCAAACCCGGACTTTTTGACGGGAGCAGCGGCGCGGCGTTGCCCGACGATATCCGCGCGAAGGCGCTGTCGCTGGAGCAGGCGGGACGCACAGTCATGGTGGTGCGTCGCGATCAGGAGTTTCTCGGAATTCTTGGCCTGATGGATACGCCCCGGCCGGAAGCGCGGGAGGTTATCGCACGCCTCCGAGAGCTCGGCATCAAACGGATGGTGATGCTGACGGGCGACAATCAGAGCGTTGGCGATGCGATCGCGAAAGATGTCGGGCTGAGCGACGCCAAGGGCGGGCTTATGCCTGAGGACAAGGTTACGGCGATTGGCGACCTCGTGAAGGAGGAAGGCAAGGTCGCAATGCTCGGTGACGGCGTCAACGACGCACCGGCGCTCGCGAAGGCGACCGTCGGGATCGCGATGGGCGCCGCCGGTTCGGATGTTGCGTTGGAAACGGCGGATGTCGCCTTGATGGCGGATGACCTGACGCACTTGCCTTTCGTCGTTGGGCTCAGCCGCAAGACGAGCGCGATCATCAAGCAGAATCTCTGGGTCAGTCTTGGCGTCGTCGCAGTCCTGATTCCATCGACCCTGTTCGGCCTGCAGATCGGCGCCGCCATCATTTTCCACGAAGGCTCGACCTTGCTGGTGGTTGGAAACGCGCTGCGGTTGCTTGCTTACCGGGATCCGGCTGATCCGCGCCGTCCGCAGGCCCGCGGCGCAGCGGCCTCCCCGATGGCTGCACAATGAGCTTCTTCTCGATGCACACTCTCAGGCAGAAGGGTCAATTTCGCCCGCGAGATTCGGTTGATTGTATCGCCGGGCGCAGACGGCCAAGGCCTGCGTCGCGCCACCTCGCTCCACGACTAGAACCGAATCCTGTTGCGTGCAGATCTCCTCTTGCGCGCAGCCGGTCGGGTCCTCGGCTCTCCCCCCAACCCGAGACGAGGATGCCGGGAGGCGTCGGGAAACCGACGCCTCCTTCCCATTTCGCTGTCATATGCAAATGCTATCCACTTGAGCGCCGATCTTCTCCAGTGCTCAACGGATCGGATCTTCGTCTGCCCCTCCAACCCAAGACGAAGATACCGGGAGGCGCCGGGCAACCGGCGCCTCCATTTTCTCTGCCTGAATCCGATTACCTCTCCAGCTCGAGCGGGGGTCAATGCGCGCTTGCGCGCGCTGGCCGCGAGCGCGTCGACGATCGCGTCACTGACACGCCATCGGCGGCGCGAGGGAGGCGCTGGGCCGTCAGCGCCTCCCTCATCCGACACAGACCAAGCGCAGAGCGGATGTGTCAGGACAGGCGACAATGACAAAGACCGGGAGGACGGTGCAGCTTGGCCGTCACGGCAGCGAGCAACCAAGACGTCGTGCGACAGAACTGGAAGTGGAAATCGAGATCCCCGCCTCTCCCAAACGCGTTTGGGAAGTGCTGACGGATTTCGACTCCTATGCGGAATGGCATCCCTACGAGACCATCGCCGGGTCGGCCACGAAATTTGGGCGACTCCGCATCGTTTCTCGAAAGCTGAATGGCGAGGCCGTGCAGAGCCGCACGGTCGGCGTCATCATGCAGAACCAAGAAGAGGCCGTGCTTGAGATCGCAAGCGGAAGCCCCCTCTTCTGGGGCGCATGGCGTTGGTATCATCTGCAGGCGAGCCCAAAAGGTACGCTTCTTCGTCACGGTACGAAGTTTACCGGATTCCTCGCCCGAAAGGCATTTATAACAACACACAAAATTGGACGTCTGCAGCCTTACCTCGACGCGGTCAGTGATGCGATCTCTCGGCGCGCGGTGTCGCGGAATTGGCGCAGGACGGCTGGCGGGAATCGCCATTCCCGCCGCGCCTCGCAGGCCAAGAGGCGTCACGATGAGTGAGGCATTTCGAACGAGCCCGACCAGAACCGTTGCGGTAACACGTAGGCGTGCTCGGGCAGGGACGGACTGGGCGATGGTGAAGCCAGCCTATCTCCTGATTGCCGCCGCCATCCTGTTCCTGGCTGGCCCCGCCTTTGCGCACGCCATTGGCGGTAAGGATGCGGCGTTCGTGGCGGCGACCACCGGGCCCGATCCTTTCCCGTTCATCTATCTCGGCGCCAAGCACATGGTGACGGGATACGACCACCTCGCTTTCCTCGTCGGCGTGATCTTCTTCCTCTACCGGATGAAGGACGTCGTGCTTTATGTGTCGCTGTTCTCGCTCGGACATTCGACGACGCTGATCATTGGCGTGCTGGCCAATGTGCGCAGTGATCGGGCTTTCGGTCTGCTACAAGGCGTTCGAGAACCTAGGCGGCTTTCGGCAGATCGGCTTCCGTCTGGACACGCGCGTGGCCGTGTTGGGCTTCGGGCTCGTGCACGGCCTCGGTCTCGCGACCAAACTGCAGGAATTGAATCTCAATCCCAACGGGCTGCTCGTCAATCTGGTGTCGTTCAATGTGGGCGTCGAGATCGGGCAGATGTTGGCCCTCTCGCTGATCCTGGCGGCGATCACGCTGTGGCGCATGCATGCGAGCTTTTCGCGCTTTGCCGCCGCTGCAAACTCACTGTTGTTCCTCGCGGGCGTCGTCCTCGCGGGACAGCAGATCGCGGGCTACTTTCTCGGAGGGACTCCGTCATGATCGACGCGCCGCCACCAACCGAGCTGAAGCTCAAACCGAAAACGCTCGCGATGATCACAGGCGGTGGGATTGTCATCGGCGCCCTGATCGTGGTTGGCGCGATCATGCCCGCAGAATACAACGTGGACCCGCTCGGCATCGGCCGGCTGTCGGGAATCGGGCGCCTTTGGGCCCCGGCAGAGAAGACAATCGACGCCAACGCCGGCTCCGCCCCGCTGATGCGGGAGTATTCCACGGACTTCCGAAGCGACGTCATCGAGATTCCGCTGACAGACTTCCTTGGCGGAGCGAGCGGGTCCGAGCTTGAGTACAAGGTCCGGATGAAGAAGGACGCGACGCTGATCTACCACTGGGAAGTCATCGGGGCAGATCGCGATGACGACCTTCACTACGACTTCCATGGCCACACCACGCCAGCGAAAGGCGAGGAGATGAATGTGGCCACCTACAAGCAGGCCTTCGGTCTCAGCCAGCAGGGCGCCCTTACAGCACCGTTCGATGGCATACAGGGCTGGCAGTTCTCGAACTCCGGCGAGAAGGCCGTTGTTGTCCGTGTCCGGCTCGCTGGATTTTACGAGTTAGTGCCCTCCGGCGAAGAGGGCAACCTTGGAGGGATTGTGCCGAACGTCCCAGCTGCAGAGGCGCGGCCGGGCTTCGCGCCGAAGCCTCGCTAGCGCCGTTGTGGAAGAAAGCGGTTGGAGAAGCCGCATGACGAATCCGGAATCAAGTTCTACTCCCCCGTATCATGCCTGCGCTCGCGGGCAGATCGCTGACTCGCTGGGAGTGTCGGGATCTGTGACGCCCCCACGAGAATCAAACAGGCCCTTCAACGAGCATCTGCATTCGGAACCGATCAAACCGTCAGGCGTAAACTCCAAGCGCGAGACGCTCCACGGAATCCCATCGTCTCCCTCATAACCGGCCACTCCACGACATTCAGAACGACTTTCACGCCGCCGAATGCTGACTCCATTGCTCGGAGCCAGTTCAAGGTCGTGGCTGGCGCGGGTTCATTTCTCGTACTGACCGCGCACGCGTCTGCACACCAGCCCAGAGCTTGTGCGCGACATAGATGACATAGGCTTGTGGCGACACGCTGATGTGCGTCGGCTGTCACCGCTGACGGTTCGAAACTCCCGGATGACGAGCATGTCCACGTGACGTCGAATCCTTACTCGGCGGCGGCGACGGTCGGGCTGGCGGGCCGCGTGCGTATGTCAGAGAGAGCGTGCCGGACAATTGCCCAGCCGCCCGTGATCGACAGAGCCGCCATGATACCCGCCACGATCACATCGGGCCAGAGCGTGCCCGTTCCGAACACGCCCAGCGCAGCGAGCATGACGGCCACATTCCCAATGGCGTCGTTGCGCGAGCAGATCCAGACTGAACGCATATCGGCATCGCCGCGGCGGAAGCGGAACAACATCAAGGCCACGCCCGCATTCGCCAGCAGGGCTACAAACCCGACGACCCCCATCACGTCTGCCTCAGGGGTCGCCCCGCCGGCAGCCGCGCGCCAGCCAGCGCTTCCAATCACCCATGCTCCCAGCAGGATGAGGGTCGCGCCCTTGAACAAGGCCGTGCGCGACCGGATCGCGAGACCCATGCCTGCGACGGTGAGGCTGATGGCGTAGTTGGCGGCGTCAGCAAAGAAATCCAGCGCGTCTGCCTGGAGGGCCGACGAGCTGGCCGCAAAACCAGCTGCGATCTCCGCGGCGAACATCGTGGCGTTGACAACAAGCGCGATCCATAGCGCGCGGCGCCATATCGGATCTACCGTCGAGCCTGCGGTGGAGGCGCAGGCATCATGTTCGCAACATCCGGCCATGTTCAGCTCTCGACAAATCGTCCTGGAGCGCCAATCTGCACCCTGTAGTCGGTACAGGGTCAACATGGAAAAAGCTTATCATTCGATCGGCGAGCTTGCGGAAGCGACCGATACCAAGGTCGAGACGGTCAGGTATTACGAGCGCATCGGCATCCTCCCCGCGCCAAAGCGGACAAGCGGGAACTACCGCGCCTATTCTGACGGCCATCTCGCGCGTCTCAGCTTCATCCGCCGGGCGCGGGACCTTGGCTTCACGCTGGACCAGGTCAGGGCGCTGCTCGCGCTGGCCGCCCAGAAGAAGCAGGATTGCGGCACCGTCGACGCGCTGGCGCGCGAGCATCTGGCTGACATCGACCGGAAGATTTCGGATCTGAAGGCGCTGCGGCGGGAGCTGAGCGGCCTGATCGGTCAGTGCAAGCAGGGTACGATCGCGGACTGCCGGATCCTCAGCGCGTTGTCACCGCGCTGAGGGAAAGTGAAGCTGGCATTGGTCACTCCGCCCCGAACTTGAGACGCACGACGACGTCTTCGTCCTCGCCTTCTTCCGCGTCCGCAGCTTCGCTCTCTTGTCCGGTCTCCTCGCGCTCCGCCTCCTGGGCAAGGGCAGGCGGCGCCGCCAGCGCCAGGCCAAGAAGAACCGTGGCTGCCGCAGACGGCAGGGAGAGCAGGTGGGGTTTCTTCACGATGGATGCCTCAAGAGCTGATTGGGCATGATTAGCCCCCGGACGTGAGCGAGTTCTGAAGGCTGTACCTGCTAGAGGGTCAACTCGGGGACGGGTGCTATTTCGGCCCGTCCTGATGCCGCGCTGACGAGGCGGAGCCGAGGCTTGGCGGATGGAAGAAGGCGAAAAAAAAGGTCGCATGGCGCCAACTGATGTCGCGGGCGACCCCGCCG
>NCEM01000040.1 GCA_002280725.1 Alphaproteobacteria bacterium 32-64-14
CTCGGCGGCTCCGGCATCTTCACCGGCTGGGCCGTTCTGGATCGCCTGATCGATTGCGGCGTGCGCCCGGAGAAGGTCGTCATGGCCTATGGCGGCGTCCACGTGCTCGACACCGGCGCGATGATGGACCGCACGACCAACTACGACCTGCTCAAGGGCCCGCGCGCCTCGCACGCCTTTGCCATGGCGTCGGAATGGGAAGAGAGCACGGCCCGCCGCCTTGCCTACAAGGCCATATCGATCGCCGGGTCGGACGCGACGCTTGTCGATCTCGTGCTGCTCCAGCCCGCGCTCAAACACGTACTGGAACAGCCGCCCGCCGCCTTCGCGAACAATGCCGGCAATGAACAGGAACGCGCCAGCTTCCTCGCCAGCGCCGGCGATCGTTTCTATGGCCGGGCCAACGGCACGTCCGACCTGCCCGACGAGAAGCAGTACACCGCCGACAAGGCCGTGCCGCGCGTCAACCGCGACGCCTCCGCCGCCATCTCCCAGCTCGGCCGCGACAACGGCTTTGACGTGCTGTTCTACCTGCTGCCGATCAGCGAAACGGCGAAAGCAAAACTCCCGCCGGAACTGTTCGCGACCGTGGAAGGTTTCCGCGGCGAGCTCGACAGTCTCGGCATCCGCGCCATGAACGGCGTCTGGGCCCTGCCCGACGCAGACTTCGGCGATCCCAGCCACGTCAACGCCATTGGCCGCACGAAAGTGACGGATGATTTCCTAGCGCGTCTCGCCACTGGCGAGCTGGCGGTGGGCGGGCGCGCCGACGAGGCGGACAACGCTGTATCCCTCGCTGCGCAGGAAGGCGAGAAGATCGGGCAATAGCTGCACGGTCGCCAGCTGATCGTCGTGCAGGATGATAATCCCGCGGCCCTTCTCGCGGATCTGCCTCTTCAGCCGCGCCAGCGTCACGGCAGGCGCCTGTCCTTCCCAGTCACGCGGATCGATGTCCGCGCTCACGGCCGCCATGCCATGCTCGCGCAGCCAGTCGAGAAGCTGCGGCGTGCCGCTGAGTTGCGGAAAGCGGAACAGGTTCGACTCCGCGCCCGCCGCCGCCACCGGCAGGAAGCCGCTGGTGATATCGCGTGTGGCCTCACTGAAAGGCGCTTCGGCAAGATCCGTGTGCGACCGCGTATGGCCGCCGACCGCGTGTCCATCCGCCAGCGCACGCTGCACCAGCAAGGGATATGTCTCTGCCGGCTCACCCAGCACGAAGAACGTCGCCGGCACGCACGCCTTGCTCAGCATGTCGAGAATGCGCGGCGTCGTTTCCGGATTGGGGCCATCGTCGAACGTCAGCACGACTTCGCGGTCGCGCAGGTCCAGAGCGGCATAGCCGGCTGTCGATCCGCCCACATTCTGTCCGGGATCAAGCTCGAGTGTCCGGTGTCTCGCTTCACACGCGAGGGCGGCGCCGGGCAAAAGCGCTGCAATGGCGACGCAAGCCGCCAGTCCCAGCGCTGAGCTTCCCGTCCGGCGGCGCATGAAGGTCTCACCCGTCGCGCCACAGGCAAATGCGTACCAGTGCGCAACTTTACGCTCTCATGAGGCACGGATGGCGCCAACACCGCTCGCCACAGGCGCGAGTGTTAAGGCAAAGGCAGATCAGGCGGTGACGCCGCCCAGACCGCCATTGAGCATGAACAGATAACGCTGGGCGATCTGGTCCACGAAGTGCGCACTCTGAAGCTTGGTCGGATTGATGCGCTGGTTGATCGCCTTCTCCTGCGCTTCCATCGACTGCACGGCGATCTGCTTGGGGATGTTGAAGGCGGTGGTGATCACTTCACGGCCGAGCGGCGAGCCGAGAATATCGGTCGCATCCTTGAGGTTCTTGGCGATCTCCTTGAACAGCACGGCCGAGCCAAGGCCGGGCAGTTGCGCATCCAGCATGTCCAGACGTTTCTCGGCGATGTAGTTCGTGGCGACTTCCTTCACTGCATCGGAGAAGTACGGCTTGGCGCTCCAGTCGGAGGTGGTCGTTTCTCCATCATTGGTCAGCTTGCCCGAAAGCGTGCCCTTTGACAGCGAGCCAACGAGGTCTGCGGTGCGCAGCTCCTCGGTGCTGTCGCGCCAGAGGATGTTCACCTTGATGTTGTCGCCATCGATCGTCACGGGAACCGGCGTTCCATCGACCGTCGCGGTGTATGTGCCGGCCCTGCCCTTGGTGACCTCGAGCATCGCCTCGATCGACTCGCCCTCGCGCGTCATTTCCACTTTCCACCGGCCGAACACGCCATCCATCTTCGGCGACAGGCGGTCCATGCCGAACTTGGCGACGTTGAATTCGCTGACAGCGTCATACCAGGCGCCGTTCACGCTCGCGAGCCGGGCCGCGACGGAGTTCTTGTCGGCGGGGTTGGACGCCAGCGCCTTCTTCGCCATGCCGACGGAATCGGTGAAGGCCTTGAGGCCGTTGGCCGTCATGAACACGCGGCGCGCCACCGGATCATCCAGCACATCGTCCAGCGTCTTGGCGTTCTTCACGACCTTTTCGTAGCGCGCGAGATCCTTTTGCACGCTGGGATCTTTCGCCACCTGGGCGATTTGCTTCGCTTCGTTTTTCTCGGCGTTGGTGAGCGCCGCCTTGATCGATCCGGCGCCGCCAGCAACTGCGCTGCTGCTGGACGCCTGCCCGCTCGTCAGGGCGGACAGGGCCGACCCGTTCGAGCTGGAGCTCGAGCCGAACAGCATGCTCACGACGGAAAGCGACATCGTCATCCGGGCACCGTGCACGATCAGGTTTAACTACTGCTTAACCTGCCTGCGCGGCTTCGCGCCGTGGGCGCCGAGGTGCGGCCGAAAGACTTATGCGGAACGAATTTCGTCGGTTCCAAGGAACGCCCGCCGCAATCGTTCGTTGGTTGGGGGAGCTGGGAGCCGGATACCCGAGTCAGGCGCGCCTCGCGGACGACCAGGACGGACCAACCGATACCCATAATTGGCTGATCAAACTTAGGGGCTGGAACCATGTGGCCATTCAAAGCGCGTCGCCGCCAGGCAGTTGTCGTGTTCCATGTGGACCAGGACGGCTATGCACGGGGCGCCTTCTTCCGTGGTGATGCTGACGTCCTGATCATCGATGAGCGCGACCCGCAAAACCGCGTCTATCGCATGGGTTCCGAATCCTCGGACATCGACCTGCGCCGCAGGATCGGCAAGCACCCGCTCGGCCGCCTGCTGGACGAGCCGCGCGACAAGGCCCGCAAGGTCGCCCCCGTGGTCAATCTCCACTGGGCAAACGACACCGTCCAGGCGAACTGATTACCCTGCAGTCCCGCTACTCGGCAGCCTGGGGCGCAGTTTCCGCTGCCGCAGGCTTCGGCAGGCGCGACTGGCGATACCATTCGCCAAGCGTCAGGAAGACGGGGATGATCCCGATCAGGGTCACCAACACGAAGGCCGGCGCAAATCCCTGCGCATCGATCATCGCTCCTAGCGCCGGCTTCCCGAGCTGCCCGATCAGCAGTGTCAGCGATCCCAGCAGCGCGTACTGAACCGCCGCGTAGTTCGGGTTCACGATGCCTGACAGGTAGGCGACGTACGCCACGCTCGCAAAGCCGACCGCCAGGTTCTCGCCCATGATGGCGGTGATCAGCCGCGCGTTGCGGATGTCCTGCCCGAATGTGGCGAACAGCTGGTCGAGGAACAGGAAGCGCACCACGCTGTCGACGAATGGCCCCTGCACCGCGAGATCGTAGAACAGCAGGTTGGTCACCGCCGCGAGCACCGCCGCAACGACAAGTGCGGGCATCCGGCCCACCACCTTGAGCAATATGCCGCCGCCCACAATGCCAACGATAGTCGCGACCACACCGACCATCTTGGAAGCAAGCGCCACTTCCGTCGCCGTGTGTGCAAGCGCACCGCCCTCTTTCCCCATGTAGAAGGGATAGGCGAACGAGCCCCACACCGAATCCGTGAAGCGGTAGGTGAGGATGATGGCCAGCGCCAGCAGCGCCACCCATTTCAGCCGCGCGATCACATCGATCATCGGCTCGATGATCGCAGAGAACATGCTGTCCGCCGCACGCTGCGCCTTCGCCGGCAGGATCGGCGTCTTCACATCCGCAAGACCCTTGGCGCGCGCATACAGCAGCCAAATGCCGCCAAACGCCGGCAGGCCGACGGTCGCCAGCACGATCAGCCAGCCAAGGTTTGCCGTGAACTCGCCTGCCTTTGCCGTCTCCGGCGAGGAGATCGCCGCATACATGAACCAGCCCAGCGTGACGAACGCCCACGCCCACCCCAGCATCACGATCAGCAGCACGAGATTGCGCCAGCCCGACGTGAACGTGCCGATCATCGGCGTCGATACCTTCGCATCAATGCGGTCTTCCGGCCGCGGCGGCTCAGGCGCGAGGATGGCGGCGTAGATCGTGATCGCCATCACGACGCCAAGGATCGCCAGCGTCAGGTTCCAGCCGATCGCATCCGACAGGATCAACGCCCCTGCCCCGCCAATGAACGCCGCGCTGCGATAGCCGCCCTGGTAGAACGTCGTCAGCGTATCGAGATCGTCCGGCGAATTCGCCGTCTCGATGCGCCAGGCATCCACCACGATATCGAACGTCGCCGACAGGAACGCCGCTACGACCGCAAGCAACGCGATCATTCCGAAATTATCGGCCGGGTTCATCAGGCTGAAGCCGAGGAAGCACAGCGCAATCGCGCCCTGTATGGGAATGAACCAGCTGCGGCGCAGCCCCATCTTCGTGAAGACCGGCGCCGCCGTGCGATGCAGCGCGGGCGACCACAGGAACTTGAAAGAATACGCCAGCCCCGACCACGCAAACACGCCGATCGTTGCGATCGCGATCTCGTACTTCGTGAACCACGCATTGAGCGTGCCCGTGATCACCGCAAACGGCAGGCCGGATGCGATGCCCAGCAACAGCATCACCACCATGCGCCTGTCGCTGAACAACGTCTTGCGCCACTGGCCCTTGGGCTTCGGCGGCTTCACGCTGGCGGCGGCGTCTGTCATTCGGCGGCCTGCTTGGCTCTGCGCGTCCAGCTCAGCGCGATCTCGCGCAGGCGTGGCGGGTCGATCGGCTTGGCTGCGAGCTGCGAGACGCCCGCCAGTTTCGCCATTGATTCAAGATCGGGATCGATGTCCGCCGTCAGCGCAATGATGGGTATGTCTGCGGCGGGGCCAGCCAGGCGCCGGATGCGGCGCGTCGCTTCGAGACCGTCCATCACCGGCATGCGGATATCCATGAAGATGACGGAGTAAAGCGTTTCGCCGATCCTTTCCAGCGCCTCGGCGCCGGTGGCCGCCGTGTCGACACGGAACCCGGCCGCCGTAAGGGCGCTGCGGGCCAGCAAGGCATTGACGGCATTGTCGTCAGCGATCAGCGCGGTTCCGGCCTCGCCCGGCTTGATAATCTCCTGCCCCGGATCCGGCTGCACAGCCCCCGCCAGCGTGAGGCCGACCCGCTCGATGATCGAGGCCGCGCGCAGCGGCCGGATCAGATAACCCGCGCATCCCATCTCACGGAACTGTTCGATGCGCGAGCGATCCGACGGGCGCAGCACGACCAGCGTCCGCCTGCGCCGCGCGATCTCCTGGATACGCGCAGGCGGCAGGGCCGCATCGATGATCGCGAGATCAGCATCCATGGCATCATCCACCAGCCGCGCCCCGCCTCGCGCGAGCGCGCCGATCACCGCCAGCGCCGACACCGGCGGCAGCTCCATCGCCACGCGCAGCGGACGCCCGCGCAGCGAGCGCGCCTGATCGCCAGGCGAAGGCGAAGCGCTCAACGGAACTTCGACAACAAACATCGCGCCATGCCCGAAGGCGGAGGTGACGTGCACCGTTCCCTTCATCGCCTCCACAAGCCGCGCGACGATGGCAAGACCAAGGCCGACGCCGCCATCGCGTTGCGCATCCGCAGCGTTCACTTGAGAGAATGCCTCGAACAGTTTCGACTTGGCATGCTCGGGCACGCCAACGCCGGTATCGCGCACGACAAGCTCGAGCCCCTCGCCACCCTTCCCACAACGCGCCTCGATCAACACGCCGCCGCTGGGTGTGAACTTGATCGCGTTGCCTGCAAGGTTGAACAGGATCTGCCGCAGCCGCGCCGCGTCGCCAATCAGCCGGCTCGGCAGATCGGGATCGACCACCGCCGCGACATCCAGCCCCGCCGCATGCGCGCGCGGCGCCAGTAGCTCAGCGACATCCTGCACGAGGTCGCTGGGATCGAACGGCGCGGCATCCATTGGAATGTCGCCCGCTTCCATGCGCGAGAAATCGAGCACGTTGTTGAGCAGGTCGAGCAGCCGCGACCCCGACTTGCGGATCGCGCCGGCATAGTCGCGCTGCGAGGGCGAGAGCTCCGTCTCTTCCAGCAGCGCCGCCATGCCGAGAATGCCGTTCAGCGGCGTGCGGATTTCGTGGCTCACCGCAGCCGTGAACCGGTGCGCCGCATCCGGCGCCTCGTGCATGTCGGCCGTCGCCAGCCGGACGCCAGCAACAGGCGCCGACACGCGCCAGCGCCGCCCGGCCATATCCACGATCTGCGAGGCGATATCCGCTGCGGGCAGGTCGAACGGCGCACGCATGCCATCGCTGAAACCCGACAGCGGACTCGCGCTGAGAATGTGTCCCGATTGATCGACCGCCAGCGCCATGCCCGGCCAGCCGCGCGCCACTGCCGAAAGGCTCGCCCGCGCCGCATCGGCCGGAACTCCATCATCGCGGTTATTGTCGTTCATCGCAGCGAACCTGCCTGTCCGCGCTCAACAGGCGATTAACGGGGGATGGGCGAGCCCCTCAGCGCGCCATCAAACTCGGCAAATCGCCCAGATCGCCGCCCGCCTCGCGCGCGAACATCTTCCGCGCGCCCGGAACCGTGCCCGCCGCCACCATCGCCGCAGCCGCCGCCAGACGCACCGGCAGCGCAGACGTGAACGCCCGCGCAAACCCTTCCATCGCCGCCGCCGTCGCCGCGACATCGCCGCGCCGCCACGTGGTGTAAGGCGACAGCGCACTTTCCGCGCCGATGTCGAGGCCGACGCGCTGCGCCTCCGCGATCACATCGACCAGGGCCGCCACATCTTTCAGCCCGAGGTTCAGCCCCTGCCCCGCCAGCGGATGGATCACATGCGCCGCATCGCCCGCGAGCGCGACGCGATGCCCATCGAACCGCTCCGCCACATGAAGCCGCAACGGGAATCTGTGACGCGGCCCGGCCAGCTTCGCATCCGGCACAAATTCGCCCGCCACCTTGGCCAGCTCGCGCTCGAACTCATCGTCGCTCAGACCAACCAGGGCCTCGGCCACCAGCGTGCGCTCCGTCCAGATCAGGTTGGCGCGCCACGTCTGGTTGGCTTGATTGGCCGTGAGGGGCAGCACCGCCATAGGCCCGCGCGGCAGGAAGATCTGGCGCGCTGTTCCGTTGTGCGGCTTGCCCAGCGTGATCGTGGTCGAGATCGCCGAGGCATCGTACTCGTGCCCCTCGAACCGGAAGCCCGCCGCCTTGCGCACCAGCGAGTTGGCGCCATCGCACCCAACCACGAGCGAGGCCGCAACCGTCAGGTCGCCAATCTCCAACTTCGCATCCGCAACGCCAAAGCGCACTGAATCAATCCGCGCGCGCGACAGCAGTCTGATCCTTGGCTCAGCCATCGCCGCCGCATGCAGCACAGCCCCGAGCGCCGATCCCTCGATCATGTAGCCAAGCGCAGGCTCGCTGCACTCTTCCGCGATGAACGAAATCCCGCCGAGCCGCCCCTCGGCCTCAACCTGCAGCACACGTTCCGCGGACGGCAGCAGCTTTGCTTCCAGCCCCAGCGCCCGGAAAATCCGCCAGCAGCCGTAGGCGATGAAATAGGCGCGGCCATCCGCCGGGCCTTTTCCCTTTGCAGGCGCATGCGCTGCATCCGCCAACGCCACGTCGAACCCGCGCTGGGCGAGCGCCAGCGCCAGCGTCAGGCCCACAGGCCCTCCCCCGGCAATGGCGACGTCGCAGCGATGGGTGTTGTCGACTGTCATGCCGGAGACATAGCGCTTCACGGCCCCAAAGAAAAAGGGGCGCGGCCGAATGACCGCGCCCCTCTTCTTGTGTCCCTCTTCCCCAGGCGCCGCGCCGGCAGCGCCGACTTGCAGGGGATGAGGGCCGGTTTACCGCCTACGAGTGGTAGGCCGACTCGCCGTGTTCGTTGAGATCGAGGCCTTCTTCCTCGACTTCTTCCTTCACGCGGCCGCCGGTGACCAGCTTGACGATGAACCAGACAATCGCCGAGCCAACGCCCGACCAGAGGATGGTGACGCCAACGCCCTTGAGCTGCGCGATGACCTGCGTGACGTAGTCGGAATAGATCGCGACGCCGCCATTTGCGTAGTCCACGATGCCAGCCCCGCCCAGAGCCGGGGCGACGACGATGCCGGTGCCGATGGCGCCGACGATGCCGCCCACGCCGTGGATGCCGAACACGTCGAGGCTGTCGTCATAGCCAAGCATGTTCTTGAGGCCCGAGCAGGCGAACAGGCAGATCGGACCGACCACGAGACCCAGCACGATGGCGCCCATCGGACCGGCAAAGCCAGCGGCAGGCGTGATCGCGACCAGACCGGCAACCGCGCCCGAAGCCATGCCGAGCAGGCTCGGCTTCTTCTTGAACGCGGCTTCGGCAAGGCCCCAGGAGAGCGCGCCAGCAGCGGTTGCGACGAACGTGTTGATCAGCGCAAGACCGGCATAGGCGTTCGATTCAAGGTTCGAGCCGGCGTTGAAGCCAATCCAGCCCACCCACAGAAGGCCGGTGCCGATCAGCGTGAACGTCAGGTTGTGCGGACGGATCGGTTCGGACTTGTAGGACTTGCGTTTGCCTAGGATCAGCGCGCCAACAAGAGCCGCGATACCCGAGTTGATGTGGACAACCGTGCCGCCCGCGAAGTCGAGCGCGCCGAAAGACCAGATCAGGCCAGCGCCATCTGCGAGCGCCTGCGCGTTCGCCGGGTCGGAGGCCATGATCGGGCCGCCCCACCACCAGACCATGTGGGCCATCGGGTAGTAGACGACGATCGGCCAGAGGACTGCGAACAGGACAACGCCCCAGAATTTCGCACGTTCAGCAACGCCGCCGAGCACTAGCGCGGTGGTGATGCACGCGAAGGTCATCTGGAAGGCAACGAAGACGAGCTCGGGAATGGCGACGCCGACCGAGAAAGTCTCGACGAGGGTCGATGTATCCACGCCTGCAAGACCGACTTTGGAGAAGCCGCCGACAAACCGGTTGAGCCCCCCGCCATCGGTGAAGGCCATCGTGTAGCCCCAGCCGACCCAGGCAACCATTCCGATCGCCGTGACGATCAGGACCTGGCTCAGCAGCGAGATCATGTTCTTGGAGCGGACGAGACCGCCATAGAACAGGGCAAGGCCCGGGATGATCATGAGGAGAACGAGGACGGTCGAGATGAGCATCCAGGCGGTGTCGCCCTTGTCCACGGTCAGCTCGATCGCAGGCGTCTCTTCGGCGACCACTTCCTCAGCGACCACCGGTTCGACGGCCGGGGCATCGACCACCGGCGCCACAGCGTCGGCTGGCGGTGTAACAGGCGCCTCAACAACAGGCGGCGCCTCCGGCGTCGGCTGCTGGGCCGAAACCGGGCTAAGCGTCGACAGCATGAACGATGCTGCGATTGCAGCCAAACCAGCTTTTACGCCGGTCCCCCAAAGTGAAAGTCGATCCATTCGACTGTTTTTGTGCAACATTTTTATCCCCTGAGGCTGACTCGCAACCGGCGCAACGAAACACATCCGCCCCGGACGAAGCCGCCCCCGCAGATGCGAAGGAAGTAGGGCGAGGCCTTGCCCTGCGGACAAGCAACGCCCCCTGCGACCCTTCGGACTCACCCAATATTGCCTAGTTGTTGGGCGCCGCCCCGCCGCGTCGCCCCGGTTCAGGGCAAGCCCTCCCCTCTGCGCCGCCCGCTGGCGCGCAGGGCCGTGCCAGTCCCGCCGATCCGGCTAGAACCGGCGGGTGAACCGCCGCAAGGCTGGATCATGGGGATAGGTCCCGGATGCGCCTCGGCTGCATCCGGGATCCTTTTTTGCCCGCCGCCGTCCACCTCGGTTGCTACCGGCGCGTGTCGCCCTTCGCCCCAATTATCAACGCTGGCGTAACGATTTTTTCCGCAGCGAGCGCTGTGGATAAGGCTCTCTGATAGGGCCGCGTTAACGCCCGCCGCGCCAGTGTGATCACGCTCCCATTAGCCATGTTCCAGTAAGGACAACGGCATGTCGAACGCCCGTGCGCCCCGCTACGAGGACGACGGTTACGAAGCGCGCGGGTCCGGCGCGCTCACCCGCTTCCTCAGCGGGCTGGCCGCCTTTTCGTCGGGCGTCTTCGTATGCGGCGCGTGCTCGTCCTATTCGGCGATGGATCCGAGCTTCAACATGGCGGTGGCGCATGTCACCGATCCGGCGACTGGCCTCGTCACCGAGATCGCGCCCGGCAACATGTTCGGCCATGTGGGAGCTGCCTTCGGCGACCTGCTGATGCAGACCTTCGGCTGGACCGCCATCCTGCTCGGCTTCGCGCTCATGATCGGCGGCGTGCGCCGCGCGTTCGGCATCGGCCAGCGCGATCCCGCCGCCTGGATCTGGGCGATGGCTGCAATCCTCTTCGCCGCGTGCTGCCTTGCCGAATGGCCGATCCCCCGCTCATGGGACATGTCGGCCGGCCTTGGCGGGGTCATCGGCGAACTGATGCTCGCCGTCACCTCGACGCCTTTTGCGGCCCTCAAGATTCCCGACGCGCAGGTGTGGGCCTCGGCCCTCGCGGGTCTGCTCACCATCCTGTTCGCCGCAATGGCGATGGGCCTTGGCGCATCCGACGCGACATCGCTGTGGCGCTCGCTCACCCGCAAGCCCGAGCGCCCCGAAGAAATGCACTACGAACAGCAGCGGCCCGTCGTCGCCGGCGTGCCCTCGCTGCCGTCGCGCCCTGCCCCCTCCAACGGGATGATTCCCGGCGGCCTTATGGGCGGCGTCATGAAGCTGCTCGGCCGCAAGCCCGAGGAAGTGATTGAGCCGATTGTCTACACCGAGGAAGACGGCTTCGATTCCGGCGAGCAGGGCTTCTTCAACGCCGTCGAGAATTCCGAAACGCAGAACCGCCAGCGCCCGATCGTTCCGCGCGTTCTCGAAAGCCGTCCAGTTCCCGATGCAGGCGCAACACCCGCTGCCGCAGCGCCGACGCCGCGCCCGATCACGCGCCCCAACGCGCCGCCGCAATCCCAGCAGCCGCAACAGCGTCCCGCGCAAGGCTCCGCCACACAAACATCCTCCGCCCGCGTGCGCGACGCCTCCAGCGCCATTCCTCCAATCGAACTGCTCGACGTCCCGCCGGCCCGCCGCTCCGATGTCGATGAATCGCGCCTGCTCGAAATGGCGGACCGTCTCGGCGAAGTGCTCACCGAGTTCGGCGTCAAGGGCCGCATCACCGAAGTGCGCCCCGGCCCGGTCGTCACGCTGTTCGAACTCGAACCTGCGCCCGGCGTGCGCTCCTCGAAAGTCATCGCGCTCGCCGAAGACATCGCGCGCGCCATGTCCGCCACCTCTGCGCGCGTCGCGGTCATCCCCGGCCGCAACGCGATCGGCATCGAACTGCCCAACCCGACGCGCGAGACCGTCTATCTCCGCGACCTGCTCAACGCCAACGAGTTCAGCCGTTCGCGTGCCGCCCTTCCCCTTGCCCTGGGCGAAAGCATCGAAGGCCAGCCGATGATCGCCGATCTCGGCAAGATGCCTCACCTGCTCATCGCGGGCACCACCGGCTCAGGCAAGTCGGTCGGCATCAACGCGATGATCCTCTCGCTCATGTTCAAGCTGCCGCCCGAGAAATGCCGCTTCATCATGATCGACCCGAAAATGCTCGAATTGTCGATCTACGAGGGCATTCCGCATCTTCTTGCGCCCGTGGTCACGGATCCGCAGAAGGCCGTGCTCGCGCTCAAATGGGTCGTGCGCGAGATGGAGAGCCGCTACGAAGTCATGTCCAAGATGGGCGTGCGCAACCTCGCCGGCTTCAACCAGAAGGCCGAGGAAGCCGCCGCGCGCGGCGAGCATCTCACCCGCCAGGTGCAGACCGGCTGGAACAAGGAAACCGGCGAAGCGATCTGGGAAAACGAGGCGATTAAGCCCGAGCCCATGCCGCATATTGTCGTGATTATCGATGAAATGGCCGACCTCATGCTGGTCGCCGGCAAGGATATTGAAAGCGCCGTGCAGCGTATCGCCCAGATGGCGCGCGCCGCCGGCATCCACCTCATCACCGCCACGCAACGTCCCTCGGTCGACGTCATCACCGGCACGATCAAGGCGAACTTCCCGACCCGCATCTCCTACATGGTCACCACCAAGATCGACTCGCGCACCATCCTCGGTGAGCAAGGCGCCGAACAGCTGCTCGGCATGGGCGACCTTCTCTGGATGCAATCCGGCGGCAAGATCTCCCGCGTCCACGGCCCGTTCGTGAAGGACGAGGAAGTCGAGCGCGTCGTGAACTGGCTCAAGGACCAGGGCGTGCCGCAATACGTCGAAGGCATCACCGATGAAGTGGAAGAAGAAGCCTCTGTCGCGGACGCCGCCTTCGGCACATCGTCCGGCGATCCGGAAGAGGACATGTATCGCGAGGCTGTCGCCGCCGTGATCCGCGAGAAGCGCCCGACCACGTCCTACGTCCAACGTGTGCTGCGCATCGGCTACAACCGCGCCGCCTCGATGATCGAACGCATGGAACGCGAAGGCGTCATCTCCGCCGCCGACCACGCCGGCAAACGCCAGATCCTCTCCCGCGACCAACGCGGCGGCGGCTCCAGCGATGAAGAAGCGGCCTAGGGAACGCAGAGCGCGAGCACGGCCTTATCCGGAGCCTGTCGATAGGCATTGCGGAGCGATGCGTGCGTAGAACCGGCGCGGGCGTGAGGCGTCAGGCCTGAAGCGTAAAGACGCCCTCAGTCGTCCCCGCCCGCAGCGGCGGCTTCCGCCTCGGCCTTCTTGGAGGCGGCCCGGCGCGCGCGCCCTTCGGCCATCTCTTTCTGGCGGGTAACCTTCTTCTCGGCGGCGTCGGCCAGCTTGGTCTTCTTGCGCTCGATCAGCGCCTCGGCGATCAGCGGAAGCAGGCTTGTCGCCTCTTCCTTCTGCTTGGCAGCGCCACTCTTGATGATGCGCTCGGCGTTGGCCTGGAGGTTTTCCAGTTCCTTCTCCGTCATCTCGGGAATGCGCTCTGCGAGACTCATCAGGAACTCCTTGGCCAACGGCCCTGCGCCGCGAGCTGTGCGCCCTGGGCCGCTGGCGTCCCCGCGCGTGCAAATGCGTGCGCTTCCGAAGGAACGACAGGGCCGACATGCCCGCGCCAGCGCGCATTATCAAGCGAGAAGCGCCCCGCGTCACCCCTCATGACATACCATTTTGCTTCCCGGCCCGTTTTGAGCTATACGCCAGCCCATCGAGTTTCGGCCGACGACTTGGACTTGCGCCCACTGGGGTACTTCCCCGAATAAAGCGCTCGCTGACGACATCCACCACACTTGATGCACCAGGCGGATCGCTCGCGGGCGGACGTCGTCATAAACTTACTTAAGGAACGACCCATGGCTACGGGAACTGTGAAGTGGTTCAACACCACGAAGGGCTACGGCTTCATCCAACCGGACGGCGGCTCGAAGGACGTTTTCGTCCACATCAGCGCTGTCGAGGCCGCTGGCCTTCGCAGCCTCCAGGACGGGCAGAAAATCTCGTTCGAAGAGCAAGCTGATAAACGTTCGGGCAAAATGTCTGCCGTGAACCTCAAGGTCAGCTAGTCGCTGCTTCACTTGACGACCAACTGACCTGAAGGCGAGCGCGTGCAGCCGCGCCGCCATCAGACAAGAGAAAGCCGGCTCCCTACGGAGCCGGCTTTTTTCGTTTCCTATTCCGGTCCGCGATTAACCGCGATCCCGCCCTAGGGAATATCGCAGTACGTCACCTTGAACCCGCCGACGCAAAAGAAGGTCTCGCCTCCCACGGTGGCGACGTGGCTCACGGCGAGCAGCCAGTCGCGGGATTCCTGGTGGGTCACGGCGGGCACTGTCTCAGCCCGTCGCTTGTGCAGCCGACGCCGCAGGGCCCGTGCACAGGAAGCGCGAATATACGCCCCAGCATTCCAGCAGCTTGCCCTCGCCTGTCGTCATCGTGGAGCGCGTCACCAGATAGAAATCGTCGAACGCATAACGGCCGGTCACCGCATCGGGGCGCGAGACCTTGCCCTCATCCATCAGTGCAACAGCAACGCCGCGATGAAGGCCCTGCCCCGGGCGCGTCATGTAGGCGGCGACAGCTGCAACCGCGAAAAGGAAGACCAGCACAATCACAACGCGCATCGAACGCTCCGCATCAGAGTCGTGAGCCGCCCAAACCCCAGAATAGATCGCCCGACAGGACTATAGCCCTATTTCGCACCGGGCTGCGAGCACATGAACTGGCCAAACAGGCCAAGGCATTCCAGCACGGGCGTCCCGCCCGAATTCACGGTATAGCGCGTGGCGACGAACATATCCTCGAACTTGCGCTCGTTCAGCGCCGGGGCGAGCACATCGTCGATCAGGTCGCCAACGTCGAAGCCGCCGCGCCGCTCGCCCAGAACCTTGTCGGCATTGGCCCGGTGCGCCGCCTCGTCAGGCCGGGTCAGGAAGCCGCCCGCCGCCAGCGCGGCGGCCATCAGCAGTATCAGCAGCATTCTCATCGTCTTGTCCTCGACCCACTTTTTCTGACTGCAGTCTTCGTCCGTGCCGCCGTCCCGGCCAGCGCGGTATCCCCGATTCCAGTATCCCAAGCCTTGAGCCACTTCTTGGGGGCATTATGGCGCCACTGTCTTTCGAGAAAGCCCCGCAGCTCACCCGCCTTCAGCCGCGCAAAGAACCTCGCGCTCCTCGATCGGAACCCGCCCCAGCACCACGCTGTCGTCTTCGCTGCGCAGCCGCGTGAAGAACTTCCCGAACGCCTTCCTGGCCGGTTCGCCATAGCGTGGACAGTTCCGTATGCGGAAAGGCGCCTGCAATCTCATGAAACTGTTTCGGCGTCATCGCGTTAGCTTGCCTCCCGCGCATTGACCCAATGTATAGGACTGAACCGATGTTCATGAAAACAGGGCGAAAAAACCTTGGAGCGGTCTTGTTTTTGCCGGTCGCGGGAACGAGGTTCGGCCCTATGAGCATCATCAGCGCCGTCTTCCCCCTCGCCCTTTCCGTCTCCGCGCACGCGCTGGCCGCCCCCGTGGCGGAAGCGCCAGTCTTCACGCCCGCGCCCATCGTGGCCCCGGCCGTGACGCCGGGCCCCGCTCCGGTCATTCTGGCTGAAGCGCCCAAGCCCGCGCCCGTCACCACGCAGCAAGTCACCAAGCCTGCGCCGAAACCTCCAGTCGCCGCTCCCGGCGGTGCGCAGGTCGTGAAGGTCCAGGCGCCTGCCACACTTGATCGCAACGCCATCATTGACCGCGTGGCCAAGGCGCTGTCGGACACCAGAACCGCGCAGGGCCGCTTCACGCAGGTCGATGCGTCGAACTCGCCGTCTTCGGGCGTGTTCTACATCTCGCGCCCCGGCAAAGTTCGCTTCGAATACACCTCGCCCGAGCCCATGTTCATTGTGTCGGACGGCACCACGGTCTCGATCGAGGAGCCCAAGCGCAAGGCGTATGACGCGATCCCGCTGTCCTCGACGCCGCTTCACCTGTTCCTGCGCTCGAACATCGATCTCAAGCGCGATGGCAGCGTCACCGACGTCTCCTCGTCGGGCGGCTTCCACTTCGTCACGCTGGTCGACAAGTCCGGCGAGGCCGAAGGCAAGATGATCCTGCAGTTCCGCCAGTCGGATTTCGAACTCATCGGCTGGCGTCAGATCGACGGCACCGGCGCTGAAACCAAGGTCCAGCTGAACGACATCAAGCAGAACGTTTCGCTGAAAGCCTCGCTCTTCGTGGTTCGCGATCCCAGCGACGACGACGACCGCCGCTAGGCCGTCCACGCGATTCGCGGCCGGGGGCAAAACCCCGGCCGTCAATCGCGGGCGGCCCGCCTGCCACACACAAATTTTAACCAAACTTTTGGTGACAAATCTTGGGCTTCGTGGCTTAATTGCCACGTGGATCGAAGCCGCTCGCGCCTGAGCTTCCCCCCGCAGGTGCTTGCAGCGGATCGAATGCCGGAGCTATCCCCCGGCCCATCGCGTCCCCGGGACGCAGGGCGCGCCTGGCTGTCCCCGCGGCCGGGCGCGTTCTTGTTGGAAGCCACCCCCTGACCGCCAGCCTTTCATCGCCATTCACGCGATTTTCCTTACAAAAAGCACCATTTGCGCGAGTCCGCACGGGAATTGGCCTTGGCCGGCTGCTTTTCCTTGATTGAGGTCGCGGCGCACCCGATGGTCGTCCCAACGACAGCCCCCAAATTGCCGGCCCCCCTCAACAGTGCCCACCAAACGCCTCACTCTGGCGACCTGGAACATCAATTCAGTTCGCCTCCGCATCGATCGGGTCGTCGCCTTCCTCAAGCGCGAGAAGCCGGACGTGCTGTGCCTGCAGGAAATCAAATGCCTGGAGGACCAGTTCCCCAGAAAAGCGTTCGAGGCGGCGGGCTTCAAGCATATCCATCTCTCCGGCCAGAAGGGCATGCACGGCGTCGCCATCGTCTCGCGCCTGCCGGTTGAACCGCTCGAAACGCCCGGCCTCTGCCGCCATGGTCACGCGCGCTGCGCGGCGGTGAACGTCGCGGGCTTCGAGCTGCAGAACCTCTATGTGCCAGCCGGCGCCGACATTCCCGATCCTGAGCTCAACGAGAAGTTCGCCCACAAGCTCGACTTCGTCGAACGCATGCGCAGTTTCTATCTCGCCCGCGCGCAGAAACGCTCCGCCCTGCCCCTGCTTGTGGCCGGCGACATCAACATCGCGCCTGAAGAAAACGATGTCTGGTCGCATCGCCAGTTGCTCAACGTCGTCAGCCACACGCCGGTTGAGACCGACGGCCTCAAGCGCGTGCTCGCCGACGGCAAGTTCACCGACATCGCGCGCGCCAAGCACAAGCCGGATGAAAAGCTCTACACGTGGTGGAGCTATCGCGCCGCCGACTGGAAAATCTCCAACCGTGGCCGCCGTCTCGATCACTGGTGGGCCGACAAGCGCGCCACGCCGCTGGTCGACATCGACAGCTACCGCATCCACGCCGATGAACGCGGCGGCGAGAAACCAAGCGACCACGTGCCGGTGACGGTCACCGTGACAGCGGCGGTCTGAGCCGCCTTACAGCGCTTTCACATTGAAGCCTGTTCACATGGCCGGCGTTCGTGCGCGCGCTATATCTTTCCCGAGCCCTACATTTGCCCAAGCCAAGGGAAAACAATCATGATGCGCATCACCCTCATCACCACTGTCGCCGCTCTCGCGTTCACCGCTTGCGGCGGAGAAACGCCCGCGCCGCCTGCGCCCGCAGAGCCCGCCGTCGAAGGCCCCGTCACGCCTGCTCCTGCAGCAGCCGACGCCAACGCGATCACCGGCCAGGGCTGGGGCGCGCTGAAGATCGGCATGACGCTCGACGAAGTCACCGCAGCCGCTGGCCCCGACAGCAACCCCGACGCGATCGGCGGCGCCGACCCCGCAAGCTGCGACCAGTTCCGTCCGGCCAACGCGCCCGAAGGCGTGCTCGTGATGATCGAGAGCGGCAGGCTCACGCGCGTCTCGCTCGTCGAGATGTCGGACATCAAGACCGACAAGGGCCTCGGCATCGGCGACACGGCTGATGCGGTGAAAGCCGCTTACGGCGCCTCTGCAGCCGTCACGCCGCACAAATACGCGCCCGCCCCCACCGAAGACATCATCGTGTGGGAAGGCGGCCCGCGCAGCGAGCCCTACGTCCAAGATGAGGCTGCCCGCGGCGTTCGCTACGAAATCGACGCCACCGGGAAAGTCGGCGCCATCCACGCGGGCGATCCGAGCATCCAGCTTGTCGAAGGCTGCTCGTAGTTACTTCTGCGCGTACGGATAACACCGTGCGCGCAGCAGCTGCACGCCATAGTGCCGGCCCAGCGCCTCGATCGCGTCAGCATGATCGGCGTAAGGGTCGGCATTCTCCGGCCCCACGATGATCACCGGAAAATCAGCCAGCGGCTTGCCGCCCGGCGGCAGCATCGCCGTCACCAGCCCTGCCCCATCCGGCGCGCGCAGCGTCAGAAACACCGGCATCGTGCGCGCGATATGCGCCTTCAGCCCGATATCGCGCTCAAGCCCCGGCCCCTGCACATACGAATTGCGCGCGCGTCTTTGCGTCATCACAAAATGCCTTTCGACGGCATGGCGCATCAGCCGCGATTCCTCGGCGGCCTCCGCCTCGGTCTCCATACGAAACCACGTGCGCCCTTTGGGGGCTTCGCAGACATACTGCATGTGAGGTGTCTCCCGACACCCCAAGCTAAGCACGCGCTAGCACCAACGAAAGACCCGGCCTGCAGTTGTGAAGTGGGCAGACGTTGGAAAGGCCTCATGGTGAGCCTGTCGAACCACAAGGCCATGCTCACAGGCCTCGCCCGCGCACACCGAGCCTACGTCGCCAACCGCCGCGCCAGCGCCTTCCCCAGCATCGCCCCGATCTGCGGGCCATCCTCGGGAAACAGATACGGCTCGAGCACCTCAAGCTCCATCAGCATCAAGCCGCCGTTCGCCCCGCGCACCATGTCCACCCGCGCATAGAGCGGCATCGCATCCAGCACATCGAGAACAGCCTGCGCCGCCGCGCGATCTGCAGCCGCCGCCTCAATCGTCATCGACTTGCCGCCATAAGCTTCCTGAATGCGATAATCGCCAGACTTCGGCCGCTTCAGCACCACGTGGCTGAACTCCCCATCGACAAACAGGAACGAGAACTCCCCCTCACTCGCAATCGCCGGCACGAAAGGCTGGATCATCCCTGGCCTATCCATGACAGGAGTGGCCATGATCGACGCGCCCATGTCCCCCAAAACGTCGCCCCGCGAGTAGCGCATCTGCGCCCGCGCCCCGCCGCCCACCTGCCGCTTCAGCACCACATCATCCGCGCCGAACACACGCATCGCCTCGGCGACATCCGCCATCGTCGGCGCCTCGGGCCACAACGTCGGGATCACAGCGATCCCCTTGCTCTCGATCTCGCGCAGATACGTCTTGCGGATGTTCCACCGCACAGTCTTTGGATCGTTGAACACAGGCACGCCCATCCCGGCGATCCGGTCCAGTACGCTGAGAAAATCCTCGTGCCGGTCCTGATAATCCCACGCCGTGTTGACCATCACGGCGCCGAAACGCCGCCAGTCTGCACCCGGATCAGACCACGCCACCGGCGTCAGGCTCAGCCCGTGCGGGGCGAACCCGCGCCGCAGAATCTCCAGCTGCACATCGAACAGATGCGCATCCGCTCGCCGGTCCGGCGCCTCCGAGGCGAGATTTGCAGCGATCAGCAGGGCGATCTCGGTCATTGCGGGCCTGTTTCGGAGTGTCTCACTTGCGTGGGGCGCCACCCCGGTCTTTAAGTCCGCTCAGCCCGGCATTCCACCATCGAATGCGCGCCGGCCCGTGGAATTTGTCTGGGGAATATCTCTCATGCCGGTGAAGTACGACGTCGTCGCCCTTGGCAACGCCATTATGGACGTGATCGCCCCCGTCGATGACGCCTTCCTCGTGAAGCACGACATCCCCAAGGCCCGCACCAACCTCATCGACGAGGCGCGCTGCGATCTCCTGTACAACGCCCTGCCCCCCAGCCGCGTCGAAACCTCGGGTGGCTCGGCCGGCAACACCATCGCCGGCCTGCGCAGCCTCGGCGGTCGCGGCGCCTTCATGGGCAAGGTCGCCGACGACAAGATCGGCGCGGCTTACGTCGCCGACATGAAGACGATCGGCGTCGACTTCTTCGGCTCGCCGCTCACCAATGGCCCCTCCACCGCCCGCTCGATGATCGCCGTGACGCCCGATGGCGAGCGCTCGATGAACACGTTCCTGGGCGCCTCCACCGA
>NCEM01000041.1 GCA_002280725.1 Alphaproteobacteria bacterium 32-64-14
GCTGCGGGCTTCAAAGCCCCAGGATGAGACGGTCTGCTCCCCGCCGCCGCGCCCGTGACCACATCATCAGCCGCCAGAAGCAAGTTACAAGGATGAGGCGCTCCCGCACCACTGCCCGATAGGCCTCATCCTTGTCGAAGGACGGCGCGCGGGCTTAGAGCCGCTGGCCCTTGAGGAGCTGGCGGAAGAGGCCTGCGGACCAGCTCATGTGCATGGTGGCGGAGGCGAGGCCTGCGAGGAGGCCGCAAGGAGATTTGTGTTTCACGGCGACGGCGAGTGAGGCGAGGAGCAGCGCGCCGAGGTAGCCGGCGGGGAGGATGAGGGACCAGAGGGTGAGCGGCGCGAGCGCCACGCCGAGGACGCAGGCGACCAGCGTGGCGGGCGGGATGAGTTGGCGCAGGCGGGGTTTTTCGCCGTGCTTCATCAGCGTGCGCGCCCTGCCCTTGCCGTAGTTGAAATACTGCTTCGCGAGGGCGCCGACGCTAGCGCGGGGCAAGTAAGCGAGGCGGATGCCGGCGTCCATGAAGATGCGGCCGCCGGCGGCGCGCAGGCGCGTGTCGAACTCCGCATCCTCGTTATGCGAGAATGATTCGTCGTAGCCGCCGATGTGCAGGAAGGTTTTGAGATCAAAGCCAGCATGGTGACCGTGGTCGACGAACATGGACTTGCGGCCGCCGCGATGGGCCGAACCGCCCGAGCCGAGCGGGCTGTCGACGATCCAGGCGTTGGCTTTCTGGAAGCAGGTTTCGCCCTGCGCATCCATCGGCACGACGACCGAGGCGACGGCGCGGCGCTTGAGCGAATCCGCGACCTGCATGACGTAGCCTGCGGGGTAGATGGCGTGGGCGTCGCAGCGGACGAGGATGGTGCGGCCAGCGCCGGCTTCCTGCGTGGCGCGGTTGACGGCGGCGGACTGGAGGCGTTTGGGATTGTCGAGGACGCGGAGGTTGGGAAACTCGCGGCGGAGGCCTTCGACGATGGCGCGGGTCGCGTCACGGCTGCCGCCGTCGGCGACGACGATTTCGGCGGCGCGCAGGCGATCGTCGCCCGTCATCAGCGAGCGGATGCAGGTTTCGATATGGGCGGCTTCGTCAAGCGCCGGGATGACGACGAGCACGTCTTCGCCGGACGCGCGGCGGAGGCCGGCGGGCGCGGGGCCAGTCGAAACGTTAACCAGTGTGTCGAGGGTGAGCGTGCCGTCCATGACTGGCTCCAGCAATTCCCCTGCCGGGATCAGACGCGCGGCCGGACGTCCTCGGCCACGATGTCCCACGTACGCACGGGGGTTTCGACGGCGGCGCGGTAGGCGTCGAACGGAATGCCGTTCTGGCGGGCTTTCACGCGCATTTCGGCGAGAAATTCGGCGTTGGGGCCGATCCAGCGCAGCAGGTCAGCGTGCTCGAACGCACGGCGGCGGAGCGGATCGGGGATGGAGTTCCAATTGGCGAGGACGAAGTTGAAACGCCAGGCGATGAGCTTCTGGTCGCAAAGCGGACAGGCGTCCATCGAGCGGGTGAGCGCATCGAGGGCGGCGGGATTAACCTTGGCGCCTGTCTTCTGCGTTTCGAGCCAGGCGAGACGGGCCCAGACATGGGCGCGCGAGGGATCGGCGGCGACGGCCTGACGGGCGGCGGCCTCGGCCGACGCGAGATCGGGCTTGGGCAGGACGAGGCTGAGCTCGGCCAGGGTCTCGAGGAAGTCGGGGTTGGACTGGCCGGACCAGTCGGTGGCGAGGGTGTCGATCACTTCAGCGTCGCTGGCGCCGAGCAGCTGCATCGCGCGGGCTTCCTGTTTGAGGAGGCTGGTCATCGGCGCGATGGCCGTAGCGGCGAGCAGGCACAGCGAAATCCACGCGGCGACCTTGCCCGCGCCAAGACCCTGCGAGGGGCCCTTGCCTGCGCGCGGCGCGGCCTTGCCGGCCTGCAGCACTTCGAGGTTGAAGGACGTTGAGTCCGCCATTGTCAGGTTCCTGCGTCAATTCTGGCCCCAAACACGGGGCTATTCAGCACTGCTCGCCCGATGCGTGTTGCTATTCCCGCGTGTGGGGCAGGTACGGAGCGTATCGGCTGGCGCTCAGGCATGGGCTGCGCCGTAGAGTTCGAGCGGGGCCTTGCCCATCGCAGCGGCGAGCACGCCGGCATGGAGATGGGCGCGGACGGAGGCCTTGCGCCAGCGGACGGGGGACCAGATCTGGAGCACCACGGCGGCGATGCAGACGGCGACCTTGGCCAGCGACACGGCGAAGACCTTGGCGCGGCTCTCGCCCTTGCGCAGGCGCAGGAGGCCGTAGGTCTGGCCCGAGCGGAAAGCGCGGGTGGTGAGCCAGGCGAGCGACGCGCGCGAGGCGGTGACGGGTTCTTCAACCACGGCGTCCGCGGCGTAGGACATGGCGGCGCCCTGGCGCTGGAGCTCGGAGAAGAAGGTGGTGTCCTCTCCGCCGCTGCGGCCGAAGGCGGGATTGAAGCGGAGGGCGCCGATGGCGTCGCGGCACATCAGGACGTTGCAGGTGTAGCCGCCATCGATCGCTCCATTGCGGACCTGGACTTGCGTCGAGTGCAGGTCGGCCTGGGCGAGCCAGGCGGGGGCGGCTTCGGGGTAAACGGCGGCGACGCGGCCGAAGACCACGGCGGCGTTGGTTTTGGCTTGCTCGGACAGAAGTCGGGCGAGCCAGTCGGGGCGGACGGTTTCGTCGTCGTCGACGAAGGCGACAAGCGGGGCCGTTGCAGCATCGAGACAAGCGTTGCGAGCGATGGAGATGTTACGGGCGGGGGCGTGAAGGTAAACGCCATTGAGATTGTGGGCGGCGAAGGCGGCGTCCACGCGCGCACGCGCGGAGGGCGTTTCGTCATTGTCGGCCACGATGATGCGGATCTGCGCGGCGGCCGGCAGGTCAAGCCGGGACAGGGAGGCGATCAGATCGACAACGGATTCGCGGCGGAATGTGCACACGCATACGTCCACATGCGCGGAATTGCGTTGCTGCACGCTGTTCAGGGCGGCCGAGACCTCGATCATCGCTGGAAGGTTGCAAACCATGCGCCAGCGCGCGGGGCTTGGTTAACCACATGCGGGCGCGGACACGGCCATGGAACCGCAGCGCTTTCGCAAGAATTGCGCAACCTGCCCCGAGCTTCCGCGTTGGATTGCCACCCCTAACAAAGAAGGAACAGTCATGCCCACGTCCGCCGGACACACCAGCGCGATCCGCGCATCGAAAGTCATTGGCACGAGCGTCTACAACCATGCCGGCGACAAGATCGGCAAGGTCGAGGATGTCGTGCTCGACAAGCAATCCAACAACATCATGTTCGCGGTCGTCGGCTTCGGCGGCTTCCTCGGCATGAACGAGAAATTCCACCCGCTGCCGTGGTCGACGCTCGACTACGAGAAGGCCCGCGATGGCTATGTGGTGAACCTGACCAAGGAACAGCTGCAGGCCGCCCCGGCAGACGGCATCGAGCAGCTGACCAAGAACGACGGCGATGGCCTGCGTGACTCGGTCTACGATTACTACAAGGCGCCGCGTTACTGGCAGTAGCGCCTAACACTGTCTGACGTCTGGCGCGGTGTTTGGGTCCAACATCGCCGCGCCATAGCGGACGGACGGATGTGCAGCCTGTCTGTTCGCGAGAAGGCCCGGAAAGCGCAAGCTTCCCGGGCCTTCCTTTCGTCTCGTCGGAGGAGAGCGAGAGACGGAAGCTAGTTCGCCGCAGCGGCCGCGCCGTCTGCGGGCTTGGCGTCCTTGTTCCACTTGTAGATGCCGCGGATGGAGCACGAGCCGTCGTTGTAGCGGGAATCCGTGACCAGGGTGTCGCCGGCCGAGAGGCAGGAGCCGCCGCCGCGCGAGACGAGGCCGATCTGCGTGAAGGCGTCACGCGGCTGGCATGTGCCGATCAGGTCGAGCTTGTATTCGTCGTGCGAGCCAACCTCGACGATGACGGAGCGGTTGTCGAGTTCGCGCCAGTTACGGATCCGGCTCTGGAAGCAGATGTTGCGGACTTCCTCGCCTTGGCGGGCATCGGGTTTGGCGGCGGCTGTTTCGGTTGCCGGGGCCGAACTGCAGGCGGCGGCGAGCATGGCCGCAGCGCAGGCGGCGGCGATGTATAAGAGAGGATGGGTCGAAATGGCCATGGGGGAATGAACCTCGACTGATATTGGCGACAGTGCGGCCGGTCGCCTGAACGGCTGCTGAACGTGAGGTTTAATGTAGGCGAGTGTGTGGCTGGGGGAATGGGGGCGGTGGGGAGCCCCCCTTCGTCTCGCCGCGAAGGCGCGGCGATCTAGCCCTGCCGGGCGTTCGCTTCTCGATTTGGTCCCCCGCACCAGATCGCGCCTTCGGCGCTCACGCCGTTGGAACCTGCGCGGCATGGAGTGCGTTGCTGCCTTGGACGCGGGTGGACATCGACATGGCTAGACGCAGGCGACCCTCGAATTTTGCGGGAATTGCCGCTCAGGATCCGTTCCTCATTGTCGGACGGAACCCCCAGCTTGTTACGGCTATCGCTCTCACTGTGATGTGCGTGATCGCCTTGTGCGTCACGTTCTGGGCGGCGAAGGACTTTCTGCTGCCGATCGCCATTGCGCTGGTTTTCGCGGTTCTTCTCTCTCCGTTGTGCCGCCTGCTGGAGCGCGTGTGGATTCCGCGGCCGCTGGCCGCTATTCTTGCGCTGGTGTTTGCGGGCGCGGCGGTGTGGTTCACGTTCTCGCTGATCGCGCAGCCGGCATCGCACCTCATCGAGGATGCACCGTCGATGATGAACCGCGCCGAGCGCCATCTTCGCGCGCTTCAGGCGCCGCTGAAGCCGCTGACCGACATATCGCGTGAGGTTGAGGGGCTGAACATCGTTGAACCGCAGACGCCGGCCTCGCGCACTGTTGTGGTGCGGGAGCCGGGACTGGCGAGCGCGATCATGGCGTCTGCGCAGACCGTGGTGGCGCAAACCGGGCTTGTGTTCATCCTGTGCTTCTTTCTGCTGCTGACGCGATCGGAATTCCGCATCAAGGTGATCGCCTTCCAGCCGACCTTGCGTGGGCGCGTGCGGGCGGCGCGCGTGTTTCGCGATGTGGGGCGGCGCGTCACCGGCTACATGGTGATGTTTGCAACCATCAATCTTTGCGTCGGTATCGCGACCGGCCTTGCGTGCTGGCAGCTGGGCTTGCCGGAACCACTGATGTGGGGCGGGCTGGCGATGCTGTTCAATTTCATTCCGTTCCTTGGGCCGGCCTTGATGATGGGGCTGCTTGGCTTTGCGGGCCTTGCGACGTTTGACACGCTGCTGGAGGCATCTTTTCCGCTGCTGGCGTTCGTGGCGATCAGCTTCATGGAAGCGAACTTCATCACGCCGACGATCATCGGCAAGCGGATGATGCTGAATCCGCTGGCGATCATCCTGGTGGTGGGATTCTGGATCTGGCTGTGGGGGCCGCTGGGCGGCGTGATCGCCCTGCCCCTGCTGATCATGTTCAAGGTGATCTGCGATCACACGCCGCCATTGCGTGTTGTCGGCGCACTGATCGGGGCGCCGCTGGTGCGCGTGAACGGGCGGAGCGAGGACGAGGCGGTGGACGCGACCACGAAGGAGGCGGTGGCGGCGAAGGCGGCTGTGCCTGTGGCGGGGTGAGTGGTCTCCAGCGCGCCGTGAGCACGGCCTCGTCCTTCGACACGCTCAGGATGAGGCCTATCAACCGCCGGTGCGGGAGCGCCTCATCCTGAGCCTGTCGAAGGACGAGGCGCGGGCTTCTTGGCTTTCTTGACTGCACGCCATGGCATACGATCCATTCGCCACCATGCAGATACGCATCGAGTACCGCGACAGTCCCGTGCGCACGCCGGTCACGCCGTGGGCGCATCGGGGCGTGGATGGCGGGTACTACAACTCCACTGTGTTCGATCCGCCCTTGCCCAATCCCGTGCACGGCAAGGGATATGCGGTCTGGTTTGTCGATCATCGCGGGCGGTCACTCGTGTTCGCCTCGCGCGAGGAGATCGAGCATGTGATCGACGTGCTGGACCGCAAGATCCTGCCGAGTTCACGGGAGTTGGGGCAGCCGTACAAGGCGGTGAACTCGCACTGGCTCTCGCGCCTGCATGCGAGCTTCAAGCCGTGGAAGGTAAGGCAGGAGTTGGTGAAGACGTTGCGGGGGGCTTTGGGGGCTTAGCCGACGGTGAGCACAGCCTCGTCCTTCGACAGGCTCGTCCTTCGACAGGCTCGTCCTTCGACAGGCTCAGGATGAGGCCTAACTACTGCCGGTGCGAGAGCGCCTCATCCTGAGCCTGTCGAAGGATGCGGGCGCGGGCTTCGGTCAGCCCGCGATGAGCTTCAGCGCGCGTTCGTCGCCGCGGCCGAGGGCCTTGATGGCGCACGCGGCGATGGAGCGGGCGTCGAGGCCGGCTTGCTCGTACATCTTCTCCGGGCTGTCGTGGTCCTGGAAGATGTCGGGCAGCGTGAGCGTGCGGACGCGGAGGCCCTTGTCAAGCTGGCCGTGTTCGGCGAGCGAGTGGAGCACGAAGGCGCCGAAGCCGCCCTTGGCGCCTTCCTCGATGGTGATCAGCACTTCGTGGTGGCGAGCGAGCTGGGCCAGCAGCGCCTCGTCGAGGGGCTTTGCGAAGCGAGCGTCGGCGACGGTGGTGGAGAGGCCCTGCTTTTCCAGCATGTCGGCGGCGCGCAGGCATTCCTGCAGGCGGGCGCCGTAGGACAGGATGGCGATGGCCGTGCCCTGTTTCACGATGCGGCCCTTGCCGATCTCGAGCGGTTGGGGATCGGTCAGCATCTCGAGGCCGATGCCCTCGCCGCGCGGATAGCGGAAGGCGGAGGGGCGATCGTCGATGACGTGGGCGGTGGCGACCATGCGCTGAAGCTCGTTTTCGTCGGCGGCGGCCATGAGGACGAAGCCCGGCAGCGCGCCGAGGAAGCCGATGTCGAACGAGCCCGCGTGCGTCGGGCCATCGGCGCCGACGAGGCCGGCGCGGTCGAGCGCGAAGCGGACGGGGAGCTTCTGGATCGCAACGTCGTGGACGACGCTGTCATAGCCGCGCTGCAGGAACGTTGAGTAGATGGCGGCGAAGGGCTTCATGCCATCTGCAGCCATGCCGGCGGCGAAGGTGACGGCGTGCTGTTCGGCGATGCCGACATCGAAGCAGCGCTCGGGGAAGCGTTCGCCGAAATAGTCGAGGCCGGTGCCGGAGGGCATGGCGGCGGTGATGGCGACGACTTTGGGGTCTTTCTCGGCAGCGCGGACGAGTTCCTGCGCGAAGACTTTCGTATAGGACGGCGGGCCGGCTTTCGCCTTGGCCTGTTCGCCCGTGATGACGTTGAACTTCGAGACGCCGTGATACTTGTCGGCCGAGCTTTCGGCGGGGGCGTAGCCCTTGCCCTTCTTGGTGACGACGTGGATCAGCACCGGGCCGGTTTCCATGTCGCGCGCGTTTTCGAGGACGGGGATCAGCACGTCGAGGTCGTGACCATCGATGGGGCCAACATAGTAGAAGCCGAGCGAGTCAAACAGGTCTCCGCCCATGGCGAAGTTGCGGACGGAGTGTTCGGCCTTCTTGGTGAAGCGTTCGAGGCCGATGCCCTTGGCGAGACGGCGGCCGAAATTGCGGAAGCGGCGGTAGCCTTTCGACGAGACGGTGCGCGAGAGATAGTGGCTGAGCGCGCCGACCGGCGGGGCGATCGACATGTCGTTGTCGTTGAGGATGACGATCATGCGCGTGTGCATGCCGCCGATATTGTTGAGCGCTTCATAGATCATGCCGGCGGTCATCGCGCCGTCGCCGACGACGGCGACCACGCGGTTGTCGCCTTTGGTGATATCGCGGGCGAGCGCGAAGCCCGCGGCTGCGGACACGGACGTGCCGGCGTGGGCGGCGCCGAAGGGGTCGTACTCGCTCTCGTCGCGCTTGGTGAAGCCGGAGAGACCGCCGCCCTGGCGCAGCGTGCGGATGCGATCGCGGCGGCCGGTGAGGATCTTGTGGGGGTAAGCCTGGTGGCCGACGTCCCACACGATCTTGTCCTTCGGGGTGTCGAACACGGCGTGGAGCGCGACGGTGAGTTCAACGACGCCGAGACCGGCGCCGAGGTGGCCGCCCGTGGTGGAGACGGCGTTGATGGTTTCGGCGCGCAGTTCGTCCGCAACCTGCTTCAGCTCGGTCCTGGACCTGCCCTTGAGGCCGGCCGGGCTTGCGATCTGGTCGAGGAGAGGCGTCTGGGTGGTCATGTGCTGTGTCTTGTCCCCAATACGGGTCAATTAGTGGCGGCGATTGAGCACAAAGTCGACCGTATGGAGCAGAGAAGTCGCGCGTGAGCCGAAGGATGCCAGATGTTGTTTCGCCTGTGCGGCGAGATAGCGCACCCTGTCCTTGGCGCCGTCGACGCCCAGGAGCGAGACGAAATTGACCTTGCCGGCTTCGAGATCCTTCTCGGTGGCCTTGCCCAGCAGGGAAGGATCGCCTTCGACGTCGAGCAAGTCGTCGACGATCTGGAAGGCGAGACCGAGGTCGTTGGTGTAGCCCGAGATGGCGTGACGTTCGGCTTCGACGGCGCCGCCGAGCAGCGCGCCCACCTCCCCCGCCAGCGTGATCAGCGCGCCGGTTTTCAGGCGCTGCATGCGGGCGAGAATCTGGAGCGGCTCCTCCCCTTCGGTGATCGGGTTCATGTCGATCATCTGGCCGCCGACCATGCCGCGCGGGCCTGACGCGACCGCCAGACGCTCCACCAGCTTGCAGCGCATCAGCGCATCGCGGTGGGTTTCGGGCGAGACCATGATCTCGAAGGCGAGCGCCTGCAGCGCATCGCCCGCGAGGACAGCGGTGGCTTCATCGAAGGCCTTGTGCACGGTGGGCTGGCCACGGCGGAAGTCATCGTCGTCCATGCACGGCAGATCGTCGTGGATGAGCGAATAGGCGTGGATGCATTCGACGGCGGCGGCGGCGCGCAGCAGCGCCTTCTCCGGCGCGCCGAACATGCGGCCGACTTCGATGGTGATGAAGGGGCGCAGGCGCTTGCCCTTGCTGAGCGCGCCGTGACGCATCGCGCGCATCAGCTGCGCCTCCGGGCCGGTGGCGGGCGGGATCAGCTGGTCGAGCGCGACCGTGATGCGGTCTGCGACCTCGTTGAGGCGCTGCTCGAATTGCGGGTCGATATTATAGATCATCAGCCGGTTCCAGACCCTTGGGACCATCGGCGCCAAGGACGATCTTCTCGACCTTCAGCTCTGCCTCGCGCAGACGCGCTTCGCAATGCGCCTTGAGCGCGGCGCCGCGTTCATAGATGCGGATCGAGTCATCGAGCGGCACATCGCCGCCTTCGAGCTTCTGGACGATCTGCTCCAACTCGCGGAGGGCGTCCTCGAAGCTCATTGCAGCAATGTCTGAGGGCGGCTTTGTCTGCGCCATACGGGTCTCCAGAAGGTGGGCCAACATAGGCGCATCGATGCGGGAGGCAAGCGTGGGATGGGGGGTGTTTTTCGCGTTGAAATCTAGCCGCGTGAGCACGGCCTCGTCCTTCGACAGGCTCAGGATGAGGCCTTACACGGGATCACCATGTGGCCTGACCGTTGCTGGTGCGAGAGCGCCTCATCCTGAGCCTGTCGAAGGACGAGGCGCGGGCTCGAGGTCGCTGCCGCGCAGCGATTGCCGGGCGGGGGCCCGGCGGTCCAGAGAGCTACTTCTTCTTGTAGATCCGGTAGGACCAGTATTTGTCGCCGCCGTCGTGGATGCAGATCCAGCCGCGGCGTTTGAGTTGGGGGCGGAGCATACGGTTGAACCAGCCGTGGGCGGCGACGACCACGTCGCGGCCGCCGCCTTCGTTGGCGGTTTTCACCAGCACGTCTGCGGCGCGCGAGGCGCGGGCGCGGGCTTCCTTCACGTCTTCATCGCCCGGATCGGCGTGGCCCATCATCCAGACGAGACGCGACATCCAGTTCCACGTGCGCGGCAGGTGCCGGAGTTTCCAGTGCGGCGGCGGGAGCGTGGCCTCGTTGAAGATCGCGTCGCGCGTGACATTGCGGCCGCGCGCCATCTGGTCGGCGGTCTGCATCGCGCGGGGGCGGACGCTGGAAAACAGGATCGCGTCTTCCGACACTTCGCCGAGCAGCGGGTCGGGACATTTCTGGCCTTCAGCCAGCGGCGCGACTTCGTATTTTGCCCACCAGCCACGATAGGAGCGCCAGTCCAGCTTGGGCCCGGCGTTGCGATCGAGGTTGGGACGGCCGTGGCGCACGACGATAATGCGCCCGGGGGCGCCGGCGCTCTTCGTCCTGTCCAGTAGTTTGACGGCGGTATCCATCCTGCCCCGCTTAGAGCATGGGGGGCTGATTCCAAACAACCATCTGCTTGGCTTGAGCTAACTCACAGCAAAAGCAGGGGAAATCAGAATGCAGAGGCCCGCACGGCGGCCTTCACGGCCTTCGTGGTCTGGTTGAGGGCGGCGTCAGAGCCGATGGCGCGGGCAAGGCCGCGGACCTGGTCGCCCATGCGGGTTTCGACAGCGAGGATGATGTCCATGCGGCGGCGGGTGCGCCCGGCGAGGCGGGAGGCGGGGCCGAACCTGCCCCGCTCCACCGCCAGCAGCAGGCCGGCGGCCAGCGCGCGGGCGCCGCCAGCAAGGCCGGCAGCCGCGACGACGCCATCGTCCATCAGTTCGACATGGGAGGTGTAGTGCTTCTTGTAGTGCGACTCGCCCGTGCCGAGGACGGCGCGCGTGACGCCAGCGGCGGCGGCGCGTTCGAGCAAGCGCTGCTGCAGGACGAGGCCGGGGGAGCAGGATGAGAAGGCGGGATCGTAGCCCGCGATCCAGCCGTGCAGCGTGGCGCCGCTGCGCAGGCCGAATTCGGCGGCGACGAGTTGGCCGTTGTAGCGGAGCGTCGCCATTACGCCGGAGAAGTCTTCGCTGTGAGCGGCCGCGCAGGCTTCGAGGAGTGCGCGCGTCCAGGCGGGGCCGAGGACGTCGTGGCGGCCGGTGCGGATGTATTGCTCGCGCTTCCAGCGGATAAGCGTGGCGAGGTCTTCGGCGTTGGCAGGGCCGAATGTGGTGGTTTCGGCGCCGTAGTCTTTCTCGCCCTGGCGCGCGAGGCGGCGCATCTTCTTGAAGTGGCGCGGATGTTCGGCGCGGCGGGATTCGAGGTAGGCCGCGAAGCCTTGCGACAGATCGGCGACGGCGGAGCCTTCGCTGTGGCGAAGCTTCACGCCCTTGCCTTTCGGCGCGGCGGGCCAGCCGGCGAAGGCGTAGGCGGCAAGGCCGGCGCGGCCGAGCGCAGTTGAGAGCAGCGCGATGCTCGGCGGTGCGGCGATGGGGCCGGTGACATCGCACATCGGCGCGCCGAGCGGACGCGCAAGGCCCGAGCGCGACAGCTGGAGCGGCAGGAAGAGTTGCGGGGCGCCATCGGCGTTGCGCACGACGAGCACACGCGCATCGGACCGCGCCTGCCCTGCGCAGCGCGCGAAGTCGGGCGAGAGGAAGGGGCTATCGAGACGCGGATCGGCGGCGCGCAGGTCGCGCCAAGCCGTGATCTCGCCATCGGCGAGATCGCGTGGGTGAATGAGCGAGACGTCCATCTAACCAACCGCCGGCTGCGATCCCCTCGCAGATGCCGAACATAGGCTGGGAACGCTTAATTTCGGGGTAAGTATGGGGTGTGGATTTGATGGATTGGGGGTGTGAAAAGGTAGGGCGCGCCATCATTCACCGCTCATCCCGACGAAAGTCGGGATCCAGGAACGGTTGAGCTCCTTGAATGAACTTGAAGCTTCAAGCCTGAACAAGACTGACCATCAGCCCTGGATCCCGACTTTCGTCGGGACGAGCGGTGGCAAGCCGGTCGGGCGCGTCGCGCGGAGCCCTACAGCCCCTTCCACATGCGGCCTTCGGGGCATTCGGCGCCGGGGGCTTGTTTGCAGCCGTGGAGGGTGAAGAGGACGGTTTCGGCGCGGCCGATGAGGTAATCCATCGGGACCATGCCGACGGCGTCGTCGCGCGTGTCGGCCGAGAGACCGGCGCCGCGATAGGGCCAGGCTTCGGGAAACTGTGCGGCAAGACGGCGATGACCCGAGGGGGCGCGGCTGTCTTCGGAGTTGTCGCGGTTGTCGCCCATCATGAAGACGTGGCCTTCGGGCACGAGGAAGCGCGGGGTTTCGTCGAGCGATTCCGAATCCGAGAACTCGTGGATGAGGAATGACTTGGTGACGTCCTTGCCATCCTTGTCCTTGTCGCCGGTCGGGATGGTCTGGCGATACTCGACGGCGGTGGTGATGCGGCTGTTGTCGTCGGGGATGTAGGTGGTGGTGCGCACCTTGTCGCGCGGGACTTCGACGTCGTTGAGATAGAGGCGGCCGGCCTTCACCTCGACGGCGTCGCCGGGCAAGCCGATGAGGCGCTTGATCATCACGCGGTCGGAATGCGGGTGCTGGAAGACGATGACGTCGCCGCGTTTCGGTTTCGAGCCGAACCAGTTCTCAGCTTCGACGCATTCCTTCGCCTGGGCGGCGTTGGGCTGGTCGGGGCATTTCTTGTCGCCGATGACGAACAGGCCGAGACCGAACGGGATCGAGTTGCGGTTGTAGCCGTAAGCGAACTTCGCGACGGCCACGCGATCACCGACCTGCAGGGCGGGCACCATCGATTCCGACGGGATCGAGCGCAGCTCGTAGACGAAGGTGGAGAACAGGAGCCAGAACGGCACGAAGATCGCGATGGTGAGCGCGGTTTCGCGGAACTCGTGCAGGATCTTCTTCTTCATGCCCCTGGGCGCGGCCTCGCCTTCGACGGCCGGCTCCGGGGTGACCGGCTGGTCTGTCGAGGTGTCGGTCATTATCCAGTCCCTGCGGGTTCAAAAGGCACGCAACCCCGCACGGGGGGTACGGGACTATACGTTATAGGTCTGCCTCTGCCGTCAAGACGCCCGTCTGTACAGGGTTGTCCCTGCGTCCTGTTCCGACACGATCAAACCGCGGCCTTTCAGGCAATTCAGGTGCGCAACGGTCTCGCCCGTGGCCATGCCCAGACTGTCCGGCTCGATTGCCCGGGCAAACAGGGCGACGAACAGGTCGACCACCCGCTTCGGTTCTTCCAGCCGGGAGAGGAGCCGGCGCATGCCGACCTCGTGGCCTTCGATCAGAGCGTCGAGGCGCTTGTGCGCGCCGTAGAAGGGCTCGTTGTGCGAGGGCAGAACCATGACGTCCGCCGGGATCGCCGCCTTGAGCTTGCGGCACGAGTCCAGCCAGTCCTTCAGCGGGTCGGCGGCGGGCTCGGTGGGGAAGACGCTGACGTTGGAGGAAATGCGCGGGAGGATCTGGTCGCCCGAGATGAAGACGTTGATGTCGGGCGCATAGAGGCAGGCGTGATCGGGCGAGTGGCCGCATCCCGTGACGACATGCCACGCCCGCCCGCCGATGGTTATCACGTCGTTATCCGAGATGCGGTGGAAGGCGTCGGGCAGCTGCGAGACGGAGCGGCCAAAGCCGCCGAACTTGTCGACGTAGCGATCAAGCTCCTGCTGGCCCCATCCTGCTGCGCGATAGAATTTGACGCCCGCTTCCGGCGCCTCGCGGCCTGTGTCAGCGACGAGCGTGCGGCAGGTGATGTATTCGAGGCGCGTGATCCAGAGCTCAGCCTGATATTTGCGGCTCATCCATCCGGCGAGGCCAATGTGGTCGGGATGCATGTGCGTGACGATGATGCGTTTCACCGGGCGGCCGCCGAGTTCGTTCTCGAAGATGGTGCGCCAGTGGGCCTTGGTTTCGGAATTCGGGATGCCGGTGTCGACGACGGTCCAACCGTCTCCGTCTTCGAGCAGCCAGAGGTTGATCCATTTCAGCGAGAACGGCAGCGGCATACGCACCCATTTGACGCCGGACGCGATCTCAAGGACCGCGCCGGGGGCTGGCGGTTCGGCAAAGGGATAGTCGTAGCGGGCGCGTTCGGTCTTGCCTTCGAAGCCATCCATGGGAGGCCTCCCTGCTCTGCTGTGGGGATCAACGTAGGAGGCAATGGAGCGGGACGCAAACCGGGGGCTGGTGGGGCGGGCGCCGGTGAGCACGGCGTCCGCAGCTCGAATTGGTCCCCCGGACCAATTCGTTTGCTGCGCAAAGCGCTGCGAACTCCTTCGACAAGGATGAGGCCTTTCCTGTCGCTGGTGAGGGAGCGCCTCATCCTTGCCTGTCGAAGGACGAGGCGCGGGCTTGTGGTGTCTGCTCCGTTACACCGTCTCGGGGATTGGGGAGCCTTCGGCGAGGTCCAGCACGAAGAGGGCGACGGAATAGTCGATGCGGGCGCCGAGTTCGAGGGCGTCGAGGGCCATGTCCATGACGGCTTCCTCGTCTGGCAGGCCGGCGTCGCGTGCGAGGGCGCGGAGGCGGCGGGTGAAGGCGAGGTCGCTGCGCCAGTCCTGTTCGCCGAAGCTTTCATAATCGGCGTGCGACATGGAGGAGACGACCGTGTCGAACGCTTCGACCGCGGTGGAGGCAACGCCTGCGGCGGCGATCTTCTGGATCAGGTAGTCGATGGTTGCGCCATAGAGACCGACATCGGCGGCGGAGAAGACGCGGCTGACGCTCCACTTGTATTGCTTGGCGCAGCTTTGCGTGGCGAGGTCGAGGATGCTGGCGGCCTGGCCGACCTGGTTCTCGGGCACGGTGTCATAGAGGAAGACTTCGGCGACGACTTCGTAGCCGCGGTTTGCCGTCAGCTTTTCATAGACGCAGCGCAGGCCATCGCTGATCGCTTCGGGCGGCTGGGCGGAGGCAGGCGCGGAGGCGAGCGCTGCGGCTGTCAGGGCCAGCCGCGCTGCGCGCCGCATTCCGAAAGGCATCGACCCGAACAGCATCGACCGTCTCTCCCGCTGATTGCGGGATATCTTCATATTCAGGCAGTTTGGTCCAGCCCTGACAAGTTTGGGCCCGCGCTGCGTGACGCTTATTGATAGCACTGCAGCAGGACGGTGGAGGCGCGGGCGAGTTCGGCGAGGTCGACCTTGTCGAGCTTCGCGCCGGAGGCCTGGCGGGCATAGTCGACGTCGTTGTCATTGAGGAAGTCGACGAGGCTGGTGAGCGCGATGCCGAAGTTCACGTTCTGCGGGATGTCGCCGACCTGGTCCTGAATGGTCATCGCATTCAGCTTGGAGACGACGACGCCGATGACATTGCCCGACATGTCGAGCACGGGGCCGCCGCTGTTGCCGGGCTGGACCGGGGCGGTGAACTGGAAGCGGCGCTCATCATCGCCCATGCCGGCCTGCGCGGAGACAGTGCCGACCGTGACGTTGATGCCCGAAGACAGGATGCCGCCCAGCGGGAAGCCCGCGACCAGCACGTCTTCCGCGAGGCGCACGGAGCGCGTGTCGCGGATGGTGAGCGGGCGTTCCGAGCTTTCGCCGCGCAGGAGGGCGAGGTCTTCGCCATCGGCCACATCAACGATGTCGAGTTCGAGACCGCTCTTCAGCGTCATGCGCTTGCAGCCTTCGACCACGTGCGCGTTGGTGACGATGTAGCCGCCTTCAGCAACGTACCACCCCGTGCCCGAGCCGGTGAGTTCAAGCTTGGGAGCGCGCGGGGCGGGTTTGCTTCCGGCGCTGGCGCTGGCTTTGCCCGACTTCGACTTCTTGGAGCCGGACGACTTGCCGGACGCGGACGATGGGATCGCCGGCGCGGGCGCGGCATCCGCCGTGGGGCCGACGCCGGTTTCGAGCAGCCAGTCGACGATGGCGTCGGCGGCGAGGATGGAGGACTCGAGCACCAGCATCGAGCTGGAGAGGAACTCTTCCTTGTTCGGCACGCCGGCGGAGACGAGCGAGCGGTTGATGCGCTTCTGGAAGCGCGTGTCGGCGAGCCAGGCGGGAGACTTGAATGTCTCCATGTCCTTATCTTCGAGCAGGTCGAGCACGTCGAAGATGCCCTGGATGGACTCTTCCGTCATGCCATCGAGCGCGAGATCGGCGGTGGTGACATCGATCACCGAGCCGTGGATGCCGATGACGGCGGCGAATTCCTGCGCCGTCTCGGTCCAGTCATAGGCGGCCATACATTCACCGACGGCCTCGGAGAGGATGCCATCCGCCGCTTCGATTTCAGCTTCCGAGGCGTCCGGGTCCACGAAGACGTCTGCGATCTCGTAGATGTCGCCGGTCTGGGAGAGGATGTCGTAGACGCAGTAGATCTCGGTTTCCTGCTCGGCGTCCATGATGCCATCGAGCGCGTTCTGGGCGCTGGCGGGCGCGGCACAGATGGAAAGTGTGGCGATCGCGGCGCCAACCACGGCCGTGAGATTGCGCTTGGACATGTCCCCTGCTCCCGGCGACCCCCGTCGCCTTGTCTTCGGCGCCGACGCTAACGCCGCGGGGGCGGGAATAGAAGCGGGCGTGGGTAGTCCGCTGCAAAAAAGATCAATTTCACGTCAGGCCTCCCCCACGCGACACAGGACAGGCCATAATCCGGGCACGGGCGTACTTGCGTATAGATGTCCAACACGAGAGCCCGACCCCGGAGAATCATATGCGTTCGATGCTGATTGCCCTTTCCAGCCTGACCATGGCGGCGACGATGACGGCCGCGCCGGCGCTGGCGCAGGGAACGGCCACGCAGGCCCCCGCGGGCGAGTATGTGCTGGACCGGCCGCATGCGACGCTGGAATGGCAGGGGCTGCACAACGGGCTGTCCTGGTATTCGGCGCGGTTCACGAATTTCGACGTGAAGCTGACGTTCGACCCGACTGACGTGACCAAGTCGCGCGTCACGGCGACCATTGATCCGAAATCGGTCGAGACCGACTACGCTCGCACACGGCCCGCCGGAAGCACGACGGACTTCAACAATGAGCTTGCGACGGGCGAGAAGTTCTTCAATGCGGGCAAGTTCCCGGCGATTACCTTCACCTCGACCGCTGTCACCAAGACGGGCGCGAACACAGGGAAGATGACGGGCAACCTCACCTTCCTTGGGGTCACCAAGCCGGTGACGCTGGACGTGACCTACATTGGCAACCGCAATGACCCGCGCGCGCAGAAGCACAAGGTGGGCTTCCAGGCGGTGGGCACGATCAACAAGACCCAGTGGGGCATGGCGGCCGGCGGCCCCATCGCGGACAACATCAAGATCGAGATCAACGCCGAGCTGGTGCAGAAGTAGGCGGCGGGCTCACTCTATATACAGTGACGTGTGGGACGGCCGCGGGGGGATGCCTCGCGGCCGTTTCCTGTTTGGCGGCCGGTTTTCGACGGGCCCCGCATTTCGTGACATATACAGCGGCGTTCCAAGCACGCCAAAGCCGCGCCTACCGGAAGGAAGATCCGAATGACCGACGCCGCACCGCAGCCTGCGCCGCCGCCCTCGCCGCTCCAGCAGCGCTACACCTCTGTTGCGATCGCGCTGCACTGGGCGATTGCGCTGATGATCATCGGGCTGATCGCGGTCGGGTGGATCATGGGGGAGCTGGAGGGGCCGGCGCAGTACAATGTCGTGCAGCTGCACAAGTCGTTCGGGATCACGGTGCTGCTGCTGTCGGTGGCGCGGATCGTGTGGCGGCTGATGAACCGGCCGCCGGCCGAGCCGCCGATGCCGGCGTGGCAGGCGTGGGCGTCGCGGGCCGTGCACATTCTCTTCTATGTGCTAATCATCGCGATGCCGTTGACCGGATGGATCATGGCGTCGGCCTCGAGCGATGCGCCGACGCGCTATTTCGGACTTGTGGATATCCGGTTGCCGGGCATCCCGTCGCTGGATGCGGAGACGCGGCACGGGCTCGAGGAAGGGTTCGAGCAGGTGCACGGCAATCTGGCGTGGGTGATCATCGGGTTGCTGGTTTTGCACGTTGCGGGCGCGGTGAAGCACCAGTTCATCGACAAGGACGGACTGCTGGCGCGCATGGCGCCGGGCGTGTTCGGGCGGACGGCGGGGCCGCCGGATGAAGGACATGGTGCGTTCTGGGCGGCGGGCGCAGCGGCGCTGGTGTTTGCGATCGTCGCGGGGCTGTCGTTTGCGGGCGCGCCTTCCGCCACTGGCCCCGCGCCTGTGGATGGCGAGGCGGAGGTCGTCTCCAACGCACCGGCGTGGGACGTCGATTATGGGAAGAGCACGCTCGGCTTCCGCTTCACCTATATGGGCAGACCGTATGAAGGCGCGTTCCCCGCGTGGGCCGCGCGCGTGCGCCTCGACACGGATGCGGACAGCAACGAGCACATTCCGGCCGATGGCTATGTCCGCGTGGCGATCCCCGTGGGCAAGATCACGACGGGCGAGCCGCAGTTCGACGACAGCCTCGGCCAGGGCGACTGGTTTGATGTTACCAAGTATCCGGAAGCCGTTTTTGAAGTGAAAGGCGGCATCTACAAGCTCAGCGCGCGCGATTACGAAGCAACCGGCGTGCTGAAATTGAAGGGCGCGACCATCCCCGTGCGCCTGCCCTTCACGCTCGATATCGCCGGGACCACGGCGACGATGCATGGCGAGGTCACGCTGCGCCGTCTCGACCTTGGCGTCGGCGGCGCGACGGCGGCGGAACCGGCAGGCGACGCGGAGTGGGTGGGCAATGACGTGGTGGTCGTCATCGACATCGTGGCGACCCGCAAGTGAGCGCGCGGAGACACGCGCGCGATTCCGATTTCGGGGATTCGACTTGCCGCGATTCGACTCGGATCGACGCTTCGCGCGCGTGCGATGAGTCAAAAGCAGGGACGCGCGAGCGCTCCGAGGCGTCCGAAAGCGTGACTCTGAGGACACACCCAGAAATCGAAATGCGCCTCGCTGAGACACGCGCGCGAGCACGCGAGAGACATCATCACGCGCCTCTCGCGGCCGTTCGCGGGCGCCGCAATGAGGCGCCGGATGGAGCCGCGCGAACATGAAAGAGGATTCAGAATTGGACTCGCGAGGGGCCGCGACGGTCATCGGCACGCGCGACGATGACCTCGCCCGCGCGGCCTCGGTGATCCTCTCCGGAGGGCTGGTCGCGGCGCCCACTGAGACGGTCTACGGGCTCGCCGCAGACGCCACGAACGGCGCCGCCGTCGCCGCGATTTACACAGCAAAGGGGCGGCCCTCGTTCAACCCGCTCATCTGCCATGTGAGCGACCTCGCGATGGCGGAGTCCCTCGCCCACTTCAGCCCGCTTGCGCGCAGGCTCGCGGAGCAGTTCTGGCCCGGGCCTCTCACGCTGGTGCTGCCGCGCAAGGAGCCGTGCCCGGTGTCGGAGCTGGCGACTGCGGGTCTTCCTTCGATCGCGCTGCGCCAACCAAAACACGAAGCAACTCTGAGACTTATTCGTCTCGTGGGACGGCCACTCGCGGCGCCATCGGCCAATCCATCGGAGCAGTTGAGCCCCACGACAGCGGCGCATGTGGCGGCTGGATTGGGCGCGCGCGTGGACCTGATCATCGATGGCGGCGCGTGCGAAGCGGGGCTTGAATCGACCATCATCGCGCCCGGCGAAGGCGGCGCCGTGATGCTCCGGCCGGGCGCTCAGCCACGCGCCGAGATCGAGTTGTTCACAGGCCCGCTGCTCTCTCCTGAGGCCTCGAAGGGCATCGTCGCACCGGGCATGTTGAGGCGTCACTACGCCCCCCGCGCACGGCTCCGACTCGACGCTGAGTCACCTGCCGAGGGCGAGGCCTATCTCGGCTTCGGGGCGCCTCGCGCGGGTGTTTCACCTTCTCTCAACTTATCGATTCGCGGCGACCTCGCGGAGGCCGCGTCGAATCTCTTCGCGATGCTGCGCGCGCTCGATGAGAGTCATGTTGCGATCGCCGTGGCGCCGATTCCGGACACCGGACTCGGAGAGGCAATCAACGACCGCTTGCGAAGAGGTGCTGCACTCTGAGCGCAAGATGGTGTAGAGAGAGATTCGTTGAGTCGCAGTTTTCCGATCGGAGACCGGCTCAACGTAATTGGATGCGGTCCGCTAGCGGGTCTCATCTGAAGGGACCACTCAAGGAGACTTAAGATGGCCACTGCCAAAAAAGCTGCGAAGAAGCCGGCGAAAGCCGCCGCCAAAAAACCGGCGAAAGCTGCTAAGAAGAAGAAGTAGTAGCTAAGCTCTTCGCTAAGCTCTTCGCATTGGGCAGCCAGTCCTTGGCCTGCGCCTCTTCCTAGAGGCCGCCCAATTCCCAGAGACTAGTGTATTCCTCATGCCCGTCCGGTTCGCCCGGGCGGGCATGAACACGTTTGGGTTGGGGGTTTGGCGCGTGCGCGCGGCCGCGGCCCGCCATTTTTCCCGATAAATGGGCTGCTTGCGGCACTCTGAGTGTTATTCCCGCCAGAGCGCGCAGCGCGGAGAGCGGGAAGCCAGGGGCCAAGCTTATCGGTGCTTCATCGCTCCTGGGTTCCGGCTCGCGCCTGCGGCGCGTCCGGAATGACACCCGGGGAAGCCCGCCAATCAAAGGCTTTCGCAGACCTTACGCCCTGCGGCGCAAGGTGTGGACGTTGGCGCCATTGCGGACCGGCATTTCACGTTTTTCGAGTTCGGAGGCGGGGATCGGGCGGCTGTACAGGAAGCCCTGCACTTCCGCGCAGCCGAGGCCCGCGAGAATGGCGGCCTGCTGCTCGTTCTCGACGCCTTCGGCGGTGACGCGCATGCCCAGATCGCGGGCCAGCGAGATGACGGCGCGCACGATGGCCTGGTTTTCCGAGCTGGAATCGATGTCGCGGACGAAGCGCTGGTCGATCTTGATCTTGTCGAACGGGAAAGCCCGCAGGTAGCTCAGCGACGAGTATCCGGTGCCGAAATCGTCGAGGGCGATCTTCACGCCGAGCTCGCGCAGGGCGTGGAGCGTGCGGATGTTGTGTTCCGTCTCGTCCATCAGGACGCTTTCGACGATCTCGATCTCGAGGCGGCTCGGATCCAGCTGCGAGGCGGCCAGCGCGCCGATGACGGTGGCGACCAGCGAGGGGTTCTTCATCTGGGCCGGCGACAGGTTGATCGCGACGGGGACGTCTTCCTTCCAGTGCGCGGCTTCCTCGATCGCCTTGCGGATCACCCATTCACCCAGGGGAATGATGATGCCCGTCTCTTCGGCGCACGAGATGAATACGGCGGGCGAGACAAGTCCCTGGCCCGGACGGTTCCAGCGCAGCAAGGTTTCGTAGCCTGAAGTCTTGCGCGTGCGCGTATTCACGAGCGGCTGGAAGTAAACATCCATGGTCTCGGCAGCGAGCGCGTTGCGCAGGTCTGTCTCGAGATCGGCGCGCACGCGGGCGGACTCTTCCATGCCCGGCTCGAAGAAGCGGGCGCAGCCGCGGCCCTGGGCCTTGGCGCGGTAGAGCGCGAGCTCGGCGTTCTTCATCAGCACGGCGGGGTCGGAGCCGTTATCGGGCGCGAGGGCGACGCCGACGCTGCAGCCTGTGAGTATCTCGCGGCCATTGAGGAAGACGGGCGCGAGGAGCGCATCGACGATGAGATCGGCGAGTTCGCCAGCCTCCTCAGCCATGAAATCGCGCCGCATCACGGCGAACTCGTCGCCGCCGAGGCGCGCCAGGAAGGCGGACTCACCGACGCAATCGCGCAGGCGCTGGGCCACGACCTTGAGGAAGGCGTCGCCCGCAGGGTGGCCCTGCGTGTCGTTGAGGGCCTTGAAGTTGTCGAGGTCGATGACGAACAGCGCATAGCCCTCGCCGCGCGTTTCGACGGCTTCCTGGGCGATTTCAAGCTGGCGCACGAGCATGGCGCGGTTCGGCAGGTCGGTCAGGCTGTCGTATTCGGTGGCGTAGGCGATCAGCGCCTCGGTATCGCGCGAGCGCGTGATGTCGGAGCAGACGCCGCGCCAGCCGCCGTCGGCGGTGGGCTGGCCGCTCATCGACCACCAGCCTTCGCGAACGCCGATCGAGACGCGCAGGACTTCGTCGTTGAAAGGCTTGCGCTGCTTGAGCAGGACGTGGAGCTGCTGGGCGGATTCCGGCGCGAACAGGGCGAGGATGCTGCCACCTTCGAGGATGTCGGCGGGAAGGCCCGAGGCGTCCACGAAGCGCTGCGAGGCGGGGCCGAGGCGGTTTGCGTCATCAACACGCCAGAGCCAGTCGGCCGAGTGCGCCTCGAAATCGTTGAGCAGGAGGGCCATCGTCTCCTTGGCTTCGCGCAGTTCAGCGGCGTCGATCATGCGGCGCACGTCGCTGGCGTGGGTGGCGGCGGAGAAGCGCTGGAGGGCGGCGACGCCGCCGACCAGCAGCAAGGCTGCGTTCATCGCCCACTGATGGTGGCCGAACATCAGGCCAACGCAGGCGCCGAGGCCGACGAGCAGCGAATAGCCCAGCGAGGCGGCGGGGAAACCCGAATGCAGCAGCGCGCCGACGCAGAGCACGGCGGCCGTGAGAATGCCGAGCAGCAGATGATGCTCCGGGCCGCTGGAGGCGACGAGGGCTGCGATGATCGCGCCCCAGAGTGCGCCGCTGAGCAGCGTGTAGTTGACGATATGGCGGTCCTCGGCGGCGCCTGCGCCTGTGACGGGCGGACGGCGGGCTTCGCGGACGCGGATGAAGACGAGGACGGCGCTGGCGTAGCACCAGACGAACACCAGCGGCATGGCGGGGGCCGACCAGAACGCGAAGGTCAGCACCACCGCGGTGAGCAGGGAGTGGACGGCGGCCAGCGGAGCCAGCGCGTGGAAATTGCGGCGGCGCGACTCTGCGATGGCGTCGCGCTGGGCGGGCGGGATATCCACCTCGCCAAGGAAGAGCGTGCGAAAATTCGGACCAGACATGCCGGTAGCGCCCCACGGCGCCCAGGCGGATGACCCGGGCGTATCAGGCAAGACTGCCAAAACACGGTCGATATCCGGTCAAACCGATCGATGAAATTTCATCGATCTCCCGCAAGGAGGCCCGGAAACTGCGGATTCAGGTCAGAACGGAGGCTGCGGCAGCGATCTCTTCGGGGGGGGTGTTCCACGAGCAGACGAAGCGGTTGGAGCCGTCGGGCCAGTCATAGAAGCTGGCGCCCGCCGCCCTGAGGCGGCTGGTCACGGCCTCGGGCAGGCGAGCGAATATCTCGTTGCCATCGACCGGGTGAACCAGCTCGCCACCCTTCGCCAGCAGGACTTCCGCGAGCCCCTGCGCGGAGGCGTTGGCCTGGCGCGCGAGGGAGAGCCACAGGCCATCGCGCAGGTAGGCGCACATCTGAGCGGCGAGGAAACGCATCTTGGGCGGCATGTGCCCTGCCCGCTTGGCGCGGACGCGGAGGTCGGCCAGACGCTGGCGGGCGGAGCCGAAGAGGATGATGGCTTCGCAGCCGAGGACGCCGTTCTTGGTGGCGCCGAAGCTCATGACATCGACACCCGCGCGCCAGCTCATCTCAGCGGGTGTGGCGCCGGTGGAGACGAGCGCGTTGGCGAAGCGGGCGCCGTCGAGATGGACGGCGAGGCCACCCTCGTGGGCGATGGCGGCGCGCTCGGCGATCTCGAACGGGCGGTAGGCGGCGCCGCACTCGGTGAGGTTCGAGAGGGAGAGGACGTGGGCGGGGGTTTCGTGGACGAAGTCGTGACGGTTGAAGGCGACGGCCTTGCGCAGCGCGGCAAGATCGATGCGGCCATGGAGGCCGGGCAGCAGGGCGAGCTTGCCACCGCCGGTGAAGAATTCGGGCGCGCCGCGCTCGTCGCGCTCGATATGCGCTTCAGCGTGGCAGAAGATTGAACCGTGCGGCGGGCACAGCGTGGCGAGGCCGAGGGCGTTCGCGGCTGTCCCCGAGGCAACGAGCCAGATGTCGAGATCGCACTCGAACACGCGGCAGAGCGCTTCGCGCGCACGCTCGGTCCATACATCATTGCCGTAGCTGGGCGCTGCGCCCGTGTTGGCTTCCATCATCGCCTGGAAAACATCAGGGTGAGCGGGCGCTGCGGTGTCTGATGAGAAGTTCATCGCGGGGTCTCCTTGCAGGCTCGTGCATGCGCACCGCGTGTAACGCAAGAGCCGGCAGAATTTTGCATCGCGCCTCAGACTCCGATTGCAATTAACCTTGGCCTTGTGGATAACCGATTGGCGTGTTGGCGGGAACTGTTGGGGGACTTCGCTGTTCGACGGATTCAGGACGATCCGCACGGATGCGCGGACGCAATCAAACCAGTTTGACGAGGCGCGGCAGGACACCTTTGAACGGCGTCTGTCTGAAGCGCAGGCGTTTGGCGCCGCCAGCGGCGGCTTGTCCGGCCGCAGACCGGACCTCAGCGCGCGGCACGGGCTGACCATAGGGCAGCGTTTGTTCGGCTGGCTGGTGGTCATTGCGTTTGTGGCGTCGCTGTTCGTTGCGACGGAGCTGACGCTGGCCGTGAGCATCAAGGCGGTCGCGGTCATGTTCGGCTTGCTGATCATCATCCGGTTTGTGGCGGCAGCGTTCGCGATGGCGCCGCGCGCGTCTGCGAATACCGCCGTAGTTGCCGATGCGAACCTGCCGGTGATCACGCTGTTGATCCCGCTGTACAAGGAAGCCGCAGTGCTTCCCGACCTGATCGAGGCGATCGGCGCGCTGGATTATCCGCGGCACAAGCTGGACGTGAAGCTGCTGATTGAAGCGGACGATGCCGAGACGCTGGAGGCGATACGCGCGACGGACGCCTTCAACCGCTTTGAGGTGATCCCTGTGCCGCCCGGCGCGCCGCGGACGAAGCCGAAGGCGCTGAACTATGGGTTGCACTTTGCGCGCGGTGATCTGGTGGCGATTTTCGACGCTGAGGATCGCCCTGCCCGCAACCAGTTGCGCGTTGCAGCGGCGGCGTTTGCGCGCGGGCACAGAAAACTGGCGGTGGTTCAGGCGCCGCTGAACATTCACAATGGGCGGGATGGCTGGCTCGCGGCGCAGTTCGAGGTTGAGTACGCGATCCACTTTCGCGTGTGGCTGCCTTTCCTCGCAAAGATCGGTGCGCCGCTGGCGCTGGGTGGGACGAGCAATTTCTTTCGCCGCGATGTGCTGGTTGAGGCCGGCGGCTGGGATGCGTGGAATGTCACCGAGGACGCGGATATCGGGCTGAGGCTGTCGCGGCTGGGCTATCGCGCGGCGATGATTGCACCGGAGACCGACGAGGAAGCGCCAGCGAAGCTGAAACCGTGGCTGAACCAGCGGACGCGGTGGATGAAGGGGTATCTGCAGACGTGGCTGGTGCTCAATCGCGCGCCGATCAGGGCGGCGCGCGGCATGGGGCTGTTCAACTATCTGTTGACGCAGGTGACGCTGGGCGGATCGCTGCTGGCCGCGATGACGCATGGACCGTTGCTGGTGTGGACGGCGGCCAGCGCGACGACGATGAGCGTCGAGGCCTGGCATGTTGCGCTGTTCGGGCTGGGCTATGGGAGCGCGCTGGCGGCGGCGCTGGCTTCGGGCGCGCAGCATGCGCGGTTCGTGATGTTGCTGACTTTGCCGTTGTATTGGCCGCTGCAGTCGGTCGCGATGGTGCGGGCGCTGTATGAGATGAAGCGGAAGCCGCATCATTGGGCGAAGACGCCGCATGGGGCCTTCAAGGCGGCGGCGATCGACGCGAAGCCGGCGCCGGTCGTGCGTGAGGACAATGTTGTCCAGTTGCCGTTGCCGTTTTAGGCGACGGCTTCTTTGAATCGAGCCTTGCCCCACTTGTCATCAAGTCAGTCTGGGTTTGGCCCGTCGCGCCTGTTTGATGACGGCGTTTGCGATGACGACGAGCTTTCTTGCGACGGCGGCGAGGGCGAGACGTTTTGGCTTTCCGGCGGCGATCAGGCGAGCGTAGAACGCGCTGAGCTCTGGGTGGGATCGCGCGGCCGAGAGGGCCGCCATGAAGGCGATGGGTTTGATGTCGGCGCGTCCTCCGGAAGCAGGCTTCTTGCGCCGGGTCTGGCCGGATTCGTGGGGATGCGGAGCAAGGCCAGCAAGGCTTGCGGCGGCCTTGGCGGAGAGTGATCCCAGTTCGGGGATGAAGGCGAGCAGACTGCGGGCGAAGACGGGTCCGACGCCCTTGATGGCGCGCAAGGCCTTCTCGTCGCGCTCGAAGTCTTCGCATTGCCCTGCCAGTTCGCCGATGCGGGCGTCGAGCGTTGCGACCTGGCGCGAGAGGAAGTCGATCTCGGCTTCGAGGAGGTCGGCGACCGCGTCCTGGCCAGGCGCGCCGAGGCGGTTTTTTGCGGCGGTGCGGCGGGCAAGGATGGTCTGGCGATGGCGCATGCAGGTTGCGATAGCTTCGCGTGCTGGTTCTGGTGGACGCCAGAGAGCCAATGTTTTCAGGCGTTCGGAGCCATAGCGGGTAAGCCAGGCCGCATCGATGGCGTCGGTCTTGGCCTTGCCGCCATGACTTTCGATGAAGGCTTTCACGCGCGCGGCATCGGCCCTGTGGATGGGCAGGCCGAGGGCGATGGCCGCCACGCAGAGCGCCCTCTCATGACCGCCCGTGGTCTCGCAGACGATGAGGTCGGGCGATCCCGACGTCTCGCGGATCCGGTCGAGGGCGGCAGACACGGCCGCCGATGTGTTGGCGATGCGGTGCGTGACGCCCGAGCTGGAGTCACGAATGACGACCTCGCGCTTGGCGACATCGCAACCGAGTATGTGCGCGGCGGGCGCCGCGCCGCTGGCAAAGGAGACAGAGTCTGGCATGATGGGGTCCTGGCTTCGGATTGTCTGCGGGAGCGGCGGAAGCCGTCCCATTCAAGTCAGCAAGCAAGACGAGCCGGCCCTGCGCCGAACCACGATGACAACGGGCTTTGCAGCCCCATCCCGGGACGGTTGCAGCGAAGGGCGCAGGTTCGGGGCGGCCGCCCCGAACCTGCTTCCGGCTCAAAGCCAGCAAACCACAATCCAAACAGACAATCCCGGAAGCGCCCTTCGACGCCGCCTGCGGCGTCGCTCAGGGTAAACCGAGGCGCTGTCCACCCACCCATCCACC
>NCEM01000096.1:0-5895 GCA_002280725.1 Alphaproteobacteria bacterium 32-64-14
CGGCGGCCAGCGCCAGGCGCGCGGCGGACCGGGACGCGGCGCGGACCTGCGCTACGATTACGAGATCACGCTGGAAGAAGCCTTCCGCGGCAAGCAGGCCGAAATCACTGTGCCGACGACCGAGCGCTGCGAGCCCTGTAACGGTTCAGGCGCCGAGCCCGGCACGCAGCCTGAAACCTGCACCACCTGTCAGGGCCATGGCCGCGTGCGCGTCAGCCAGGGCTTCTTCACGATGGAGCGCACCTGCGGCCGCTGCCAGGGATCGGGCCACGTCATCAAGACGCCGTGCCGTAACTGCGATGGCCGTGGCGCCAACCGCCGCGAGCGCACACTGCAGATCACCATTCCCGCCGGCATCGAGGATGGCCAGCGCATCCGTCTCACCGGCGAGGGCGAGCCCGGCGCACGTGGCGGCCCGAAGGGCGATCTCTACATCTTCGTCTCGATCCGCGAGCACGACCTGTTCGAGCGCGACGGCCAGACGCTGTTCGCCCGCACGCCCGTCACCATGGCGACGGCGGCTCTCGGCGGCGAGATCGAACTGCCGACCATCGACGGCTCGCGCATGAAGGTCTCGATCCCCGAAGGCGCGCAGACCGGCAAGCGCATGCGCCTGAAAAACAAAGGCATGCCCAGCCTGCGCGGCGGCGCCAATGGCGATATGGTGGTCGAACTCTTCGTCGAGACGCCCACTCACCTAACCGCCAAGCAGAAAGACCTGCTGCGCCAGTTCCAGGAAGAGTGCTGCCCGAGCGGCAAATGCCACCCTGAAAGCCAGGGCTTCTTCAAGAAGGTCAAGAAGTTCTTCGACCAGGAAGATTCGCGCGCGTAGCGGTTCAACCGGGCGCGGCTTCACAGCCCGCAAAGAAGCTTTCGATCGCCTCCCTTTCCTGCGGCGTCTTGGCGTTCATGACGTCTGTGGTCTGGCCGCGCGATAGCTGGCCGGATTCACGAAACGCCTGCAGTACGCGAGTGGACGCTTTGATCTCAATCCTGCTGGCGACACCTTCGAACCCTTCATCGTCAGCGGGAATGCGCGTCGCAGGAAAGGCCTCTGACTCTTCGCCGGAGACTAGACGCAAAGTCTGGCCATCCTCCTCCGGGTTGGGAACCCAGATCGAAATGTCTCCGTTCGGCTGGCAGGTCATCGCGATGTAATGTCGCCAGAAGGAAACGGCGCAAACATGAGTTTGCCGCTGTCGCTGATGCCCCACATGTGCGCCGGCAATTCCGCAATTGCGGATGCGATCACCTCAGGCTTCTGGTCGATGCTGGCCGAAGTCGCCGCCGGCGCAGGCGTCGGCTCGGGAGGCGGCGCAGCGGGCTGACAAGCGCTTCCCGCCAGAACGGCGCCAAGAATAAACCCGCGCATTCCCTCCCCCCATTCTTGCAGCAGACTACTGCGGCGGCGGCAACGGTTCGCCGTCCTCGCCATAGATCAGGTCGCACCGGATATCGACCGGCTTCTTCTGCGCCATCGCAACCGGCCCCTGATAGATGCCGCACGACAGCAGGTTGTTCTCGTGCGTCTTGCGCGCCGAGTAGACGTTGACCAGGACTTCCGGATCACTCTTCACGCTGGACAGGAACTGCGCGTCGAATCCCGTACCCGGCGCCGTCACCACCGCACTCACCGGATCGACCTCGACCAGGTCTTCGCCGAGCGGAACCTTCATCATGTGATCATCGACGCCCGGCGCATCCTCGCTTGTCGGAGCGCCGAAATACATCGCGGCGACGGTCACACGCTCCTTCGTCGCCGCCAGCTTGTCGGCGGCGCGCGGGGTCAGCGTCAGGTTGACCTGAAAGGCATAGGGGCTGGGCGGCGCCGCGGCCGCTTGCGGCCCGGTTGAATCACCGGGGGCCGGGCTGCACGCCGCAAGGACCAAGGGTATCAGGACTGCATTCGCAATTTTCATGGCCCAAGGCTGGCGCGATTGCCGCCGGCGGTCAATTTCCCGCGCCCTCGCCTCTCCACGAATTCAGGTTATAAGCCAGCGCATGAGCGAAGACCGCACCAGCATCAGGATCGCAATCGCAGGCGCCGCCGGCCGCATGGGCCAGGCGCTGGTAAAATTCACCGTCACCGGCGGCAGCGAACGCGCAGGCGCGCCGGGCCTCGGGCAGGATCAGGGCGGCTGGAGCCTCAGCGACAGCGCCTCACGCGCCGCCCAGACCGCCGACGCCTGGATCGACTTCACCACGCCGCAAGCCTCGCTCGAAGCGCTCGAGCAGCTGAAGCTCACCAAGGTCAAGGCCGCCATCATCGGCACCACAGGCCTCTCGCCCCATCAGGAGCAGCAGGTCGCCGAACACGCCAGGCGCATCGCCATCGTGCGCGACCGCAACTTTTCCCTTGGCGTGAACCTGATGATTGGCCTCGTCGAACAGGTCGCCGCCCGCCTCGGCGAAGGCTGGGACATCGAGATCACCGAAGGCCACCATCGCCGGAAAGTGGACGCACCCTCCGGCACTGCGCTGATGATCGGCGAAGCCGCCGCCCGCGCCCGCGGCGCGCCTCTCGCCGACCTCCGCACCCCGCCCTATGATGGCCAGACCGGCCCGCGCACCGAAGGCGCCATCGGCTTCTCAGTCATTCGCGGTGGCGGTATCATCGGCGACCACGATGCGGCGTTCATCTCCGACGAGGAAATCGTCGCCATCACCCATCGCGCCCTCGATCGCGCAATTTTTGCCAAGGGCGCGCTTGCGGCGGCAAAATGGGCCGTCACGCAGAAGCCGGGTCTCTATTCCATGCGCGATGTGCTGGGACTGTAGCTCGGCATTTTCGCAGACTTCGCGCTGCCTGTTTCACAATGTTTCCGGGCTTTCACTTTGCGTGTGGCCCCCGGCGCGCATAGACGATGTGAAGCGGGCCTCACAAAACGTCCGCGGGTGGGAAACGCAAACACTGGGGGTTCGGCGCGCGGCATGACGCAAGCGCCCAACATCTTTGTCTCCGCACGCACGCAGATCGACCGGCTGGCCCTGCGCCAGGTCAGCTCCGTCGACCTGCTGGAGGAGCACGTTGCCCGCTACCAGGCGGTAAACCCCGCAATCAACGCCGTCGTCCGCACCAGTCTCGAAGCCGCCCGTCGCCGCGCCGAGGAGCTTGATCGCCTGCTCGCCTCGGGCATTCCCGCCGGCCCGCTGCACGGCCTGCCGATGACCATCAAGGACACGTTCGACGTCGATGGCATGCCCGCCACCGCCGGCGCGCCCGAATACGCCAAGCGCCCCTCCAACACGCCAGACGCCGCCGCTGTCGCCCGCCTGCGCGCCGCTGGAGCCGTCATCTGGGGCAAGACCAACACGCCCTATCTCGCCGGCGACAGCCAGACCAACAATCCCGTCCACGGCCGCAGCAACAATCCGTGGGACATCACGCGCACGCCGGGCGGCAGCTCGGGCGGCGCAGCGGCCGCCCTCGCAACCGGCATCACGCCGCTCGAGCTTGGCTCCGACATTGGCGGCTCGCTGCGATTCCCCGCGCACTTCTGCGGCGTCGCAGCGTTGAAGCCCACCTATGGCCGCACACCCCTGATGGGCCACGTGCCGCCCGCCCCCGGCTCCCTCGCCGTCCGCGATCTCAACGTCGCCGGCCCCATGGCGCGCGATGTCGCCGACCTGCGCCTGATGTTCCAGATCCTCGCGGGCGAGCCCGCCACGCTGCAACCGCGCCGCACCGGCCTCAAGGCGCACCGCATCGGCGTCTGGGCCGACGACAGGGCCTTTCCCGTTTCCGCCACCTCGCGCACGGCCGTCGAACTCGCCGCCGAAGCCGCCGCCGATGCAGGCGCGCAGGTTCTGATCGCCAAGCCCGAAATCGATGGCTTAGCGCTGGTCGATCTCTATCTTCAGCTTCTCCTGCCCATCCTCGCCACCGACATGCCCGGCCCGCTGGTCAAGGCGCTGGAAGCTGGCCGCCCGCTCGCCAAGCTGATCGCGCGCGGCGAACCGTTTGGCCGCGGCAAATGGGCCGCCTATTCCGCCGCCACCCACCATGACTGGCTGCGCGCCGATGAAGTACGCCGCCGCCTCAAACGCACCATGTCGGAATTCTTCAGCCGCTGGCACGCCATCATCACGCCGGTCGCGCCAACGCCTGCGTTCGAGCACATCGATACTGGCGACGCCGTCACGCGCCTGATGGCGGTCGATGGCAAGCCGACGCCCTATCACATGTTCCACTCATGGATTGCGCTGGCGACGGTCTGCCACCTGCCCTCCGTCGTGATCCCGGTTCCGCGCGGGCGGGGCGAGCTGCCATGTGGCATCCAGATCATCGGCCCCGAAGGCGGCGACATGGATGTCCTCGCCATCGCCGAGGCGCTCGAGGCGCAACTCGGCGGCTTCCAGCGCCCCCCCGAAGATATGCTGACAGCGCGCCCGTCCCTTCCTGTGAAGGTCAACGGCAAGCCCGTGAAGCAGAAGCCGCCGCCAAAGGCCAAGCCGCAGAAGCCGGCAAAGGAAAAGCCGGTCAAGGCAAAGCCCGTGAAACCGCCCAAGCCGGTCAAAGCCGAAAAGCCGAAGCCCGCGCCCAAGGCCAAGCCCGCCAGGCCCACACGCAAATAGGGTTGTCTCCGCGCTACGCAACCCCCGCGCAATTCAGTGCGCAGCTGAAAGATATCTTTCTGCTGCTGGCGGCCGCCAACACCTGGATCTACCAGCTGCCGATATTCGGCGCCGACGCCCACGGCTCCTGTGGCGGAAGCGGCTGGCTCTTCTGCAGCAGCTCGATCGAAATGCCGTCCGGCGAGCGCACGAACGCCATGCGCCCATCGCGCGGCGGCCGGCTGATCGTCACGCCGAGTTGTCGGAAGCGCTCGCACGCCGCATAGATGTCATCCACGCGATAAGCGAGGTGCCCGAAATTGCGTCCACCCACGTAATCGCCCTCACCCCAGTTGTGCGTCAGCTCCACCATCGGCAGGCCGGCCGGAAAGCGTCCCTCGCCATTCCAGCCTGAGCGCGCGATGTCCTCCTGCGAGGCCAGGAATACCAGCGTGTACTTGCCATCGGGATAGTCGTTGCGCCGCACTTCCTTGAGGCCCAGCCCATCGCAGAAGAATCTCAGCGCGGCATCGATGTCGCCGACGCGCACCATCGCATGAAGAAATTCAACGCTCATTCCGTATGCCCTTCGTTCAATTTATGCCGCTCGCGCCGTGCATCGGCGAGTGCATCCGAAAGCCTGCGCGCAAACGTCTCGCGTTCGCCCGGCGTCAGATGCTCGCCCAGCGCATACGCTCGCGCCGATGTGGCCAGCCGCAGCGCATACGGCCCATGCGCCGCCCGATCATACTCGACCCGCGCGAAATACGAAGAGACGCGCGCGTGCCGCACGCCGCCCCGCCCGTCCACGCGGCGCAGCACAACAGCATCCGCCGTGACCTGCACAAACATCCGCGCCATCTGCGATCGGAACGACCAGCGGAACACCAGCCACAGCGCCAGCACCTCCAGCCCCATGAACCCCGCCACCGGCCAAGCCCCCGCCAGCAGGAACCCCGCCCCCATCACGAAACTCGTCCCGCCAAAAAATATCATCACCCGATTGAACCCCCGCAAGCTCAACGAACGCGGCGGCTCCAGCACGGCATCAAGATAGACGGTGGACATGGGAGGAGATTAGGGACCAAGCCCACTGGAGCAAGCCCAAACAACGGCGTCATTCTCGGGCCTGTCCCGAGAATCCCGGCTGTCACGGCGATGGAAACGCTTGCTGTTCCCTCGGATCAGGCAGCAGAGATTCTCGGGACAAGCCCGAGAATGACACCCGTTCGCCGCGCCACTTCCACAGCTCCCCCTCCGCCCCTAGAAGCGCTTCATGGCCAAACCAGCAGCGAAGAAAAAATCCGCCCCAAAGAAACCACGCAGCGTCTCCCCCGAAAT
>NCEM01000096.1:5900-9262 GCA_002280725.1 Alphaproteobacteria bacterium 32-64-14
CAGGCAACCGATGTGTCCGTCAACAAGGCGACCAAGAGCCTCTTCAAGGCCGCCGACACGCCCGCGAAAATGGTCGCCCTCGGCGAAGAAGGCGTCGCCGAGCACATCCGCACCATCGGCCTCTGGCGCAACAAGGCGAAGAACGTCGTCGCCCTCTCCCGCGTCATCCTCGAGCAGCACAACGGCAAGACGCCGCGCACGCGCGAGGATCTCGAAGCCCTCCCCGGCGTCGGCCACAAGACGGCCAGCGTCGTGCTCAACGAGGCCTATGGCGAGGCGACCATCGCGGTCGACACGCACGTCTTCCGCGTCTCGAACCGCACAGGCCTCGCGCCAGAATCAACGCCCGAGAAAGTCGAGAAACGTCTGCTCGAAGTGACGCCTGACACATACAAGCGCGGCGCGCATCACTGGCTCATCCTGCACGGCCGCTACACCTGCCTCGCCCGCAAACCCGGCTGCCCCGAATGCGTGATCCGCGATCTCTGTCTCTACGAGGCGAAGACGGGCGAATAGCGCGCCGCGTTACACCTTCGGCGTCACGACGTGTTCGGCGCCCTTCTTCGTCAGCTCCGTAATGCAGAGCCAACAGAACCCCACCACGCCCGTCGCCCCCGCCGCTGTCGCCGCCAACCCCGTGACCCAGCTTAGCGCCGACAACGCGCCAAGCATCAGCCCCCACAGCACGACACCAATCAGGCTCGCCAGCACCACAACAGCAATCGGCCACACGATGAGCGACAGCCAGAAGTCGCCCATGAAAACCGTATCGCCCTTGGTACGCCAGAAATTGAACACGGCGAAAGCGAGCGCGCCAAGCGCCAGCTGCACAAGGGCTGCGATCCCGCTCGACTCCCACAGGCGCGCTGCCGTGAACACCAGCGCATAGAAAGGCGATTGCAGGCCCCGCCCCTCTGGCGCGCCCGCGCCTGACCACCCGCCATTGCTGGTCTCCCCCGAGAGAGATGACTGCAGCTCGACACCGAATGTCGTCGCCACGTTTATGGGCGAGGTATTGGCGACAGCCTCGACCCAGTCGGCCTGCGCAGCCTTGGCGCCGTTGAGCCATTCGGCGCTGGTCACACGCTCAGCAACCGCGCCAACGATCAGAGTCACCACGAGCCCGATCAGAATCGACAGCACGCGGCGCGGCAGGCCTGCGAAAGGCGTCTTCTTCGGAATATCGTCCGTCATCGTCCCGCCTCTCCCCGCGCGTGGTGTGGCACGCGCACAAGTCGGGAGCAATTGCGCGAAGTCTACGCCCGCTTCAGTGCATCCTCGACAAAATCAAGCCGATCCTGCCCGAAGTGCATCTCGTCGCCATCCGGCGTCTGCACAAAGAAGGTCGGCGCGCCGAACACGCCGCGTTCCACGGCCTCGTCCGTCGTCGCTTTCAGCTTCTCCTTGTTGGCCGGATTTTCCGCCGCCGCGAAAAACTCCTCGGCCGAGAAGCCGGCCGCGCTGATGATCTCCGTCAACGCCGCCTTGTCGCCGATATTCTTCTGGTCCTGCCAGGCCGCCGTGAAGATGGCCGCGAGATACTTGTCGAAGTCAGGCCGGTTCACCCACTCCTGCGCCACGCGCTGCACCATCAGCGTCATCATCGGAAAGTGCGGGTTCAGCTTGTAGGGCGTGTTGTATTTCTTAGCCCACCGCTGCAGATCCGCCGCCATCCACTTGGCCTTCTGCGGCAGCGTGCCCGGCGGCCGGTTGCCCGTCGTCTGCATCACGCCGCCAAGAAACATCGGGCGATATTTCACCGTGGCTCCCGTGCGCGCCAGCACATCCGGCAATCGCCGCCACGCCAGATAGGCAGTAGGACTCGTGAAGTCGTAGAAGAATTCAACCTGCTTCGGCATCCGTCCATGCCTCCCTGTTGGTGTGTCGTGTCGTGTGGCTTACGCCATCTTCTCCATCCACGGACGCAGATCGAGTTCATGCGTCCACGCATCGCGCGGCTGCGCGTGCAGCATCCAGTAAGCGTCCGCGATGTGCTCGGGATTCAGGATTCCGTCCTGCTCCTTCAGCGCATGGCGCTGCGGAAAATTCTTGGCGATCCATTCCGTGTCGATCGCGCCGTCGATGATCGTGTGCGCGACATGCACGCCCTGCGGCCCCAGCTCGCGCGCCATCGCCTGCGCCAGTGAACGGAGCGCAAACTTGGCGCCCGAGAATGCCGAAAAGCCTGACGCCCCCCGAATCGACGCCGTCGCGCCCGTGAAGATGATCGTGCCCCGCCCGCGCGGAACCATCGCCTTCGCCGCCTCGCGCCCGGCGAGGAAGCCCGCAAACGCCGCCATCTCCCAGACCTTGCGATAGACGCGCGATGTCGTCTCGCGGATCGGGAAGTTCACATTCGCGCCGATGTTGAAGATCACCACCTCAAGCGGCGCGATCTCCGCTTCGATGGTCTCGAACAGCGCCACCGTCTGGTCCTCGTCGCGCGCGTCCGAACCGAAGCCATGCGCCTCGCCACCCTCGGCGCGGATCTGCGCCAGCAGCGGATCAAGGCTCGCCAGCTCGCGGCGGGTCACCACGGTCGCATAGCCCTCACGGGCAAACCGCCGGGCAATTGCCCCGCCGGTCGCATCGCCCGCCCCCACCACCAGCGCTGACCGCTTTTCTGGCATGCGAAACCCTCCGTTCAGAAAGAGAACCTACGCTCTTACCTTCAGCGCGCAAGCCAGATAGAGTTCTCTTATGGAACGAGATAGCCAGACCAAAGCAAGCAAATGGGACGAACTGGCCACCGACTGGTGCCCCGTCGCCCGCGCGATGTCCGTCATCGGCGACCGCTGGACCCTGCTGATCGTCCGCGACTGTTTCCTCGGAAAATCAAGGTTCGAGGAATTCCAGAAGAGCCTGGGGCTGACCCGCCACGTCCTCTCCGACCGCCTCAAACGTCTGGTCGACCAGGGCGTTCTGGAAAGGAACGCATACTCCACTCGCCCCCTCCGCTACGCCTACAGCCTCTCCGAAAAAGGCCGCGACTTCGCTCCCGCGCTGGTCGGGCTGAAGGATTGGGGGAAGAAACACATGCCGATCAGGAAGCCGGCGGCGGCTTAGGATCTCTGGACCGCCGGGCCCCTGCCCAGCAGTCGCTGCGAAGCAGCGAACACAGTTGCTGAACGTCGGCCTGGCCGGGCAGGGACCCGGCGGTCCAGAGATCAAAGAATATACTTCGACAGATCCTTGTCGCCCGCCATCGCGGCGACCTTCTCGCGCACATAGGCGCCGGTGATCTCGAACGCCTCGCCCGGCTTTTCCGACGCCGTGAAGCTGATCTCGTCCAGCACGCGCTCCAGCACGGTGTGAAGCCGCCGCGCACCAATGTTTTCGACCGAGTCATTCACCTGCACCGC
>NCEM01000042.1 GCA_002280725.1 Alphaproteobacteria bacterium 32-64-14
AATATCCGACCCACGCATGCCGTTCTCCACGCCACAAGCCTGGAGAACGGAATCATGCTTCGCCCAGCGCCGCTACCGACTTCTTCAACAGCCTGCTAGCGGAGCGGCTTGGGCGCGTCGAAGATGGACAGGACAGTGCGTTTCTCGCCCGAGAAGTCATCGTCGGAGATGATGTAGAGCCGCACGCGGCCATCCGACATCTGCTTTGCGGCGATGCCCTCATAGCTCTCCTTCACGCCCAGCCGGTCGAGATTGCCCAACTCGCGCCAGCCGGTTTCGGAGAAGCGCCAGCGCGCCCGTTCGCCCATCTCGCCGCCACCCGGACGCCCGTTGGGATCGAGATAACGCAGCATGTCCGTCTCGGTGATCACGATGGAGCTGTCCTCATTCGCGGACGATCTGTGCACGAGGAAGGCGCGGACCGAGCCATTGCGCCGGCTGTCTGGAATGATGTCGAGGCCGGCGAATTCCGGCGCGTTGATGCCGACGCGCAGGTTGAACTCGGGCTCCGCCTCGATCGGGCGGCCGGACAGGGAGTTGAACTGGCCGATCTTCCGCTCGATGCCTGCAAAGAGATACCAGTCATCGGTGATCGCCAGCGGCTCGGACCCATCCTTGTCGCCAACTTCAATATGGGCGTCGGCAAAAGCGTCGCGCAGCGGGAGGCCGTAGGCGCCGAACACAATGGGGGCGCCCCGCGCAGCCGCGCCGCAGCGGCCGATGTCAAATGCCAGCACGCGGTGATCGCCTTCAAACGACACCATCGCCATGCCGCCATTGACCGCAAGGCCTTCGGAGCCTGCGCCATCAGCCGTGTCCATCGCCGCGCCCGACAGGTCGCGCATCGGCGCAAGTCGCGCGGCAACCGGCGTCACGCCATCGGGCGAGAGGTCGATCCAGACGAAGCGTCCGGCGTCGGAAACAGCCAGCAGGTTGTCGCCCACGAGATCGAGGCCAGATAGTCCGCCAAAGCGGGTATCCGTGCTGGTCAGCTGATAGCTGGCGATGAAGGTGAGTTCGCCGAACTTGCGTTCCGCAGGATTGGACGATTGTTCCGCGACGAGCTTGACTGACAGGTTGATCGGCTGAGGTGCGGTGATTGTCGATGAACCGTGGCAGGACGTATCCGACAAGGCTCGCAGGTAAGCGTCGAGATTGCCCGTGCGCAGGGCCTTGCGGATGTCAGCGCCCGAAAACCGATCTTCTCCGACCTCGAATACTCCGGCTGCGATCTCACGCGAGTTTACCGTAACCGCCGAGTTGTCGGCCCCGTCCGCATCAACGATGTTGATCGAGCGAGAGTCGAGAACAGGCTCACTGGAGCTACATGCTCCGAGCAAAACGCCTGCAGCAACAGCCATTGGCAGGCAGTATCTAGACATAACGCAGCTCACTGTTTGAGGTCGGCAGGCAGGATCGGCGTCGACAGGATGTGCTCGTACGCCGCCCACCGGGCCGCCGGATCACTTCCCACACGATCCACATAGTCCCGCACCAGCGTTTCGCCAGATGCGTAGTTGATCACATAGGAGCGGTATTCCGTCTCGAAATCCAGAGACTGTTCGGCCGCCACCGGCGCGACAAGCTTGTATTTGGCGACCAGATCGATCGCTTGTTCGCGCGTGATCACCCTGTCGAGATGCATCTGCGAGATCGTGAGCAGCGCGCCATCGAGGTCCGCCGTTGCGCGGCGCAGGGCATCGAAGGCGACTGCCGTTGAGGGATCCAACCCGGCCAGCGGATAAAGCACGCGCATCTCGAATTCCAGGCGCTCATCGCCCGGGAAGGCGAGATCGACGCCGAAATCCGCCCCGCCCTCCTTGATGGGAGCAGCCGGTGCATAGAGCGGCGCAACCGAATACTCCGCCCAGCCCTTCGTGCGATAGGCCCGCTCATCATAGATGCCCTGCACGTGGTGGCCCGGATAACCTTCATGGCATCCCAGCACCAGCGCCTGACCGATCGACACAGGCAGATCGGTGTTGATCTGGATGCGGCTCTGATTGCCGCCGAGATAGTAATTGTACGCGCCCCAGCTCTTGTCCTTCACCAGTTCCATCGTGAAGCTCTCGCCTTCGGGCAGCGAGATATGCGCGAGCGTGCGCTTGCGGCATTCGGCGATGGCGGCGTGCATCACATCATCGACCTTGTCCGCCGGAATGGCGAAGCGCGAACGGAACAGCTGCACCCGCTCGGTCAGCGGGCCGCGGCCAGGAACAACCGCATCGATGTGCGCAAGGGCGGCGGCGTAATCCGACAACGGCTTCAGTTCAGGCCGCAGGGCGAACAGGCGCTCGGCTTCCTCCACGAAGGGCGCGTGCACGCCATCGATCATGTCGAGCCGGAAACGCGCGGAGGAAACATTCGCAGCGAGCACGCGCGCGCGGGCTGCGGAATCCGTGTCCGTCGCGGAGAAGCCGCCCAGCTGCGCGAGCAGGCGATCGGCTGCGGCCTTCAGCTCTTCCTGCGAACGCGGCGAAGCTTTGGCGGCGGCGCGCCACTCCTGAGGTCCGTAGTAAGCATCGACATAGCCGGGCTCGTGCGTATCGATCTCCAGCACGAGGCGGACGTAGTCGCGGGCAAGGCCATCGATGTCGCGAGTCACGCCGCCCTCCATGGTTGCGCACGCAGAGAGTACGAGCGCCGCAATCGACGCGAGCCAGCCCCTCACCGGCCAGCTCTTCACCGGGAAGCGCCCCGGCCCTTGGCGACTTCGGCAAAGGTGGTGCGCTTGACAGCCTGCGCCGCCATCGCAGCGGCGCCGCGTGCACGGGAGCGGCTGTCGCCGCCTGCCGGCTCCTTCGCGGCGGCCTTGGCGCGCAGGGCTTCCTGCTCGCCGAAGAGTTCAGCCAGCTTGTCCGTCATGGCGCCGCCAAGCTGTTCGGCGTCCACGATCGTCACGGCGCGGCGATACCAGCGCGTGACATCGTGGCCGATCCCGATGGCGATCAACTCAACCGGCGAGACACCCTCGATGTGCGCGATCACTTCGCGCAGGTGTTTCTCCAGCGGATTGCCGACGTTGACCGATTGCGTTGAGTCATCCACGGGCGCGCCATCGGAAATCACCATCATGATCTTGCGCTGCTCGGCGCGCGCCATCAGCCGGTCGTGCGCCCAGAGCAGGGCCTCGCCGTCGATGTTTTCCTTCAGCAGGCCCTCGCGCATCATCAGGCCGAGATTGCGGCGGACGCGGCGCCACGGCGCATCGGCGGACTTGTAGATGATATGTCGAAGATCGTTGAGGCGGCCGGGCGCCGGCGGCTTGCCCGCCTTTATCCAGTCCTCGCGCGAAAGACCGCCCTTCCACGCCTGCGTTGTGAAGCCCAGGATCTCGACCTTGACGCCGCAGCGCTCCAGCGTGCGCGCGAGAATGTCCGCGCACAGCGCCGCGACCATGATCGGGCGGCCCCGCATGGAGCCGGAGTTGTCGAGCAGCAGCGTGACCACGGTGTCGCGGAACTTGCTTTCGTCTTCCATCTTGAACGACAGAGGCGCCGTGGGATCGACGATCACGCGCGTGAGACGCGCCGTATCGAGCACGCCCTCTTCAAGATCGAACATCCATGAACGGTTCTGCTGCGCCATCAGGCGGCGCTGCAGGCGGTTCGCCAGTCTGGACACAGCGCCCTGCAGGCCTTGCAGCTGCGCATCGAGATACGCGCGCAGGCGCGTCAGCTCTTCAGGATCGCAGAGTTCGTCGGCGGTCTTCACCTCGTCGTGGATCGTGGTGAAGGCCTTGTACTCCGACTTGAAGGCGTCGCTATCGCGCCAGTTGGGGCGCAGCGGCGTTGCCGGCTCCTCGTCGTCGGTCTCGGCCGCCTCCATCTCGGCATCGGCGTCGTCCGCGGCCGACATCTCGACCTGTTCGCCCGGCTCGCCCTCGCCGGCGTCGCTGGCATCCTGCTCCTGGCCTTCGCCCTCGCCTTCACCCTCACCTTCGCTCTCGTCGGGAGACTTGGTCTTGGCTTCACCTTCCTCGTCTTCCTCGCCCTTCTCGTCGTCGCTTTGCGAGGCGGTCGAGCCTTCATCGCCCATGCCGAGATCGCGCAGGAGATCGCGCATCACGTCCGAGAACGCAGTCTGGTCGTCCATGGCGCCGCGCATGCGCGCCATGGGGCCGGCGGCCTTCTCGGCAAGTTCCGAGCGCCAGTGCGTCGCAACGGTTTCGGCTGCGGCCGGAAGCTTGCGTCCGGTCATCGCCTCGCGCAGCACGAATTCGAGCGCATCGTCCATCGGCGCACGGCTCTTGTCCGTCACCTTGGAGTATCCGGCGCGTTCGCAGCGCTGCTGAAGCACCGCGTCGAGATTTTCCGCGACGCCATCCATCGCCACCGCGCCGATCGACTCGATCCGGGCGCGCTCGGCCGCCTCGAACAGGCGGCGCGCGTCCTCGCGCTGGGGCATCGCCTTGGCGTGGGCGCGGGCATCATGGTGGGCGACGCGCAGGGCGAGCGCATCGGCCTGTCCGCGGGCGCGGGCGGCGGAGATCGGCGTCAGATCCTTCGGCGGGCTGGTCAGCGTGATCTGGCCATCCTGCAGCCGGCCACCATCGACCGAGAAATCCACGGCAAGCTCATCCTGCCCCGCGATGGCCCGCGTGGCGGCGCTGAGGGCAGACTTGAAGATGTCCGTGCGGTCGGTCGTCTTGGTCATGAAAGCTCGTTTAGAACGGGGCTGACGCAGTGGGAAGGGTATCTAGCCGTCAGCAATCGCCTCAATCGCCGCAAGGGGCGCGGCAATGCTGGCGGCCACAAGCGCTGCAAGGATTTTCGGGGCCGGCCAGACGCGGGAAACGGGCGCCATCAGCCAGTCCCGAACCCACGCAATGGCGGCGCTATCGGACTGGTAGGCCGGGGTGAACATCCACGAGGCGAGCTGGTACAGCCGGATATGCCCGACGCGGGCGCGGCTATAGGCCTCCAGAGCGTCCGGAATCGCCGGATGGACCGCCAGGGACCGGGCAAGCGCAAGAGCATCCAGCAGGGCCATGTTGGCGCCCTGGCCGAGCTGCGGACTGGCCGAATGCCAGCTATCGCCAATGTGAGCGAGGCCGCCACTGAGCGGAGACGAGCGCGTGCCGTGCGAATAGGCGGCAAAGATCAGCTGCTCGCGATCGACAATCTGATCGATGAAGGACGCCGCCTGTGGCCACAGCTTTCGAACGTCATCCTTCCACGCCTCAAGCGGCGTTGCGCGCCAGGCATCAAGCTCTGCGTGCTTGAGGCTCCAGAAGAACGCAGCCTGCCTTGGCGCTCCGGTGCGCACGCTGCCCACCGGCAGGATGCCGACCATCTTGCGCGCAGCTTCGTAGCGTTGCTCGAGCGCGTTGGCGTCGAAGATCGCCGCGGCCTCTCCCTGCGGCCAGTCGAGATTGCACCACAGCGCGCCGAACGGCAGGAGCGGAAGCGGTTGCTTCCGCGACAGCGACGAGCGGACGCCAAGCGCATCGATGACAAGATCGGACTTTGCGCTCTGGCTGCCGTCCGCAAAGATCAGCCGGCCGCCGCCGGCGCCCCTGATTTCCTTTCCGCCGATTGTCTCGGCGCCAGCCTCGCGCGCCGCATCGTGCAGCACTTCAAACAACGCGCCGCGATGAACGCCGAGCCCCTCTCCCGCCCCGCCGCCAAGCGCGCGATAGCGCACATCCAGCACGATGCGGTTTGAAGGTTTGGTCCGCCCATAGAGCCGGCGGATCGGCGCCCCGAGCGCGCGGATGCGTGCCCCCATGCCAATCGCGTCCAGCACGGCGAGTCCCACGGGCTGCAGGATCAGCCCTGAACCGATTGGCTGGGGCGCCTCCACACGATCGAAGACTGTGACGCGCTCGCCCGCGCGCGCAAGAAGCGCTGCGGCGGCCAGCCCCGCTATTCCGCAACCGGCAATGGCGATCGAGCGTCCTGGCATGTTCCCCTGCGCAAGGCTGTCGTGGTCGCAGACTAGCCGAGGCCGCAGAGATTGGCCCAGCCGCCCGGCGGCGCCGGAACGCGGCAATGCGACGCGCGTTCAAGTCTGGGACAATGACACTCCTGGAGATTTCTCGATGACAGCCCAGTCCACAGCAATGAAAACAATTCTCGCGATGACGCTTGCAGCTTCGATCGGTTCGATGGCCGCCTGCTCGACGCTGACCGGCGCGGCAGTTGGCGGCGCAGCAGGCGCCGCGATCGGCAACAACACGGGCGATGGCGACGCGAAACGCGGCGCAGCGATCGGCGCTGCAGCCGGCGCAATTGCCGGAACGGTCGCTGACGACGATGACCGGTAGACATCATTCCCAGGACAGGCTGGGGAACGCGATCACCTTTCCGAGGCGCCATGGCCGAGGCCAGGTGATCGCGCCTAGCTGGTAGCAGATAGCGTCGGCACTCCGAAAGCCGCCGCTATCCGCCGCGCCGCTGTTTGGGGATCGTCCAACTCGCTGTCGATGACGATATCGGCGGCTGGCATTGCCGCTTCCGCTTCCAGGAATGATGCGCGGAGCTCCCGAAGGAGATCGAGCGATATCAGCTTGCGGAATTCCTTCCGGCTATCATTGCCGATGCGGCGTTCCTGCTCTTCCGGCGAAATCACGAGCCGCGCGAATTTCACGTCGCCGCCAAAGCCCCCGATGAGATCGATCACGCGCTCGGGAAAACCCTTAACGACTGAGTCCTCCGGCGCGAACGTGAAGATCAGGGACTGTCTGGCGCTTGCCGCCGTTTCGAATCCCGCCATCCACATCGCTTCGCGCAGGCGCACGAATTCGGGATCACCAAACGGCAGCCGCTCCAGCAGCGCATCCACCACGAGGTGATTGTGGAACAGCGGCAGCCCGGTGATCCGCGCAAGTTCGCGCGCAACCGTCAGCTTGCCGGAGGCTGCCCCTCCCCAGATGAAGATCAGCTTCACGACGCCCCGAACAGCTCAAGCGTCCGCTCGAACGCCAACTTGTCGGAGGCGGCGTCATAGTCCGTCGATTGCTTGCGCGCGAACCCGTGGCCTGCGTCGTAAATGTAGACCGGGATATCCGGATGCGCCGCTTCGATCTTGTCGACTGCGCCGACTAGCGGAATGTGCGCGTCCTTCGCGCCGAAATGGCAGATCGTCGGGCACTTCGGCTTGAGACCGACCATCTGCGGAATGTTGCCGCCATAATAGCAGGACGCCGCTGCCAGCCCGTCAATGCGCGAGCCAGCAAGCCAGCTCATCGTGCCGCCATAGCAGTAGCCGGTGATGCAGACCTTGCCGGACTTCGCCAGCAGGTCGAACACGGCGCCGATGTCGTTCATTGCATTGTCGGGGCCATTGCCCATCGCGAGCGCCACGCCGCGCTGCATGTTGGCCGCGACATCCGGCGGCTGCACGATGAACCCGCGCTCGGCGCGATCATACATCGAGGGCGCAATGGCCTCATAACCGGCCGCGCCAAAACGCTCGGCCATTTCCTTGATGTGATCCGACAGACCGAAGATTTCCTGGATCACGATGACGCCGCCCTTGCGCGGGCCTGTTGGCGCGACGCGGTAAGCGTCAAAGGCAAAGCCGTCGCGGCTCTGGATCTGGATCAGCGCGCCTGTTGTCATCTGTCCTGCCTCGCCTGTGTGCGCCGGAGAAACGGATCATATCTTGACGAGAAAACCGACGAAGACCGCCAGCACGCCCGTGAGCAGCATCAGCAGCGCGAAGGCCATCGCGCAGCCGGGGCCCATCTCTGCGCCAAACTTCGTCTTGCGGAGGCGCCAGGCCAGAAATCCACCCGCCACCATCATGGCGAGCCCGATCAAGATCATCTTCCAGTCCATGGCGCCCTCCCGACCTTCAACTGCAGCCATACACGGGGCGGCGGCCGGGGTCTCTAACCCAGTTCCTTGACCATCACGCGCATGGCGCGGCTGCGGCCCGGGCGCAGGCCGCCCGCGAACGTCTTGCCGCCGACGTCCGCAAAGCCCCAGCGCTCATAGGCCGCGCGGGCCCATTCGGCGTGTTCCATCACATCGAGCCAGACATAGCTGCAGCCCTCGGCCTTGGCCTGCGCCTCAGCCGCATCGAGCAGCTTGCGGCCAATGCCGCCGCGCCGTGCGCCGGGCAGCAGGTAGATGCGCGGTATTTCTGCCCCGCCTGGGCGTTGGCTGATCGGCTCCAGCGAGCCGACGAACATGGTGAGGAAGCCCACGCCGACGCCATCCTGCCGGCCGATCCACACGCGCGCGTCGTCACGCGCGATCGTCAGGCTGAAAGCATCCTCGCCAAAGGTCTTCAGCTGATGGAAGAACGCGACCGCATCGTCCCAGTCGTCGTGATAGGCGGCCGCATAGGCGGCCGGCCCGATCACACCGAGATCGCCGGCATCCCGCTCCGTGGCGCGCGTGACGACGATATCGGTCAAGCTACCTTCACCATCGCTGCGCTCTCGGGCAGCTCCTGTGCGAAGGCGCGCTGATAGAATTCGGCGATGGCCGGGCGCTCAAGCTCGTCGCACTTGTTCACGAACGTCATGCGGAAGGCGAGACCGATATCGCCGAAGATCAGCGTGTTCTCGCCCCAGGTGATGACGGTACGCGGGCTCATCACGGTCGAGATATCGCCAGCGATGAAGGCGTTGCGGGTCATGTCGGCGACACGCACCATTTTGGAGACAGTGGCCTTGTCGATGTCGGGCACCTTGGCGGAGACGATCTCCACCTCGGCGTCGTGCGCCAGATAGTTGAGCGTCGTGACGATCGACCAGCGGTCGAGCTGGCCCTGATTGAGCTGCTGCGTGCCGTGATAGAGGCCCGTGGTGTCGCCCAGACCCACCGTGTTCGTCGTCGAGAACAGGCGGAAGTTCGGGTGCGGCTTCATCACGCGGTTCTGGTCCAGCAGCGTCAGCTGGCCCGAAGCTTCGAGAATGCGCTGGATGACGAACATCACGTCCGGACGGCCGGCGTCATACTCGTCGAACACGAGCGCGATGGGGCGCTGCAACGCCCAAGGAAGAATGCCTTCCCGGAATTCCGTGATCTGCTTGCCGTCCTTCAGCACGATCGCGTCCTTGCCGACGAGATCGATGCGGCTGACGTGGCTGTCGAGGTTGATGCGGATCAGTGGCCAGTTGAGGCGCGCGGCGACCTGCTCGATGTGCGTGGATTTGCCCGTGCCGTGATAGCCCTGGATCATCACGCGGCGGTTGTGCTTGAAGCCGGCCAGGATCGCCCGCGTGGTTTGCGGATCGAAGCGGTAGGCGGGGTCGAGATCAGGCACATACGGCGACTTCTCCGCGAAGGCCGGCACCTTCCAGTCGAGATCGATCTTGAACGTCTTCTTGGCGTCGACCTCTTTCGTCGGCGCAAGCGAGATCAGGGCATCGGATGGGTCAGTCACGGCCATGGGAGGAAAATCTCTCGTATCCAGACCGCCGATATATCCGTTCAAGCGGCCACATTGCAACGCAGCAAGTAAGCCCGGTTTCGTGCATCCCTGCCCTGAATCCGGATGCTTTTCGCGAAAATCACCCTTTCGGGCGATTGCGCGGACACGCCCAAAGCCCCTTCATGCGTCGATCGGCGTCAAGCGGGAGAAACCGGAAATGGCCAGGGTCATCGGAGTCGGCGGCATCTTCTTCAAGTCAAGGGACAGCAAGGCCCTGACCCAGTGGTATGCCGATGTGCTGGGCATGCCGCTTCAGGACTGGGGCGGCATCCTGCTGCTGCCCGAGCCCATGGCCGCCCACCCCGGCGCCGCCACGGTGTTCGCGCCGTTCAAGCACGACACGACATATTTCGAGCCCTCGACCAAGGACTTCATGATCAACCTCGCGGTCGATGATCTCGACGGCATCCTCGCCAACTGCGCGAAGCACGGCGTCGAGGCGAAAGTCCTGCCGCCGGAGCCCAACGGCAAGTTCGCCCACATCTCCGATCCTGACGGAACCCGGATCGAGCTGTGGGAGCCGAAGCCGATGAGCTGAGGCCCAAAAGCAAAAACCCACGGCCCATAGGCCGTGGGTTGAAGCTGATCGTGCAACCGGATCGAAGTCCGCGCTGGCCTAGTTGCGCCAGGGGCGAACGCGGCAGCTGGCCGTCATCACGCTCGAGATCGAAGCCGAGCCGATGAGGCTGGACCGCGAAAAGACAAGCGTTGCACGCGAGTTCTGGATGCCGGCGAAGGTGAAGACGTCGGTCGGGCCGGCGTCCGTCAGGCCGCGCACGGCCACGATTTCAGCGGGATCGCCTTCGACGGCGCCGACTTCAACCACGGTGTCCGAACCGTAGAAGCTTGCCCACTCCGGATCGTCAGCGACTCGGCCGTAAAGTTCCACGTCCCAGTTATCGATATCGACCTTCAGGCGGATGCCCCAATCGGCGTTGTCTTCGCCCCAGCCATTGTCGCCCTCGAGCGGGCTGCCATCGCTGTAGACGGTCAGTGCGCGGCCGCTGAGTTCTTCGCAGGTGATATCGAGGCGCTGCGCCCATGCCGGCGCCGCCGCGACCAGAAACGCCGCAGCCGCCACAATCGACTTTCCAAACATCTACGTCCCCTTGGCTCAAAAGCTCGGAGGGGAGCTTACGCCAAGCCGCTGGCTTTCAAAGCCTTGAAAGCACGTATGACGACGGTAAGCCGCTGTTCCATGGACCGGTCGCCGCCATTGGAATCAGGGTGGTACTGCTTCACCAGCACGCCGTAACGCTCACGGATCTGTGCGGCGCCTGCATTTTTTGGCAGTCCAAGCTCGTCCAGCGCCCGCAATTGCAGGCGGGTGCGCTCGCGCACCGGCTGGTCATCGGCGCCTTGCGGGGTGTGGCCGTTGTAGAGCCACTCCTTGGCCCCCCGCCACCCGCGGGGGTTCATCCGGGCTGCCCGGCCAGCCGCGCCGACGGGACCGCCGCCAAAGCGCCAGGTCGGCTTGTGGCCAAAGCCGGCGGAGGCCTGGAAGTTCGTGATTTCCGTTTCGGTCATGCCTTCGAAGAAATCGTAGGTTTCGTTGTATTGAGCGGCATGGCGCTGACAGAACCAGTGATTGTCCTGGTCGGCGACGGCCTGACCCGGAACCTGGATCACACGCGCCGCATAGGGTTTTGGCGCCTTGCAAAGCCCGAGTTCGTCGCAACCTTTGTGCTCGCACCGCTGGACATACGGGTTCCCCTTCCGCCGTCCGCCCGGAGGGTTGACGCGGATATCAACGAATTTGACGCGGTAGCCCCGTGAGGATTCTTCAGCGGCCGACATTCCTCAATCATGGGGCGGGCCGGTTAACACTGCAAGAATTGACAAGCCATACAGGGCCACACCAACGGGAATTCGCGGTGACGGGCCTGACCGTCAGGCGGTCTCGATCATCCGCACCGGTTTTGTGTTCGGGCAGATCAGTTCCATGGGCTGCGGTTCATCGGTGTTGGGGTGCAGCAGGATGACGGCACCCAGACTGTTCAGCTGCAGCCACGGCACGGTCACGTACAGCAGATCGTTGGTGACGCCGAAATAGAAGGAGGGCGCCGCTGAAAGTGCTGGGCGGGAAACCCAACTTATGGAACTGGCTGTCCGTGACGCTGATGGCCTTTTGTCATGAGCTCGGTCTGCCCCGAAGAAAGGCGTGCAATGCCCGCTCCATCCCGCGCCGATCGCATCCGGTCTGCACTGTCCGAAGCCTTTACCCCCACCGAACTCGAAGTGGTGGACGAGTCCCATCTGCACGCCGGCCATGCAGGCGCCGCGCCCGGAGGCGAAACGCACTATTCCGTGCGCATTCGCGCAGCGGGCCTGGCCGTGCTGTCGCGATTGGAGCGGCACCGGGCCGTCAACGACGCCCTCAAGCCGGAGTTCGACCGCGGGCTGCACGCCCTGCATATCGACGCGGCGTGATCGGGACGGATCTTCCACAGTCGAAAATCTGAAAAGCGCGGAACGCCGAAAAACGAACGGCTCCGCCCTTAAGCGGAGCCGTTCTCCAACCCAGGGCATGGAGGCGCAATAATAGCCTGTCCCCCCGCGAACTTTGCTAGGAGACGAACAACTCCACTATCAGGGTAGACCCAGAAAATTCGGGGTTGGGGTTCCACAGACCCCTGTTTTCAGAGGATCAGCTTGAGCCGGGTGGCGATGCGGATCGCGTCGATCATGTTCCGCGCATCCAGCCGCCTCAGAATCTCCGTCACATGGCATTCCACGGTCTTCTCATGCCGGCCGAGAGCCTGCGCCACCTGACGGTTGGACATCCCTTCCGAGCGCATCAGCAGCACCTTGAGCTGGGTGCGCGACAGGTCGCGCGACGGCTCGCCCTCGCTCTCCCCGCCGGGGCCGCCGCCCGGGGCGACCTTGAGCATGCGGGAGCCCTCGTTCGCGAACACGTCGCACGACATGCGCAGCGCGGCGCGGGTGCGGCGGTCCTTGTCGAGTTCCAGGCCCGCGATCATCATCACCGCGATGCCGCCGGTATCGAGATTGACGCGCTTGGTGAAACCCTGCCGCATCTGGTGATCGCTGGCCGCGCCCATGACTTCCCGGCTCGGCCGGCTGAGCACGAGGCCGCGTGTAAGCTCGTCCCAGTAGCCATAGGTTCCACCCCGCATGACACCCTGGAACACCGGATCGGCCGCATCATAGCCGCGCTCGAGATAAAGCTCCTGCCACTGGCGCGGCACGTTGGACAGCGAGCGGTCGATCACCACCACGCCGCGCTCGCGCCGCAGATATAGGCAGGCATAGGTCGAGGCGCCCAGCGGCTCGATCAGCGACAGCAGGCTCGCGCCCAGCGCCTTGCGCGTCTGAAGCTCCGTCGCCTGTTCAGCGAAGGCGAGCGTGCGATCGGCAAGCGTCATGGCTGAGCCTTGTCGTCCCGGATAACCCCTAAGCGGCAAAGCCTATTACTGGTCGCCAGATTCAGGAAGCGAATCCGGTCTCGATTTCAAGGAATTCGCTCAGCGTATCGAGCATTACTGTGCGCTCGATGTACGCTTTTCCTATGCCGCGCGAGAGGATCAGGGTGAGCTGGCCATTGCGGGCTTTCTTGTCGTGCGCCATGTGCGCCAGCAATTCGTCCGCGCGATAGGGACCGCCGCCGAGGTCCTTCAAGCGCGTCGCGAGACCCAGCGCATTCAGAAGCCGCTCGGCGCGCACGGCGTCCTGACCGGGGCACAGACCAAGCTTCACCGAATAGCGCATCGCCATCGCCATGCCGGCGGCAACGCCTTCGCCATGAAGCAGTGTTGGCCGGAATTCGTTGGCGCGCTCCAGCGCATGACCGAAGGTGTGGCCAAGGTTCAGCAGCGCGCGCTCGGCCTGCTCCGTCTCGTCGATCGCGACGATGCGGGCCTTGGACGAACACGAGACGCGCACCGCTTCAGCAAGCTGTGTCTTGTGGCCTTGCGACAACGCCGCGGCGTTGGCCTCGAGATAATCGAAGAAGGCGGGGTCATCGATCAGCGCATACTTCGCAACCTCGGCAAGACCGGCGCTGCGCTCGCGCACCGGAAGCGTGCCGAGCACGTCGAGATCGGCAAGGACGAGGGCTGGCTGGTGAAACAGGCCGACCATGTTCTTTCCGGCGCGGCTGTTGATTGCGGTCTTGCCGCCGACTGAGCTGTCGACCTGCGCCAGCAAGGTGGTGGGGATCTGCACAAAGCGGGCGCCACGCTTCAGCAGGCCCGCCGCAAGGCCCGTGAGGTCGCCGACCACGCCGCCGCCAAAGGCGACGATCAGGTCGTCGCGCTCCGCGCCTGCAGCAATAAGTTCGCCCAGCACCACGTCGAGATAGACGAAGGATTTCGATTCCTCGCCGGGCGGCACGCTGACCATCTGGCCGCGAATGTCCGCCGCCACGAGGCCGTCGATGAGGCGCTGCCCGTGCAGGCGGGCGACGTTGTCGTCGGAGACGATGAACACGCGGTCGCGGCCCGGTTTCAGCAGCGGGCGGATCAACTCGCCCGCGCGTTCGACCAGCCCCTCGCCGATGAGGATATCGTAGGCCCGCTCGGCCAGTTCGACCCGGACTGTCTTGGTCATCGGAGCTTCCCGTTTGCGCCGCCTTCATCCGGCATCCGGACTGGCCATGCAAGGCGACCGATTTTCATCGGACAGCCTGCTAGAGCAGGCCTAGCTTTTCGCGGATCGCCTTTGCCGCTTCGGAGGCGGGAAAGTCTCCCGAATCCACCACGATATCGGCTTCGGCATAGATCGGCGCGCGCGCCTCGTTCAGGTCGGCGAGCACCTGCCTGGGGTTCTCGCGCTTCAGCAGCGGCCGTGTGTCGCGCCGGTTCACGCGCTTCCAGATCAGGTCGAGGTCGGCCCGGAGCCAGACTGTGGTGGCTTTTTCCTTCATCAGAGCGCGGGTCGTCGGGTCGATATAGGCCCCGCCTCCGGTCGCCAGGATGATGGGCGGGCCCGCGAGCAGGCGCTCGATCACCCGCCGCTCGCCACGCCGGAACTCGGGCTCGCCATGCCGTTCGAAGATTTCCTGCACCGAGAGGCCAGCGGCCTTCTCGATCTCTTCGTCGCTATCGACGAAGGGCGAGCCGAGGCTTTCGGCCAGTTTCCGGCCAACTGTGGATTTCCCGACACCCATCAGGCCAACCAGCGCAATCGTGCGCTGCAGCCGGCTGGCGGCCGGACCGGCCCCTCCGTCTGGCGCCTGCGATTGAGCAGTCATGGCTTGCCCTGCATCCCGAACCGCACGCTTATACAGGCGGCGACCTGAGGGGCAATCATCCGGCCGGGCTGGGCTGTGGCGTATGCAACGCGCTGCTGGACCATGGCGGCCGTGTCTGGTTCATTCCCGGAACGGTCTTTCTGGCTGGAAACGGCCGACTGATAGTGTGTTGAGGCTGGAGGTTTCACGATGGCGCGTGGTGGTTTTGCCAGGCGGCGCAGGCCGGTGTCGCTGAAGCTGATTGCGATCCTTGCGGGCGTTGCCCTCGTTGCGATCGTCGGCGTACTGTTCTGGGCTGCCGGACAGGCGGATTCGCGAAAGCCCGCGCAGACCGAAATCTCGGTTCCGGCGACCAATATCGGGCCCACCTCCAAACCGGCCGAGGGCGCGGGCGATGCTCCCTCGCAATAGACTTCTGCTGGGCGCAGGCCTTGCGCTCGCGCTGTGTGCGCAGGCATCGGCCCAGCAAGTCACATCGGGATCGCTGCCACAGACCGACCCGTGGGGCGTGGGCTGGCTGGGCGCCAACGATGCGCCGCTTCCGCCAACGATCTGGAGCAACACCAACGAAGCCACGCTGGCGCCGCTGTTCAGTGCGCTGAAGCCGCGCGAGTTGTCGCCGCCCGCACGGCAGGCGCTGCGCCGCCTGATGATGTCCAAGGCGAAAAGCCCGGGTGGCGTCACGCTGATCCCCGAGCGGTTGCGCGTGCTGGAAGAACTTGGCGAGCATGACAGCGCCGCCGACCTGCGCCGACGCTATCCCGATACCGACTGGGGCAAGCTGGCCGACCGGGCGTCGGCCGAGTTCGACCTTGCTGGCGGACGCAAGGATGCAGCCTGTGGTCTTGCCGGCCGGCAGCCGGCTGCGGACGCGGCCTGGAAATCAATCCGCGCGCTGTGCGCTGCGCTGGCCAAGGATGCGGGCGGCGCCAGCATGCTGGCCGAACAGATCGCGGCGACGGACGCGGCCAACGGCCTGTGGCTGCTCAGTGCGCTGGCGGCGGTCAACGCGCCGGAACTGAAGAAGCCTGATGGCCGTTATGGTACGCCGTTCGAAGTCGCCGTGTCGGTCGCAGCCAAGCTGCCCGTGCCGGCGAATGCGATGGCGGCGACGCCCGCCGATATCGCGGCGGCGATTGCGACCAATGCAGCGGCAACGCCCGCGCAGCGCCGGGCTGCGCTCCGGCCTGCGATCGAGGGCGGCAAGCTGAAGCCTTCCGACGTGCGCGCGGTTCTGCTGACGCCGCAGGACGCAGCGCCGGCGCCCGCGCGTGGCGCGACGCCGAAGCCCGACCTGCTCAATCAGGCGCTCGCCATCGCAGGCAATGCGGAAGCTGCGCCCGAGGCGCGCGCGGCCGCTTATGCTGCGGCGCTGAAAGGCGCCGAGACGCCGATGGATGCGCGTATCGCCGCGATGGGACTGTTTGAATCCATCCAGGCCCTGCCCCGCAACGAGGCCACGCTGGCCTATGCCGATGTGTTCGCGCGCGCGAACCTTGTGGCGGGAGACCCCGGCCACGCCAGCGACTGGCGCAAGCTGCTCGGCACGCTGGCCAAGGAGAAGCAGGACGAGTGGGCCATCGCGCGGCTCGACCTGATGCTCGGCCTTGCTGGCATCAAGACGGACAAGCCTGATCTTCTGCTCGACCGGATGATCGCGGCGGCTGGGGCCGCAGCCTCTGCCGGCGAGCAGCAGCTGGCGATCCGGCGGATCGAGAACACGCGGCTCTTGTTCCTGCATGTCGGCCTTGGGCGCGACCTTTCTCCCGAACAGCGGACAGTGCTGGCGACGCTGCGCACGGCGGGGCGCGGTGTGTCTGACGCCGCGATTGCCCGCGTGACGGCGGCAGCGCGGCAGGATGCCGATGGCGAGGCGGCGCTGGCCGCGATCGGCCAGCTTGGCGGGGACGTCTCCGCCATTTCGTTCGCGGGCCTGTCGGATATCGTTGCGCAGCTGCACGTGATCGGCATGGGCAAGGACGCCGACGCGATCGTGCTGGAGGCGATGCAGGCGTGGAAAGCGCTTTAGCCGATTCGCGGCGGGGAATAGGGAGTGGTGAGTAGGGAATAGTTAGCCACGCTTTTGCTGCAACGGGACCACCACGCCCTACTCACCACTCCCTACTCCCTTGCCACGCGGAGCGTGGCTATCAACTTCCCATAAATCTCTGCGCGGCACTGTCGTCCGATGCTCGACACACGCCGCATCGAAACATTCCTCGACACCCTGCGCGCCGAACGCGGCGCGGCGGACAACACGATCGACGCTTACCGCCGCGATCTGGAGGACGCTTCCAGCTTCCTGCGCGCCAACAGGACGTCGCTGGTGGATGCGGGCGAGCGCGATCTGTCTGCTTTCGTGCGCGACCTGCATGAGCGGGGCATGTCGGCTGCGACGGTCTCGCGGCGGCTGTCGGCGTTGCGCCGGTTCTTCCGCTTCCAGCTTGGCGACAATGAGCGGCAGGACAATCCGACCTCGCGCCTCGATGGCCCGACCTTCCGCCGCGATCCGCCGGATGTTCTGTCGCGCGAGGAGATGTCACGCCTGATCGAAGCGGCGCAGGGAACAGAGCCGAGCGACCTTCGCACCATTTGCCTTGTCGAGCTTCTGTATGGCGCCGGGCTGCGTGCGTCTGAGTGCTGTGACTTGCCACTGTCGGCCTTGCCGGCGCCGGGCGCGACCGTGCTGATCGTGCGCGGCAAGGGCGACAAGGAGCGGATTACGCCGCTGGGCAAGCCGGCGCTGGCGGCGCTCAAGAACTACATGGCCGTGCGCGAGGAGTTCCTGCCGAAGTCTGCCGTGCGGACAGCGGCGATGCGATTTGTGTTTCCTTCTCGCGGCGCGGGTGGGCGCATTACGCGGCGCAGGCTGGGGCAGATTCTTGAGGACCTCGCCGTGAAGGCGGGCATCGCGGCCGAGCGGGTATCGCCGCACGCGCTGCGCCACGCTTTCGCGACGCACCTCTTGTCGGGCGGGGCTGATCTGCGGGCGGTTCAGCTGTTGCTGGGCCACGCCGATATCTCGACCACGCAGATCTATACGCATGTCGTCACCGACGAGCTGCGCGACCTGCTGGAAGCGGCGCACCCGCTGGCGCGGGCGTAGGTTTCCGATCTCTCATGTCCGCTGGAGCAGGCGACCGGCGTGGCGTCTGGCCCGTATGTTGCTACTAGCACTATACTGGTATTCCGGCGGAGATTGAGCACAGCCACCGACATTCAGAATGGGACGAATGCCGTTGCCGGCTCCCCCGTATCCGGCATGGCCTTGGCCCATCCCACCCTGCTCGCGCATGGCTCCGGTTCCCACGGGTCTACGGCGTGACGGCAGCGCCGGGATGGCGTCCGGTCCTCGGCATTCAACCTGACGGCCGCAGGTTTCGCCCGATGCCTGCAGGCTGGCGCTGCGGGCTCTCCCCGGACCGGAGAGCCCGCAGTTGGTTTTCTACTGCGCGCGATAGACAACCTTTCCATTCACGACGGTGATTGCAGGCGTGACGGTGAGGATCTCCGCCTCGGGCACCTTCATGATGTCGCCCGAGAAGCCGGTGAAGTCGGCGAGCTTGCCGGCTTCGATCGTGCCGAGATCGCTTTCCCGGAATGAGGCGATGGCGGGCCACAGCGTAAACATCTTCAGCGCTTCCTCGCGGCTGACGGCCTGCTCGGGATGCCAGTCGGCGCCGGAGGCGCCTTTCAGATCCTTGCGCGCAACCGCGGCATAGAACTCGATGCGCGGATCGCCCTGCTCGACCGGCGCATCCGATCCGCCGGCGATGATGGAGCCTGCATCGATCAGCGCGCGCCAGGCGTAGGCGCCGGCGAGACGATCGGGCCCGAGGCGCGCGGGCGCGAAATAGAGATCGCCGATGGCGTGGCTGGGCTGCATCGAGGGAATGATTCCCAGCGTCTTGAAGCGCGGAATGTCTTCGATGTGAAGAATCTGCGAATGCTCGATCCGCCAGCGCCGGTCGGCGCCGGACGCCATTGCATCGGCAGCGGCCCCATCCGCGAAGGTCTTGCCCATCCAGTCGAGCACCAGCTTGTTGCCTTCGTCGCCGATGGCGTGGAAGCAGACCTGGATGTTGGCGTCGTAAGCCTTCTTCAGCAGCGCCAGCGTTTCGGTTTCATTCGAGCGCAGCAGGCCGGTCGTTTCCGGCTGGTCTGAATAGGGCGCGGACAGGAGCGCGCCGCGCGAGCCCAGGGCGCCATCCATGTAGAGCTTGATCGCCTTCGTGGTGACGAGGCCATCGCGGCTTGCGCCCCAGAGGCCGCCTTCGGTCATCAGATCGAAATCGCCGCCATCGACGGCGTTGTAGAGGCGCAGCTTCATCTCGCCAGCCGCGTCCATCGCATTCAGTGTCGCGATGTGGGCGCCGACGACGGACATGTTGTGGAGGCCTGTCCAGCCGAGGCTGACTTCGCGGGCGATGCCTTTCGCGTACGTCTCGCGGATCTGGGCTTCGGCGGGCGTTGCCTCGAGCGCGCCGATGGCGGCCATCGCATTGTCGATCAGCATGCCGGTGGGAAGACCCTGAGCATCGACTTCTATGCGGCCGCCGGAGGGTTGCGAGGCAGGTTTGCCATCGAGGCCAACCGCCCTGAGCGCGGCCGTGTTGACGACCATCGCGTGGCCATCGGCGCGGACCAGCACGACCGGGCGATCGCCTGCGACGGCGTCGATATCCTGGCGCGTGGGGAAGCGTTTCTCGGGCCAGTGCGTTTCGATCCAGCCGCGGCCGACCAGCGGCTGGCCGGGCGGAAGAGCCTTTGCGGCTTCGCCGATGATGCCGACGAGTTCGGCAATGGATTTGACCTCGTCGAGATCGAGCGTCTGTTCGCGCTCGCCGATGCCATAGAGGTGGGCGTGGGCGTCGGTGAAGCCGGGATAGAGGAAGGCGCCGCCGAGATCGATTGTCTCGGTGGTGGCGCCGGCGGACTTCAGCAGCTCCTCTGCGGCGCCGACTTCGACGATGCGGCCATCCTTCACGCTGACGGCGGTGGCGGGCAGCTGGCCATCGACGCCGGTGTAGATCGTGGCGTTGTGGTAGATTGCGTCCGGCGGATTGGCGGGCGTGTTGTTGCAGGCGGCAAGCGCCAGGGCGGAGACAGTCAGGGCGGATATCGTCGCCAGCAGGATACGCATTGAATTCCCCTCGTCGTGTGGAGCGGACGTTAGCGATGGTGTTCAGGGCCGCAAGCGATTCCGGGAGGCTGAACGGGTCGCGACCTCAGAAGCTGGGCTTCTGAGGCGGTTTGCGGTTGCAAGCAGACATCGAAGATGGGTGGTGCTCGTGCTCCGGCCGCGTTGCGGCCAGCCCCCTCCCGCCTTCGCTGCGCTTCGGCGCGGCAAGCCGTCACGCCGCTAGG